>CANGIF010000022.1 GCA_947453885.1 Flavobacteriaceae bacterium
AATTCGCTTAAACGTAGTATTTTTGGCATAGCATTTAAAGAAAAACCCCGTTTTTGACTCTTTTTGGGTAATTTCGGGGTTTGTTTCTTCTAAAATAACAATTATTTTATTGATATACAAATAATTGAGTAATTATGAATGCGCCTAAATAAGTATATTAAAATTTATTGTTTCAAAAAATTAAATGCTTGAATTATAATGAATTGTTCTTATTATTCGGCGTAATTTTGAAACTTTGTTTCGATTCCATTTTGTTTGACATTTGAATTTTAGGTAAACTGGCTTCTTCTGTTTTTGACGAAGGTTCAATTAATTGTTGCAATTGTTCTATTTCAAATTCGGTTAGATTTCGATACCTACCTGTCGGTATATCTAAAGATACATTAATAATTCTAGTTCGTTTTAAAGCCGTTACTTCATAACCAAGGTACTCGCACATTCTTCTAATTTGTCTGTTCAATCCTTGTGTTAAAATTATTTTGAAAACAAATTTACTGACTTGTTCTACTTTGCATTTGCGAGTAACGGTTTCTAAAATGGGTATTCCATTTCCCATTCTCTCAATAAAACGATCTGTTATGGGTCTGTTTACTGTTACAATATATTCTTTTTCATGGTTGTTTCTAGCCCTAAGTATTTTATTTACAATATCACCATCATTAGTCAAGAAAAGTAAACCTTCGCTAGCTTTATCAAGTCTACCAATTGGATAAATTCTTTTTGGGTAGTTGATAAAATCAATAATGTTATTTCTAACGTTTAAATTTGTGGTACATTCAATACCTACGGGCTTGTTAAAAGCTAGATAAAGAGATTGTTCTGTTTTTTCTCGAATTAATTTACCATCAACTCTAACTTCGTCTCTATAGGTTACTTTGGTTCCTAATTCCGATTTTAAACCATTAATGGTAACTCTACCTTCTTCAATAATTTTATCAGCTTCTCTCCTGGAACATAAACCAGTTTCACTTATAAATTTATTAAGTCGTTTTGACTGTTCCTCCATTATAGTAATTTGAATTAGTTTTTAAATGTCAAACAAATAGGGTTAAATTTTTTAATGAGATTAATAAATTAATAACTAATTTAAATTTCATAAAAAATTGTTGTTAATCAATTCTTTTCATATCGATAATCTCTGGAGCATGTAATACCATTGGGAACTGTTCTATTTTTACAGAACTGCTATCCAAACCAAATCCTTTTTCTTCTGAAAGACTAAGTTTTTTAAGAACAAAATAAGTGTTCATGACAATTTTTTCATAGAATGATAAGTCCGAATCATTAGACAAGAATTTTTCGGAAAGAACAAATTTGAAATCACCAATTATGTGATTTTTACTCAAAGATTCATACCTGCTTGTTATGTCAACTTCACCTTTACTTACCATGTCTTTCAATACTTCTTTGAACATTAAATTAATTTTAGTAGGTTCTCTAAATCCTAAATTAAAATCAATTCGGTACAAATCATCTTGAATTATTTCGGTTACTTTATATTCTCTTTTATAAGGTTCGTTTAAAATATTGACATGGACAAACCAATATAAATCAGCTCGTTTTGGTCTTTTCTGTAGTATAGAATACATTACTTTTTCTTCAATTTCATCTACTCTGTTAGAATTCGTCATATAAACTAAATGGGTAGCATATTTTGGAATTGAAAGATCTAAACTTAATTCAGCTAACACTTTTTTGTAATCGTCAATTTTTACAACTTTAGTGTAATTTTTACTAATTTGTTTAGCTAAAAACCATGTTGTCATTATACCTACTAAAAGACCTGCAATAAAAAGTGTAACGTATCCACCATCGGCAAATTTTTTAATATTGGCTGCTAAAAAGCTTAATTCAATAGCAAGGTAAATACTAATTAATGGAATTAGGAAATACCATTTTAAACGTTTCATTATCAAATAGAAATTTAGCAAAATAGTGGTCATGATCATGCATAAAATAATAGCTAAACCATAAGCATGTTCCATTTCTCCTGAATCGGTAAAATGCCAAACAACACCTACACAACCAAAAAACAACAACCAATTAATGGAAGGAATGTACAATTGTCCTTTTAAATCAGAAGGGTATTTAATTTTTACTTTTGGCCAAAAGTTCAAGCGCATTGCCTCATTTATTAAAGTAAATGAACCGCTAATAAGAGCTTGTGAAGCGATAACAGCAGCTAATGTCGCAATGATAATACCAACAGGTTGGAACCATTTTTCCATTATTAAATAAAATGGATTTGCATTTTCGCCACCTAAACTGGATAATGTTACTCCTTCGTGCATCATAAGCCATGCACCTTGTCCAAAATAATTAAGAACTAACGTTGTTTTTACAAAAATCCAACTAATTCGGATGTTTTTTCTGCCACAATGTCCCATATCTGAATACAAAGCTTCAGCACCCGTTGTACAAAGAAAAACAAATCCTAAAACATAAAATCCATCGGGATGTATTTTTAAAAGATTGTAGGCATAATAAGGATTTAACGCATTAAAAACAGCTAAATTACTACTAATTTGAATAATTCCTAGTACACCTAACATTGAAAACCAAATTAACATCATTGGGGCAAAAAATTTGCCAACTAGTTTTGTTCCAAATTGTTGTATTGTAAATAGAATAAAGAGAATTGCAATTACAATTGCCTTAATATTCATTGTAGGATAAAACGTTTTTATTCCTTCAACAGCAGAAGATACAGATATGGGAGGCGTAATAATTCCATCTGCTAAAAGCGCACTTCCTCCAATAATTGCTGGAATTATAAGCCATTGTATTTTAGTTCTTTTTACTAAAGCATACAAGGCAAATATTCCTCCTTCGCCATGATTGTCTGCTCCTAGTGTTAATACTACATATTTTAATGTGGTTTGTAATGTTAATGTCCAAAAAATACAGGATAATCCACCTAATACTATGTCTTTACTTATAGCAGTATTAAGTCCCATTATTGCTTTCATTACATACAATGGTGATGTACCAATATCACCGTAAATAATACCTAAAGTAATTAATAATCCTCCTACTGTTAATTTACTGTGAAGTGAACTGTGATTGTGAGCGCTCATAAATTATTTAAAAAAAGAATACAAATGTACTATTTTTAAAGAATTTGAAAGAGTTATACCCTATTTTTTTGAATTATAATTAAAAAAGGCACTATTTGTAAAATAATGCCTTTTTATATATTTTATTAGCGTCCTCTGTTTGGGTTTTCTCTGCCTTGTTGTTTTGGCATTTCAGCTCTTGGTGTGTTGTTGTTTCTAGGATTTTGCATTGTTCTAGGTGTTGAAATTATTCTTGGATTGCTTGGAGAATCTGAATTTCTTGGGTTAGCATTACTCCTTGGATTTGGAAAATTTTGATTTGTAGTTCTTGGCGTATTTATTCTAGGACTTTGATCGTTAGTGTTTGTATTACCAGAAGGGGTGGCTCTTGGTGTAGGATTGGTATTTCTTGGTTCGGTACTTGCTGGATCAATTGGACCATTAGTTCTTGGCGTTGGATTAGTATTTCTTGGTGCTGAATCTAAATGGTTATTTATAGTAGAAGTACCACTAGGATTGGTATTATTTCTTGGCGTTCCTGTGTTTCCATTATTATTCCTAACATCGTTTGTTCTTGGAGCTGAAAGATCTCTTGTGTCGTTTCTTACTTTGTCAAACTCATATCGGTTTCTAACCTCATTATGTCTAACTTCAAATGAACGAGTGGGGTTTTCTCTTTCGTATCCATAGCTTCTTCGGGTATTGTATAGATTTACAGCAACAGTACTTCTTCTTTCATTTGAATACCGGTATTGATAATTGAAATTAATTGAAGCTTCCATGTGACGTCGGTATCTAAAAATAGGGAAGGGATTCCAAGCTATGTAATAAGAAGGATAATACCCCCAATTCCATCTAGGATAGTATGGTCGGTAGTTCCTAACCCAAAAGTAGTTGTAAAAAATGGGCTGATTTATGTAAACGGGTTCGTAAATGTAATTGGCTCCATAAAAATAGGGATTACCAACAATTTGAACTTGAACATTTCTACGTTGGTTTTTTTCAATTTCAATTGTAGCAATGTCTTGGTAAACATCTTGACTTAAAACGGCTTGAATGATTATTAGATGTGTATATCCTTGAATAGATTCAATAACTCGCAAATAATCAACTTGATTGTCATTATTCAAATCTAGGTTTGAAATTTGCAATTGTGGATCGTTTAAACGTCGTTCAAAATCTTCTAAATTTTGAGAATCACCAAAAATGGAAGCAACGGCTCTTAAGTCAAGATTATCACTAATTTCTGAATTTGTTGCGTTGACAATTGTTCTGTCTTGAGCAAAAAGCATACTTGAAAAAAGCAGCAAAACGATACTAACAAACTTTGTTTTCATGGTTACTTTATTTAAATTTTATATTATTTGAATTTCAATTATTATGCCAAGTTTAAATAGCATATATTAGCCATACAAATTTAAACAAAAAGATGAACAGAAAATCACTTTTGCTATATGTAGTATTTCTTTTAAATTGTTGGAATATAGTTTTTTGTCAGCAAAAAAAAGTGACTTTTATAACTCCAAGAATCAAAACTATTGACACCCTTTTTAAGGGCGAATTAAGTTTAAGAGCTATTGTTATTGACAATCATAAGCTTTGGTATGCGACCACAAAAAGCAGAATCGGTTATATCGATTGGAGAACATCTGAAAAAAAAGAGTTTAAAATACCAGATAATACAAGATATGAATTCAGAAGTATTTCGCAAACTTCAAAGGCTGTTTATTTTTTATCTATTGGGAATCCGGCTAGTTTATTCCGACTGGATAAAAAAGACTTTTCTATTAAAAAAGTCTATGAAGAACAACATCCTAAAGTTTTTTACGATTGTCTTTCCTTTTGGAATCAAAAGGAAGGTATGGCAGTTGGCGATCCAATTGACAATTGTTTGTCTTTACTCATTACCCACAATGGCGGTCTGAATTGGACCAAAATGAGTTGTGATAGTTTGCCCCAAATGTTTCAAGACGAAGCTGTTTTTGCAGCAAGTAATTCTACTTTGTGCAGTTTTAAATCAAATACTTGGGTAGTAACAGGAGGTTCAAATGCAAGAGTTTTTTATTCTAAAGAAAAAGGTAAAAACTGGACAGTTTATAACACTCCAATTGCAGAAGGAACTACTATGAAAGGCATATTTTCAGTTGCTTTTTATGATGAAAACACGGGATATATAGTTGGTGGCGATTATGAAAAACCCGACCAAGATTTTAGCAATAAAGCACAAACTACTGATGGAGGTACAACTTGGCATTTAAAAGCAAATCATTCAGGGTTTGGTTATGCATCGTGTGTACAATATGCTCCAAAAAGTAAAGGGAAAAAGCTATTAGTTGTGGGTGCCACAGGCGTTTTCTATTCAATTGATGGAGGTAATGAATGGGAAAAACTGCTTAACGACACCACTTTTTATACTCTTCGTTTCATTGATTCAAAAACGGTAATACTAGCGGGTAAAAATTATGTATTTAAAATGACATTAAACTAAATGTATTCTATAAATTAGCAAACCAATAAGTGTATTCAAATTTTAATTTTAAACAAATGATTCTAAAAATTCCTTCCATTGTGCTTTTTGTTGTTTGTGTTACTTTTAGTAGCTATTCGCAAGCAGTTAAGTCCAATAATCAAGAAAAATTCAATGATTTTGGCACACCATCAAACACTAATTTTCGTTCTGCTTCGGGTTCTCAAGGGCCTAATTATTGGCAAAACAAAGCCAGTTATGACATTCAAGCGGAACTTTTCCCCAATGTTGCACAACTTAAAGGGAAAATGGTGTTGACTTATACCAATAATAGTCCAGAGCCCTTAAGTTACATTTGGATGTATGTGGAACAAAATCGCTTTAAACCTGATTCGAGAGGAACATTGACTAGCCCTTTACGCGATCGTTTTTCTGGAGATGTTGATGGAGGAATAACTATTACTAATTTAAATGCAAAAACAGGCAAATCTGCTGGAAGTGCCAGATTTATTATTTCGGATACACGCATGCAAGTTTTTCTAAACGAACCAATTCAGCCGAATGGAGGAGTAGCTACTATTGCTATGGATTTTGAGTTTAAAATTCCAAGGAAAGGTATGGACAGAATGGGACAATTAGCTACAAGTCAAGGAACTGTTTTTTCAATAGCGCAGTGGTATCCAAGAGTAGCTGTTTTTGATGATGTTGAGGGCTGGAACACTGAGCCGTACTTGGGTGCGGGCGAATTCTATTTAGAATACGGGACTTTTGATTACAAAATTACTGTTCCTTATGATCAGATTGTGGTTGGTTCTGGCGAATTGGTTAATCCAGCTGAAGTACTAACACCAACTCAAATCCAACGATTGGATGCTGCATCAAAAAGCGATCAAACACAGTTTATTATTACACCAGAGGAAGTGGGTAAAACAGCAATTACACGTCCTGTAAAAACCGGAAAATTAACCTGGCATTTTAAAATTGCAAACGCAAGAGATGTCGCTTTTGCAGTTTCAACTGCTTTTATTTGGGATGCTGCCCGAATCAATGTGCCTAGTAAAAAACACACCATGGCACAATCTGTTTATTTTGACGAAGCTAAAGGAGTAACAAAATGGAATCGTTCTACTGAATTTGTGAAAGCAAGTATTGAACATTATTCAGAAAAATGGTACGAATATCCTTATCCTGTTGCTGTCAATGTGGCTTCAAATGTTGGCGGAATGGAATATCCTGGGGTTTCTTTTTGCGATTATAAAGAAGCAAAAGGCGGGCTTTGGGAAGTAACCGATCACGAATTTGGGCACAATTGGTTTCCTATGATTGTGGGTTCAAACGAAAGACGTTATGCTTGGATGGACGAAGGGTTCAATACTTTTATCAACCATTACAGTACGAAAGCATTTAATAAACACGAATTCAAATCGTATTTAGAAGAGGACATTACACAATGGTTAACCTCCCCAAACAGAGAAAGTATTGCTACTTATCCGGATGTTATTCAAGATTATAATTTAGGTTTTGCGGCCTATTTTAAGCCTGCTCAAGGATTGGTAATGCTGAGAGAATATATTTTAGGAAACGAGCGGTTTGATTTTGCTTTTAAAAACTACATTAAAACTTGGGCTTTCAAACACCCTCAACCTAAAGATTTTTTTAATGCAATGAACAACGCTGCGGGCGATAACTTAAACTGGTTTTGGAAAAGTTGGTTTTACGATAACGGAAACATTGATTTAGGTATTCAATCGGTTGTTGTTTCAGGAAACGATTACACCGTTGTTTTTGAAAACAAAGGAGAAGTTCCTATGCCTGTTGTGTATGAATTGCTTTTTGAGAATGGCACTAAAGAGCGCAGAACTTTACCAGTAGAAGTTTGGTACAAACAAAACGAATGGAAAATAGAATTGAAACAATTACCGCTTTTAAAAGCCATTACTATTGATCCAGATCGGTTTTTGCCAGATGTAAACTTACAAAACAATACTTGGCAAAATAAATAATGGTTTACTTATTTAGTAGCTAAAAAAGGAAAGTACAATTTATAAAAAACACGTAAGCGGAGCTACTCATTGTAGCACCGTATTTGATAAAAGGAGGGCAATAGCTGTCCTTTTTTTTATTCTAAATAAAAGAAAAATTGAGACTCCATGTAACACTACTTGCTAACTTAAAAGAAATATTTTATTGACAGGTAGTATTTAAAATTGGTTCAACTCTTTTTCTAAAATAATTTTTGCTTCTTGCATGTAGCGTGTTTCTTGTTTGGTTTTGGTAGGAAAAACGGGGTTCATTTCTTTTAACTTGTTTACTATTATTTTTCCTATTAGGGCGTGGGCAATGGCTTTGTCGTCGGAAGGAATGATGTACCAAGGTGCTGTTTTTGTACTAGTATGTTTTATGGCTTGTTCATAAGCTTTCTGATAGTGTTCCCAATACTTTCGTTCTTCAATATCGGAGGATGAAAATTTCCAATGTTTGTCCGGGTTGTTTATTCGTTCTAAAAAGCGTTTGCATTGTTCGACTTTGGAAAGGTGCAGAAAGAATTTTAAAATTGGTGTACCTGTTTCGCTGTTTCTTTTTTCAAAATGTTTGATTTGATTGTAGCGCATTTTCCAAAAGAGTTTGTCTATTTTTGAAAGGTTGTCGTATCCTTTTATGCGTTCAGCTAGTACTAGTTCGGGATGCACTTTTGAGATGAGCACATTTTCATAATGAGAACGGTTGAAAATGACTATTTGACCATGCTCTGGTAGTTGTATAGTATGTCGCCATAGGTAATCGTGTTCTAATTCTTGGGTGCTTGGGTGTTTAAAACTTGTGACTAAAACGCCTTGTGGATTTACTCCTTTCATTATGTTTTTTATGGTTCCGTCTTTACCTGCACTGTCCATTCCTTGAAAAATAATGAGTAAGGATTGGTTGTTTTCGGCATAGAGTTTGTTTTGAAGTTTGGAAATTTCTTCTATACTATTTGCTGCATTTTCGGCTGCAATATATTCCTTTTGAACAGCTGAAGTAACTTGTGTTTTAAAGTTTGCAAGTTTGCATTTCTTGTTATTTACTTGAATTGATTTTAAAATGGTTGTATAAATTTTGTTGCTACTTTCTGTTGCGGTCATTTTTTAGGTACTTTTTGTTTTGCTGCTGGTTGGTACATTATTTTTAGGAGTGTGCTGGTTTGTTTTTTAACGGAATTTACAACTTGGACTTTTGTTGGTTTTTTTTCGAGGGCTAAAAAAGTGCTTATTAAAAGCATGAGAATTGCCATGATTATTGCTATGGTTGTCAAACTAATTCCTTGCATGTATCTTTTATTGGCTTTTTGGGTGGTTGCATTGTTTTTTATGTACGAACTTTTGTTGGCTTCAATTTCGAAGAGTAAAATTTCTTTGTAGGTTTTGTTGAGCAGTTCTTTGTATTTTGTTACTGATAAGGCTTGGTCCAATGGTTTGCCTCTAAATATGCTTAGCATTAAAAGAATTGCACTAATAAACAAGGCAATTGGAACGATGGAAATGAATTGCAATATTTGGTTTGTTCCATCTAAACTGTTCAAAAAAAAAGGAATAAACAAAACAGTGAATCCAATTATGGTGCCAGCATAGGAATGTTGTTGTCGATAGGAATCGACTTGTTTTTCTATTACTTCTTTGGAGTTGACTGTAAGAAATTCAAAATGCCTAAGGTCTTCATCATTTGGTTTTGTTTCCATAATGTGGTTATTTGTTTAGTAGTTTAAATAAACAAACCAATATGCTTTTTTTGTGTTTACTCATTAATTAACCTCCAATACCGAGTAGTGGAGGCGTAAAGTTGGCTAATTGCTTTTTTAATTAGTGCTTAATTTTTTCCATTTCTAAAGTGATTCTTTTTTATAGAAGGATTAATGGTTTGAATGGTCATGATTTCACTTTTCTATTTATGCAAATGATTTGTTTTTTCACCTTTAAGTGTTTTTAAAAGTAGTTTGGCAACGGCTTCGGATGACGCAGGATTTTGCCCAGTTATAAGTAAACCATCTTGTTGAACATACGCTTCCCAATTGTTGCTTTTTGTATAATGCGCACCAAGTGCTTTCAATTTATCTTCTAATAAAAAAGGAACTATTTTAGTTAACTTAACAGCTTCTTCTTCTGAATTTGAAAAACTTGTAAGGTGTTTTCCTTTTACAAGTGGTTCGCCATTTTCTGCTTTTACATTAACTAATGCAGCTGGTGCGTGACACACAAAGGCAATGGGTTTTTGATGGTTGTAAAAATCTTCAATGAGTTTAATAGAATCTTTATCGATTGCTAAATCCCACAAAGGACCATGTCCACCAGGGTAAAAAACAGCATCATACGCATCAAACGTTACTTTGCATAGTTGCAACGAATGTGCTACTTTATCAATAAGCACTATGTCATTATAAAACCTTTTTGTAGCATCCGTTTGGGCAGCTGCTTCTTCGCTTTTGGGATCTACTGGTGGTTGTCCGCCTTTTGGAGACGCTATGGTTATTGCGGCTCCTGCATCTGCTAATACATAATAAGGAGTTGCAAATTCTTCTATCCAAAAACCAGTTTTTTCCCCAGTTGTGCCTAACGCACTGTGCGATGTAATTACGATTAGTATTTTCATTTTAATTGTTTTTTTTATGGTGTGAATTAATGTGAAAGCAATTTATAATAAACTACTTGTCTTTCGTGGTTTTTAGCTTGCCAAATACCTGAATTTTTCCAAGCAATTCGACCGGTAAATTGTAATCCGGCATTGTTTTTCATTTTGTATTTTTAAGTTATGAAAGTGTTTTTAGAACTATATAAAGATAAGACTAATTTGTACCTACAACTTTACACAATAATAAATAGGAGTTGCATCATTTACACCTAACAAAAGGAAAAAGTAAGTTGGGTTATTCTTTAAAGGATGTATTTAGTTTGTTGGAACTAAATGCCTACAATTTTTTTTTAGAAGTTTTTGAATTTATTTTTAATTTTAAACTAACATTCCGTCACTTAATATCTACGTACTGCCTTTTAGTAACTACCTTCCGCTTGCGGAGCGTTACAGCTAAGGTGCGGTAAACAGCAACTACAAAGCGGAAATGAATAACTAAAAATTAACGTGATTTAAAATTAGGAGTTCAAACAACTACTAGGAATAGATTTTGACCAGAAGTAAAGAGAAGAAAGAAACAAGACAGAAGCATAAATGGTATCTGAAAACGGGTTATGAAAGCTAGTATTTCATTTGGCTTTAAAAACCAAAATGGCACCCCGTGTGAAAGAACAGGGTGCCATTATTGTCAAGAAAATTTTTTATAAAGCAGTTGATGAGCCGAGAATGGCTCTATTTTTTGGAATAATACAAACAGATTTTTAAAGTTATTTAAAACCACATTTTTGTATTTAGCTAGTCATTAATGCTAAAAAGTGGTTTTAAAAAAAACTTATTTTTTACTGAAATAGGTCTCTAAAGTGGTGTAGCGGTACTCAAAAATTGCTTTTACTTTTTTATCCACAAAAAGTTTTCCTGCCAACCAACCAATAAAAGATTTCCCAATGTCGTAATGAATAATATCCGTCATTTCTACACCACCTGGCACTGCTTTGAAATGGTGCTCATGATGCCAAATGGCATACGGTCCTTTGCGCTGTTCGTCAACAAAAAACTGCTGTTCTTTTATATGAGTAATTTCAGTACACCAAAAAACTTTTAAATTAAGCATTGGTTTGATGTAATATAAAATGAGTAGCCCTTCGTACATAACATCAGGTAAATCGGAAATCATTTCAAATTTTAAACCTTCGGGTGTAATTTCATTTAGATTTTTTGGAGTAGCAAAAAAATCCCATGCTTGTTCCAAGCTAATGGGCAAAATTTGTTTTTGAATTAGTTGTTTCATTAGTAGGTACTATAAGCAAATGTTAGGCTGTTTGTAATAATATCCAAAAATAGTGATGTGTAGGTTGGTATTCGCGTTTCAAAGGATAATTATCTAATCTTTAACACTTGTTTTATGCTCCTT
This sequence comes from Flavobacteriaceae bacterium, assembly GCA_947453885.1. Lineage (GTDB taxonomy): Bacteria > Bacteroidota > Bacteroidia > Flavobacteriales > Flavobacteriaceae > Flavobacterium. The sequence goes on from CANGIF010000022.1 coordinate 11,537, forward strand.
GCCGATAGAAAGAAAGGGCAATAATCATAAACATTTCTAAAAAAGATTGGGTAGTAATTAGCACATTTTTAATTTAACCTATATTTGCCCACTGAAAATTTACAATATGAAGTTTGATTTATTACAAACAGATACACAATCAAAGGCAAGGGCAGGGGTAATTACTACTGATCATGGCACAATTGAAACGCCTATTTTTATGCCTGTTGGCACTGTTGCTTCTGTAAAAGGCGTGCACCAACGTGAATTGAAAGAAGAAATTAATCCGGATATCATTTTAGGTAATACCTACCATTTGTACCTTAGACCACAAACAAACATTTTAGAAAAAGCAGGTGGATTGCATAAATTTATGAATTGGGATCGAAACATTTTAACCGATTCAGGTGGCTATCAGGTATATTCACTTTCTGCAAACAGAAAAATTAAAGAAGAAGGCGTAAAATTCAAATCGCATATTGACGGATCGTATCATTTTTTTTCACCTGAAAGTGTGATGGAAATTCAAAGAACGATTGGTGCCGATATCATTATGGCATTTGATGAATGTACGCCCTATCCTTGTGATTATCGATATGCGCAACGTTCTATGCACATGACTCATAGATGGCTGGACAGATGTATCCATCATTTAGAAAAATTACCGTTTAAATACGGTTTTGAACAAACTTTTTTTCCAATTGTTCAAGGCAGTACCTACAAAGATTTACGAATACAATCGGCAGAATATATTGCCAATTCAAACCAACAAGGAAATGCTATTGGAGGACTTTCTGTTGGTGAACCTGCCGAAGAAATGTATGCCATGACAGAGGTGGTTTGTGATATTCTACCTACCGATAAGCCGCGTTATTTAATGGGAGTGGGTACTCCAATAAATATTTTAGAAAATATTGCGTTAGGAGTTGACATGTTAGATTGCGTTATGCCTACGAGAAATGCTCGAAACGGTATGTTATTTACGGCCAACGGAACCATTAATATAAAAAATAAAAAGTGGGAAGATGATTTTTCTCCATTAGACGAAACAGGTACTACTTTTGTAGATCATGAATATACTAAAGCGTATTTGAGGCATTTATTTGCAGCTAACGAATACCTAGGAAAACAAATTGCAACTATTCATAATTTAGGCTTTTACATGTGGCTAGTTCGAGAAGCCAGAAAACGAATACTTGCAGGAGATTTTAGGCAATGGAAAGAAAAAATGACGCAGCAAATGAGTCAACGCTTGTAATTTTTTGTTCATTTTTTTAATTCGGAATGTCAAAAGCAGCAAACGAATTGGAAAATAAAAATTTTAAATATGATTTTAAGTATTATTGACCGTTACATTCTGAAAAGATATTTGACTAATTTTTCAGTCATGCTTTTGCTTTTTATTCCAATTGGAATTATTATTGATGTGTCGGAAAAAGTTAATAAAATGATTGAAAATAAGGTTCCAATTGGGGCTATTGCTAAATATTATTTTTATTTTACAATTCATTTTGCTAGTTTTTTATTTCCAATTTTTCTATTCCTTTCCATCATTTGGTTTACCTCCAAATTGGCTAACAATACAGAGATTATTGCCATTTTAAGTTCAGGGATATCGTTTAATCGATTTTTAAGACCTTACATAATTGGCGCAACAATTGTTTCTATTGGAGCATTGATCATGGGCTTTTTTTTAGCTCCAAAAGCAAGCGATGAATTCAATAATTTTAGATATACTTATTTAATTGGTAATGGTCAATCTGAAGTAAGGGAAAGTGCCGATGTGTACCGACAATTAGATGACGATACCTATATTTATGTTAGTAATTTCAATACAATTTCAAAAGTTGCTTTTAATTTTTCTTTAGAAAAATTTAATAAAGACAAAACATTGAATTATAAAATTGCAGCAAGTAGAATTAAATGGAATCCAGCAAGCAAAAACTATTCAATGTTTGATTATACTAAAAGAAAAGTAGGCGTTTTAAACGACCAATTGGAGTCGGTACCAAAAAAAGACACTGTTTTTAACTTTGATTTAGAAGATTTAACACCTGTAGTTTACATTGCTGAAACACTTTCGTTGAACAACTTGTATAAATTTATTGAAAAAGAACGAAAACGTGGAAATGGAAATATAAACATTTATTTAGTTGTATTGTATAAAAAATTCAGTGTTCCTGTTTCGGCATTTATATTAACCATTATTGCCGTTGCCGTTTCGTCAATGAAACGCAGAGGAGGAATGGGAATGAATTTGGCCATTGGGATTTTGTTAGCATTTGGATTTGTATTTTTCGATAAAGTTTTTGGAGTACTCGCTGAAAAGTCAAGTATTCCACCTATAATTGCAGTTTGGATTCCAAATATTGTTTTTGGAATATTAGCTATTTATCTGCTTCGATATGCAAGAAGGTAATTTTAAAAGTTATTTACACCTACATTTAATAGTATTTATTTGGGGTTTTACAGCACTTTTAGGGAAACTAATTTCGTTAAAGACGCTTGATTTGGTGTGGTATCGTATGTTTTTTGCAATCCTAATTTTAGGAATTTATGTGTTTGTAAAGAAAATTCCACTTAAAATTTCCCCTCAATTATTCTTACAGTTCATGCTTGGCGGGATTATAATTTGCTGCCATTGGCTCACGTTTTATCAAGCAATAAAAGTATCCAATATATCCGTAACCTTAGCCTGTTTGTCAACGGGGGCTTTTTTTGCTTCACTTTTAGAACCTCTTTTTTATAATAGAAGAATAATTTGGTACGAAGTTTTTTTTGGACTATTGGTTATTTTGGGATTATTGATCATCTTTAATGTAACAAAGGAATTCCAATTTGGAATTGTTTTAGCATTAACGTCTGCCTTTTTATCTGCTTTGTTTTCAGTTTACAATGGTAAATTTGCAAAACAGTACGATCCAAATTTAATTTCGTTTTATGAGTTGGGTGGAGGTTTGTTTTTTTTAACGTTGTATTTTTTAGCTACCAATTCATTTACACCAACTTTTTTTACTTTATCCCTATCAGATTTGATTGGTTTATTTGTATTGTCTTCAATTTGTACTGCTTATGCTTTCTCAGCCTCAGTAAAAGTAATGAAATACTTAAGTCCTTATACTGTAATGCTTACTATTAATTTAGAACCATTATATGGCATTTTACTGGCAATTTTAGTTTTTCAGGATTCAGAAAAAATGAAACCTTCCTTTTATTTAGGAGCATTTTTAATTTTGATAACTGTTATAGTAAATGGGATTTTAAAAAACAAAAAGAAATCCTTTCTTAGCTAATTTTATATTTTATATTTGTATTCCAAAAAATAATTTAAAAACGCACAAATCCTATGGAATATTTAGATTTTGAGCTTCCAATAAAAGAACTAGAAGATCAATTAGACAAATGCCAAGTAATTGGACTAGAATCTGATGTTGATGTAACCAACACTTGTAAACAGATAGAAAAAAAGCTATTAGAAACAAAAAAGAGCATTTACAAAAACTTAACAGCTTGGCAAAGGGTACAACTTTCAAGACATCCAAACAGACCTTATACGTTAGAGTACATAACAAATTTAACTAAAGGATCTTTTTTAGAACTTTTTGGAGACAGAAATTTCAAAGACGATAAAGCCATGATTGGTGGAATAGGAAAAATTGGAGATCAATCGTATATGATTATTGGTCAACAAAAAGGAATAAACACTAAAATGCGTCAATTAAGAAACTTTGGTATGGCAAATCCAGAAGGCTATAGGAAAGCACTTCGGTTAATGAAAATGGCAGAAAAGTTTAATATTCCAGTTTTAACATTAATAGATACACCGGGTGCTTATCCAGGATTAGAAGCAGAAGAAAGAGGACAAGGAGAGGCAATTGCAAGAAATATTTTTGAAATGACGCGATTAAAAACGCCAATAATTTGTGTAATTATAGGTGAAGGAGCTTCAGGTGGAGCGTTAGGTATAGGTGTTGGAGACAGGGTTTTTATGATGGAAAATACTTGGTATTCTGTTATTTCTCCTGAATCTTGTTCTTCAATTTTATGGAAAAGTTGGGAGTACAAAGAGCAAGCCGCAGAAGCATTAAAATTAACATCATCTGACATGAAACGCCAAAAACTAGTCGATGATATTATCCCTGAACCACTTGGTGGCGCGCATCATGATAAAGATACAACATTTAAAACAGTTGAGCAATATATTGTAAAAGCGTTTAGTGAATTAAAAGATTTATCAACAACTGATCTTGTTATGAAAAGAATGGATAAGTACAGTAAAATGGGTGAGTTTAAAGAATAATTAACAATTTTTGTAAAAAAATCCGAAGCTAGACAGTTTCGGATTTTTTTTGACTTATAAACAAAAATTAGTAATTTATGAACAAGTTTTAGTAATAACTACAACTTCATTTTTTTTTATTTTTTTGTACTTTCGCCTTATGGAAAATTTCAGAAACATTAGCCCTTTAAAAGTTGATAAAACAACAATAATTAACCTTGAAAAAGGAAAATTACCTCCACAAGTTATAGATTTAGAGGAAGCTGTTTTAGGCGCCATGATGATAGATAAACGGGGAGTTGATGAGGTAATTGATTTATTACAACCCGATGCTTTTTATAAAGAAGCACATCGGTATATTTTTGAAGCAATATTTCAACTATTTACCGATACACAACCAATCGATTTACTTACTGTTTCAGCCCAACTGAAAAAAAATGCCAAATTAGATTTAGTTGGAGGTGATTTTTATTTGATACAACTCACTCAAAAAATATCGTCTTCTGCACACATTGAATTCCATTCAAGAATAATTCTTCAGAAATACATTCAAAGAAGTTTAATCAGAATTTCATCAGAAATTATTGAAGAATCGTATGATGAATCAACAGATGTTTTTGATTTATTAGACAAAGCGGAATCCAAACTTTACGAAGTTACACAAGGAAATATAAAACGAAGTTCTGAAACAGCTCAGAGCCTTGTAAGTCAAGCAAAAAAGCGAATTGAGGAAATTGCTAGTAAGGAAGGTTTGAGTGGTGTTGCTACAGGTTTTGAAAAACTAGACAAAATTACTTCTGGATGGCAACCTTCTGATTTAATAATTATTGCAGCAAGACCAGGTATGGGGAAAACGGCTTTTGTACTGTCAATGGCAAGAAATATTGCAATTGATTTTGGACATCCTGTAGCCTTATTTTCATTAGAAATGTCATCAGTTCAATTAATTACAAGATTAATATCTTCTGAAACTGGTTTGTCGTCGGAAAAATTGCGAACAGGGAAATTAGAAAAACATGAATGGGAGCAATTAAGTATAAAAGTTAAAAATCTTGAAAAAGCACCTTTATATATAGATGATACACCATCATTATCTATTTTCGATTTAAGAGCAAAATCTCGACGATTAGCGTCACAACACGGTATAAAATTAATAATTGTAGATTATCTTCAATTAATGACAGCTGGGGGAAGCAATGGTAAAGGTGGTGGTAATAGGGAGCAAGAAATTTCTACAATTTCAAGAAATTTAAAAGCATTAGCTAAAGAACTGAGTGTACCTGTAATTGCATTGTCTCAATTATCAAGAGCTGTTGAAACGAGAGGAACTAGTAAACGCCCATTACTTTCAGATCTTCGTGAATCGGGAGCAATTGAGCAAGATGCAGATATAGTTTCGTTTATTTATCGCCCCGAATATTACAAAATAGATGAATGGGATGATGCAGAAGCTTCTCCCACTCAGGGTCAAGCAGAGTTTATTATTGCAAAACACCGTAACGGATCTTTAGAAAATATACGATTAAAATTTATCGGAAATCTAGGTAAATTTGATAACTTGGAAGAGTATGGAATTAATGATTTTGATTTGCCTTCTAAAATGAACATGGACGATAACTTTACAATTACTAAAAATTTACCTACTGCAAATGAAGCTTTTGGCAGCAATTTAAACAATGATTTTGACGATAGTGACGTTCCTTTTTAAATAGAAGTAAAACCAATAAAGCTTATTTTTAGCATTTTATTCACAAATAAAAAGTTATCTTTGAAATTAAAAAAAACAAATGCTTTTGAAAAAATCATTTCTCTTCCTTTTACTTTTTCTTACTATTTCAGTAAAAGCTTCGTTTATTTTGTTGCCAATGGATGAAACTACTCAAAAAAACCATCTTAAAGCTTATGGAATTACCTATTGGTGTTTGAATAAAGAATATAAAGCAAGTTGGTTATTAAATTACAGAGGTGGTTCTTTTTTACTACCTGATGCGGTTGAAATAAGGAAAGAATGTCAAATAAGAGGTGTAAGTTTTGAAATTTTGTCTGATGACGAAAAGGAAGCATTATTAGCAGAAATTTCTAGTCCTTCTCAAAACATGGATGCGGTTGTTTTAGAGAAAGCCCCTAAAATAGCTGTATATACACCACCTGGCAAACAACCTTGGGACGATGCAGTTACGCTTGTTTTAACGTATGCGGAAATACCTTTTACGCCAGTTTATGATGAAGAGGTACTTGCAGACGGCTTGATTCAATACGAATGGTTGCACCTACATCATGAAGATTTCACAGGACAATACGGTAAATTTTATGGAGCTTATCGTAATGCCCCTTGGTATATTGAACAAAAAAAATCGGCTGAAGCATTAGCTACTAAATTAGGTTATTCTAAAGTTTCCCAGGAAAAATTAGCTGTTTCAAAAAAAATTACAGATTTTGTTATTGGCGGCGGATTTATGTTTGCAATGTGTTCAGCAACAGATAGTTTTGACATTGCGCTTGCAGCTGATGGGGTTGATATTTGTGAAGCAATGTTCGATGGTGATGAAAGTGACGGCAATTATCAAAGTAAAATTAATTATGCCAATTCATTTGCCTTTAAAAATTACACATTAGACAGAAAGCCTGAACATTATGAATTTTCAGATATTGACACTACTGAAAAACGTAAAATGCCAATGGAAAAAGATTACTTTACACTTATGGATTTTTCTGCAAAATGGGATCCAATTCCGACTATGTTGTGTCAAAATCATACCCAATTAGTAAAAGGATTCATGGGTCAAACAACCGCTTTTGACAGTGAATTCGTTAAAACAAGTGTTTTGGTTTTGGGTCAAAACGAACTAAATAGTGAAGCTCGATATATTCATGGCGAAAAAGGTAAAGGAATGTTTACATATTACGGTGGACATGATCCAGAAGATTATCAACATAGGGTTGGTGACTCACCAACTGTTTTGGATTTACACCCAAATTCACCAGGATACCGATTAATTTTAAACAATGTACTTTTCCCTGCAGCACGTAAGAAAAAACAAAAAACGTAGCAAATTGCTTTTAAAGTTTTTGATTAGTAAGATATTCTAAGGCAAATCTTCCGTCATTAAAAAGTAAATCTAATACGCTAAGATTTGATATAAAACCGTGTTTGTCTCCAAAAACTTGGTTGTAAAATTCAAATGTAGAAACATCTTTTTTTCCATTTGCTAAACTTCTAAAATCCATAAATTCAGGAACTTCTTGAAAATATTCTTTTGTGAATTCAAAAGTATTTTTCAGGACTAAACATTTTTTAATAATTTCAATTCCTTCTAAATTTAAATCCATTAAAAAAGTATATTTTTTGGTGAACAAAGGTTGTATTGCATCTTCATAATATTCAAAAAAAGGTGAGGTTCTATAAGCAGCTTCTAATGATTTGAAGTGTTGTTTTTGCCAATCAAATGCATATTCGATTTTGACATCTTTTGTTTTTTGGTGGTGGTTTTTTGAATGTTTTACAGGTACATTTAGCATTTGTATTCCATTAGGACTGTAAATGTAAGTTCTGTTTCTATTTGTTTGTTTTTGAAAATTATCTTCAACTTCAAAAGTAACATTAATTGCTTTTGCTATAGCTACAAAATGGCTAATTGAAGGTAAATATGTTGGGTAAATAAGTAAATCCATAGCGAATGTTTATTAAAACGAAAAGCCATAAAACCTTTTGGGGGTATTATGACTTTGTATATTTTAGTTTAAAAGAATAAAAGTTATTTATTTTCTTTTCTCTTCTTAATGAAAAAATCAATTCCAAAATAGAGTAATAATAGTCCTAAAAATAGTTTGAAATACGATTGTGGTTGTCCTTCTCCATTAACTGTGGTAAATAAACGTTCCCATCTAATTTTCCCAAATCCTTTTCCATTCGTATCCCAACTCATCCAAATAAAAATTGGTTTTCCAACAATATGGTCTTCAGGAGTATAACCAAAGTATCTTGCATCAAGTGAATTGTGTCTATTATCACCCATCATCCAATAGTAATTCTGTTTGAAAGTATATGTTGTTACTGTTTTTCCATTAATCAAAATAGCATCACCAATAACTTTCAAATCATTTTTCTCATATTCTGAGATGATAATTTTATAAAAAGGCAGTGTTTTTTTGTTTAAAGCAACTGTTTTACCAGCTTGAGGAATATAAATAGGGCCGAAATTATCGCAATTCCAATTATTAGAAGAAGTAGGTTTTCCGTCTTGAAAATCAGGAAAAATACCATCTTCAACTCCTTTATTAATTATTCTGTTAACAGCAGTAATTCCAGGAACTTTTCTTAATCGTTCGGCATTATCAAAAGGTAAAGCTCTAAAAATTAAAGTATCTCTTTTTTCATTGTTTAAAAATCCTACACCATCTGTAATATTCATTTCTTTCAATAAATACTCAAAGTCAATTGGCGTTTTTCCATCATAAACCACTTTATAGGAATATTGAGGTCTTGCTCGTTCAGGAAGTTGTAATTCTTTACCATTAATAAAAACAATTCCTTCTTTAATTTGAAGGCTGTCACCAGGAATACCAACACAACGTTTTACATAATTGGTTTTTTTATCAATTGGTTTATCGTATCGTTTGTCAGCTTTAATGTACATGTTGAACAAGGTATCTCTTGGCCAATTGAATACTACTATGTCGTTATTTTTAATTTTTTCAAAACCAGGAAATCTAAAATATGGCAATTGAGGAAAACTTACATACGATTTTGTTTTAAAAATCGGTAATGTATCATGAACCATTGGTGCGGCTACAGCTGTCATAGGCGTTCTAGCACCATAGTTGAATTTACTAACAAAAAGGAAATCACCTATTAATAGTGATTTTTCTAATGAAGCAGAAGGTATTGTATAAGGTTGAATTACATAAGTATGTACTACAGTTGCTACAACTATAGCAAAAAGTAAAGAAGAGATTGTGTCCGCTATAGCATTTTTTGGTTTTAAACTTCTATCAGAAACATAGGTTAAATTTTGAGTATAATTAAGATAATAAATGTAAAATCCTAAGGTACCAATTCCTAAAAAAGTATCCAAAGTGGTGTTTTTTCCAAAACTTCTTAAGGTTTCTATCCAAATTACTGGAAACATTATCAAATTGACTACAGGCACAAAAAGTAATACTGTCCACCACGTTGGTCGGTTAATAATTTTCATTAAAATTATAGCGTTATACACTGGAATCAAAGCTTCCCATGTTTTGTGCCCCGTTTCTTTATACAACTTCCAAGTCCCTAGAAAATGAATAATCTGGACAACTATAAAAAACAAAAACCACTGTGATAGAGACATAATTATACTATTTTATTAATTTTTAATCATTTAATTGTAAAACATCTTTCATTGTAAAAATTCCGGATTTACCTACTAACCATTCAGCAGCAATAACAGAACCTAAGGCAAACCCTTCTCTATTGTGTGCAATGTGTTTAATTTCAATTGTATCAACATCAGAATTATAAAAGACAGAATGAGTTCCAGGTATGCTGTCAATGCGTTTTGCATCGATTTTAATTTCTAATTCATTACTTTTTTCTAATGACCAGCTCGAATAGCCACTATTTTCAATAATACCATTTGCAATTGAAATTGCTGTTCCACTAGGAGTATCTAATTTTTGAGTGTGATGAATTTCTTCAATTGACACTTTATATTGATTGAATTTTGCCATCATTTTTGCTAAATAGGAATTCAATTCAAAAAACAAATTTACCCCCAAACTAAAATTAGAACCATAAATAAAAGCTCCGTTGTTAGATTGACAAAGCGCTACCATTGCATCGTACTCAGATAACCAACCAGTAGTTCCTGAAACTATTGGTATATTAGTATTCAAACAAGTTGAAATGTTACAAACAGCTACATCTGGTGTGCTAAAATCAATTGCAACGTCAGCGTTTGCTAATCCTTCAAAAGAATTTGTGCTGGTTTTTTTTAAAATAATTTCGTGACCTCTTTTCAAAGCAATTTGTTCTATTACTTTACCCATTTTGCCATATCCAAGAAGTGCTATTTTCATAAACCTGTTTTAAAAATGAAAATTTATTGTGATGGCTACATTTTGTTGATAATTGAAATCATTTTTAAAAGTATCCGGTTTCACGGTTAACTTATCGTTTACATTAAATTGTAACAAATGAGCATCAACGTTAGCATCAAGAATGTTTAAAATGTATATACCTGCTATAAAAAAGGCAGACAAATCCCTATTTCTTTGATAAAACTTTTGACCAGCGACCAATCTACCTGTATCCAAAAAACTGTATTGATCATCAGTATAACCTTCTAATCTTCTTTTATAGGCGTCTCGAAATTGATGGTATTTTTTATTGCTATTGGCAAAGGAATATACTGCTACTCCCAGAGCGGCATAAATAAGTGGCACTTTCCAATATTTTTTGTTATAAACCTGTCCTAAACCCGGAACAATTGCTGAATAAAAAGCAGCTCTAGAAGGAGCAAGTGGGTTTATAGCTTTTGTACTAATAGTATCTTTAATTACAAGTTCATTCGATTGTTGTGAAAAAGTGATATTTATTCCAAAAAGAAATCCAAATACTAGTATGAAAAAAAACTTTTGCACTACTTATTTAATAACTTAATAATTCTTTCAAAATCTGCTTCTGAACGAAACGGAATTGTAATCTTTCCTTTCCCATTTTCAGCTATTTTAACTTCAACTTTAGCACCAAAAAAGGATGCGATGGAGTTCTTTTTATCCTCTTCAATTTCAAAAGTTGGCTTCTTTTGAACGTCTGTTTTGGGTTTTAAACTCTCTTGATAGTTTTTTACCAAATTTTCGGTTTCTCTAACAGATAAATTTTGACTAACTATTTTTTGATATAGAGATGTTTGAACTTCTAAATTTTCAATATTTATAATAGCACGACCATGTCCCATCGAAATAAATCCATCTCGTATGCCTGTTTGAATAATTGGATCAAGTTTTAACAAACGCAAATAATTAGCAATTGTAGATCTTTTCTTGCCAACTCTTTCGCTCATTTGTTCTTGGGTAAGTTGAATTTCTTCCATTAATCGTTGGTAAGAAAGTGCAATTTCAATAGGATCTAAATCATGACGTTGAATGTTTTCAACAAGTGCCATTGTTAAAGACTCTTGATCGTTTGCTATACGAATATAGGCAGGAATTGTTTGGAAACCAGATAATTTAGAAGCTCTTAATCTTCTTTCTCCAGATATTAATTGGTATTTATTAAAATCGAGTTTTCTAACTGTAATAGGTTGAATTACTCCTAATTCTTGTATTGATTTTGCTAACTCTTGAAGTGATTCTTCGTTAAAATTACTTCTAGGTTGAAAAGGATTAATTTCGATAGCCTCTAATTCAAGCTCAACAATATTTCCAACTACTTTATCAGCATTTTTATCCGAAACCGATTGAATATCGTTTTCAGGGTCTTTCAATAAAGCAGATAAACCTCTTCCAAGTGCTTGTTTTTTAACAGCTTTTGTCATAATGACTTACTTATTTTTTTTAATAATTTCTTCAGCTAAACTTAAATAATTTGTTGCTCCTTTACTAGTAGCGTCAAAATTAATAATACTTTCGCCAAAACTAGGGGCTTCACTTAATTTCACATTTCGTTGGATAATTGTACTGAAAACCATGTCGTTAAAATGTTTTTGAACTTCTTCAACTACTTGATTTGACAATCGAAGTCTTGAATCATACATGGTTAAAAGTAACCCTTCAATATCCAAAGTTGGGTTATGAATTTTTTGAACACTTTTAATGGTATTGAGTAATTTCCCCAATCCTTCCAATGCAAAATATTCACACTGAATCGGAATTACTACAGAATCTGCAGCTGTTAAAGCATTTAATGTTAATAGACCTAACGAAGGTGCGCAATCTATTAAAATATAATCGTATTTATCTTTGATGGTTTCCAGTGCTTTCTTCAGCATGTATTCCCTGTTTTCTTTGTCAACTAATTCTATTTCAATTGCGACTAAATCAATATGGGCAGGAATAACATCGACATTTGGAGCAGAACACGATACAATAGCGGCTTCCGGCAAGCTACTATGTTCTAAAACTTGATAGGTTCCTATTTCAACATTTTCAACATCTATACCTAATCCTGAGCTTGCATTTGCTTGTGGGTCGGCATCTATTAAAAGCACTTTTTTTTCTAATACACCTAGAGAAGCAGCTAAATTTACTGACGTTGTTGTTTTTCCAACTCCACCTTTTTGATTTGCAATAGCAATTATTTTGCCCATTTGTTTTTATGAATTTTTGAGCGGTAAAAATACAATTAAAAATCGTTTCTAAAAATCTAATTTGTTAACAAATCTGCAAAGTTTGCTTTTTACTATTTTTTAAATATTTACATTTTTAAACTGTTACTTTTAGTTTTATTTGGTGCCTTTAGACTTTATCATCATTTCTAACATATCCCATAATTCTGTTGGAACTGCTTCTAACAAATTAAATTGTCCAGCTCCTTGCAGCCATTCTCCACCATCTATTGTTATAACTTCACCATTTACATATCCTGAAAAATCAGAAACAAGATACGCAGCTAAATTGGCCAATTCTTGATGATTTCCAACTCTTTTTAAGGGTACTTTTTTGGCTAAATCAAATTTTTCTTTTAAATCGCCAGGAAGTAGTCTATCCCAAGCACCTTTTGTTGGAAAAGGTCCAGGTGCAATAGCATTTGAACGAATGCCGTATTTTGCCCATTCAACGGCTAAACTTCTTGTCATGGCTAAAACACCTGCTTTTGCTGTTGCCGATGGCACTACATAAGCAGAACCAGTCCAAGCATAAGTGGTTACTATGTTCAGGATTACCGACGATTCTTGCTTAGTATCTATCCAATGTTTTCCTAAAGCAAGAGTACAATTTTTAGATCCTTTGAGAACAATGTCAATTATAGTGTCAAATGCATTTGCGGATAACCGTTCGGTAGGCGATATGAAATTCCCAGCGGCATTGTTTACTAATACGTCAACTTTTCCAAATGTTTTCAAAACATGTTGTAACATTTCTTCTACTTGATTGTAATGTCTAACATCACATGCTAAGGGTAAACAAGTTCCTCCAGTTGCAGTTTCTAATTCTAATGCTGTTGCCTTAAGTTTATCAATATCTCTTGAAGTAATAGCTACTATAGCACCTAACTCCAAAAAATAATGGGTCATGGCTTTTCCTAATCCACTACCACCTCCGGTTACTACAATTACCTTTCCGCTCAAAGCGTCATCACGAAGCATTTTTGCATTTAAATCCATAGTTTTTTTTGTAAATGTACTACTCTTTGAAAATAAAATCGATTTCAAAAATCAAATTTATTTATTCGTTTTTTAAATCATTAATGAAATACTATTATTTATTTTTCAATGAAAAACTTACAAACCGAGCTTAACATAATTCCATTAATATTTACAAAGAATTGTTTTTTTGAAGTGGACTAATTATTTTAACGTTTTGAAATACAATTGCTCCTTTAATAACTCCCGAAATGGTAGTGCGTAATGCATCTATAATGTGTATTTTCAATTCGTTTTTTGGATAAATTAAACTTACTTCTCTAGCCGGTTTGGGTTCAATAAAATGTCGAAGTTTTTCTTTGTTTTTGTCACCTAAATCCAGTGTATGTAGGTACGGTAAAAGTGTCATTCCTAATCCTTCATCAACAAGTTTAATTAGTGTTTCAAAGCTGCCACTTTCCAATTGAAAATGATTGTGTGCTAAGTTGGCATTGCTTTTACATAAGTTTAAAATACTGTCTCTAAAGCAGTGTCCGTCTTGTAAAAGCAGTAGTTCGTCCAAGTTCAAATCGCTAATTTCTATTTCATTTTTAGAAAAACTTGCATGACTTTCTGGGATATACGCCACAAATGGCTCAAAATACAAAACCACTTCTTTAATTTTCTCTTCGTGTAAAGGTGTTGCAGCAATCGCAGCGTCTAGATGACCGTTGTTGAGTTTTATAATAATGTCTTCCGTGTTCAGTTCTTCTATTATTAACTTAACTTTTGGGTATTTTTTTATAAAATTTGCTAAAAACATTGGAAGCAAAGTTGGCATAACAGTAGGAATAATGCCTAGTCTAAATTCGCCACCGATAAATCCTTTTTGTTGGTCAACAATATCTTGAATTCGGTTGGCTTCATTCACTATATTTTTAGATTGGTTTACTATTTTTTGTCCAATTTCGGTAAGTTGAATGGGCTTTTTTGTACGGTCAAAAATTTGAATACCAAGTTCTTCTTCCACTTTTTGTATCTGCATACTCAAAGTTGGTTGTGTAACAAAGCATTTTTCGGCGGCTAAAGTAAAATTTTGATATTCAGCAACAGCCAAAACATATTTAAGTTGGATAATCGTCATGTTATAATTAAATTTGATACAAATGTAAAAACAATAAATTTAAACTATGTTACTACAATTGTTAATTTTAACATTTATTGTAATAGTTCAGGTAGTAAAGATTGATTTTAGTGTTTTCCGTTACTAGTCGGAATAAATTAAAATGTTGTATTGAATTTTACCTTGCAGACACTTTTCTAAATTATTTTGTAGTCTTGGCGCCAATTTTAGTTCCAATTTTTTCAAATGCAACATCATTAGGCTCCCATAATTCAATTTTATTGCCTTCTAGGTCTAAAATATGAACAAATTTACCATATTCAACATTTTCTATTTCATCATTAATACTTACATTCGATTTTTTGAGTTGTTCGATTAATTCTTCCAAGTTTTCCACTCGGTAATTAATCATATAATCCTTGGTTGAAGGTTCAAAATATTTTGTTTTTTCATTAAATGGACTCCATTGAGAAAACCCTTTTTTAAGTGTATCGGCTCCTTGTCTCCATTCAAAAACGGCTCCGTATTCATTGGTGTTTAATCCCAAATTTTCTTTGTACCATTCCCGCATTTTTTTAGGGTCTTTGCATTTGAAAAAAATTCCGCCAATTCCGGTTACTTTTTTGTGTGGCTTTTGACTGTAATTGCTATTAGTTGTAATTGATTTAAAAGCAAAGCCTAGTGCAAATGTTGAAACAAATG
This sequence comes from Flavobacteriaceae bacterium, assembly GCA_947453885.1. Classification (GTDB taxonomy): domain Bacteria; phylum Bacteroidota; class Bacteroidia; order Flavobacteriales; family Flavobacteriaceae; genus Flavobacterium. The sequence goes on from CANGIF010000022.1 coordinate 26,883, forward strand.
CAAAAATAAGAACCATTCTATTTTTCATAGTGGGATGATTTTGAGTTAGTGTTTCTTCTTTTATTTAAAAATAGTCAATTCTTCATTGAAAATAGGAGATTGTACATTTAAAAAATCTAAAACACTGTGAAATACAAATCCTTGTGACACCATTTTAATAGGTTTTAGTTGTTTGGAACTGTTATCGGATACCCAAACAATAAATGGAATTTCATATTGTTCCTTAGGTGCAATACTTAAAGGTAAACCGTGCATGTAAAGGTTCTTTTCACCTAATGATTCCCCATGATCTGAAACAAAAATAAGGGTGCTTTTGAAATCTTTTACTTGTTTCAAATCCTCAATAACTTTGGATAAAAGATAGTCGGTGTACACTATTGTATTGTCATAAGCATTGATTAGTTCAGTAGGCGTACAATTTCCAAGTTCTACACTGTTGCAAACGGGCTTGAAAGTTTCAAATTGTGGCGGGTATTTCTTACTGTATGTTGGACCATGACTAGTACTGGTATGCAACACAATTAGTATTTTATTATTTTTACTAGCTAAAATTTGTTCTTTTAGTCCACTTAAAAGAATTTCGTCATAATTACATCCATCGCCTTTACAATTGGGAGCTAAAACTTCTCTGTTTTGATAGTCTTTAATGTGAACAGGTGGTTCGCCCCAATTGGTAGTTCGCCAAATGACTTCTACATTGTTTCGGTTCAAATAATTGGGTAAGATTTCATACAAATCATCGGTTCTAGTATGTTCTAAAATACATTTTACACCCGCACTGGTATAGGTAGCGCCCGAGGTGGCATTAAAATGATATACGTTAGGTATTTTGGAAAGTAGTGGATTGGTGTTTTTACCGTATCCGTACAAAGAGAAATTTTCGCTTCTTGCGGATTCTCCAATTACTAACACTACAACCGATTTTTCGTTATCTTTAATGGTAGCATTGGGCAACAGAATTTCTTTCTTATTTTTCTGATAGTTGTGTACATTATATAGTGCAATATTAACAGAGTAGGACCAAGGCATGGCGAGTCCACCCAATATTTTTGAATTTTTATCTATCCACAACCAATTACTTGCATTGGCAAAAACTAACACCAGAATAAACAACAACGTTAACGAAGTAGTGACTGAAAATTTTTTTAAGGTTATGTTACTAATTTTAGCTTTAATGATGTAAATACTTGGAAGAATCCCAAAAAAAAGTACATAAACAAGTAGTTTAAAGGAGAAAAAGCTACTGGACTCTTCAAATTTGGTATTGAGTATGTTGCTGATCATACTTTCGTCTAAAATAACGCTGTAGGTATTGATAAAATACACTGCAATGGAATTAAGGATAAAGAAAACAACTAACAAAAACTTTCCAACATACCGCGACAAAAAGAAAAGCAGGAAAAAAACCAAAGCATTCAAAACCAGCATTAGCACAATTAAACTTACAATAATGGACAAGCCGCTACAACTTTTATAGTCTAGGTTGTTGATAACAAATTTAAAAAACGGATAATGGAAGAATAAAAAAGTAAGAAAACTCATCAATAAGGCAAAATGAGTGCTCTTTATATTATTTTTTAATGTAAGCATAACTGATTTTATAAAGTGAAACAACCAAACTAATTAAGGCCAAATAGTAAATAATTATATTTTCAACACCAATTTTGAGAAGTAACGAAACCCCACAAACAAGCATCAAAAGGATAAAAATGGGATAGTATCTTTTATCATTTACCCATTTCCAAATGTTGTATTTTTGGTTTGTAAAAATGCCTAGTAATCCTGAAATGTAACCAATTATACTGCCTGTTATTACATCAAGTGGATGATGCGCGCCCACACCAACTCTTGACACCACAATCAGTAATCCTACACAAAGTAAAGAAACGATCCAAAGAAGTTTCGAATTTAAATTTTTGGGCATAAAACCAAACAGCAAAACGGTAAGCGTTGTAAAAACGGTAATTGAATGTCCGGAAGGTAAACTGGCAAAGCCAACTGCGGTTTTACCAACAATAAAAAAACTACTGTTGTCGTACACCTCAGAAGGTCTTGGCACAAGAAAAAGGTTTTTCAAAACTGTTGAAAAAAGCAAAGAAAATAGAGAAGCAGAAAGTAAGGACTCCCATATTTTAGGTGCATACAGGATAAAAATTGTTAAAAATGACAATAAAATAGAAGCGTCCCCTAATTGGGTAAGATTGTATTCAATAGTTGGGAACTGCCCTAAATGATGATTTATATAAAAAAAAGCTTCTTTTTGAATTTGTAAGTAAGTAGTAGCATTTAATGGACCTTGTGTGTAAAGTACAACAACTAAAGTAAGTAACAAAAATAGGGGTAAGAAGAACAACGACGGCTTGAGTTTGGAAAAGTTATAAATTACATTGGAATTCATTATGTATTTTTTGATTACAGATTTACTTTGGCAAATTTATTCAAAAAGTACTACTATTTGATATTTTGAAGGGCTTTTTGATGAATTGTCCCCAATTTTGAGTTAGAAATTGTTAGTTTTTTACTGTGAATAGTAGCACAATGTATTACTTTTGTTGGAAAAGCGAGTATGATTAGTTATATATAACACTAAAAGGGGCAAATTTACTTTCAATTAATCAAGTTAGTCTGAATTCAGTTAATTTTAATAAAAAACAATATATATGAGTAGCAAAATGAAGAAGAAATTGTAAAGGATATTAATTTTTTAAGCAGAAACATCAGGCAAAACTAAAAACGGCTAATAAGCAATAGAGAGTTGATAATAGAATTTATTTCGTATTTTTGAAAAGTTGAAACCAACTAAACTAGTCAGTGTACTCTTTTTTTGTAACTACAAATCTAAATCCAAACCCAATGAAACAATTTTATTTATATATTTTAATAATTGTATCTTTTAATGGCTTTACTCAAAACCAGTTGAGTAGTTTAGTAGCAGTAAAAAACTTTCCGAAAAGTTTAGAAAAACCCAAAACGTTTATTGAAACGTTAATAGCACCTTACTTGATGTATGATTTTATTACTGGAGGTACCACTGCTTCAAGTAACAACTATCAATTCACCTTAAAAACAAATAAAGATTTGGTTGTTGATGTACCATTTTCAAATGGAATGTCGCTCTCTTTTTTTGATTACAACACCAAAAAACCGGTCAACAGTCATAAGTTTTATGTGGATTATGAATTTGAGTACTTGAAGTATTACAACGACTTTATAATAGATGAGCGCACTTTTTCGCCTGCTGCCTATTTTGATTTGGCTTCAAAAATCAATATGGAAACAGAACAAAACATCTTATTACCAACCTATTTAAATTTGTTGTCCAAAGTGCCTGAAAAGGAACGCTTTTCATACATGCTTAAAGAAATTGGGAAAAATTACAAAATGACACATCCCAAAACAACAAATGAAATTTTTAATTCGGATGCTGATAATCTTTCTTTAAACGACAAAATGGATTTGCTTTCCGAATATTTAAGTACCGAAATTGAAGATGAAATTAGTACTGTTGTTTTTAAATCGTTTGTAGCAAACAAAAGCCTACCAAAAACTTGGGAAAATCTTGAAGCTGTTTTTGGGAAAGATATCGTTTCAAAAGTTGAAGAAGTGATGTTGCAAAATATAACCATAATAACGAACAAAGAAGCTACTTTGCACCTGCCTGAAAACTATTTATCGGTTGTAAACAATAGCCCATTTGTAGTGGTAAGTGTAAAGTGTGTTGTAGATGCAAAAAATTCCAAATTAACCCTTACCTTTAAAGGTGAAAAAGCGGTAGAAATTGTGCTTAAAAATGCAATTATGGTAATAAACGGCAAAAGTGTAAGTGGTCAAATAGTGAATTCAGACGAAATTACGTTGGTGGTTTCCAATTCAGGAAATAGTCTGTTTGTACAAACAAAATTCACAAACGAAAAGTATAAAGTAGCAAATTTTAACTAGAACAAAGTGTTTGTTTGGTTGTATTCTTCGAGTTATAATTTTACAATAAAAAAAAGCAAATAAGGAACTTTGCTCCAAAAAGCAACTTACTTTTTTCATTTGACGATAAGCTAGATTTCTTTCTGTTTAAATAAATTGTCAAAAACATTCTTAATAACTTTGCCTAATGTGTTTTGAAAAATAGTGGTAAAATCACTACATTAGCACAAATTCGATAATTCAACAATGGCAGAGCAAAATCAATATACAGAAGACAACATACGGTCTTTAGATTGGAAGGAGCACATCCGGATGCGTCCAGGTATGTATATAGGTAAATTGGGCGATGGTTCTTCGCCAGATGACGGTGTGTACATTTTGTTAAAAGAAGTAATTGATAATTGCATTGACGAGTTTGTCATGGGGGCTGGAAAAACAATTGAAGTCAGTATTAAAGACAAAACGGTTTCGGTAAGAGATTACGGTAGAGGAATTCCATTAGGAAAAGTTGTTGATGTAGTTTCAAAAATGAATACGGGAGGAAAATACGACTCGTTGGCGTTTAAAAAATCAGTTGGATTAAACGGAGTTGGAACAAAAGCTGTCAACGCATTATCCAGTTTTTTTAGAGTAGAATCTGTTCGAGAAGAGAAACAAAAAGCAGCCGAATTTTCTTGTGGAAACCTAGAGCTAGAAGAAGCAATTGTGGACACAACCAAAAGAAAAGGTACCAAAGTTACTTTTATTCCTGACGAAACAATCTTTAAAAATTACAAATTCAGAAACGAGTATGTAATTAAAATGCTAAAGAATTATTGTTACTTAAACACTGGTTTAACCATAATTTACAATGGCGAAAAGTTTTTTTCGGAAAAAGGTTTACACGATTTATTAAATGAAAACATAGCAGAAGAAGATAAAGTATATCCAATCATCCATTTGTTAGGCGAGGACATCGAAATTGCATTAACTCACAGTAAGTCGCAATATTCCGAGGAATACCATTCGTTTGTCAACGGACAAAATACAACACAAGGAGGAACGCATTTAGTAGCATTTAGAGAAGCAGTTGTTCGTACCATTAGAGAATTTTACAATAAAAGCTTTGAACCATCTGATATCCGGAAATCTATTGTGAGCGCCGTAAGTATTAAAGTTATGGAGCCTGTTTTTGAATCGCAAACCAAAACTAAATTAGGTTCAACCGAAATGGGTTCAGAGCCAGGAATGCCTTCTGTTAGAACGTTTATCAATGATTTTATAAAAAACAAATTAGATAATTATCTTCATAAAAACCCGGAAACGGCCGATTTGCTTTTAAGAAAAATCTTGCAAGCAGAACGTGAACGAAAAGAACTATCAGGCATTAGAAAACTAGCAAAAGACAGAGCAAAAAAAGCCAGTTTACACAATAAAAAATTGAGAGATTGCAGGGTACATCTTCCGGATATTAAAAATCCAAGGTATTTAGAAAGTACTCTTTTTATTACAGAGGGAGATTCGGCATCTGGTTCCATAACCAAATCAAGAGATGTCAATACACAAGCCGTTTTCAGTTTAAGAGGTAAGCCCTTAAATTCTTATGGAATGTCTAAAAAAATTGTGTATGAAAATGAAGAGTTTAATTTGCTTCAAGCGGCTTTGGATATTGAAGACGACATGGAGAATTTGCGGTATAATAACATTGTAATTGCCACAGATGCTGATGTTGACGGTATGCACATTCGTTTGTTGTTGATTACGTTTTTCTTGCAATTTTTTCCAGAATTGATTAAAGAGGGACATTTGTACATTTTACAAACACCTTTGTTTAGAGTTCGGAATAAAAAAGAAACCATTTATTGCTATTCAGTTGAAGAACGAGTAGAGGCCATAGAGAAACTGAAACCAAAACCAGAAATAACACGATTTAAAGGATTAGGAGAAATTTCTCCAGATGAATTTAAGAATTTTATTGGAGATACTATTCGATTGGACCCAATTATGATGGACAAAAACACGTCAATCGAGCAACTTTTGTCTTTTTATATGGGGAAAAACACGCCAGACAGACAAGTTTTTATCATCAATAATTTGAAAGTAGAAATGGATAAAATGATTGAGAAAGAATAGCTTTAAAAAGGTTAGCACTAATTAAAAAAGATATTGCAAATACGCTAAGAAAAAGTAAGAGTGCGCTACAAATAAAATAGAAATGAAGGACGAAGAAGAAAACATAATCCCTGAAGACGATTTTCAAGACAAATCGAATGAAACCAACGATGAAGCAACAGAGGAAGGCTTTGACGAAATAGTTTCTATTGGTAATCATTTTTACGAAAATGATGAAAACTCAGAAGATACCATCACTAAAGTTACAGGAATGTACAAGGATTGGTTTTTGGATTATGCTTCGTATGTAATTTTAGAGCGAGCGGTTCCAGCAATTGAAGATGGATTCAAACCAGTTCAACGCAGAATAATGCATTCTTTGAAAGAACTAGACGATGGTAGGTACAACAAAGTTGCAAATGTTGTTGGTCACACTATGCAGTACCATCCACACGGGGACGCAAGTATTGGTGATGCAATGGTTCAAATTGGACAAAAAGAGTTACTAATTGATTGTCAGGGAAACTGGGGAAACATTTTAACAGGCGATGGCGCTGCAGCTTCCAGATACATTGAAGCAAGATTGAGTAAATTTGCTTTAGATGTTTTGTATTCACCTAAAATTACAGATTGGGGTGTTTCTTATGATGGTCGTCGAGCGGAACCCAATAATCTTCCAGTTAAATTCCCATTACTTTTAGCACAAGGAGCAGAAGGTATTGCTGTTGGACTTTCTACAAAAGTTTTGCCACACAACTTTAATGAATTAATTGACGCTTCAATAAAAATTTTAAAAGGAAAACCATTCCAAATCTACCCTGATTTTCAGACAGCTGGAATTGCAGATATAAGTAATTACAACGACGGTATGCGGGGTGGACGTGTTAGGGTTCGAGCAAAAATTGCTCAATTAGATAAGAACACTTTAGTTATAACTCAAATCCCATTTTCTACAAATACCACAACCTTAATTGATAGTATTTTAAAGGCAAATGAAAAAGGGAAAATCAAGATTAAGAAAATTGAAGACAATACCGCTGCCGAAGTAGAAATTCTTATTCATCTATATCCTGGAGTTTCGCCAGACAAAACAATAGATGCTTTGTTTGCGTTCACAGCTTGTGAAACTTCGGTTGCTCCTTTAGGTTGCGTAATTCAAGATAACAAACCACTTTTTATTGGTGTTTCCAAAATGCTTACCATTTCAACCAATAGAACGGTTGATTTATTAAAGCGAGAGTTAGAAATTCAATTAGATGAATTGGAAAACAAATGGCATTTTTCAACTTTAGAAAAGATTTTTATTCGCGAAGAAATGTACATTGATTTCAAGTTGTACAGCGATAGAGAATCGTTGTATTTGTATTTATACAAGGCATTTGAACCCTTTAAACCGTCTTTTGTTCGAGAAATTCACGACGATGATTTGCAAAAATTAACGCAAATTCCAATGATTCGAATCACTCGGTTTGATTCTGATAAAGCCGACGATGCTATTGCTAAACTTGAGGCTGAAATGGAACAAGTAAAACACGATTTGGAACATTTAAATGACTTTGCGATTGCTTATTTTACTAAATTGAAAGAGAAATACGGTAAAGGAAAAGAACGTCAAACAGAACTAAGAATTTTTGACGATATAGAGGCTACTAAGGTTGTATTAAGAAATACAAAATTGTATGTTAATAAAGAAGAAGGTTTTGTAGGAACTGGTTTAAAGAAAGACGAGTACGTTACAGATTGTTCCGATATTGATGATGTAATTGTTTTTTTAAGAGACGGAAATATGATGGTTTGTAAAGTTGATGAGAAAAAATTCATAGGCAAAGACATTATTCATGTTGCTATTTTTGACAAAAGCGATAAACGAACAATTTACAATATGATTTATCGAGATGGAAAATCGGGACCTACCTACATCAAAAGATTCAATGTGTCGGGAATTACCCGTGATAAATTGTACGATTTAACAAACGAAACAAAAGGTTCGCAGGTATTGTATTTTACATTTAATCCTAACGGAGAAGCTGAAGTAATTACCATAATATTAAGGCAAATAGGCAGCATTAAAAAACTAAAATTCGATTTAGATTTTGCTAAAATAGCCATAAAAGGGAGAGCTTCAAAAGGAAATTTGGTAACTAAATATCCAATTAAGAAAATTGAAATTAAAGAAAAAGGAATTTCTACGTTACTTCCTCGAAAAATTTGGTTTGACGATACCGTTCAAAAATTAAATGTGGATGGCAGAGGAGAATTATTGGGAGAGTTTAGACCTAGCGATAAAATCTTGGTAATAAACCAATCGGGTAAATTAAAAGTAATTGTCCCTGAATTGACATCACATTTTGATACAGATATGATAGTATTGGAAAAATGGATTCCTAATAAACCAATTTCAGCCATTTATTACGAAGGTGAAAAAGAGCGTTATTATTTAAAACGATTTTTAGTTGAAATAGAAGGAAAAGAGGAAAGTTTTATAACCGATCATCCTAATTCACATTTAGAAATAGTTTCAACAGATTATCGCCCTGTTGCTGAATTGGTTTATACAAAAATAAAAGGTGTTCAAAAAGAAAATGTAGTACTAGATGTGGAAACATTTATTGCAGTAAAAGGTTTTAAAGCACTTGGAAATCAATTGACAACCGAAAAATTAAAACAGGTTAATTTATTAGAACCGTTGCCCTATGAAGAACCACAAGAGGAATCGATTATAGAAATGGATGAAACAAATCAAACGTCAAGTGATGAATTAGAAACTGAAACAGATGAAGATGGTCAAATTACCTTATTTTAGTCAAATCAAACTATTTTATACGACTTTTCAATTATTAAAAAACTGTTTTCATGAAATTTGAACCTGAATTTAAAAGAGCCATTTCGGAGTTGCCCAGTGCAGAAAAAGACAAATTGATTTTTAGATTATTAAAACATGATTTGAATCTTGCTAATAAATTATTATTTGAGTTGGTAGATACTGACACAGTTGATGATAAAAGAGCAAAAATGGAAATCCGTATTTTCAAAGCTGTAGAATTGATGACTCAAAGGTTTTTCAGTATTGGGTATTTATTGATGGACTTACGCTATTTGAGCGGTGAAATTACAGAACATGTTCGCATAACAAAAGATAAATTTGGCGATCCTTATTTGAATTTAGTAATGCTTGTAAAAGTTTTGGAGCTCAATCAAAAAATACTCAAAACAAAGAAATTTGATGAAAGCTATACTTTTAATATTTATATAGTTGCTAGAGTTTATAAAGTGTTAATTCAGATTCAAGCACTTCATGAAGATTTCCACATGGAATTTAATGATTTACTCCAACAGCTAGGTAATTTGTTTCCTAAAAGTGACAACTTAATGCGTGTTGCAATTAATAATCAATTGGATATAAATTGGCTTTTATCGTGTGAAATACCTTCAGATATAGTAGCTCAACACAAATATTTGCGTCAAGAAGGATTTTTGAAATAAAGTGCTGTGAAAAATTAAAACCAAAATTTTTCACAGTGGTTAACAATCGAAATTTTCAAATGATTTTATAAAATTTAAAACTATTTAGAAATTAAAACTATAGAAGTTATACTCTATTGAATTTTCGAAAGTTTGTTTGTTTTGGTCGAATTGGCATTATTTACTAAAAAGAAATAACACTATCTTTGAGCCTTTCCAAAAACAATTTCGATGAAACGTTTCTTTTCATGCCTTTTTCTAGCAAGTGTCACTTCGCTTTTCGCACAACAACCCGTAAAACCCAATGTAGTAGAACTGTATCACCAGATTCAAAAATTGAATTTCTTAGGATCGGTTTTATACATTGCAGCACATCCCGACGACGAAAACACCCGCTTGATTGCTTATCTTTCTAACGATAAAAATGCCCGAACTGGCTATTTGTCGCTAACTCGTGGCGATGGCGGTCAAAACTTAATTGGTCCAGAACTGCGTGAAGGGCTTGGCGCAATCAGAACTCAAGAATTGATTGAAGCTCGAAAAATAGACGGTGGCGAACAGTTTTTTTCGAGAGCCAACGACTTTGGTTTTTCTAAAAATCCAGAAGAAACGTTACAAATTTGGAACAAAGAACAAGTCCTTAGCGATGTGATATGGACCATTCGTAAGTTTCAACCCGATGTGGTGATTAATCGTTTTGATCATCGTTCGCCTGGCACAACACACGGACATCATACTTCATCAGCGATGTTAAGTGTTGAAGCTTTTGACCAAGCAAACGACCCGAAGATATTCCCAAATCAGTTAGAATATGTCAAAACTTGGCAACCCAAACGCTTGTTTTTTAATACCTCTTGGTGGTTTTATGGCAGCAAAGAAAAGTTTGAAGCCGCCGATAAAAGCAAACTTATCAACCTAAAAATTGGAACTTATTACAGCTCCGTAGGAAAATCCAATCAAGAAATTGCTGCTTTGAGTCGCAGTCGGCACCAGTCGCAGGGCTTTGGTTCGACAGGGACTAGGGGAGAGGAAGACGAATATTTAGAGTTCCTGAAAGGCGAAACCATTGCTGACAAAACCAATTTGTTTGAAGGCATCGACACCACTTGGAACCGCGTAAAAAACGGCAAACCTATTTTTGATATATTAACCGCAGTCGAAAAAAACTTCGATTTCAAAAATCCTGCTGCCAGCATACCAGAATTGGTTAAAGCCTACACTTTAATTCAGCAATTAGAAGACCAACATTGGAAAACAATTAAGTTGGAAGAAATCAAAAAAATCATTGCGGGTTGCGCCGGTTTGTATATAGACGCAACAACAAATACTAATGAGATAACCAAAAATACGCTTTTTAAAACAAATCTAGAGGTCATCAATAGAAGTCCAATAAAAATGATTTGGAAAGCAACGGAGGTTTTTTCTATCTATAAAGGTGCAATCAAATCGGAAGAATTAGCCTATAATATTCCGAAAAATATTTCGGTTGAATTGAACATTCCAGATGATTTTAACTACACGCAACCCTATTACTTAAACGAAAAAGGAACTGTAGGAATGTATCGTGTGGACCAACAACAAAACATCGGTAAACCAGATGTTATCCGTCAAGCCAAAGTAACATTTCTCATCGAAATCAATGGCGTAACCATTCCTTTTGAGCGCAATATTGTTTACAAATACAACGATGAGGTCAAAGGTGAAGTCTATCAACCGCTCGATATTGTGCCTGTCGTTACGGCTGCATTGACCGAGAAAGTTTATATTTTCAATTCTGACAAAAGCAAAACCGTTACCGTAAAAATCACCGCTGGAAAAGATACTTTAGACGGCACCGCCCAACTCTCGGTACCAGAAGGTTGGAGCGTAATGCCTGCATCTATTCCTTTTCATTTGAATAAAAAAGGAGAAGAAGTAAAAGTTGATTTCACGATAACGCCTTCTAAAACCGCAAGCGAAATCAGTATTAAAAGCAACATTATTGCTGACGGCGTTACTTATAATTTAGAAAAAATAGACATCAATTATCCGCATATTTACAAACAAATGTTGCTCAAACCCTCAGAAGCCAAAGGTATTCGTTTGGATATTAAAACAAAACCAGTTGCCATTGCCTACATTATGGGCGCAGGCGACGAAGTTCCGAAGAGTTTAACCCAAATGGGCTACTCGGTTTCTATCATAAAGCCTGAAGACATTAGCAGCGATAAACTAAAACCCTTTCAAGTCATAATGACCGGCATCAGGGCCTATAATGTTGTGAATGCTTTGGCTTTCAAGCAGGCTATTTTGTTAGAAGAGGTTAAAAACGGCAAAACTATGGTCGTGCAATACAACACCACCGACGAATTAGTAACCAAAGACATTGCGCCGTTTTCATTAAAAATTTCCAGAGATCGTGTCACCGAAGAAAATGCAACTGTTCGTTTCTTAGCACCCAACCACGCTGTCTTGAATTATCCGAACAATATCACTGCCGAAGATTTTACTGGCTGGAAACAAGAACAAGGGCTTTATTATCCAAGCGAATGGGACGCCGCTTTTACGCCCATTATCTCCGCCAATGACAAAGGCGAAACCCCAAAAAACGGAGCACTTCTCATTGCCAAATACGGCAAAGGATTTTACATCTACACTGGTTTAAGTTTCTTTAGAGAACTGCCCGAAGGCGTTCCGGGAGCTTTCAGATTATTGGCGAATATTTTAGCATTGAAAGAATAAACCATGACTCCAAAAAAAATCCTCTGGAAAAACAACTACACTTGGGTGCTCGTTGCTAATGTGCTTTACATACTCTTGTTTTTTATTTTAATGCACTTGTTTTTTTAGTATGCAGCAACTGGATTGGATTGTTTTATCGTTTACTTTACTGTTCATTGTTTGCTATGGCGTCTATAAAACCAAAGGCAGCGCAAATGTCGAGGATTATATCTTAGCCAATCGTGAAACCCCATGGTGGACGGTCGGTTTGTCGGTCATGGCGACCCAAGCCAGTGCCATTACTTTTCTTTCAACACCGGGTCAAGCCTATCATGACGGTATGGGCTTTGTGCAGTTCTACTTCGGCTTACCTCTTGCAATGGTTGTCATTTCGATGACCTTTATTCCTATATATAATAAGTTGAAAGTTTACACTGCCTACGAATATTTAGAGCAACGTTTTGACTTAAAAACAAGATCGTTTACGTCTATTTTGTTTTTGATACAGCGTGGCTTAGGAACGGGTATCACTATTTATGCTCCTGCCATCATTTTGTCTTCCATTTTGGGTTGGAATTTGAATTTGCTGAACACAATTATTGGTGTTTCGGTAATGATTTATACCATTTCTGGAGGAACGAAGGCAGTAAACGTAACTCAAAAGCAACAGATGTTCATTATCATGAGCGGTATGTTTATAACTTTCTTTTTGATATTGCATTTATTGCCCAACAAGATGACTTTTTCTAATGCGCTGCATGTTGCAGGTGCAAATGGCAAAATGAACATCTTGGATTTCTCATTCGATCCCCAAAACAGATATACCTTTTGGAGCGGCATTACGGGCGGATTCTTTTTGATGCTTTCTTATTTCGGTACAGACCAATCGCAGGTGGGTCGTTATCTGTCTGGAAAGTCTGACAAAGAAAGTCAGATGGGATTAATAATGAATGGCTTTCTAAAAGTGCCCATGCAGTTTTTTATATTGTTAACTGGCGTGATGGTGTTTGTATTTTTTCAGTTCAATCCAGTGCCGTTGAATTTCAATCCAATAAATAAAACGGCTGTCGAGCAATCGAAATACGCTTCAGAATATCATTTGCTTCAAAAACAGCTAGACCAATTGTCTGTTGATAAACAAAAAACAAATTTGATGTACGTTTCCAGTTTAAACCAGCAAGCAGAAAATTTGAAGCTGAGAGCGAAAATTAAATTACTTTCAGATCAAGAAAAAAAACTGCACCAAGAAGCTAAAAATATCATTACTAAAGTAGATCCAAAGTCAGAAACGAATGACAAGGACTATGTTTTTATCTATTTTATATTGCATTATTTGCCTTCGGGCTTGATTGGTTTGTTGCTGGCAGTCATTCTTTCGGCAGCCATGTCATCGTCGGCATCTGGGTTGACTGCATTGGCATCTACAACGGCAATCGACTTGTATAAGCGGAATTTAAAAACAGAAAAATCACCAAAACATTATGTAAAAGCCACACAATATTTCACATTGCTATGGGGAATTATTGCAATTCTATTCGCTTGCTTGGGAACAATGTTTGAAAACTTAATTCAGCTGGTCAATATTGTTGGTTCAATATTCTACGGAACTGTTTTGGGCGTTTTTTTGGTTGGTTTTTATTTACATTATATCAAAGGCAATGCCATTTTTTGGGGAGCAGTCATCAGTCAATCTACCATTTTTGTAATATATTATTACACCATACATATTTATCCTGCTGGCAAAGAACATTTGGGTTATTTGTGGCTTAATTTTATTGGGGCATTACTCACAATTTTAATTTCTTTAGTACTTCAACTGCTAATTCCTAAAAAAGTACAACAACATACAGCTTAAAATAAACTGCGGTACATACTAAGTAGTATCTCAAATAGTTTCAAATTTTAAATCATTTTAAATGAGATAAAATGGAAGTATGTTTTTTTCTTTAAAAATACATGTATTAACTTGTAAACATAAGTAAGATATTATTTCTTGAATTGCTAACTGCAAGGAAGTAGACAAAAAAAATAGGCTGTCTTTTTAAAACAGCCTATTTACAGTTATAATCTAACTTTGAAATTCTATTTTTTAAGCATTTTAATCGTTTGGTTATTGTCGTCTTGTTTGACAGTAACTAGATAAATGCCAACAACCAAACTTTTCAAGCTGTTTATTTTGCTACACGTTATCCGCGCAAACTTGTGTTCAGTATTCCCGAGGAGATTTCCGCGGGAAATTATACTTTGGTAGTAAAAAAAGCTTTCGGAAAAACAGCTGCAACCCTTTGAGAAAGTACATTCCCATTAGCCTTAAAAGTAGTTTAAAGTAATAACATGCAAAAAAGCTTAGACTATTTAATGTAAACTCGAGGACTTTTTATTAAAAATTCTATGACTTTTTGATAAAAACTCGAGGACTTTTTATGCTTTGGATTTTAAATTACAAAGCAAAAATAACTGCTGAAACCTTTGCAGGTTTTGGTCGTATTAAGTTTGTTAAAAAAGGAGTAGATGGATTGAACTTGTACCATCGCAAAAAAGGCACTTCGGCTTGGCTTTTCTTAGCTCGTGTAACCAAAAGTCCTTTTGACGATCATGTGGCGTTACTAAACAACGACCAACCTGAACATTGGGAGTACCGTGCCACAGGCGTTGTTAACGATGTGGAAGTTGGCGTAGCAAGCGACATTATTGAAGTCATTATTGCTAGCTAATTTAAAGCGTGTACTGGTTGTTGCGAAATGTAACAACGCAAAAAAAGGGAGGCAACTAGCGTTAGATTGCCTCCTTTTTTTGTTTTTTTGTGTATTAGTAGTTTGTTGTAATTCTTGTGGTACTCCGTTTTACCAACTAAAACAGCCAAAGACAAGATAATTAAGTACCTACTAAATGGGTTATTTATTTATTTGACCCACTAGTTTTTGTTAAAAAAACCAAATTAGTCCAATAAATAATTATATTTGGGGTCTTTAAATGGTGAAATTACGGTTAACAATTACCATTTGAATGCAACTACTATCATTTGATACTTTAGCAATATGAAAAAACAATTTTACTTTATCTTTTTTGTCATCCTATCGTTACAAAATATTTTTGGACAAGCCAACACACCAGCGGCAAATTGTGCCAATGCCAACCCCGCTTGTGCAGGTGGAGGATTTAGTTACCCTAACGTGCACAACTCTTCTTCAGCTGAAACCAATACTGGGATTAACTATTCGTGTTTAGCATCACAACCTGATCCCAACTGGTTTTATTTACAAATTGACCATTCTGGAACTTTGAATTTTCATATTGAACAAAGTTCCACTCAAGGAGGTGCTGCTAACATTGATGTTGATTATATCTGCTGGGGGCCTTTTACCAGCCCAACTTGCGGTCTAGCTTTAAATGGAAATATAGTTGGATGCAGTTTTTCCGCTGCATCAACTGAAAATTTTACGATTACAAATGCTGTTTCAGGTCAGTACTATATGTTACTGGTGACTAATTATTCAAATAATGCAGGCTATATATCCATTAGTCAAACCAATTACACCAATCCCAATGTACCGCCTCCAACTGGAACTGGAAACACAAATTGTAATATTGTTTGTCCATTAGCTATAGGGCCACCAGTAACTATCTGTCCTGGTCAATCGGTTAATTTAACGGCTAGTGTTTCTGCCGGTACTACTTATAATTGGACTTCAACCGTTACCGGTTTAACCTTGCCACATACGCAAACTATTACTGTCAATCAACCCGGAACCTATACGGTTGCCGTTGTAAAACCAGGTTGTGTTTATTCTCCAGCAAGCACAACCGTTTCTGTTTCGGTAGCAGCCCCCATAAACACTTCGCCTCCGGCTTTAATTGTGTGTAACAATTTAACGTTCAATTTGAATAATGAATCAGCAGCTATTTTAAACGGTTTAGACCCCTCTGTGTACGATATTGCATATTATCACACGGCAAGTGATGCTTCTTTGGGTGCTAATCCAATTACAAACCCAACCACTTATCCAGGTACAAATAATGAGGTTATTTATGCGGGAGTCGTAGATAATTCAGCATCGGGAGGAGGTTGTACAACAACTACCAGTTTTGTGCTTCAATTTAAGGTTTGTACATTAACAGCTAATAATTCAGGGCCAATTTGTCAAAACGGTACCTTTAATTTAACGGCAAGCAATCCTACTGCTGGTTATACTTATTCTTGGACAGGTCCCAACGGTTTTACTTCAATTGTTCAGAACCCAACGAATGTTCCTGCTCCAACAGGTGCAGGACCTTATGTGTACACGGTTACAGCAACAGGAACACCTGTGCTGACAGCCACAACAACAGTAGTGGTTAATCCATTGCCAACAGCAACTATTTCTGGTACTACGGCTGTTTGTTCGGGTTCAGGCACCAACATTACGTTTACAGGTACAGCAAATTCAGTAGTGACCTATACTGTTAATTCGGGATCAAATCAAACCATAACTTTAAACGGGAGTGGGTCCGCCACATTACCGACTGGTAATTTAACAACAAGTACCAATTACAACTTGGTAAGTGTTTTGAATCCAACAACTACTTGTACACAACTTGTTTCTGGTTTGGCAACAGTTACTGTTACACCGTCGCCAACAGCCTCTATATTAGGCACTACAACACTTTGTAAAGGAACTGGAACCAACATCACTTTTAACGGTACCCCAAATGCAGTAGTAACCTATACTGTTAATTCGGGAACCAATCAAACAATAACCCTAAGTGCAGCAGGAACAGCTGTTCTTCCAACAGGCAATTTGAATAGTATTACAATATATACTTTGATAAGTGTTACTTTAGGAACTTGTTCGCAATCTCAATTAGGAACGGCTACAGTTACGGTTAATACTTTACCATCCGCTACTATTGCAGGTTCAACAGCGGTTTGTTCAGGAACAGGCGCCACTATAACTTTTTTAGGAACTTCAAATGCAGTTGTAAGTTATACAGTAAACAATGGTTCGGTAGCTACAATTACTTTAGATGCTACAGGAGTGGCAACTTTACCAACCGGCAATTTAACAGCAACTACTGTTTATTCATTAGTTAGTGTATTATTAAACAGTACAACATGTACACAAACCCAAAATGGAACAGCTACTGTAACTATTAATCCATTTCCAACAGCTACAGTAGCAGGAACTTCAACTATTTGCTCAGGGACAAGTTCAAATTTCACCTTTACTGGAACGCCAAATGCAGTGGTAACTTATACAATTAATAATGGAGTTAATCAAGCTATAACGTTAAGCAATACGGGAACAGCAACCCTTTCTTCAGGTACTGTTTCTACTACAACGACCTGTAGTTTAGTAAGTGTTACCAATCCAACAACTACTTGTTCACAAACACAAATAGGTAGTGCAATTCTATCTATCAATACTCCGTTAAGTGTAATAATATCAGGAACAACTGCTATTTGCTCAGGTACAGGTACCAACATTACCTTTACAGGCACCCCAAATGCCGTGGTAACCTATACAGTAAATACAGGCGCAAATCAAACGATCACCCTAAGTGCAGCAGGTATAGCAACCCTAGCAACAGGGAATTTAACAGCAACCACTACTTACAATTTAGTAAGTATGTTAAATACCACCACAGCCTGTACGCAAACACAATTAGGCACAGCAACAGTAACGGTAAACCCTTTACCAACAGCAACTATATCAGGAACGACCTCTTTATGTTCAGGCACAGGCACTAACATCACGTTTACAGGTACCCCAAATGCCACAGTGACTTACACCGCAAACGGAACAGCAACCACAATAAGTCTAGACGCAACAGGTTCAGCAACCCTGGCAACAGGCAATTTAACAATAACCACGACTTATGCGTTGACCAATGTTAGTTTAGCAGCCACAACCTGTGCACAAACCCAAATAGGTACAGCAGTAGTAACGGTAAACCCCTTGCCAACAGTGGCTATTTCAGGAACGACCGCTTTATGTTCAGGAACAGGAAGCAACATTACTTTTACAGGTACCCCAAATGCCGTGGTAACCTATACAGTAAATACAGGCGCAAATCAAACGATCACCCTAAGTGCAACAGGTACAGCAACCTTACCAACAGGGAATTTAACAGCAACGACTACTTACGAATTAGTGAGTGTATTAAATACAACCACAAATTGCACCCAAACACAAACAGGCACAGCAGTAGTAACGGTAAACCCCTTGCCAACAGTGGCTATTTCAGGAACGACCGCTTTATGTTCAGGAATAGGTACCAACATTACCTTTACAGGCACCCCAAATGCCGTGGTAACCTATACAGTAAATACAGGCGCAAATCAAACGATACCCCTAAGTGCAACAGGTACAGCAACCCTAGCAACAGGGAATTTAACAGCAACCACTACTTATAATTTAGTAAGTGTGTTAAATACCACCACAGCCTGTACGCAAACACAATTAGGCACAGCAACGGTAACGGTAAATCCCTTGCCAACAGTAGTTATTTCAGGAACGACCGCTATTTGTTCAGGCACAGGCACTAACATCACGTTTACAGGTACCCCAAATGCCACAGTGACTTACACCGCAAACGGAACAGCAGCCACAATAAGTCTAGACGCAGCAGGTACAGCAACCCTGCCAACAGGGAATTTAACAGCAACGACCACTTATGCGTTGACCAATGTTAGTTTAGCAGCCACAACCTGTGCACAAACGCAAACAGGCACAGCAGTAGTAACAGTAAATCCCTTGCCAACAGTAGCTATTTCAGGAACGACCGCTTTATGTTCAGGAACAGGAAGCAACATTACTTTTACAGGTACCCCAAATGCCGTGGTAACCTATACAGTAAATACAGGCGCAAATCAAACGATCACCCTAAGTGCAGCAGGTACAGCAACCTTACCAACAGGGAATTTAACAGCCACAACCATTTACGATTTAATAAGTGTGTTAAATACAACTACAACCTGTACGCAAACACAATTAGGCACAGCAACGGTAACGGTAAACCCATTACCAACAGTAGCGATTTCAGGCACCACCGCTATTTGTTCAGGCACAGGCACTAACATCACGTTTACAGGTACCCCAAATGCCACAGTATCTTACACCACAAATGGCACAGTTGCACCACCACTGACATTGGATCCATCAGGTTCAGCAGTACTACCAACGGGTAATTTAACAGCAACGACCACTTATGCGTTGACCAACGTAAGTTTAGCAGCCACAACCTGCGCACAAATCCAAATAGGTACAGCAGTAGTAACGGTAAATCCCTTGCCAACAGTAGCTATTTCAGGCACCACCGGTATTTGTTATAATACAGGCACGAACATTACGTTTACGGGTACCCCAAATGCAGTGGCCACCTATACAGTAAATACAGGCGCAAATCAAACAATAAACCTAGACGCAGCAGGTTCGGCAACATTACCAACAGGTAATTTAATAGCCACAACTATTTACGATTTAATAAGTGTGTTAAATACCACCACAGCCTGTACGCAAACACAATTAGGCACAGCAACGGTAACGGTAAACCCATTGCCAACAGTAGCTATTTCAGGCACCACCGCTATTTGTTCAGGTACCAGCACCAACATTACCTTTACAGGCACCCCAAATGCAGTAGTAACCTATACGGTGAATACAGGTGCAAATCAAACGATATCCCTAAGCGCTGCAGGAACAGCAACCTTACCAACAGGTAACTTAACAGCAACCACCACTTACAATTTAGTAAGTGTATTAAATACAACCACTACCTGTACACAAACGCAATTAGGAACCGCCACCATCACAATCTACCCTCTACCCAATGCATCAATAGCCGGAAGTACCTCGGTATGTTCAGGCACAGGCACCACCATCACGTTTAACGGTACCCCAGGAGCAACAGTTAACTACACAGCCAACACAGTTGCAGCAAGCATTACCTTAGATGCCCAAGGCGCAGCAGTAGTAAGTACCGGTAATTTAACCGCAACCACCAGTTATGCATTAGTAAGTGTGAGCAATCCCGTTACAGGATGCAGCCAACCCCAAACAGGTACAGCTCTAGTTACAGTAATAGTAGCTGCTGTAATAAACACCCCAACAGCATTACAAATATGCGATGACAACAACGATGGTTTCAGTATTTTTGACCTACATATCAAAGACAATGAAATAACAGGGGGACAAGCAGGCTTACAAGTAAGCTACTACGAAACCCCAACGGATGCCCAATTTGGTAGTAATGCAATAGTAAGCAACCCTTATCACAATATTGTATCGTGGAGCCAACCGATTTACGTAAGTGTTTACAACCCACTAGACCCAAGTTGTAAAACCCTAACAAGCTTACAACTTGTAGTAAACCCACGTCCAATGGCCAATCCAACCATTACCGATTACAAACTGTGCGACACCAATGGCGACGGTGTAGAAGGATTTGATTTGACTACCAAAACAGCAGAGATTTTAAACACCCAAACAGGTGTAGCAGTTACCTATTATACAACCCAAGTAAATGCCACAACAGGCAGTAGCGCAATAAACACAGCATTTCTTTATGTAGCAGCCAGTAGCACACTATGGGTACGTTTAGAAAACACCCTTACCCATTGCTACAGCGTAAGCAGCTTTAACCTAGTTGTAAACCCATTGCCAATGGCTATTCAGCCTCCAACGATGAATTTGTGTAGCGCAGTAGGGGTAACCACAGCAGTATTTGATCTAACAGCCAATAATTCAATAATAACAACAGGAGTAGGCGGTGTAACAGTGACGGATTATGCAACCCTAAGTGATGCACAAGCGCAACAAAATCCTTTACCATCACTTTATACCAATACAACCAACCCACAAACCATTATTGTGGTAGTAACCAATACAACCACAGGATGTAGCCAATCAACCACCTTGCAGTTACAAGTAACCCAAGGGCCAACGGTAAACACCCCAAGCCCTATAAACTATTGCGATCCAAACAACGACGGTTTTGGTATTTTTGATTTAACCAGTGTCAACACGCAAATAATGGGAGGAGTGGTTCCATCAAGCATACAGATAAAATACTATGAAACCAATACAGACGCACAAAGCAACACCAGCGCTATATCCAATCCAACCGCTTATCCAAACATAGTATCTGGAAGCCAAACGCTTTATGTAGGTGTACACAACCTATTGTCAGGCTGTTGGAGTTATGTAACCTTACAATTAAATGTAAATGCAAGCCCACAAGGAGTAGCAACAATTCAATTAGAAGCCTGTTCAGGCAACACGCCAGGCGTATCCGTGTTTGACTTAACCCAAGCCGCTAGCGGAATATTAGGTAGCCTAGACCCTACACAAAACACGTTAACGTACTACGTTTTAGAAAGTGATGCGCAAGCAGGCGTTAATGCACTGCCACTAGCAAGCATCACGAGTTATACCTCTGTTACAACCACTATCTACGTTCGGATAGAGAATAACAGCACCCATTGTATTGATGTTGTACCATTAAAATTAGTTGTAAACGGCTTGCCAAGCGTACCTTTCCCAGTACCGTCTTATACCCTTTGTGATGCAAACAATCCAGGAGACGAGCAAGAACAATTTGATTTAAGCTCTCAAATTCCAGCCATAATAGGCAACCAAACAGGAGTAGTTGTAAGCTTTCATTTAACACTAGCAGAGGCAACACAAGGCATCAATCCGTTACCAATGTTGTACATTAATACTTTACCAAATCCACAAACCCTGTTTGTTAGAGTAGAGAACACCACCACCCACTGTTATGTAACCACCATTATGGACATACGAGTAGAACCGCTACCCTTTCCAATACCTCAAGCAGGCCCTATCAAACAATGTGATGCAGACGGAACAGCCGATGGCGTGACCAATTTTAATTTAGACGCACTAGTACCTGACATGCTTCAAGGAGTACAGAACAGCGTTATTACGTTTTACGAAAGCTTAGCAGATGCACAAAGTCACAGCAATCCAATAGCAACAACCAACCCTTATAGTAATGTTAATAGTCCATGGAGTCAAACCATTTATGTACGAGACGAGAACACACTAACCCATTGTTTTAGTGTTACCACTATTCAATTAGAGGTAAACCCAACCCCAATAGTACCACCAGCAACCGTGCTGCCGGATTTAACACAATGCGACCAAGATGTGAACCCATTCAATGGTTTCACCAGTTTTGATTTAACCGTTCAAAATCCACTACTACTTGGCGTACAAACAGGGACAGGTCCTTTTGTAATTACCTATCACACGAGTGTAAACCAGGCTCAAAATGGTACAGGCCCCATTGTTCCAGCAAGTGCCTTTACCAATACAAGTAACCCACAAACAATTTGGGTGCGCATAGTAGATAGCAGTACAATAGGATTATGTGCCTCGGTAGGAAGTTTCCAATTAATAGTAAACAAACCCTTGCAGTTGACCCCACCAACACCACTAGCTTTATGTGACGATGGAGCTACAACAACAATACCAACAAGAGAATTTGATATTACGGTAAAGAACAATCAAATACTAGGAGCGAATGCAGCCTTAGGCTACACTATAAGCTACTACCCAAGTTTAGCAGATGCGCAAGCCGCAATGACAGATCCAACTATCTTACCAATAGCAGATCCGGCTCACTACACCAATGTTAGCAATGCACAAACATTAGGCGTAGTGGTAACCAGTCCAGCAGGCTGTAAAAGCTACACTATTTTAGACCTACGCGTGTTGCCATTGCCACTACCGATGACCACCAATATACCGGACATTGTTAGGTGTGATGTTGTAAACGCACCAAATTTAACAGAGTTAATAGATTTAACCCAAAACCAAACCTATATTGCCAACAACGATCCCAACCTGAGTTTTGCATACTTTACCACACAAGCCGATGCAGAGAGCAATACCAACGCCATTGCCAACCCTACAGCTTACGAGACAGGTACAGGTACCATCTACATCCGGGTGATGAATAGCTATGTAGGTCTATACGGCAACTGTTATGTATTGGCTCAAGAGCAAATACGCATAAACCCATTACCAATAGTACAGAATACCTCATATTACCAATGTGAGACTGATAACAACCAACAAGAAGTGTTTGATCTAACAAGTCAAATACCAATTTTGTTAGATACTGTCAACACAGGACAAGACACTATAAATTATACTGTAGCTTTTTACACTAGTCAAACAGATGCACAGTCAGGAACAAATGCCATAGGAAGTCCAAGTAATTACACCAACACCAGCAACCCACAAATGCTCTATGTAGCGGTTACCAACAACCTTACAGGTTGTGTGAATATATCGCTTCTGTCTATAAAAGTGGAACAAGCAGCAGTTATCAGCACTGCGCCAAGCGCTTTATTAACATGTGATGATGATGCAACCAACGATGGAATACACGTGTTTGATTTGACAACTACCGTTCAAGTTCAAGTCTTGGGTGCTTTGCCAAATCCAAATTATACCATTGCTTATTTCTACACACAACCCTACATGACAAGCAACACCAATCCAGGAGCAGTTCAGGTACAAGACCCAACACACTACAGCAATCAAGTAGCAGAGGACGATACCTTATGGGTAGTGGTAACCAATACGGCAACCGCAGCACCGTGTAGAGCAATAGTGTCGGTACCAGTACATGTAGAAAAGAAAGCAACACCATTTATAACCACAACAAGTGGAAGCAACACCTTGTGTGTAGAGTGGGGAAGTAACCTCTTGATGAATGGATTAACGCTAGATAGTGGTATATCAGGAGCCAATTACACCTACATTTGGTTTTTAGACGGCGTAGCTCTTCCAGGAGCAACAAGTGCCACGTATTCAATAACAACAAACGCGCCAGGGAATTATACTGTACAAGTGATTAGTACAACAGCCTTAGGTTGTCCATCCGCTATTTCAAATGTGTTTACAGTAGTAACCTCAGGCCCAGCAGTAGCCATTGGTTCGGGATACATTGTAACGGAAGCCTTTATAGATCAAACCATAATCATCAATGTGGAAGGATATGGATCGGGTAGCTACCAATACAGTTTGGACGACGGTCCATTTCAAAGCAGTCCCGTTTTTAATAACGTGTTTTATGGAGAACATACCGTTGTGGTACACGACACCAAAGGGACTACAAGTTGTGGGGATTTAACGATAACTCCAGTTCAAACTATAGATTATCCACATTATTTTACACCAAACGGTGATGGTATACAAGACACTTGGAATATTCCAGGATTAAACAGTCAAGTTGATTCTAAAATATTTATCTTTGATAGAAATGGTAAGCTTTTAAAAGAAATCAGCCCTGCAGGTGATGGTTGGAACGGAATGTATAACGGTAATATGATGCCTTCTTCTGATTATTGGTTTACCGTAGAATACAAAAATCAAAATCAAGAAGCAAAGGTCTTTAAAGCGCACTTTGCTCTCAAAAGATAGGAATGAAATTTAAAA
>CANGIF010000023.1 GCA_947453885.1 Flavobacteriaceae bacterium
AACCATCAAAATCTTTATTGATAGTAAAAATTGGAATTTCGTATTGAAATTCGCTTAAACGTAGTATTTTTGGCATAGCATTTAAAGAAAAACCCCGTTTTTGACTCTTTTTGAGTAATTTCGGGGTTTGTTTCTTCTAAAATAACAATTATTTTATTGATATACAAGTAATTGAGTAATTATGAATGCGCCTAAAAAAAGTGTTCAAAATGAACACTTTTTTTGTAAGTACTATTTTTTACAACACTATTTTATGAAAACACTTAAAATAAAATAAAGAAGAGCTGCTAAAACTCCAGAAACCGGAATAGTTAAAACCCATGCCCAAATTAAATTTATAGTTATTCCCCATCGAACTGCAGATACTCTTTTGGTTAACCCAGTCCCTATTATTGAACCCGTAATGGTATGTGTTGTTGATACAGGAATTTTGAGATGCTCTGTAAAATATAAGGTTAAGGCTCCTGCAGTTTCTGCGGCAACACCTTCAAATGCAGAAACTTTTGTTATTTTTGACCCCATTGTTTTTACAATTTTCCAACCTCCACTTAAGGTTCCTGCAGCAATTGCTGAATAACAGGCAAGCGGAATCCATTCTGGAATATGTCCTTCATTATCACCATCTGGCAAAGCTACTTGTAACCAATGCGGCATACTTTCAGTAGTAACTCCAGAAGTGTGTATGTAAACAGCAACCGCGGCAGCTATAATCCCCATTACTTTTTGAGAATCGTTCCCTCCATGACCCAAACTAAAGGAAGCAGATGAAAGCAACTGCATTTTACGTAACCACCATGTTGATTGTACATGATTTAAACTACTAAAAAGTAAACAGAATAAACTTACTGATAAAATTACAAAAGCAACTAAAAACCATTTTATATTATGTGCCTCAAACATAACACTCCAAAAATGAGACTCGAAACGAGGCTTGGCAATTTCAAATTCTAATTTACTATATACAAACCAAATTGTCAATGCCATAATTAATAAAGTAACCAATTTGGGACCAATCTTTTTTCGAGAAGCATACATTAGCCACAAGGATATAAAATAAGAAACTATCATACCCAATAATGGCGCTAAAACTATAAAAGAAATAATTACTAAAACGCCAGAAGGTAAACCTCCGTCTTTTCCAGGTGTGTACCAAACAACCGAACTAAAACCTGCATGAGCAATAGCAGCACCTGCAAATCCGCCAATTAGTGTATGGGAAGATGAAGAAGGAATACCCAACCACCAAGTCAATAAATTCCATGAAATGGCTGCTAAAATACCTGCTAAAATGACAACTAAGTTAATGTCCATTGTATGCGCTGTTTTAGCAACAGTGTCTGCTACTCCAAATCCAAAAACCCAAAACGCTAAAAAATTAAAAAATGCTGCCCAAAGTACGGCCTGAAAAGGAGTTAAAACTTTTGTTGCAACGATCGTTGCAATAGCATTAGCTGCATCATGAAAGCCATTTATATAATCGAAAAGCAAAGCTAATACTATTATTACTAGAAGTAAAGTCATATCAAAAATTGATTAATTAAACCTGTACTAAGATTGTTTTACAGAAATAGATTCTAAAACACTTGCCGCGCTTTTACATTTATCAGTAGCAGATTCTAAAACAGAAAGTACTTCTTTGTATTTTATTATATTTTTTGCATCGTTTTCATTTTCAAACAATTCGGCTACTGCTTTATCGTAAACATTATCTGATTTGTTTTCAAGTTTATTAATTTTAGTGCACGCATCTGTAATGTTTTTAATTTTTTTAAAGCTACGCAATTCTCTTACTGCGATATCGATATGCTGACAAGCTTCAAGATTTATTTCAGTTAACTTCCGAATTGATTTTGTTATTTTGTCAACATGATACAATTTCATTCTACTTGCTGCACCATTCAAATTACCTGCTATATTATCAATAGAAGTAATTAAAGAATAAATATCTTCTCTATCAAAAGGAGTAATAAAATTTCTGCTTAATTCTAAATTTGTTTTTCGAGTAATCTCTTCACCTTTTTGTTCTAATTCTTCAATTTTTAAAAACAATTCATTTCGTTCGTTTACTGGTAAATTTACCGCTTCATGAAGCGTTAAGGCCAACAAAACCAAATTAGAGCTTGCTTGTTCAAACAGTGGAAAAAAGGTTTTATCCTTTGGAGTAAGAAATTGAAAAAGTGTATTAATTGACATATCTTTTACGTTTTAGAGTACAAATATAGAAGTGCAATGTTAAGTAAACATTAACAAATATCATATTTATTTTTTTATTCAAAGTATACTTCGTCAAATAATAAAATTGAAGCAAAACAATATCAAGTGTTTGGATGCTCTTTCATTTTAAAAATCTAATCCTTTTTGCTCTTCTATTTTTGCTGTTGTATCAAAATGAAAAGTCTGGATATAAAGAGTTATTATTTCAAAGCTTTTTGTATTTTAGCACACAACAAATTTTTTCAGAATATCAATACTATGGATTTGAATTTTAATAAAAACGAAGATTATAACAAGCTACTACTTTCGGATTTAAAACAACGTTTTGCCAAAGTTAAACTTGGTGGAGGGGAAAAAAGAATTGCAAAGTTACATGCAGAAGGTAAGATGACGGCACGAGAACGTATCGATTATTTGCTGGACCCAAAGGCAAAAAGCATTGAAATTGGTGCTTTTGTTGGTGATGGAATGTATGTTGAGCATGGCGGTTGTCCCTCAGGTGGTGTGGTTGTAAAAATTGGTTTTATAAAAGGAAAACAATGTATCGTGGTTGCTAACGACGCAACTGTAAAAGCAGGAGCCTGGTTTCCAATTACTGGGAAAAAGAATTTAAGAGCGCAAGAAATTGCAATTGAAAATCGATTACCTATAATTTACTTAGTGGATAGCGCAGGTGTTTATTTGCCACTTCAAGATGAAATTTTCCCGGATAAAGAGCACTTTGGACGTATTTTTAGAAATAATGCCGTTATGTCAAGTATGGGTATTACACAAATTGCAGCCGTAATGGGAAGTTGTGTTGCTGGCGGAGCCTATTTGCCAATAATGAGCGACGAAGCAATGATAGTTGATAAAACAGGAAGTATCTTCTTAGCCGGCAGTTATTTAGTAAAAGCAGCAATTGGAGAAAGTATTGACAATGAAACTCTAGGTGGCGCTACTACACATTGTGAAATATCTGGTGTAACAGATTATAAAGCCAAAGACGACAAAGATGCTTTGGACAGAATTAAAAATATTGTAAGTAAAATTGGTTCTTTTGAAAAAGCAGGATTCAATCGTGAAAAATCAGAACAACCCGCTTTAGATGAAAAAGACATTTACGGAATTTTACCTAAAGCTAGAAACGAACAGTATGACATGATCGAAATAATAAAAAGATTAGTCGATCAATCAGAATTTGACGAATATAAAGAAGGTTATGGAAAAACCTTGATTACAGCTTATGCCCGAATAGACGGATGGGCAGTAGGTATTGTGGCTAATCAAAGAAAAGTGGTGAAAAATGCAAAAGGAGAAATGCAGTTTGGTGGTGCTATTTATTCGGATTCGGCAGATAAAGCAACTCGTTTTATAGCAAATTGCAATCAAAAGAAAATTCCTTTGGTTTTCCTTCAGGATGTTACAGGCTTTATGGTTGGTTCAAAATCTGAACATGGTGGAATTATTAAAGATGGGGCAAAAATGGTTAATGCTGTTTCCAATTCTGTTGTTCCAAAATTTACAGTTATAATAGGCAATTCCTATGGAGCAGGTAATTATGCAATGTGTGGCAAAGCATATGATCCAAGATTAATTTTTGCGTGGCCAAGTGCTGAACTAGCAGTTATGGGAGGCACACAAGCAGCAAAAGTGTTGGTTCAAATTGAAGCTTCAACCCTTAAAGCCAAAGGAGAACTTGTTGACGAAGTCAAAGAAAAAGAATTGTTTGACAAAATAAAAGCACGCTACGATGCTCAAGTTTCGCCTTATTATGCAGCAGCAAGAATTTGGACGGATGCTATTATAGATCCGCTAGATACCAGAACATGGATTTCAATGGGAATAGAAGCTGCAAATCATGCTCCAATTGAAAAGAAATTTAATTTAGGAGTTATTCAAGTTTAAAAACACAGCTAATATCCCTACCTTATTAACTTGCTTAATTGAAAACTATGCTTTGTTTAAAAACCAGATTTTTACTCTTGATAATATTATTGATTAGTCTCCAATGCACTTCTGTACATACTTATAATGCCCATTTAAACGACTTAATCCCAACAGAAAAACTTCAAGCAGACGTAGATTGGACTTATAAAAAGTTGCAAAAGTTGCATCCAAGATTGTACTGGTACATTTCAAAAGAACAATTAGATATAAAATTTGATAGTTTAAAGAAAAGCATAGTAACTCCATTAAATAGTTTTGAATTTTACAAAAAAATAAGTCCTGTTGTTGCTAACGTGCGGCAAGGGCATCTATTTATTGCGCCACCAATGAAAATGATGACTAAAAAAGAAGTTAAGGCTTTTGTAAAAAAAGGAACTGGACCATTATCGCAATTTGATTTTGAATCGTTTGATTCTAAACTATACATTGTTAAAAACAAATCTTATCAAAAAGACCTAAAAGTTGGATCCGAAGTTGTATCAATTAATGGTAAAAACCCATCAGATGGTATGATGGAATACAACAAATGGTTTGCATCGGACGGTTTTAATACTACTTTTAAAAAACAATATTTAGGTAAGAAATTCCCCGTTTTTTATAGTTTTGAAAATGGTGTAAAAGACAGTCTTACGTATGTTTTAAAAAGCAATGATACTCTAAAAACTATTTGCATCAAACGAAAAGTTGTTGATTCAATAGCGAGTTCAAAAGATAAAAATAAAGCTACACCACCTTTAGCTAAGGCAAAACTTAAGGAATTAAAAAATAGAAAAGAAAAATTTGGATATGATGAAAATACTAAATATTACAACCGTAGTTTAACTTTCAGAGAAAAAGACAGCGCTGTAGCCGTATTAAAAATAAGAGGATTTACACAAGGTACTTACCAAGAGTTTTACGAAGAAAGTTTTGAGAAAATTGCAAAATACAAATCAAAAGTTTTGATTTTAGATATTCGAGACAATGGTGGTGGTCGTTTAAATGAAATAGAAAATTTATATTCCTATTTAGCAGATTCAACCTATATTTTTATGGATAAATCTGAAGTTACTTCCAAAACGAGTATGCTACATTCCGATTTTTTAAAAGGAGGAGGTATTGTATCAAAAACTGCAAAACTGTTTTTTTCTCCCATAATTTACGGATATTACTACTTTAGTACCCAAAAAGCAACGGACGGAAAATACTATATTTCAATTTTAACTAAGCCAAAAACGTGCAGTCCTAATGCCTTTAAAGGGAAAATTTATGTTTTGATAAACGGTGGAAGTTTTTCTGCATCAAGCATTATTTCATCTAATTTAAAAAAAATAAAACGAGTTACATTTATAGGTGAAGAAACGGGTGGCGCATTTAACGGAACTGTAGCTGGAAGTTTACCTGTTTACAAAATGCCTCATTCAAAAATAAATGTAAGAATAGGACTTATGACTTGCATTCCGTTTAATAAAACCACAGTTGAAGGAAGAGGCATCATGCCTGACATTCCTATCTCACCAAAACTATCCGATAGAATCAATAACTTTGATCCAGAGATGAATTGGGCAATTGAAGATTTCAAAAAAGACGTTCAAGTAGAACAACTTATCCAAAATCAAAGAGCAAAATAAGCGAATTGCTGCTGATAGCATACATTTGAACATAAAAAAAACCGCTTTTTAGTAGCGGTTTTTATAATTATTTTTGGAGTTTTGCTCCCAAAATTTGTTTTTATTTTAAAACTGTTGTCTTCCTGAAAAGTGAAAAGCACTTTCTATTGCAGCATTTTCATCACTATCTGAACCATGAACTGCATTTTCTCCAATTGATGTCGCGTATGCTTTACGTATTGTTCCTTCTGCTGCTTCAGCAGGATTTGTAGCACCAATCAAGGTTCTAAAGTCTTCAACTGCATTTTCTTTTTCTAAAATGGCTGCTACAATTGGCCCTCTTGACATGAACTCAACTAGTTCTCCATAGAATGGACGTGCCGCGTGTACAGCGTAAAAAGCTCTTGCATCTGCAACAGTCATTTGTGTTAATTGTAACGAAACAATTTTGAAGCCAGCATTTGTAATCATTGCTAAAATGTTTCCGATATGTCCATTCGCTACAGCGTCTGGTTTAAGCATTGTAAATGTTCTATTTGTAGCCATTTTTTTTGTTTTTTTTAAATTTGGTACAAAAATAAGGTTTCTTATCCACATAAAACAAACATTTTTAATAGTCATTAGGAATGTTTGCTTTAAAATGATTGCTAATTAAAAAACTAGCACTTTAAATTCATGTGCTAAGGGTTGTAATTCTTCCATCAATTGTGAAAGTAGTATTGGTCCAAACTCCACATAAAACGAAGAAAAATTATCTTGTCGCTCTTGTAATCCTTGCAACGGAAACAATTGATTTTGCAGTTCTTTCACCCTTTTTAAATGCTCTTCGTGTACTTTCTTTTGGGCTTTTAACATTCGTTTTTCTAGGTTTTCAATGCCTTTCATTTGTTTAGCTTCTTGCGCTTTTAATGCTCCCAAAAAAGAAGCGTCCGTTTTATTGGATAAATCGTACAAGGTTTTAAATTGATGGTTGAGTTGTACTTTTAAAGCAGAAAAATCCAATTGTGTTTTTGAAACTTTTTGTGTTTGATGGGTAAGTAATTGGGCTTGCTTTTCAAACAAATCGTGCCAATTCAATCCTAATTTATCTGCTTTAGCAGCTTGCTTCTGGGTTGCCAACAAAACCGAATTTCGTAGTAAAAGCATTGGAAAAGTAATGTTAACTGAATTGAACATTGCTTTTAATTCCAACCAATAGGCCAACTCTCCGCCGCCGCCAATATAGGTCAAATTGGGCAAAATTACTTCTTGGTACAAAGGTCTAAGAAGTACATTGGGGCTAAATTGCTCTGGATGTGTTTCCAATTCATTTAAAATTGCATTTGTAGTAAATGTTAAATCCGTATTATTTACTTTGTAAATTCCATCTTCGTAAATGATACGCTCTCTAAAATGATCGGATAAATAAAACAAATTGAGTGGTCTTGGATGCACTTGAATCGTATATGGCTTTAATTGTGCAATCGTTTCCGATACTTTTTGGAAGGAAAACTGCTCCAAAATTTCCTTTTTTACAAAAGGAATAAAAGCGCTTTTCAATTCAGGAACTTCCGCATCTAAAATTACTAGACCGTATTTACTGAAAAGTGCATTGGCTAAGTACCTTGTTGCTTCAGACAAATTATTATGTTTTAAATAACTGCTTTCAAACAAATCTTTAAGATAATTCGCTGTATCACTTTGACCTAATTCTAAAGAAAACAACCTAAAAACATCCTCTATCCCTTTTGTATCTAGTTTCCCTACTGGTCCATTTGCATCTTTATTCCAATTGAATTTCTTGCCTTTAAAACTAAAATAACGAATCTCTTCAAAATCATGATCCTCAGTTGCCATCCAATAAATAGGTACAAAATGCTGTTTAGGATAACGCAATTTTAGTTGGTTAGTTAAGATAATCGTAGAACAAATTTTGTAAATAAAATAAAGTGGTCCTGTAAAAATATTCAATTGATGACCAGTTGTTACAGTAAACGTTTGGTCGTTTTTTAAAGTCAATATATTGGTTCTAGTTGCTTCAGAGATGGAACAGTTTTTATACTGTTCTAAAAGTGTTGCAACCAAAATTGCTCTAGTAGTATGATCAAAATTTGCGTGCTTTTCGTGAATTTGTTGTTCAAAATTATCCAAAAGTGGAAAACGATTGTAGAAAGATTTCAGATTTTCGTTTTGGTTTAAATAATCCGTTATTAGCGATGTGAAAAAACCGGAACTTTGATAACTTACGCAGTCGTTTGGCATAATTTATGGGTCTAAATTTGGAGTAAATTTAGTAAAATTATTTCTTTCAATAAGAATATGTGTTTACTAAAACGTAACGTTCATTCCTGCAATAGTATAATTAGTTGACAATTTAATTTTGGGAATTTAAAACAGTACTATTCTTTCAACATTTTCATTTGAAACAACAACATCGCTGTAAAGAGTACTCTTCAGTAAATTGCTAGTAGAAAAACATATAAACACTTAAAAGATTTCTAATTGATAAATTAAATTTCCATAAAACTTAATTACTCTATTTTTTAGAATATTTTTGTATAAAATATTGCATCTTTTGAAACCTAAACTACTTTTAATTACGCCACCTTTTACTCAGTTAAATACACCCTATCCTGCAACTGCCTATTTAAAAGGATTTCTCAACACCAAAAACTATGAATCCTTTCAAATGGATTTAGGAATTGAAGTAATCTCTTCTTTGTTTTCTAAAAAAGGAATAGAGGCTATTTTTACTAGCGTTATTAATAAAAATACAGCTCCATTTTCTGAAAACGCTCAAAGGATTTTAGCCTTAAAAAACACTTATTGTGCTACAATAGATGTGGTGACTGCTTTTTTAAGAGGTCAAAAACCAACATTAGCTTTGTCTATTTGTCAAGGAAATTTTCTACCTGAAGCCTCTCGCTTTACTCAAATAGAAGCACTCGATTGGGCTTTTGGAACTATGGGAACACAAGATAAAGCAAAACACCTAGCAACTCTATATTTGGAAGACATATCCGATTTTATTGTTGAATGTATCGACGAAAACTTTGGATTTAGTAGGTATGCAGAGCGATTAGGTAGAAGTGCTAACTCATTTGATGAATTGTACACTTGTTTGCAAAATGAAAGTACCTACATTGACACTATTACTTTAGACCTTTTAAACAAAAAAATACAAAGTGAAGTGCCAAATTTAATTTGTTTTTCAGTTCCTTTTCCTGGCAATTTATATGCTGCTTTTAGAGCTGCACAATTTATCAAAAAAAACTATCCTTCTATTAAAATTGCAATGGGAGGCGGTTTCCCCAACACTGAACTCCGTTCTTTATCCGACGAACGCGTTTTTGAATTTTTTGACTTCATTACTTTAGACGATGGGGAACTTCCAATTGAAGAATTAATTCTTAACTGTCAAGACCCTAATTACAAAAAATACAAACGAACATTTTTTTTAGAAGAAAATCGAGTTGTTTTTAAAAATAATTCCGAAAAAAAAGACTACAAACAAACACAAGTAGGAACACCAGATTATTCGGATTTATTGTTAGACCAATACCTTTCAGTTATTGAATTGGCAAATCCTATGCACAGCATGTGGAGCGATGGCAGATGGAATAAATTGACAATGGCACACGGATGCTATTGGGGAAAATGCACTTTTTGCGACATTTCACTCGATTACATTAAGGTGTACGAGCCCATTTTAGCCACTGTTTTGTGCGACCGGATGGAAGAAATGATGGCTCAAACAGGACAGAATGGTTTTCATTTTGTTGATGAAGCAGCACCTCCTGCACTCATGCGCGAATTGGCTTTAGAAATCATAAAAAGAGAACTTGTTGTTACGTGGTGGACCAACATTCGATTTGAAAAAAGTTTTACCAGAGATTTGTGTCAACTTTTACAACATTCCGGCTGTATAGCCGTATCGGGTGGATTAGAAGTAGCGTCGGATCGATTGTTACAATTAATTGACAAA
Source organism: Flavobacteriaceae bacterium (assembly GCA_947453885.1). Lineage (GTDB taxonomy): Bacteria > Bacteroidota > Bacteroidia > Flavobacteriales > Flavobacteriaceae > Flavobacterium. The sequence goes on from CANGIF010000023.1 coordinate 9,697, forward strand.
GGAGTTACGGTGGACCAAGTAGCACAAGTAACCCGAAACTTTACTGAAGTAGGCATTATGGTTCATGCCTATTTGATGTATGGCTATCCAACGCAAACCATTCAAGAAACAATTGATAGTTTAGAAATGGTAAGACAACTGTTTGAAATTGGCGTTTTACAATCCGGATTTTGGCATCAATTTGCATTAACAGCACACAGTCCAATTGGCTTACATCCTGAAAAATTTGGTGTAATAAAAAACAGTGATTTACTTGGCAAATTCGCTAACAACGACATTTTATACAAAGACACAACAGGAATTGATCACAATCAATTTAGTTTTGGATTAAAAAAATCATTGTACAATTACATGCATGGCGTTTGTTTTGACTATCCTTTACAAGATTGGTTTGACTTTAAAATCCCCAAAACAAAAATTAAAAGTGATTATATTTTCAATGCACTTCAAGTTGAAAATCAATTGGCAATTAAACCTAATGCAAAATTAATTTGGCTAGGCACCGAACCTCAAGTTACTGCTTTTACCAAAACCAAAAAAGGAAATTCATGGGAAATGCTCAATGTCACTTTTCACGACAAAAGAAACACTTACTCAATTCAAATTCCCAAAAACGAAGGGCTTTGGCTTGTAGAAATGTTGCCTAAAATAAGTGTTTACAGCAACAAAAGACCTACTTTTCTAGAAATCAAAACTGATTTTGAAACCCAGTTTGAAAACTTTGAATTGTTTTGGTTTTCAAAACCGTTAGCCGTTCTAAAAAAACACAATTTACTTGTTTGCTAATTTACCAACCTTTTTTAAGTAGGGTCGAACCTAATTCAAGTGTTTTTAAAGCATCTAATTTGTGTTAAAATTAACAAAACTTAATTTTACATTAAAAATGTGACTACCAAATTGTAATGTTAAATTTAACCCTACATTTGAATTTTAATTAAAACCAATAAAAAAAATGAACAAAAAAACAAAATTAGGTGTAATAGCCTTGTTTAGTATCATTGTAGGAATCTTTGGTATTAAATACTACATTGACCACGGTGGAGAACGAAATTTAAGCTCTGAAGACGCTGCCTTTACGGTTACATCAAAAAGTATTACAGATGAATTCACCACTTCAATGGAAGCTTCAAATAAAAAATACCTTGAAAAAGCAGTTGCTATTTCGGGAAAAATCACGGCTACTTCTCCAATAGGAGTTACCATTGACAAAACAATTATATGTAATTTAACAACTCCAGATACATCCTTAAAAAACGACCAAACAGTTACCGTAAAAGGAAGAATTGTCGGTTACGACGAATTGATGGGGGAACTTAAATTAGATCAATGTTCAATACTTAAAAACTAAAAATTAAATGAAAAACATTTTATCATTAATGCTGGTCCTATTGGTTTCAGGTTCAGTGTTTGCTCAGGATGATCTTCTAAAAGACATGGAAGCTGGAGCGCCAAAAGTGTCACAAATAGAAATGGCCGCTTTTAAAGGGTTGCAAATTGGAAATATGCAATCCACAAAATTACCCGTAAAAGGCGAATTTTATTTTCTTGTATCGCACCGTTTTGGTGATTTACAAAAAGGCAATGAAAATTTCTTTGGCTTAGACAATGCATTAACAAGAATTGGCGGGATATATGGTGTTACAAATTGGTTGTCCATAGGTGCTTCTCGACACACTTACAACAAAACTTATGAGCTTTCAGCTAAAATAAAATTAGCTGACCAGATGGTTGATGGGTTTCCTTTAACTATTGTGGAATACAATTCTATGGATATCAATAGTAGCCTAAAATCAGATATTGAGCCAGAGTTAAAATTCACAAACCGTTTGGCTTATACTTCTCAATTACTAGTATCAAGAAAGTTTTCTGAGTCTTTCTCTTTGCAATTGACACCTATTTTTGTACACAAAAATCTTTTGGATCCTGAAATCGAAAAGAAAGATCAGTTCTTAATGGGTGCTGGTGGGCGATATAAAATTTCTAAACGAATTAGTTTAAATGTAGATTATGCAGCCCGAGCAGGTGCTTCAGATCACGATTATTACATCAATCCACTAACTGTTGGAATTGATATTGAAACTGGAGGACACGTTTTTCAAATGGTCCTGTCTAATAGTCAAATTATGAACGATGTAGCCTATTATACCAATACAATTGGGCGTTCAAATGGTGGCGGAATTTTCTTTGGGTTTAACATGTATAGAGTATTTTAATTATGAAAAAATTTAAGTTATTATTAGGAATTTTATTAGTTGGAATAGCAATTTCTTGCCAAACTAATACTTATGATGAAATTGGCGGATTTGTAGAAGTTCCATCTTATCAAAAAAATATTAAACCTATTTTTGACAGTCAATGTACTACTTGTCATTATCAAGGTAGTACAAAAGGTGGAGGAAGAGAAATATATGATTATCAAACAACAGTAGATAATATTGATATGTCGTTAAGAGATGTTGACACAACTAAAACAATGCCTAAATCAGCTGCTCCTTTGACTAAAGCAAAAATTAAATTGTTGTACGCTTGGAAAAATACGGGATTTAACCCATAAAATCAATGTCAAAAAATAAACCAAAAACCAAAAAAAATAGTATGAAAAAAATTGCTTTGTTTCTTGTTTGCTTTTTAATAGCCAACACTGTGTTTTCACAAAAACTTATGACCCGAACTGGGGAAGTTAAATTTGACGCTTCAATGCCAAACCTAGTAGAAATTGCTGGAAAAAGCAACACTGTTTCTGCTATTTTAGACCAAGCAACGGGATCTTTTGCCGCCAACGCTTTGGTAAAATCGTTCAAATTCAAATCGCCATTAATGGAAGAACATTATAACGAAAATTATATGGAGTCTTCTAAATTTCCTAATTCAAAATTTGTAGGTAAAATTGAAAATTTTAGCGCAGCAAAATTATCTGAAGCTAAATCTACTTACGACTTAGAAGGCGATTTTACGTTGCACGGAGTAACTAAAAAAATTAAAACTAAAGTTACTTTATCCGTAAGTGGCGGAAAAGTTACTGCAGTTGGTATGTTTACCGTTCACGCTCAAGATTATGCAATTGAAATTCCAAGTTTGGTTAAAGAAAAATTTGCAGAACAAATTAAAGTAAATTTCAACTTTGTATTAGAAGGAAAATAAACCCTTTTACTGTAATGTACAAGCAAGTGCCTAAGAAATTAGGCACTTTTTTTGTGCCGAATGCAACGAAAAACAACACTACCTCATTGGCACACCTATTCTCGTATTCGTACCAAAAAATAGTGCCCATTCAATACCAAAAAACCGTTTCGCGGCTTCAAGAAGTGAACATGCCCCAAATAGTGTCTAACTTTTTGGGGCATGTACATAAACGAGATTTAATTTTATTATTATTGAAATTTTGTGTATTGGTAGGGTTGCGCAACAGCTACCGCTGTTAACTGAAGGCCTTTTATTTAAATCTGATTTGCAAATTTAATTTGAAATAGTTTTTACCATTTTCGCTGTACACTTTTCCAAATTCATGTCGAGTGCTACTTGCCGTTTCCAATTTTGTGTTTTGAAACAAGTACTCTTCAAACTGATTTCGGTTGTAAATATGATAACATAAAACATCCCCATTTTCTTTTACAATCAAATATCCACCTGTTGCATCATAAATTCCGTTCCAAACTTTTGAAGGTGTCATTCCTAATGCAACATCAGTTAAGAAGCGTTTAATTTTGTATTCATAAAATGTATGAGCAAATTGATTGTCATAATTTAATGGATTTGTCTTGTTTATATTTTCAGTTAAATCTTTGATTGAACTTAAATTTGATGTATAAAAAGTTCTCACAATTTCAGCTAAAATGTTTGGTAACAAACTATCAATTAAAACTAAATTATTTTTGAATACATCTTGTTCAAGCGAAACGTAATTTATGTTTCCACCTAGTTGTTTAATGTTTTCTATTCTATCTTTAATTTTACTTTTTGTGTCAATTTCGTTTATGCTTTTTGTTTGATTTTCTGTTGGTTGAAAATCTAAAATTTGATAAATGAAATTAGTAGTTTTTCCTGCGTTTAAAAGCGTAGCTTGTCCTCCAAGTTGTGATTTAATGCTAAATCCTAATTCAGCAGTTTGATTTATTCTCTGGTCATGTATAACGATTTGAATATCAGATTTAGAAGTTGATTTTGCTTTTAAAGAACCACAATTTATTGAGTTCATAAAAGTTTCAATTTCTGGAATACTAAATGCTCCATTTGAAGCTTTTATTGTTGCTAATAACTTTACCGATTGCTCAGTAAAAGTTTTTACAGGAATTCTTAATTGTTCTTTTCCACCAGAAATAATTACTAAATCTCCATTAATTTCATATTCAAAATTACCGCCACTTTCGTTACGAATAATCTTGATTATTTATTGAAAATATTTTGTTGATGATATTCTAAAAACTCAATAGAAGGAATAAATCTATCAGGCAAAATTATAGGTTGATTATCATATTCTAAAAAATATTTTTGGATATTAGTCTCTTTTTGTTTTTTCAGAATAGCATCAGATAATTTAACTTTGAAATCACTTGTAATTGTAATCAATCCTTTGTCAAAAGCTTTATCGTGAATATTATTTAAACAAATCCCATTTCGTGGATTTAATCTTTCTTGTTTGTTTTTAGACCACGGAATAATATGACTTGCAACTAATAAAGAAGTAAACGATATTCCTGTTATGCAACATTTTTCATTGTAAGAAGCCAAAATTCTTTGACGGAAATCATTTTGATTAACTCTAGTTTTAACTAATCTTAACTTTTCTTTGCCTTCAACAAATTCATAATCATCTTCTAATCCTAAAATTTTATCAATTGGTTTATTTTGTATTACAGAAAGTATTGCAGAACTATCAAGTGCTAATTTTTCCCATTTGCCAAAATATTCATTCCATATTTCTTTATCTGAAGAACTTGCAGCACTTTTTCCTTTATTTCCAATTTTTTGTTTTTCAACATCAAGACTTGTAAAATTCATTAATTTATAAGCTAATGCAGCTGGTGTTCTGTTTATTATTGGAGCTATTTGTTGAATTAAAGAATTGGAGCTACCGCTAATTTTATTATAAGGAATTTTCCAATAAAGATTTAAAGCAACAATTAATTGCTCACGATTCCAATTATCTCTTGCCATTTTTTAATTCAATTATTTCTAAATGATTTATTCCATAATCAGTAAAAATATCATCAAATAGTTTTTTATTAAAATCAGAACTTCCTAAAAGAATTGTTGAAAAAATTTCAATTCTATCATCAACACTTAATTTATTTAAACTTTCTTCATCTCTAAAAAAAGCCATAAAATCTTCTCTTTTCAAATTATCTACATTCGTCATTTTAAGCAGCTTTTGCGTTAGGGATTGGAGAGGAAATCCTTTTGTTTTTTTCTTTAAAAAACAAAAGATTGGAACGGAAAGCCCGACCCTTTTGGGTAACGCCCAAATTATGATTAAAGCCAACGATATAAATTCTTTCTCGATTTTGTGGAACTCCAAAATTTTTGGCATTAATAATTTGTGGTTCAGGCACAAAATAACCTAAATCATTTCTTAAAACATTTAGAATTGTTTCTAACGTTTTTCCCTTATCGTGACTTCTCAAACCTTTTACGTTTTCAAGAAAAATTGCTTTTGGCTTATGTTTTTTGATGATTTCTGCAACATCAAAAAACAAAGTTCCTCTTGTGTCATCAAATCCACCACGTTTTCCTGCAATTGAAAATGCTTGACAAGGAAAGCCTGCACAAAGTAAATCGAATTCTTCTGGAATATAATTTTTAATTTGCTGTTTTGTAATGTCGCCAAATGGAACTTCTCCGAAGTTTACTTTGTAAGTTTTTTGAGCTTCTTTGTCCCATTCACTTGTAAAAACACATTTTCCGCCAAGGTTTTGCATAGCAATTCTAAAACCACCAATTCCTGCAAATAAATCTATAAATTTAAAAGTATAGTTTTCTGGAGTTGGAAACGGAACGTTTTCAACTTCAAAAAGAAGTTGTTGCATTGCATCTTCAGCAACGATTGAAAGTTTTTCTTCTTCTTGTTTGTAAGTTACAAAATCATTTAAAACTTCTAAAGCATCATCTTTATAATACTTTGAAACTCCGTTATGAATGTTGTGCAGATAATGAGTTAAAACCGCTTTTCCATTTTCATTTGGTTCAACAAGTCTTACCTGATAGCGTTTCCCATCAAACTCATCAATACTTATTTTTTCTTTTAACTTCATTTATAATTCGGTTCTATTTTTCGCAAGTTCGTAATTTTTGGATTATGAATTATCATAAATTAGAAAAGTATTTCACGAATTTTTCAACAACTTTTTAGAGATTTTTTGGTTTTTGAAATAAAAAATGTTCTTTTTTATTCCGGATTCCATGGGTTTCAGTTAACAATCGGCTAAAGCGGTTGTGCTGCACCTCCGCCCTGCTCCTTCCCTTCCATCATGGAAGCAATTTCTGCCAGTGTTTTAGTCGCAATCCAGCTTGCCAAGTCTGGGGTAGGTTCGTCCACCGATTTAAGGGCGTGTAAAGCATGGTTAGCAGGAGGCGTCAAGTCGCGCAAAGCAAAAAGGTCGTTAGGCGTACAATTTAGGTGCAGGCACAGCGCGGTGAGTTGTTGAAAATTGACTTGTACCGCCGTGTTGCGCAGTATTTTTTGAGCTGAATTGTTGCTAATTCCAATTTTTAACAAAAAAGCAAAAGGTTTGCTGATGTTGCGTGCCACCAAAACGGGCATTACATGGAGCAACAAGGTACTGTTATTAGGCGTTAACGTGCCTCTTTTTTTTCTTCGTAGCATCTTCTTTTTTAAATTTTAAAGTAAACAATAGTATGTAAAAACTAATTATAGTACTAAAAACTACAATTAATTACTACAAATATAATTATTTTTACCTTTTTATATCATATAGCGTTTACTTTATATGTTAAAAGTAGTTCAATTACTATTACAAATGCATCTATTACAATTAAAGGTTATTACTACTTTAATAAAAGTGTATCTAATACTATTAAAAGTGTACATTATACTATTACAAGTTGTAGTACTACTACTAAAAGTAGTTTGTTGTACAATAAAAACTATTTTTACAATCTATAGTATAGTCTAGCATTAATTGAATAAAAAAAAACTACTTTATTGGTAATACAACTGTATTTTTTTAATTTTGAAATTATAAATAACTTTTTTTACTAACTTATACTGTTATGACTAAAGATCAGGAATCTTTTTTTGCAATGTGTCTTAAGGTAAAAAACTTTGGTAGTAAAAATGCTACTCAATTGGACACTATTACGGGCGTTTCGGGGTTTTTTACGCAACTCAACACGCTGGTTACGGCGCTTATTGCTGCCGATATGGGTAGCAGGACCGACTATTCGGGCTATACGCTTGACAAGGCCAACAAACGGTTGGCTTTACAGCAAATTTCGCTACAAGTTAGCAACGCTTTGGCGAGTTATGCGGTGATGAACAACGAAATTGTTTTACAAAAAAAAGCAGATTTTCCAACCAGTTCTTGGTACAGTATTTCGGAAGACCAACTGGTTACGCAAGCCACCATCGTTCGGGATTTGGCGTTGCCTTATGCGGCGCAGTTGACTGGTTTTGGAGCAGTTGCTGCCGATGTGACGAGTTTGACAACGGCTATTGCTACTTTTATCAACGTAATTAGTAACCCCAGTTTAGTGGCCGATCAGCGGAAAACAAGCAATGCGGAGTTGCCCGAAATTAGTAACCAAATCAAATCGTTGTTTAAGGACAAATTGGACATTTTGATGCGCAGTTTTGAGGTGCCCAATCCACGGTTGTTTAGTTTGTACAAAAGCGCACGAGCCATTGATGTTAACGGTAAAATACAAGCCCCAACGGTTGCGGTTGCGGTGCCGCCTCACACTACAAGTACGGTGCATAGCGCAGCATTGTATGAGAACAACCGCTTTTATACGCTTCAAAACCAAGGAACTGCCGATGTGTATTTTAGTTTGTCGGAAGTTACCAACGTTGAAGGGCCCAACCCCATTGTGTTGGCGGCAGGTGACACTCGTTCTCGTTTGGCTAGTAACTTGGCTCGAATAGGTACGTTTTTGGTGGTAAAAAACGACACCAATTTGGAACAAAAAATTAGAGTTTGGGTGGAATAAAAAAGGACTTCTGGATATAGAAAATCCCCTAGATCAGAAGGTTCAGGGGATTTTTTGGATGTTGAAAACAAGGGTGTTTGACGTACTGTTTACACTGTTTTTTCTTCCGCATATTTTTTAAAATTGTTGAGAATGGCTTGCCAACCGCTTTTTTGCAATTCTATTGGGTTTTGCGTTTCTGGGTCAAATACTATAGTTACAAGGGTTTGGTTACCCAATTCTTCTAATTGTACCGTTATGTTTCGATCTTCAAATCCGTAGGTAAACCTTTTTCCTTCTGTAATTTCAGAATAAATTGCTGTAAAGTCGAAACCAAAACTACCGTCTTTTGCTTCCATTCGGGCTGTGTAGGTGCCGCCCACTGTAAGGTCGTTTTTTGCCGAAGGGCAATGCCAAGATGGATCGGCAAAGTTCCATTTTGTAATGTGTTCGGGTTGGGTATAGTACGCCCAAACCTTTTGTGGTGTTGCGTTTATAGTAGCTGTTAGGGTTATTTTGTCCAACATAGTGTTTGTTGTTTTTAAATTGAATTGTGTAATTTTTCTATTTTTTTATACGGTACAACCACTTTTTTATTCTCTGGAATCGCGTAATTTTTGTTCCCATTTCCAAGCACTAGCAACACTTTCTTCGAGACTGGTGTTGGCTTTCCATCCTAAAATGGCATTGGCTTTGGTGGTGTTGGCATAAGCAGCAGTAATGTCGCCTTCGCGTCGGTTCACTATTTTGTAATTAAGTGGTGTGCCCGAGACTTTTTCAAAAGCTTGAATGACTTCCAACACCGAGCTACCGTTTCCGGTGCCTAAATTGAACACTTCTACTTTAGCTGTGTTTTGATTGTTTAGCAATCTTTTAAGTGCCACAACATGTGCTTTAGCAATGTCCACCACGTAAATATAATCGCGAATGGCGGTTCCGTCGTGCGTTGGATAATCGTTTCCGAACACCGAGAGTTCTTTCCGAAGTCCAACGGCTGTTTGTGTGATAAAAGGCACCAAATTTTGCGGAACACCTATTGGAAGTTCGCCAATTAAAGCACTGGGATGTGCCCCTATTGGGTTGAAATACCGAAGCAAAATGGCTTGAACCGAACTAATTTTAGCTGTATCGGTAATGATTTCTTCGCCAATTTGTTTGGTGTTTCCATAGGTGGACATGGCTGGTTGGATAGGTGCATCTTCCGTAATAGGCATGACTGCTGCTTGACCATAAACGGTACACGAGGAACTGAAAATAAAGTTGGCTTTTGGAAGTTGGCTTACTTGTTGGAGTAAATAGACCAATGTACCAATATTGTTTTCGTAATACAACAAAGGGTTTTCGACGCTTTCGCCAACTGCTTTGGAGGCTGCAAAATGGATGATTCCCGCTAGATCGGTGTAGGTTTCAAAAAACTTTTGAACGGCTGCTTTTTCGCGTAAATCAATTTGTTCAAAAATAGGTGTTTTGCCAGTAATGGCGGTAATTCCGTCTAAAACAGTAGCTGAAGAATTGGATAAATTATCAATGATAACCACTTCAAATCCTTCATTTAAAAGTTCGACAACTGTGTGCGAACCTATAAAACCTAAACCACCCGTTACTCCTATTTTCATATTTTTTTTGCCTTCTTAAATAAAGTAGTAAACAGAAAAAAAAAGAGTTAGCAACTTGTTAGCTTGTAACTCTTTTTACGCTGTTATTTGAAAAATTCTAAAACGCTAGCCGTTATAAATTGCATTTGATCGTCGTCCATTTCGGTGTGCATTGGTAAGGAAATTACTTCTTTTACCAACTGATTGGTTACTGGAAAATCTGCTTCTTGGTAGCGTACATCTGCATAGGCTTTTTGACTGTGTAGTGGAATTGGGTAGTAAATGGCACATGGAATTCCTTTGTTTAACAAATGTTGCATCAAAGCATCTCTGTCGGCATTTAGGATTCGTAGGGTGTATTGATGAAAAACATGGCAATCGCAAATGTCGCAAATTGAAGGTGCTACAATGTTGGGATGTCCTTCAAACGCAGCGGAATAGTTACGAGCAAGTTGTTGTCTTTTTGCGTTGTACGTGTCCAGTAATGGCAATTTTGCGTTTAAAACTGCCGCTTGAATGCTGTCTAATCTGGAATTTACGCCAACTACATCATGATGGTATCGAACGTACATTCCGTGGTTTACAATTCCTCTAATTTTATGTGCAAGAGCATCGTCGTTGGTAAAAATAGCACCGCCATCGCCGTAGCAGCCCAAGTTTTTAGAAGGAAAAAAAGAAGTGGAACTCACGTGCCCTAAAGTTCCTGCTTTGCGTTTTGTCCCATCCGAAAATTTACAATTTGCTCCAATTGCTTGCGCATTATCTTCAATTACATACAAATTGTGTTCGTTGGCAATTGCCATTATGGCTTCCATGTTGGCCGCTCTACCAAAAAGGTGTACAGGCACAATTGCTTTTGTTTTTGGAGTTATGGCTTTTTTTATGGCTTCGATAGAAATGTTCATGTTGTACAAATCTACATCAACCAAAACAGGTGTAAGTTGTAGTAAAGCAATTACTTCAACTGTTGCTGCAAACGTAAAATCGGCTGTAATTACCTCATCGCCGGGTTGTAAATCAAGCCCCATCATAGCAATTTGTAAGGCATCGGTTCCATTGGCGCAAGGAATTACGTGTTTTACGTCCAAGTAGGTTTCTAAATTTTTTTGAAACGCATGTACTTGAGGGCCGTTGATGTAGGATGTTGTGTCTAAAACTTCTTGAATAGAAGCATCTACGGTATGTTTGATTGTATCATATTGACTTTTTAGGTCAACCATTTGTATTTTACGCATGATTTTATAGTATTAATGATTCGGTTGAAAGTTGAAAACGTGTTAGTAAATTTTGAAAGCAAAAGTAAGAAAATATAGCCTAAGATTTTATTTTCAATAAAAGAAACGTATTTTAGCCACAGAAATTATATCGAATGCTTTCACTCTATTCTTTCCTTGTTTATTTAGTTGAAAAAGTGTTGCCACTTGTGGCACTTTTCAGTCCAAAAATCAAACTTTTTGTATCCGGACGAAAAGCCGTTTTTGCTAATTTGAAAGCTAAACTAGCTCCTTCTGACAAAACAATTTGGTTTCATGCTGCCTCTTTAGGCGAGTATGAGCAAGGATTACCTGTAATTGAGGCTGTTAAAAAACAATACCCTAGCCATAAAATAGTGCTTACTTTTTTTTCGCCTTCAGGTTTTGAAGTTAGAAAAAACAATACGGTTGCAGATGTAACGGTGTATTTACCATTGGATACTAAAAAAAATGCTTTGCAATTTGTTTCTATTTTAAAACCTGACTTGGTGTTTTTTATTAAATATGAATTTTGGCCAAATTACTTGAATGAACTAAAAAAACAGTGCATACAAACCTTTTTAATTTCAGGTGTTTTCCGAAAAAACCAAGTATTTTTTAAACGTTATGGTGGCTTTTACCGCAAAGCATTGGAAACTTTTACCTATTTTTTTGTTCAAAATGAAAGCTCCAAAAATTTAGTTCAAAGTATTGGTTTTAATAACGTTATGCTTTCTGGAGATACACGCTTTGATCGCGTGGTTGCTATTTTGGAACGCGACAATACATTGGATTATATTGCTACTTTTAAAGATTCTAAAACTACAATTGTTGTTGGGAGTTCGTGGCCAAAAGACGAACAATTATTGATTAATTATATTAACAATGCTGCCACTTCAATCAAATTTATCATTGCGCCACACAATATAAAAACGGAGCAGATTGCTACTTTAAAAAATCTAATTAAAAGAAAATGCGTTATGTTTTCTGAAAAAGAAAACCAAAATCTTGCCGATTTTGATGTGTTTATTATTGATACCATTGGACTATTGACCAAGATTTACAGTTATGCAGATGTTGCTTATGTAGGTGGTGGATTTGGACATCCCGGTGTTCACAACTTGTTAGAGCCTGCTACCTTTGGGGTTCCAATTGTTATTGGGCCCAATTATTCTCATTTTTCAGAAGCCATCGCATTGGTTCATTTAAAAGGATGTATTTCAATTAGTGATTCAATTTCTTTAAATGAATGTTTAGATACTCTAATTGCCAATAATGACGAAAGAGTTGAAAAAGGTCATATTTGCAGCACATTTGTACAATTAAATAAAGGTGCAACTAATCGAATTTTAAATTATTTATTATCATGAAAACTTTCTTTTTTTTAATGTTATTACTTGTTGTAAGTAACTTAGTTGCTCAATCTACCGACAAATTAGAGCTATTAAGAACCGAATATGAAACATGTATTGAAACTGGTAGCAACCTAAAAAATTGTGCTTCTAGTTACTATACTAAAATAAATTTAATTTTAAATGATACCTATTTGGAATTGCTCAATGCTTCAAATTTAAAAGAAAAGAACAAACTAAGTGTAGATCAAAAAACATGGACTCTAAAACGGGATGTTTATTTTAAAAGTTTGCTAGCAGAAGCAAAAGCAGATAGTGAAGGAGGTCCAGTTACGGACGAAAGCGAAATGAGTATGTTTGATCAAAAAGCAGAATATCTTTTAGATAGAATTGAAGCTTTGAAAAATAAAGTTACTAAAAAGTAAAATTGATTTCCTTTAAACCTATAGAAAAAGAAGACCTTCCAATAGTAATGGACTTGATGGATGCGTTTTATAAAATCGACAATTATGGTTTTGATAAAGCAACACATTCTACTCTTTTATTAGATTTTATTGCTCAAACAAACCTTGGGACTTCTTGGTTACTATATTACAATCTAGAAGAAATTGGCTATATTATTTTGACTTTTGTTTATAGCTTTGAATTCAAAGGAAAAATTGCATTTCTCGACGAGCTGTTTATAAAAGAATCTTTTAGAGGTAAAGGTTTTGGGTCGAAATCGATTCAATTCATCAAAGAGCAAGCACAATTACTAAATGTAAAAATGTTGTATTTAGAAGTTGAAGAGCACAATGAAACTGCTCTAAAACTATATTTAACAAACGGTTTTAGTAAGCATCACAGAAAATTAATGAGTATAAAAATATAATTAAACACAATTAACATGAAAATTATAAAATTATTTGTTGTCCTATTTATAATTCAAGTCCATGCACAACAAGGAGGCATGTGGATTCCTTCGCTTTTACAAGGTATGAACGAACAAGAAATGAAACACTTGGGTTTAAAAATGTCAGTAAAGGACATCTATTCCGTTAATAGTTCCAGTTTAAAGGATGCTGTTCCTCAATTTAATGGTGGTTGCACATCGGAAATGATTTCATCCAAAGGACTTTTACTAACCAATCACCATTGTGGATTTGATGCCATTCAAAATCAATCGTCTGTAGAACATGATTATCTAACAAACGGATTTTGGGCCTATAAAATGGATGAAGAATTGCCTAATGAAAATTTGGTTGTTACATTCATTGTACGAATAGAAGATGTAACAAATAAAGTGCTTAACGGAACTTTACAGCTTAATAACGAAGGGGAAAAACAAAAGAAAATTCAAGAAAATATTGTTGCATTAACTGGGTCTTTACCTAAAGAAAGTTGGCAAGAAAATAAAATTAGAACTTTTTATGAAGGAAATCAATACATGTTATTTGTAACCGAAACATTCAAGGATGTTAGGCTGGTTGGAACACCACCTTCATCAATTGGTAAATTTGGGTCGGACACAGATAATTGGGTTTGGCCAAGACATACTGGAGATTTTTCACTTTTTAGAGTATATGCAGATAAAAACAATCGACCAGCAAGTTTTTCAAAAGACAATATTCCTTATCGTCCTAAACATTTTTTACCAATATCACTTGACGGTGTAAAAGAGAACGATTTTACAATGGTAATGGGCTATCCAGGAAAAACAAATGAATACCTTCCTTCTATCGCAGTTGAACAAATAATTAAAGAATTAAATCCCGCTAAAATTGAAATAAGAGATGAAGCATTAAAAATTGCTGATGGATTTATGAGAAAAGACAATGCTATTAAAATTCAATATGCTTCAAAATATGCAAGTATAGCAAATTATTGGAAAAAATGGATGGGAGAATCTCAAGGTTTAAAAAAATCAAAAGCTGTTGCTATAAAGCAAAATGAAGAAAAAGTATTTTTAGAAAAAGTAACAAAAGCGGGTAAACAAGCAGAATATGGTTCAATATTAAGTGATTTTGAAAAATATTATACAGAAATAGCACCTTATGCTTTAAGTAAAGATTATTTTAATGAAATTGTTTTACGAAATACCGAATTATTAAGTGTTAGTTACAAAATGTACCAGCTAGAACAACTATATAACACTAAAGGAGAACAAGCATTCATTGAAAGAAAAAATAATCTTATAGCTGGTTTAAACGATTTTTATAAAGACTTTAATGTAATTGTTGATCAAAATATTTTTGAAAAACTTGTGAATTTATATGCTAAAAAAGCACCTAAACAATTTCTACCATCTAATTTAATAGATGTTGATAGCAAAATTTTAGGAAATGAAATATACAGTCAATCTAAGCTAACTTCCTATAGCGGGATGAAAGATTTGTTAACAGGAGACAGTAAAACTGTTCTTTCAAATTTAAATGCAGACAAAGGATATCAATTTATCAATATTTTAGCGACAAAATATGTCTCTGAAGTTGTTCCTAAATATGATGAATTGAGCTTAAAAATAGGTGCTTTACAGCGAAATTATATGAAAGCTCAATTAGAGATAAATAAAAACACAAGAATTTTTCCAGATGCTAATAGTACATTACGCCTTACTTATGGTAAAGTAAAAGGTTATGCTCCAAAAGATGCAACATTATATTCATATCAAACATTTTTAGATGGAGTTCTTGAAAAATATATTCCAGGTGATTATGAATTTGATGTGCCAAAAAAGTTAATCAGTTTATTTAATTCAAAAGATTTTGGAACTTATGGTGAAAATGGTAAAATGCCCGTTTGTTTTATTGGTACTAATCATACCACTGGAGGTAATTCAGGTAGCCCTGCAATAGATGCTTATGGAAATCTAATAGGACTAAACTTTGACAGAGTTTGGGAAGGTACGATGAGTGATATTCACTATGACCCTTCTATTTGTAGAAATGTAATGGTTGATATAAGATATGTTTTATTTATTATTGATAAATATGCAGAAGCAACAAATTTGATTCAAGAATTAAAAATAACACATCCTAAAAAAATTAAACACCTTATTTACAACAAGTAAAAAAATAATAAATTATAATACATATAACTTTTACATAGAGAAAAAATAGTTTGGCACGGTAATTGTAAAATGATAAATAGTTGTTAAAGTATAGGTTTTAAAAAAATTGAAAAAATAATTTTAACTTATTGAAAAATTTATATCTTTGCATCGAATTAATAATTAACCTTTTATAACAAAAAAAAATGAAAAAAGTATTTTTAAGTTTAGCCGTAATCGCTGCATTAACTGTAGTATCTTGTAAACAAGCTGAAGAAGCAAAAGTAGAGGAAACTCCTGCTGTTGAAGCTCCAGTTGAAGCTGCTCCTGCTGCTGATACAACTAAAGCTGCTGATGCTGCTGCTCCAGCTGCTGAAGCTGCTGCTCCAGCTGCTGCACCTGCTGCTGCTCCAGCAAAAAAATAATTAGAAATTAAATTCTAAAATATTTTAAAAGCCACGCAATTGCGTGGCTTTTTTATTTATACCTATATATTTATTGTAACATTATTCAACAATTAAATACATATAGTCGTGGTAATTTCTATTTAACCCTTTTAACCTTTGAATTTATGATAGTTTATTTAAGACTATTGTCGGAAAGTTTTACCTTTGCCATGAATGCTTTACGTAACAATAAACTTCGTACATTTCTCTCTCTATTAGGTGTTACTATTGGTATTTTTTCTATTATAGCTGTATTAACTGCTGTAGATTCTTTAGATAGAAAAATAAAAAAAGACTTAAGTAGTTTGGATAAAAATACCATTTTCCTAATTCGATTTTCTTTTGGGCCTACAAACATTCCTCAGTGGAAAAGAGAACAGTTCCCTAATGTAAAATTTGATGAATATCAATTTTTAAAGGCGAATTTAGTTAGCGCAGAAAATGTTTGCTATCAGTTTTTTACAAAACAAGAAACCATAAAATACGAATCCAGATCTGTAAGTAGTTTAAACGTAGTTCCCGTTTCTGATGAATTTGATGATATTCAAAAATTACAGTTTAAAACAGGTCGCTTTTATAATGAAGCAGAATCAAATTCAGGTTCTCCTTTAGTTGTTTTAGGCCATGATGTAGCTCAAGGATTATTTGACGATTATGAACCAATTGGGCAAAATGTTAGATTATACGGGCAAAAGTTTACTGTTATTGGTGTTTTAAAGAAGGAAGGTGCTGGAATGTTTGGAGATTCAAATGATACCTCAATATATATACCGGCAAATTTTTTAAGAAAAATGTATGGCGACAATGCTACTTTTTTAACTCCAGTAATAATTATTAAGCCTAGAAAAGGTACTGATATTGAAGCTGTAAAAGGCGAACTGACACAAAAATTAAGAAACTTTAGAGGTATGAAAACAGGGGAAATTGACAACTTTTTTATAAATGTTTTATCTGGGTTTACAGACTTTTTAGATGGAATAATTGGACAAATGAACGTTGTTGGTTGGATAATTGCTGGATTTTCATTGTTAGTAGGTGGTTTTGGAATTGCTAACATTATGTTTGTTTCTGTTAAAGAACGAACAAATTTAATTGGTATTCAAAAATCTTTAGGTGCCAAAAATAGATTTATTTTATTTCAATTTTTATTTGAAGCAATAATACTTTGTGTTATTGGTGGTATAATAGGAATGGGACTAGTTTATTTAATTTCCATCATTTTAACGAACGTATTAGATTTTGAATTTGTTTTAGGTTTAGGAAATGTAATTTTAGGAACAGGATTGGCTGTAATAATAGGGTTAATTTCAGGTATTTTACCCGCTATTTCTGCTGCTAAATTAGATCCAGTAGAAGCTATTCGGAGTGGTATGTAAAAAAGTAACTAAAAAAAGAAGCCCGAAATAAACATTTATATTTTGGGCTTCTTTTCAATTAAAAGGGAAATTTATTTATCTTAATGGATTATTTTGAATCAAATCAATATACAAATTAATTTTGTCTTTCAATTCTTTTCTAGGAGTTATAAAATCTAAAAAACCATGTTCTAATAAAAACTCAGCTGTTTGAAATCCCTCAGGCAAATCCTTACCTGTTGTGTCTCTTACTACACGAGGACCTGCAAAGCCAATTAAAGCCCCTGGTTCAGAAATATTTATATCACCTAACATAGCGTATGATGCAGTTGTACCTCCAGTGGTTGGATCTGTACAAAGTGAAATGTAAGGGATTTTAGCTTCTGCTAATTGCGCTAATTTTGCGGAAGTTTTAGCAAGTTGCATTAAAGAATAAGCAGCTTCCATCATTCTAGCCCCTCCAGATTTTGAAATCATCACAAAAGGAACATTGTTTTTAATTGAATAATCTATTCCTCTGGAAATTTTTTCTCCAACAACCGCTCCCATTGAACCTCCAATAAATGCAAAATCCATACAACAAATTACAAGTTCTTTTCCTTTTGACTTACCAACACCTGTTCTAACTGCGTCATTAAGTTTGGTTTTATCCATTACTTCCTTTAAACGGTCAGCATACTTTTTGGTGTCTTCAAACTTTAAAATATCTTTTGAAGACATGTTTCTATCAAGTTCAATAAAATTATTATCATCAAAAAGAATTTGAAAATACTCTGCACTTCCAATTCTAACATGAAATCCGTCCTCAGGACTAACCCATAAATTTCGTGCCAACTCTTCTGAATCAATAATTTTACCTGTAGGGGATTTGTACCATAACCCTTTAGGCACATCTTTCTTATCTTCGGTTGCTGTTGTTATACCTTTTTGTGTTCTTTTAAACCAAGCCATATTTTATAAATTGATAATTACAAAGTATTCACATTGTTTAAATCAGCAAATGCTTGCTCTAAACGATTGATAAAAGTAAGTTCGCCTTCACGAACCCATTTTCTTGGATCGTAATGTTTTTTGTTTGGAGAATCAGATCCTTGTGGATTACCGATTTGAGTTCTTAAATAATCAATGTTGTTAACCATATAATCTCTTATTCCTTCAGTAAATGCAAATTGCAAATCAGTATCAATATTCATTTTAATAACCCCATATGAAATTGCTTCTCTAATTTCTTCAAGAGTAGATCCAGATCCACCGTGAAACACAAAATCTACTGGATTATGTCCAGTGTTGAATTTATTTTGAACAAAATCTTGTGAATTTTTTAATATTTTTGGAGTTAATTTAACATTCCCAGGTTTGTAAACACCGTGAACGTTACCAAAAGAAGCTGCTATAGTAAAACGAGGACTCACTTTCATTAATTCTTCATAAGAATATGAAACTTCTGAAGGTTGAGTATATAATTTTGAACTATCTACATCTGAATTATCGACACCATCTTCTTCACCTCCAGTAATTCCTAATTCAATTTCTAACGTCATTCCCATTTTACTCATTCTCGTCAAATAGGTTTTACAAATTTCAATATTCTCTTCAATTGGTTCTTCAGACAAATCAATCATATGAGAACTAAACAATGGCTTTCCAGTTTCCGCAAAATGCTTTTCAGAAGCATCTAACAACCCATCAATCCAAGGTAAAAGTTTTTTTGCACAATGATCTGTATGCAATATTACGGTTGCACCATAGGCTTCGGCAAGCGTATGAACATGTTTTGCACCAGCTATAGCCCCTGCAATTGCTGCTTTTTCATTAGTGTTTGGTAATCCTTTTCCTGCATTAAATGCAGCTCCTCCATTTGAAAATTGGATAATAACTGGTGCTTTTAATTTTGCAGCTGTTTCCAAAACGCCATTTATTGTACTAGATCCTGTTACATTTACTGCTGGCAACGCATATCCGTTAGCTTTTGCATGTGCAAAAATTACTTGAACTTCATCTCCTGTTGCAACTCCTGGTTTAATTGTGTGAGCCATTGTCAATATTTATTTGTGGTTAAAGCTGACAAAAATAATAATTTATATAGTTAGAACGGATAATTAATTCCGATATTTAGTACCGA
This sequence comes from Flavobacteriaceae bacterium, assembly GCA_947453885.1. Taxonomy (GTDB): domain Bacteria; phylum Bacteroidota; class Bacteroidia; order Flavobacteriales; family Flavobacteriaceae; genus Flavobacterium. Next base: position 28,969 of record CANGIF010000023.1, read on the forward strand.
ATGATTAAAATTATAATCTCTAAACCATTTTTTAGATGACAAACTAGCGGGATCATACGTTTTAAATCCAAAATCCAAGCGAACTACAAAAAAACTAAAATCGTATCTGAATCCAAAACCTGAACCCAAAGCAATATCTTTTAAAGACCGAACTCCTGAAAAAACAGAAGCTTCATCATCAACATTATCATATATATTCCAAATATTTCCTGCATCTGCAAAAAGTGCTCCATTTAAACTTTTGAAAATATTGAACCGCATTTCGCTACTAAAAGCAATTTTTAAATTTGCTTCATTAAAATCATTTACTGCTCCACTTCTTCCCGGCCCTAAAGAATATGCTTGCCAAGCTCTATTATCATTTGACCCACCTGCAAAATAACTTCGTGAAAACGGAATGCTATTTGAATTTCCATAAGGAATTGCTACTCCAAAAAAAGTTCGTAATGCAAAAACCGTATTATGATGTAAATCCCAGTGTTTAATGTACTCAAATTCTGTTTTTAAATATTGTGAATAATCCACACCAAACAAAGTGTAATTTCCGCTTGTATTTAATGATTGTTTGGATTGACGTGCAAAAAAAGAAAGTAAATTTCCTGCAGATTCAAACTTTGTTCTAAAAGAATAAAATGTATTATCTGCTATATCTGTTTTTGTGGTTCTTGAAAAAACTAGGCTAGTAGCAAAAATCAAATCGTTTTCAGTTAACCTTTTTCTACGTTCTTCAATACTTCTAATTGATTTGGCATCAGTAGTATTTAATACAAGTCCATTTGAGTTATTTAAAGCATCCGCTATAAATCCTGAAGTTCCGTTTTCAATAATCAAATTATGATTTCCATCATAATAATTAGAATTTGCAACTGACTCATAGTTTTGTCCAATAGTATTTAAAGTATTGTAAGACGATCTATAAACATTAAAATAATTAGCTGTATTTACATTTTTTACATATTGCACATTAAACAAGTCGAATCGAACGGATTTATTTTTCCGAGGTGTCCAATTGTATCCTAGCGAACCTGTAAAATTTTCTTTATCAAGCCCTAAGTTTTTTTGCTTGGAAAACCCTAAGCTTATGGTGGTTGAAGGAATCATACTGTGAGGAACAATACGTTCAATTGGAAATAAAAACAAAAATTTTGGAAAAATCAATTTTGCTTCTCCTCCTAATTCAGAAATATTAAAAAAACGATTATCCGGATTAGCTAAATTCTTAGACGAACCAAAATTAGAACGAAGTGTTAGCTCCAAAGTTTCAGCTCCATGAAATACATTCCTAATTGAAAATGGTAAATTACCTGTAATTCCAAATTCTTGAATATTTGAATGTGTTACCCCAAAACTTGGAAGCATATTAAATTTTTTCCGTTGCGTTAAATAAACATTAGCAATTAATGCATTTGACAAAGTGTCTTTTACATCTATTTCATATTGTATACTCGGATAATTGAATACCCTTAAATTGTTCAAATAACGAACCGTCAATAAAGTTTTATCGTCTGAAAACAAATTATTTTTATTGATAAAAACAGCATCTCCAATTGCTTTTGGTTTAAACTTTAGTTTCCCAGAACTATAAAAAATCAAATCTTTATATGAAATACTATCTTTTTTAATAGTACCGTTTTTAGCCGAAATAGCATCTGTATAAATGTTTATTTTTTTTATTTTATACACTTTAAATGGTTCTGTTTTTGTTGTGTCATTTACTCTAATTGAACGATTGCTGATTAACAAAGTTAAATTAGGCTTCTTACCAGTATCAACAGTATCTACATCATACGAAATGTAATTTTGTTGAAAGTGATACACACCATTATTTCTATACAAATTTGTAATTCTGTTCCGTTCCATCTCCAAATCAACAGCGTCGTATTGGGCTTTTTTTAAAAAAGAAGCAGTTTTATTTTTACTATATATAGAGTCTAAAACAGCAGTTTCAATTTTTGTTTTTAAACTATCAATAATGTAAGGAGCTCCTTTTGTAACTGTATATTTGATTTTGGCTTTCTTTGTTGAAATCGTATCGATTGTATACTTTGCTTGAACATCAAAAAAACCTTTATTAAAATAATACGATTTTAATCTTAGTACCGTTTTTTTTGCTTTATTCTCATCAATAATAATAGGAGGCTCACCCGTTTTTTTTAGAAAAGAATGTATTCCCGAATACCAAAAAGACTCCCCTAATCGATCAACTTGTTTTTTGGATAGCCATTTAGCCATTCGTTTGTACTTCTCTGGATTTTTGTAAAACTTCATCTTGTAAACAGAATCAGCATTGTCCATTGCCAAATTATATAAGTTCAGACGAAAATGATAGCCTAAAATTGAAGTGTTTGGTTTTTGAAAAATTAAATTTTGAACATCATCATCTTTTGTTTTGGTTCCATTAACTATAATTTCATTTTTAACCAACAAATGTTTTCCTTGTAAAACCTTTTTTGTAGTATTACATCCAGATAGTTGTAGGACTATTAAAATAATAACTGCTATTTTTGTAGTGAAGTTTTTCAAGTGATGCAAAAATTTAATTCAAAAGTACATTTTTTCTATGGTTAGTAAAAACCAAATTAAACTTATAATAAGTTTACAACAAAAAAAAATTAGAAACAGTGAAAAACTGTTTGTTGTTGAGGGCGAAAAAGGAATTCAGGAGTTCTTAAAATCTGAATTAAGTTTAGAGCATCTCTATATTACCGAGCCAATTTTTAATGACGTGCCTTTATTAAAAAAATCATTAATTTCTGAAGCAATACTTAAAAAAATTAGTTCTCTTACTTCTCCTAATAACTGTTTAGCACTTTTTCATATTCCTGAGGAAAAACCCATTCAAACATCCGGTTTGATAATTGCTTTAGATACTATTCGCGATCCTGGAAACCTTGGCACTATAATTAGGCTTTGCGATTGGTTTGGTGTTTCTCAAATAGTATGTTCTTCAGAAACCGTTGATGCCTTTAACCCAAAAGTTGTTCAGGCAACAATGGGTTCAATAACAAGAGTAAAAATTAATTACATTGATTTGCCCGCATTTATTTCTAAAACTACATTGCCTGTTTATGGAACTTTTATGGATAGCGCCTCAATTTACAGTACAAATCTTCCTAAAAATGCTGTTTTGATAATGGGAAATGAAGCGAATGGTATTTCTTCTAAGATTGAATCCTTAATTACTGAACGGATTACAATTCCAAGATTTGGTGAATCTCAACAAACAGAAAGTTTAAATGTTGCAACAGCTACTGCAATAATTTTAAGTGAATTTAGAAGACGGTAGATTTAATGAAAAGTGAAATTTATAAAAACTCCTCTACTTTTCATAGACTGAATGTTTGAAGTCCATGGACTATTAACGTCATTATCTCTAATTAATTCGTCATTTAAGCTAAAAACACCTCTAATAGATGGTGAAAACTTAAAATATTCCAAATATAAATCAACACCAAAACCAACTTCATAATTTGTATTCCATTGACGCATTCTAAAAACTTGTTGCTGATTATCATCTTTTACACTATAGTTACTTGAAAGATTTAGATTAGCAGACAAACCTCCTTCTAAAAACGGCCTTACGTTACCCGTTCTTAATGCTGAGTATTTTAATAACAATGGAAAATTAAGATATGTAGATTTTACTTCTCTTAACGCATTTTTTTGTTCCGTAAAATTAGGAAAAGTCAAATTTCTTTGTGTATAATAAAGCCCTGGTTCAAATCTTAAATTAAAATATTCTTGCAACCTTAAATCTCCTACAATTCCTACGCTAAATCCAGGTCCAGTTTGAACTTGAATTTCTTTTTCTGTAGGCGTTTTGTAATCTATTTTAAAATCGTATGTGTTAAAACCAAGAAAAAAACCCCAATAAACCCTTTGTTTATCCCAGTTTTCCAAATTAACAATTGGATCTTTACTAAATATACTTTGTCTAAATTGTGAAAATCCTGAATATATATTTAGTAACAGTACAAAAACAACTATTTTTTTCATCATTATTTCTTTGAAGCCGAATAGATTGTTGCTACTCCAAAAGTTTGTGGTAGCGCTATCACATCTATAAACCCAATTTTACGTAAAATATTGTTTAATTTTTCGCCATAAGGAAAATTAGCAGCTGATTCTGACAAATATCCATATGCTAAATCATCTTTTGAAAATAGTTTCCCTATAAGTGGTAAAATATATTTAGTATATACTCTGTAACCTTGTTTGTAGGGTGTTTTTTCTGGAACTGATGTTTCTAGAATTACAAAAATACCGTTTGGCTTTAAAACTCTTAGTATTTCTTCAAGCCCTTTATCAAGAGTTTCAAAATTTCTAACACCAAAAGCAACAGTTATTGCATCAAAAGAATTATCCGAATAAGGAATGTTTTCAGAGTCACCCAATACCATTTCTATTTTTTCAGATAAGTTTTTTTGTATAATTTTCTGTTTCCCTACTTCTAACATTCCTGACGAAATATCTAAACCGGTTATTTTACTAGCAGTAGTTGTTGTCATTAAAATTGCCAAATCTCCTGTACCAGTTGCAATATCCAATATGGTTGTTGGATTTGATTTCGAAACCATTTTCAAAACTTTTTTACGCCATTTTATATCAATTCCAAAAGAAATAATTCTATTCAAATGATCATATTCACCTGAAATTGTGTCAAACATCTGAGCAACTTGATCTTTTTTTCCAAGTTTTGAATCTTTATATGGTTTTATTGTAGTTGCCATTTTAAATATTTTTGCAAATGTAAATCAGAATTTCGGATTATTCCTTTTGAGTGTATTATTTCTTAACATAAGTTTGAAAAGAAAAATCAAATAAATGGTTATCATCTGTTGGATGATATACTTCGTCAATCATTTCCCATTCAGAACGATCAATATCCGGAAAAAAAACATCTGCTTCAAATTCTGCATGTACTCTTGTAATATCCAATTCATCAGCTAATGCTATTGCTTGTTTGTAAATTTCACCTCCGCCAATTACATAATTAGTTTCGTTTTCAGGACAAATTGCAATTGCTTCTTCAATAGAATGGACAACTTTACAACCTTCAACAGAATAATTTTGCTTATTTGTAATTATAACGTGTGTTCGATTTGGCAATTGTTTTGGCAAACTTTCAAAAGTTTTTCTACCCATTATAATATGATGTCCTGTGGTAGTCTCTTTAAATCTTTTAAAATCATCAGGCAAATGCCAAAGTAAATTATTATCCTTTCCGATGGCGTTATTTTCTGAAACAGCAGCAATAAGTGTAATCATTCTATTTTAATAATTAATGTGATATTTGATTTTCTGAGATGTAATACATTTTCAAATTCATACTTTTTTACATTAATTTTATATGGAAAATAAGAAGCTAAAACTATAATTATAAGATTCTAAAGAATGTCATATTTACAAGAAAACTTATAAAACCACTTTTAAAAACTACTTTTTATTTGAATTTTCTCTGTATTTAGTTCACAAAGCTAGTAATTTGAACTGAGAATACAATATTATGAAAACGTTTTCAATTTAAAAGTTAGATGTATTAATCCTGCTAAACATATTAAATTGTTTGTATTTTAGCGTTATTTTTGCAATAATCCTAATTCGTATACAAAGTGTAAATCATTAGAAAAAATGTACTTAATTTGCCTCATAATTCTAAAAATGAAATAGTTATGTCGATTAAAAAACAAGTAATAAAATCAAAACCAATTTGTAAAGTTACTTTTTCAATTGAGGCTAAAGATGCTAAAGAAGTAGCTGTTGTTGGCGATTTTAACAATTGGAATCCAGAATTAGGAACTTTATCAAAACTAAAAAACGGAACTTTTAAAGGCCTTTTTGAACTACCAATTAACGCTACCTATGAATTCAAATATTTAGTAGATGGTGTTTACTCAAACGAACCAGAAGCTGATGGAGTAAAATGGAATGATTTTGCTGGTGCAGAAAACAGTTTTTTGACCGTTTAAATTTAGTATATTATAATTAATCCGTTCATTTAATGAGCGGATTAATTATAATATTTTTATTAAGTCGGAACTAGGATACATAAATTTTTATACTACCTAAACTTCCACTTTTCCTATAAAGTAAATTCACTATCTATTTATTAATTCTTTTCAGTTTCTTTAAAATTAACACAAAATTAATTTTACTTGATTTCCTTAAACCATTTTTTTTAAACAGCAACTAAGCCTTTAATATGTGGATATGGATCGTAGCCTTCTAACGTAAAATCCTCAAATGTGAATTCAAAGATATTTTTAACATTGGGATTTATTTTCATTTTGGGTAGCGGCTTTGGATTTCGAGACAATTGTAATGCTACTTGTTCAAAATGATTATTGTAAATGTGTGCATCGCCAAAAGTATGAATAAAATCTCCTGCTTGTAATTCACAAACTTGAGCAATCATCATAGTTAATAAAGCATAAGAAGCTATATTAAAAGGAACTCCTAAAAATATATCTGCACTTCTTTGATACAATTGACAAGATAGTTTCCCTTCGGAAACGTAGAATTGAAAAAAGGCATGACAGGGTGGTAATGCAACTTTGCCGTTCTCTATATTTTCTGAAAATGATTTGGATGAATCAGGTAAAACTGACGGATTCCAAGCAGAAATCAGCATTCTACGGCTATTGGGATTGGATTTCAAAGTAGTAATTAATTCCGTGATTTGATCAAGCTCTTGACTATTCCAATTGCGCCATTGGTGCCCGTAAACTGGCCCTAAATCTCCGTTTTCATTGGCCCACTCATCCCAAATTTTCACGCCATTTTCTTGTAAATATTTAATGTTAGTGTCACCTTTTAAAAACCAAAGTAATTCATAAATTATTGATTTAAGATGTAACTTTTTTGTTGTTACTATTGGAAAACCCTCTTCTAAATCAAAACGCATTTGATAACCAAATACACTTTTGGTTCCAGTTCCTGTTCTGTCTTCTTTTTGAGTTCCGTTTTCTAAAACGTGTTTTACTAAATCATGGTATTGCTTCATAAATAATTTTTAGTTAAAAATTATCGCTTTGAAATTTCGTCTCTAATTTTAGCTGCTTTTTCATAATCTTCGTCTTGAACAGCAACAATTAATTGTTGGTTTAATTCTGGTAGAGAATAATGGGAGTAAGGACTAGAATCTTGCAAATCATCATGTTCTTTTTTAAATGTTTGCGGATTGGCTAAAATATCATTATCTTCATCAACAAGTGCTAATGGATTTCCGCTTAAATAAATCCCTGCTTTATCTAATATGTTTTTATAAGTGAAAATAGGTGCCGAAAATCGCAATGCCAAAGCAATAGCGTCGGAAGTTCTTGCATCAATTATTTCTTCTATTTTGTCTCTTTCACAGATTATACTCGAATAAAAAACACCGTCAACTAATTTATGAATAATTACTTGTTTAACCGTAATATCAAATCTATCTGAAAAACTTTTAAACAAATCATGAGTTAGAGGACGTGGCGGTTTAATATCTTTTTCTAAAGCAATTGCAATAGATTGTGCTTCAAATGCACCTATAACAATTGGTAATTTCCTGTCACCATCCACTTCGTTTAGAATCAAAGCATAAGCTCCATTTTGAGTTTGACTGTAGGATATTCCTTTAATAGTAAGCTTGACTAAACTCATTTAAAATTATAATTTCAGATTGTTTAAATAATAGGTGGCTCTTTTTTCTAATTTGTTTCCAAATATAGAAAAACAAAACATCATTCACTTTAGTTGCAAAGTAACAAAATTTTTTAGAAAATTGCTAAATAGGTTTTGAATAAAAAAATCCAAACTCCAATTTATACAATTAGAGTTTGGATTCATTATAATTAAAAAAAAACTAGGCGTTTTGTGCTTTATACTCTTTTAATTTAGTTATAAGTTTAGGTACTACTTCAAAAGCATCTCCAACAATTCCATAATCAGCAACTTTAAAAAAAGGAGCCTCAGCGTCAGTATTTATTACTAATTTTATTTTAGAAGAATTTACTCCTGCTATATGTTGGATAGCACCAGAAATTCCAATGGCAATGTATAAATTGGTAGCAACAGGTTTGCCTGTTTGTCCAACGTGTTCTGAATGGGGTCTCCAACCTAAATCTGATACCGGTTTTGAACAAGCAGTTGCTGCTCCAAGTACAGTTGCCAACTCTTCAATCATTCCCCAATTTTCAGGACCTTTCATTCCGCGTCCAGCTGAAACAACAATATCTGCATCAGCTATGGTAACTTTACCAGATGCTTTTTCTACTGCAGTAACTTTTACTGTAAAATCATCATCGCAAATTGTTGGAACAAAATTTTCTTCAACTAACGTTACTTGCGATTCCATAATCCCAAATGAATTTTTTGCTAAACTTATTACTTTTACTTCCGTTGCTATTTCTGTAATATTAAATGCTTTGTTTGAAAAAGCAGTTCGTTTTACTTGAAAAGGGTTCATACCTACTGGCAAACCTACCACATTTGAAGCAAATCCAGCTTTTAATGAAACCGCTACAAGGGGAGCTATATACAAACTATCGGTTGATGATGAAAGTACAACTATTTTAGAAGATTCGTAGTTAGCAGCTTGTTTAACCACATCGGTGTAAGCCTTTGCAGAAAAAGTTTTCAATTGATCCGATGTTACTTTTAAAACTTTTGAAACGCCATATTTTGAAAGCTCAGAACAATCTGAAACGTTTATTACTAAAGCCGTAACAGTCGTTGATAATGATTCTGCAACTTTTTTTGCATATGAAGCTAGTTCAAAAGCTCCTTTTTTTAATTTCCCGTCTGCAGATTCTGCATATATTAATAATGACATAATTTTAAATTTAATTATTGAAAAATATAACGATTGTAACGATTTAGAAGTTAAATTACTTTCGCTTCGTTGTGTAACAAATTAATTAATTCGTCTAAATTATCAGCACTAATTAATTTTACTGCCGATTTTGGTGCAGGTTTTTCAAAACGAACTGCCTTTGTTTCTGAACTTGCGTCAACAGGTTCTAAAACTGTTAAAACTTTTGTTCTAGCTGTCATAATTCCTCTCATATTCGGGATTCTCAAATCTTTTTCTTCAACCAATCCCTTTTGACCTCCAATTATTATTGGCAAAGTTGTTGCTATTATTTCTTTTCCTCCGTCAATTTCTCTTGCTGCTTTTACAGCAGTACCATCAATTGAAATTTCAATACAAGAATTTACAAAATTGTAGCCAACTAATCCTGATAACATACCAGGAACCATTCCTCCATTATAATCCAAAGATTCTTTTCCGGCAATTATCACATCGTATGCACCTGCTTTGAGAACAGCTTCTAATTGTTTAGCAACAAAAAAACCATCCGTTGGATCGGCATTAACTCGAATTGCTTCGTTAGCTCCAATTGCCAATGCTTTTCTTAATGTTGGTTCAGTTTCGGGTCCTCCAATGGTCACTACCGTTACTTGGGCTCCTTGCTGTTCTTGAAACCAAATGGCTCTTGTTAATCCGAACTCATCATTTGGATTTATTACATATTGAACTCCATTCGTGTCAAATTCTGTATCGCCATTTATGAAATTTATTTTCGATGTAGTGTCGGGCACATGGCTGATGCAAACTAATATTTTCATTGTATTTAGAATTAATTTTTTTTCTGACTGTAAAAGTATAAAAACATTTTTAACTTTATAGTATGCGCGCATAGTTTTTATTTCAAAAAAACGTGTATTACATCGATTTCGCTATTGCTAAACGATTATTTAAAAGGAATATTTTTTATTTCCTATGATTATAACTGATTATAGAAAATTATTATTTTTATTAGCACTAAAAACAATATTGCTATTATTTTAGAAATGTTTGAAAGAACTTATTAAATAGTATTTACACTAAAAATTAAAATTGAAAATAAAAACTAAAAACGGTTTAATAAATTAAGAATATACTATTTTTGTTTTGTTAATTAAATCAATATTCTAAACAATGGAGCAATCAAAATTAACAGTTTGCATTCTATCGGCGGCATTTAACGAAGGAGAAAGTTTGTCGGTTTTCTACGAAGCGGTAAAGAAAGTTACTGCTGACTTACCGTATGAATTTGTTTTTTGTTTTGTAAATGATGGAAGTAGTGATTCTACTTTGGAACAAATTAAAAATTTTGCAACTACAAACTCTGCTGTTAAGTACATTTCATTTTCAAAGAATTTTGGACAACAAGTCGCATTAAAAGCAGGAATAGACGCTATGGATGTTGATGCAATTATTATGATGGATACAGACATGCAACATTCACCAGATTTAATTCCTGAACTACTCGAAATTTGGCAAACAAAAAAAGTCAACATGGTTAATACCATTAGAGAAGAAGACGAAGAGTTGGGCTGGTTTAAAAAACAATCAAGTAAACGATTTTATGCACTTTTAAATAAAATAAGTGATTTAAAATTAGAACCTGGTCAAGCTGATTTTAGATTAATAGATCGAAAAGTAGCGCAAACTCTTCGCAATAGTAAAGAACATGATGTTTTTCTAAGAGGTATGATTCAATGGATTGGATTTGATCAAGCAACCTTAAGATACAAAGCCCAAAAAAGATTTGCTGGTGCAAGTAAATATACTTTTTCAAAAATGATTGGTTTGGCATTAGCAGGTATTACATCGTTTAGCGTTAAACCTTTATATTCCGCAATTTATATTGGTTTTACTTTTGCTTTTTTATCTTTTTTATACCTTCCCTACGTATTATATAGTTACTTTACTGGAAATATTGTAAGTGGCTGGAGTTCAGTTTTAATTACAATTGCATTTTTTGGAGGTTTAAACCTAATTATAATGGGGGTTTTAGGAATTTATATTGGAAAAATATTAATTCAAAACAAACAACGTCCTTTGTACATCATACAAGATGCTAATATTTAAACAGAAATGAAGCCTAAAAAAACAGTACTACTAAGTTTTGATGTAGAAGAATTTGATATGCCTTTTGAATATGGCGGAACTCCAAATATGAAAGAGCAAATTGCTAATTCAAAAGATGGAGTAGAAAAAATTTTATCGATTTTATCGAATTTTCAAGCTAAAGCCACTTTTTATTGTACAGGAGTATACGCAAATGCTGAACCTGAACAGATTAAAAGACTAAGCTTCAATCATGAAATTGCTTCTCATAATTATTATCATTCTTCTCATTCCAAAGAAGATTTAACTGCTTCAAGAATACTTTTAGAAACAATAACACACAAAAAAGTAGTGGGTTTCAGAATGCCACGAATGGCACCCGTAAGTAATCAAGATTTGAAAGAGGCTGGTTATTTATACAATGCTTCTGTAAATCCTTGCTACTTGCCTGGCAGATATGATTATCGTCACATTTCAAGAAATTACTATAAAGAAGATGGTTTACTCCAATTTCCCGCTTCTGTTTCGCCAAAATACAGAATTCCTTTATTTTGGATTGCTTTTCATAATTTCCCACTTTGGTTATTTTTTATTTTATGCAAACAAGTTCTTAAAAAAGACGGATATTTACATCTGTATTTCCATCCTTGGGAATTTACGGATTATACAAAAACTAAAAATGGCGCAAAATATCCGTTCTATTTACATCGGAATAATGGTGAAAAAATGAAAAATCGTTTTGAAAAACTATTAACTTTTCTAAAAAAAGAAGGTTGTGAATTCCAAACTTCATGTTCATTTTTAGTAAAACAATTTTAATTTTACTAAAAAACTATACTATAAAAGATGGATTTGCGTTTAAATAATAAAATAAAAGCTTGATTAAGATTCAAACTAAAAACACATGTTTGGATTAAAATACAATTCATAGCAATTGAGAGCTTATAATTATTATATTTGCACGCCGTTTTTAGACCGATGAATAGATATATTTTTTTACTCACATTCTTTTTAGGAATTACATCTGTGAATGCTCAAATTCATGAGATTGGTGTTTTTGCGGGAGCAAGTAATTACATAGGCGATGTAGGATCAACTGCTTTTGTTGCTCCAAAAGACCCCGCTTTTGGTATACTTTACAAGTGGAACAAAAGTCCAAGACATTCTTACCGATTTTCATATACCCAATCGACAATTTCTGGTGACGATTCAAAATCCGACGTACCAGCCAGAGTTAGTAGAAATTTAAGTTTTAAAAATAATATTAAAGAAGTCTCATTAGGACTTGAATTTAATTTTTTTGACTTTAATTTACACGATTCAGAACCAAAAATAACACCTTACATTTACAGTGGAATTTGCTATTTTGCATATTCTGAATTATTTTATGTTAATGGCGAATACAAAAATGGCTATCAAGCTGGTAGCTTTGGAATTCCAATGACTGTGGGAGTTAAAGGTACCTTAACAGAAAATATTATTTTAGGCTTAGAAGTTGGAGTTCGTTATACTTTTACAGATAATTTAGACGGAAGTAATCCAGCAAATGAAAAATTAAAAATACTGCGATTTGGCAATTTAAATAGTAACGATTGGTACACTTTTACTGGTCTTACGATAACTTATACATTTGGCAATAAACCTTGCTATTGTGCACAATAAAATGAATTTACTCGAAAAAATAAACCTTACAAACTTACCCAAACATCTTGCTATTATTATGGATGGTAATGGTCGTTGGGCAAAAAAGCAAGGACTTATTCGTGCTATTGGTCATGAAAATGGTACTAAATCAGTACGAACAACAGTTGAAACTTGTGCAAAATTAGGAATAGAAAACCTAACCTTGTACGCATTTTCAACAGAAAATTGGAACCGACCTAAACTTGAGGTCGATACTTTAATGAAACTTTTAATAAATTCGTTAAAAAAAGAATTAAAAACGTTACAAGAAAATGACATCAAATTAAACACAATTGGAAATATAGACAAACTTCCCGTTTCTGCACAAAAAGAACTAAATGAAGTCATTAGCAAAACAGCATCAAATAGCAGAATGATTTTAACTTTGGCTTTGAGTTACGGCTCAAGAGAAGAAATCATAAATGCTGTTAAAATCATAAGTAATAAAGTTAAAAATAATATAATTTCAATAGATGCTCTTGACGAATCAATTATAAATGAGCATCTTTACACACTTAATTTACCCGACGTAGATTTAGTAATACGAACAAGCGGAGAACACAGAATAAGCAATTTTTTATTATGGCAAATTGCTTATGCTGAATTGTATTTTACAGATGTTTTGTGGCCTGATTTTAAAGAAAATGATTTATATGAAGCTATTATCAGCTTTCAAAAAAGAGAACGTAGGTTTGGAAAAACAAGTGAACAAATTAAATAAAATTTTAGTGTTACAAAAAAGTATAAAAACAGTCCTTGCAATACTAATTTTTGTTAGTATTTTTAAAGTAAATGCTCAAGAAAAAGTACCTTATGATCAAGGAAAAAAATACATACTTGGAAAGGTTGAAGTAAAAGGCAAAATTAATTTTAATCAACAAACTGTTGTAACATTTGCAGGGTTAGAAAAAGGTCAAAACATTACAGTTCCAGGTGAGGAAATAAGTGCAGCAATCAAAAAATTAGGGAAACTAGGATTATTTAGTGATATTGATTTTTATGTTACTAAAGTTGCAGGCGACAGTATTTTTTTAGAATTAAACATTAATGAATTACCAAAACTAAGTGATGTAAAATTTGTTGGTGTAAAAAAGAACAAAGTTGAAGCTTTTATAAAAGACAATGGACTTACCAAAGGCAAAATAGTAAACGAAAATCTTATTACGAATACTAAAAATTATATAGAAAATAAGTACAAAAAAGACGGGTATTACAACACAAAAGTAAACGTAAACATAGTAAACGATACAACCGTAATAAACCAAGTTAAAATGGTTGTTTTGGTTGATAAAGGCAAAAAAATAAAAATTAAGAAAATTAATTTTACTGGAAACGAACAATTTTCTGATGGAAAACTTAGAGGCGCAATGAAAAACACAAAACAAATTAACGTTTTACGAATTTTCAAAGCTTCAAAATTTATTAAAGAAAAATACAAAGAAGATTTAACAAAAATTGTAGATAATTATAAAGAAAAAGGATTTAGAGACGCTCGAGTTGTTTCGGATAGTGTTTACTATAATAAAGAGAAAAGAAAAATTGGTATTAATATTAAAGTTGAAGAAGGAAGAAAATACTATTTTGGTAAAATAAAATTTATTGGAAATACTATATACTCCGATCAAGCTTTACAAAGTTTACTAGGAATAAAAAAAGGAGACGTTTACAATGGCGTTTTATTAGCCAAAAGAATTGCTGATAAAACTAAACCCGATGGTGAAGACATAACTAATTTGTACCAAAATAACGGGTATTTATTTTCAAATATAAATCCTGTAGAAGTAAAAACTGCAAACGATTCAATTGATTTTGAGATTAGAATTTCAGAAGGTCCAATTGCTTATTTCAATAAAATTTCAGTAGTTGGAAACGATAAAACAAATGATGAAGTAATTTACAGAGAATTACGAACAAAACCGGGTCAAAAATATAGTAAAGATGAGCTTGTAAGAACCATACGCGAAATAGGACAAATGGGATTCTTTGATCCTGAATCTATTAAACCTGATTTTAAAAATGTCGATGCCGCCGCAGGAACAGTTGACATTCAGTACAATCTTGTTGAAAAAGGAGCTAGTCAAATTGAACTGCAAGGAGGTTATGGCGGAAGTGGATTTATAGGAACATTAGGTCTTTCATTTAATAATTTTTCCGTTAGAAATATGTTTAAAAAAGAGGCTTATAAACCTTTACCTATGGGTGATGGTCAAAAAGTATCTTTACGTTTACAAGCTAGTGCCTATTACAGAACCTACAGTTTGTCTTTTTCAGAACCTTGGTTTGGTGGTAAAAAACCAATTCAATTTAGTAGTTCAATTTCAAGTAGTAAACAATACCTTTATACAGGTGGATATACAGCAGATAAAAGCAAAAGTTTTAATATAACTTCCATTTCTGTTGGTATTGCAAAACGACTAACCGTTCCAGATGATTTTTTTGTTTTGTCGCACACTTTAACTTTTCAATATTACGATTTACATAATTACAACACTGGATTATTTACATTTGGAAATGGCTCAGCACGAAATTTATCCTATACAATTGGACTTAGTCGAAACAACAAAGGATTAAATCCTATTTTTCCAACTTACGGTTCTGAATTTAGTATTTCTGCTAAATTGACACCTCCTTATTCTTTATTCAGCAAACTTAATGTAGCTGAACTAAGAACAGAGCAGGGTTATAAGAAAACAAATGAAGGAAGTGGTGTTTTTGGTGTTGACGGAAACTATATAAATACTGGTGATTATGTAAAAACAGTTACAATATTAAACCCTAACGGTGGCGGATCTACTGTAACTGGTTTGGTTAGCACAGGTTCAGATTATACTGCTGCAGATGCAGATGCTTCAAAAGTGGATCAAAAGCAATTTAAATTTCTTGAATTTTATAAAATAAAATTTAAAGCAGATTGGTATACTAAAATTTATGACAAACTAGTTTTGAGAACGATGGGGGAATTTGGATCATTAGGAAGATATAATTCTTCGGTCGATTTGGTACCTTTTGAACGATTTTATTTAGGTGGTGATGGATTGGCTACATATGCAATGGATGGTAGAGAAGTTGTCGGATTAAGAGGATATCCTAATCAATCACTTTCTGCTTCTACAGGTTCAACTGTTTACAATAAATATTCTATGGAATTGCGTTACCCTATTACTTTAAAAGCAGCGGCATCTATTTATGTATTGGGCTTTTTAGAAGCTGGTGCTGCTTATAATTCGTTTAAAGACTATAATCCATTTTTAGTAAATAGATCAGCAGGTTTTGGCTTAAGAGTTTTCATGCCGGCATTTGGCCTTTTAGGTATTGATTTTGGAAAAGGTTTTGATGCAATACCAGGGTATACATCTCCTAATGGATGGGAAACTCACTTCATTATTGGACAACAATTTTAATATCAATTAAAAAATAATAATTATGAGAAAAATAACTATCATATTCTTATTTATATTTGCAACTAATTTTATTGCGAATGGTCAATCTAAAGGAATTCGAATTGGATATATTGACATGGAGTACATTCTCCAAAATGTTCCTGATTATATTGAAGCCAAAAATCAATTAGAACAAAAAGCTCAAAAATGGAAGCAAGAAGCCGAAGTCAAAAAAAATGATATTGTAAAATTAAAAGAATCTTTAAATACTGAGAAAGTTTTACTAACGAAAGAATTAATAGAAGAACGAGAAGAAGAAATTAAAATAAAAGAAGCCGAATTATCAGATTACCAACAAAAAAGATTTGGAGCAACTGGAGATTTGATAATGCAAAAAACATTACTAGTTCAACCTATACAAGATCAGGTTTTTACAGCAGTTCAAGATATTGCTGAAAGTAGAAAGTATGATTTTATTTTCGATAAATCTTCAGATTTAACAATGTTGTTTGCAGCAAAAAGATTTAATGTAAGCGATCAAGTTATTAAAGTTCTAACAAGAGCAAACAAAAGAGATCAACTAACTAAAAAACAATTAAAAGAACAGCAAGCAAAAGAACTAAAAGAAGATGCTGAAGATATAAATCCGGAATTAGCTGAAAGACGTAAAGCATTAGAGGAAAAGAAAGCAAATAGAGAAAAAGCTATAGCTGATAAAAAACAAGCGCTTGAACAAAAGAAATTAGATATTGAAGAAAAGAAACAAAAAGCAAAATCTGAAAAAGATAGTAAGAAAGGTGCTCCTGATTCTATAACAAATTCTGAAAAAAAAGAAGAAAAGAAAAACGAAAAACAAGAGCAAATAAAAACGGCTCTAGAAGAAAAGCAAATTGAGAAAGCTAAAATAATTGAAGACCGTAAAAAAGAATTTGAAGCTCGTAAGAAGGCAATTGAAGAAAAAAAACAAAAAGTAATTTCCGATAGAGAAGCTGCTAAAAAGGAAAAAGAAGAAAAAGCTAAGGCTTTAAAAGAAGCAAAAGAAAAAAATAATAAATAACAAAAACTAATTAATACTAAAAAAAATGAAACATTTAAAATTATTCGTAATTGCTACTATTTTAACTATCAGTGTAAATCAAACTTTAGTAGCTCAAGCTAAAACCGTTGCACATGTTGAAACAGCTAAAACTGCTCACGTTGATGTAAACGAAATTATGTCAAAAATGCCTGCAATGCTTGAAGCACAAAAGCAATTACAACAAATTGGTAAAACGTACGAAGATACATTTAAAACTATGACTGATGAGTATCAAACAAAATTAAAAAAATACGATTCAGAAGCAGCAACAGTAACTGAAAAAATTAATGAGGAAAGAGCAAAAGAAGTTCAAGATATGCAAAAAAGAATATCAGACTTTAGAGAAAATGCTCAAAAAGAACTTCAAACAAAAGAATCTGATTTAACTAAACCTATAATTGAAAAAGTTAAAGCATCAATTCAAAAAGTAGCAAAAGCAAAAGGTTATCAATATGTATTTAATTTAGAAGGTTTATTAGTTGCAGAAGGCCCAAACTTAACTGCTGATGTTAAGAAAGACTTAGGGTTTTAAAATAGAATCCAATTGCAAAAAAAGCAGTTCAATATAAATAATTGAACTGCTTTTTTTATATTTGTAGATATGAACAACAACAAACCAATTGGCATTTTTGACTCTGGAATAGGTGGAACTTCAATTTGGAAGGAGATACATCAGTTGATGCCCAAAGAAAACACTATTTATTTGGCAGACAGTAAAAACGCGCCTTATGGACAAAAAAATAAAGATGAAATAATTGCCTTAAGTATTAAAAACACAGAATTATTGCTTTCTTTAGATTGTAAAACAATAGTTGTAGCTTGCAATACAGCCACTACTAATGCAATAAAAGTATTAAGATCCTTATACAAAATACCTTTTATTGGAATTGAACCAGCAATAAAACCTGCTGCAACTAATTCAAAAACACAAACAATTGGCATCTTAGCAACTCAAGGCACCTTAAATAGTGAATTGTTTGTAGAAAGTTCTGAGCGATTCAATCAAACAAAAATTATAGAACAAGTTGGAAATGGATTGGTACAATTAATAGAAAATGGAGCACTAGATTCTAAAGAAATGTTTTGTTTATTAGAACAATATTTAAAACCAATGATAGCGGCTAATATTGACTATTTAGTACTTGGTTGTAGTCATTATCCATACCTAATTCCTCAAATAGAAAAAATACTTCCTAAAAATATTAAAATTATTGATTCTGGTGAAGCTGTAGCAAAACAAACAAAAAATATAATTGAAAAAATAGGTTTTAATTCTAATGAATTTGGTGGTATAACTCAATTTTTTACAAATACAAAATCTAATGTTTTAGAAAATATTATAGGCTCAGAATATATAGTTTCTTTTTTAGACTTTTAATTATTCTTAAACCAACTGGAATACATTACATAATTATTTGAAATACGATCAATTTCACCAGCAAATTCAGATTGATTTATATCTTTAACTTTTTTAGCTGGTACTCCTGCCCATATTGTTCCAGATTCTACAATAGTGTTTTGTGTAATTACTGCACCTGCAGCAACTATTGAATTACTTTTTATTAAACAATTATCCATTACTATTGCACCCATTCCTATTAATACATTATCTTCTATTTTGCATCCATGAACAATAGCATTGTGGCCAATTGAAACATTATTGCCAATAATGGTAGCGTGTTTTAAATACGTACAATGAATGACTGCCCCATCTTGTATATTTACCTTGCTCCCTATTTTTATAGAATTTACATCACCTCTTATAACGGCGTTAAACCATACACTACATAAAGAACCTAAAATAACATCTCCTATTATTGTTGCATTTTCTGCAATATAACAGTCTTCCGGTATTTCGGGAGTATTCCCGTTTATTGTTTTTAATATCATATAAAAAAAAGTCCCCATGGTGGGGACTAATATAAAATTAATTATTTGCAGGACAGTTACAATGGTATTTTTCTGGTTTGCAAAATAAGTTAGCACCTAAAGTAATTTGATGAAAACCACCGTTACCAAAGTTCACTTTTCCGCTTAAGTAAGAATAAGTATAAGCAAACATAAACTGTTTGTAATTCAATCCTAATATTGGAGTAATGTATTGCATTTTTTGAGAAGACACAGATCTACCTTCAATATAATCTGCTCCATCCAAACTTCTTCTATATGACAAACCTCCCCATACTTTACCAAAGTCTAATTCTTTATACAATTTTAGATTCATATCTATTGTAGATTCTTTTGTTTGTGTTACATATTGAAACATAATAGATGGCTCCCACATAATTTCTCCGTCTTCTCCTCCAAATGTATATCCTGAATTTAAAATTATTCTTTTTAAATCAACTGGCTCAATACTAGGAGTATATAAGTCTCTTTTACTTGCAAGTACATTTTTAACTGTCAAATGTGCATAAAAATCTAAGAAACTATAGGTTGCACCTAAATCAACGTTGAAATAAGAAGCTTTTTGAATTGAACCAAAAATGGATGGATCAAAGGTTGGGTTGTTAATCATAAAATCACTTTCGTCTAATTGACTTTGACTAAAACCAACATTTACACCAAATGACAATCTATTTAAATCCACTTCATCTCTTGAAAACATAATGTGGTGAGCGTAACTTAATTTTAACCCAGATTGAGAATGATAACCATTTTTATCATTAAAAAATATAAATCCTGCTCCATCTCTATCCCCCAAACTTCCATTAAAACTTAAAGTTTGTAATGATGGTGCGTCTGCTTGACCAAACCATTGTTGACGACCAGTTAATCTCAATTTCGCACAATTAGCAGCACCTGCCATTGAAGGATGTAATAAATAGTAGTTATCTGACAAATAATCAGAATAAACTGGTATTCCTTCTTGTGAATATGAAAATTGGATAATAAATAGTAATAATACTGAAAGACACTTTTTAAAATTCATTGTAACAATCTTTTAAATGAAAAATGGGGTTTATTTATTGCAAAATTATTTTATTCTTTATTCTAATTTGTACCATTATTGAAAACCAAAATTATCTGTTTTCAACAGTTGTCAAATATATATATTTTTTTTATATTAAGCTGTTTGTTAAAAACAAAAATGTTTTTTTTTTTTATTTAAACTATTTTTTTAAATTTCATTCCTATCTTTTGAGAGCAAAGTGCGCTTTAAAGACCTTTGCTTCTTGATTTTGATTTTTGTATTCTACGGTAAACCAATAATCAGAAGAAGGCATCATATTACCGTTATACATTCCGTTCCAACCATCACCTGCAG
>CANGIF010000024.1 GCA_947453885.1 Flavobacteriaceae bacterium
AGTTTTATTATTTTATCCATAATTCGCAAAGCTCTATTACAATTTTTTGGAGCAACACTAATGTTTATTATATCATTTGAAGTTGTTGTAATACCTCTATAAGTACCGTATTTTTCTTTTGACTTATTGGCTAAGTTTTCTTTGGCTTCACTAATTAATTTATCTGGATTTGAAAGTTTATCTGAAACTTTAAATGATAGTGTAGTATCATCAGTAATTTCTTTAAGTAATTTGGAGAAATTTGTTATTCCTTCATTTTCCTTAGTTTCTCCTTTATTAAGAGTAATGCTATCTTCTCCTTTAAAGTCTTTTGGTAATGGAATTACTTTTACTTTTTTGTTATATTGAATTTTTTGCCAGTGTCCTAATAGTGGTAATGGTATTTCGTACTTTTTACATATTTTTCGTAACCCATTGTCTGAGAGATTATATTCTAAAGCTAATTTACTCATTGGTTTAGACCAGACTAAATCGTATAATTCTTGTCTTGTTACTTCTACTTTTTCCATGATTTATTTTTCTTTACTAAAAATTATTAAAGATATAAAAAGTGGTATAAAAATTAAAATTAAACCTTCGACTGTGCTTAGAGCTGGCTCAATTTTTTAGAAGCGATGGGAAGGAGTGGTATCTAAAAAGCCTAACTTGTCTATTACTAGAGACTGAAATAAGATGCTAATTATTTGGTATAGGGAATTGGGTTTCCATTTTCCAGT
The DNA here is from genome assembly GCA_947453885.1 of Flavobacteriaceae bacterium. GTDB lineage: Bacteria > Bacteroidota > Bacteroidia > Flavobacteriales > Flavobacteriaceae > Flavobacterium. The sequence continues at coordinate 717 of CANGIF010000024.1, forward strand.
CTATTGCATTTATTTGGGTTTTTAACTTGGTTAGCTTTTGGATTATTTCTTCAAATGAAGGTGGGTCTTGTTCATAAATCATTTCTTCTAACATCTTTTTGTAATCGGTATTCCAAGCTTCCATTACTTCAGGAATTGGTATTGGATTTATTGAATGAGGTTGATGCTCGTTGTAATTTATACCACCTATGCGCGTAAATTTTTGACGGTGTATTACAATGGTTTCATACAATTCTTTGTTATTTAATGCGATTTCAGCAAATTCTGTTTTTGACAGATGGTAAACATCATATAAATGACGGCTTAATCTTTCTACTCTAATTTGTTCTATTGGTTTGTGGAATTCTTCGTGTAACAAGAATATTTTTTCTAAAAAAGTCCGTTCCGGATTTACTGTTGGTATTTGGATATTGGGTTGTGAAAAATCATTATCCGGAAAGCTTTCATCTACTAATGATCCAAACTTTTGTATCGAGAAAGGCTCTTTTAAAGAGCGGCAGCCGATTTCTACCTGAACTCTTGGCTGTAGGTAACCTGGAGTCTCTATTAGATTTGGATAATAAATCTCAATAATGCGAGGGTCTTGGTCACTGTCATTGGCTTCTATTAAATTAAAATTTACTTTGTCAAATCCTTTTTCTGCAAATTTCGTTTCTAGTTCTGCTAAAAAGGGTCCTGAAGTATAAGTGCTTGCCGCTTTTCTTAATTGTGTTCGTTGGTTTTTGGATAAATCGCCACTGAACCCTAAAAATGTTCTATCTATTGCTAAATCTACATCTTCTGAAAATCGCTCTATCAATTTCCATGCTTTACTTAGGGATGTACCCCCTTTGAATACCAAATGTTCTGCCGCTTTCATCTCAAAAATGATTGCTAAGGTTTTGGTAACCCACCAATCTTTTTCTACTGCAAAAGCTGGCATCCCTGTATTACTACTTATTTGTTGAAAAATAGCTTTCTTTTCGCTATCGGGTAAACTGTAAAAATTTAGTTCTGCCATTTTTAGAGTGCTTTTTGCATTATTTTTTGAATCCAAACTGGTGCTAAAAGAATGTCGTGTTTTAAATCGTTTTGATTTTCTTTTTTTAACAGTTCAATTATTTTGGCTTCTTCGCTTTCTGTTTGTTTGGCCGTTCCTATTTCTTTGAGTGCCTGAATGACCAATCGGCTTATTTTCCCTTTTGCAGCTAAAGCCTTTGGTGTTGTTTTCTTGAACTTTATCGTTCTTCTACCTACTTTTATTTCTCTTGGCGAACCATCCGTAAGCAGTACTATCTTCATAGGAACTTGAGTACTCAACCCTAGAGCATTTAATGCATAGGACCCAGTTGGAACTGTTCGGATTTTGTCTCTTTTTGCAATAGCCACAGCTACCTCTTCGGCTGAGGGAATTACCACCCCAATTAGTTTGCTTATTTTAGGTCGTACATAAATGCCTTGTGCTACTCGAACAATCACTTGCTTATCTGCTAAGCGTTCTAAGGATTTTTGAATGGCTTTTGATGCACCATAACTCAAATAATCAGATGGCAAAACCAAAGTGCCTCTTGGTTTGCTTTTTATTGATTTTTCTATTTGTTTTTCAACACTTTGCATCTGTATTATCTTTATGATTCTGTCGCAAATTTAGTAAATATTTGCGACAAAAAAATAGTTGCTACCATTATAGTAATGAAATAATTGCTTTATTGTTGTATCCGCCGTTTTCGTTGTATTTAACATAACCTAATTGATTGGTAACTAATTTAGTATTGCCGATTTGAAATTCTCCTATGTTCGAATGATGGTGGCCATAAATCCAATAATCAATAGTACTGTCTTGGATTAGGTCTGTTAAGTTGGTAGCGAAAGCTTCATTTATTTTACTATTAACGTATTTTTCAGGATACTTTACAAAAGTAGGCGCGTGGTGTGTGACCACAATTGTTTTATTATTTGATTTTATTGCTAAAGCTTTTTGTATAAATTCTAAGCTTTCTTTGTGCAATGTGTTGTAATCATCCACATTGAATAGATGGTCCATGAATTTTATTACTTTAAAATCGGAAAGACTTTGTTGAATTACCCAGCGTTTTTCGTCAGAAATATTTGACCATAATGTGGAAAAAATTAGATTAACTCCGGAAATTTCTTTTATGCAATTGTTTACTAAAAAAATGTTTTCTCTAATTTTTGTTTCTAAAAAGCTGCTACTATCAACATTGTAATAGTAATATTCGTGGTTTCCTGGAATCCAATAAGTCATTTTGAAATTCCTTGAAATGTAGTCAAAGAAATCATTGTGTTTGTCCATTACTGCAAAAGGCACTATGTCTCCGGCTAAAATGAGAATGTCTGCAGTAGGTTCAATTGGATTATCCTGGATATATTCTTTGTTGTCTGGGAACTCTAAATGTAGGTCGGAGCAGTATTGGAGTTTCATTTTAAAAGTATTTAATAGAGAAACAAAAATAGGGAAACCCTATGGTGAATACAAATATTCATTTTTAATAAACTTAAAATTGAATGATAGACTTGATTGGTTTATTGTTTTGTTATTGAGAGAGTTTTTTTGTTTAATAAGTTTAGATTTCACAGAAACCTTTGAGGTGATTCGATTTTGAAAAAGTCAAATTTAAAAAAGTTTTAATTTTTGAGATTTTATTTTCTTCTAAACTTCCATTTGTTTGGAATGATTTTAATTCCTTCGATAATTTCAATGTCGTTTTTAACTAATAATTCCCTGATTGCATCTTCTTTGTAGCGAAACTGCAAGCTTAAATCTTTAATGGTTATTCCTTTTAAAAATGTATTTATTATTACTTTTTTGTCGTCTTCTTTAATGAAATATTTATCGTCAATCTTTTGATTTAAAGCAATTTCATCTCTAAATCGTGAAAGTGTATCAATTATTTCGTCTAAATTATTGGGGTTAATTAAAATTGAAGTTTTTACATCATTTCCAATATTTTGGATGATTTTAATGTATTCATAACCATTCTCTTGTTTGTAAATTTGAATAAAATAATTACTTTTTTCAAATTGCAATTTATTTGACCTAACTAATTCGTCCATATCAATTTTTTAAATTAATACTCTTTTTTACTTGGAATTACACCACGAATTCCGCCTCGTGGGTTTTCTACATCTCCTTTATATCTTGGAATTATATGAATATGACAATGCCAAATAGTTTGTCCTGCATCAGTATTTATATTTATTCCAATATTAAAACCATCAGGATTATATTTTTCTTGAAGAATGGTTTTTACTTTATTTACAACAATCCAACAAGCGGTTTGCTCTTTTAAAGTCAAATCAAAATAATTTGAAACCAATCGTTTTGGCACAATTAAAGCATGACCTTCTGAAACTGGAAATTTATCATAAAAGGAGAAAATGGTTGCAGTTTCAACAATTAATTCTCTTGTTTCATCTCCAATTAAAAACGGGCTTAAATCGATGTTTCCTTTATTTAAAGTTGTGTAATGCTCGTATTCGTATATTTCACAGTTTTCATTCTTAAAAACGGACAAATATGCAAGTTTAATTAAACATTGATACGTTTCTTTTTTATGAACTTTATGAATTCTAAATCCTTCATATTGGATATCTCTACGAACTGCAAAGTATGCTTTTCCGTTTGGTTTTAGAAGATTTGAAACATTCATTAAAACCTCAGCTTGCTCTTCAGGAAGCAAAACATTTAGAACATAAAAGCATAAAATAGTATCATATTTTTCGGTTGGAAATGTTGAAAAATAAAATGGATCATATCCAACAATATCAAAACCTTTAATTTTTAATAATTCTACATCTTTACCAATACCACAACCAAAATCCAAAACTTTACCTTTTATCTTCTTTTGGTTAAGTAATATTCGAGCTGGATAGGAAAGTGAAGTTCTTTCTATTGCCGTTAAATGGCTATTTTGGTTCTGATTACTCATTCATAAATAAAAATCCGTTATTACTCGCAATGGTAATCAATGGCTGAATTGTATTTGAAAATTTATCTTTTTCAAAATCTTCAATATTTGGAAAAATAGTTAGAAACTCATCCATATATTTACTTTTAGAATTATGATGTTTATTGATTTCAAAAGCTAACTTTTGTAAATCATAAAATTTATCAAAATGTCTATCAAACAATGGAAGTTTATCACTTTTAGAGGAATTAAATTTCTTTTCTATTGGTAATAAATTCCAAATCAAATCATGTGAAACAAAAGCATGAGGAACAAAATGGTCTAACGCATAATTCTTTTCATCGAAATACAATTTTGTATTTGTGAAAATGCAATTTATTGAACCTAATTCTTTGAAAACTAATTTCCAATATTCGTTGGTTTGTTTGGTTAAACCATTTCTAATTGCTGGCTTAATTAACTTATTTGGAATATCTGGCACGTTAGGATTTCGAGTTTGGAGAAATAAAGCCAAATTCCAATAGCAGTAATCTTTCAATACTTTGGCATTAGATTTTAGATAAGAAATCCATTTAGGATTAATAGATATAAAATCTTTATGCAAAGCATATAAACTATCATTTACAAAGGATTGTGAATCATAATATATTCTGCTTTTTTGTTGATTATCCGTTTCATTATTTATTTTTGGAAACCAAGGAGATAAAAACCAATGCGGTACATTTTTATCAAAATGAAGCAATTGATTAATCGTTTCTTTATTAGTTGAATTTTCTAAACAAGTTTCAAGTTTACTTTTCTTTTCGTCAATCGTTAAATTTTCTTCTTTTAAAATTCTTTCAACTGCAATTTGTAAGTTATCTTGTTTGCCAAATGAAATATGAAAATAATTTATGGTGTACCAAGAATTACTAATCATTCTTGAAAATATTTTTCTTTTTGGAATTTCAATGCTTCCTTCTTCAACTAATTCAATCAAAGCTATCAACCAATAGAACTTATAAGTAGCCGAAGTGCTTCCGAATACAGAAGCAAGTTTATTGATTGGTAAATTATTTGAAAATGGTAAATTATTATGCATTGAAAGTATAAGTTTAAAATGTAAATCTATAAATTTTATCATAATAAAACTATTGAAATTTAAAATAGGCAATAAGAAGAAATTAATTCATCTTTTATCTTTAGAATTGGTATCAAAGGAAATCACATTGAACATATTTCTCATTCTAGACCTCAAACGATTTCCATAAAGATTTTCAATTTCTGAAGCTGATAGATTGGTTGTAATGTGGGTTAGGGATTTGTTCTCTATAAAATGTTCGTAACGACTTATTAGAATTTCTGCCATTACATTGCAATCATTGCCATAGTGCTTGATTTGTTGTTCGGCACCTAGGTCATCGAAGCAAAATCCTGTTAATCGTTGTTGGTTGTTTGCTTTTTTAGTGTAAGGTTGTAACGCCTCGTAACCCAGTTTAGCAAACTCAAATGAAATTTCTCTGCATGTTTTAATTTTGTAATCCGATTTATGGTTTGAAAAAGGTCTCAACAAGTGCATAATGGATGTTTTACCGCAACCAATTGGCCCAGTTAACAAAATGCCTTTGGTTAAGTTTAAATGTTCCTTTTCGGCTACTTTTTGATCTCTAATCATATAAATTAGAAGTTTATAAATGGTTGGGATATCATCCTTACAAATTTTAAAGGATTGTCCGTAGTGTAATTTGCCTTGATACTCAATAAAATCAAGACATTTGTTGAAATCGTAGACTTTTGTCTCGTTTACGATTGTGAAAGTTTCGATGATATTTTTACAAAGGTTCGCCATAATTTTTATTATTTGAAGTATGTAAATGGTTTGGTTTAGGTCCTTCGACAAGCTCAGGATGACGGGTTTTGTTGTTGAATTTATCAGCATTTATGATCCAATTTCTTGCTGCAGCTTTCCAGTCTTTCATTGGCGATTTTCCACCTACTAACCAACCATTGCTTTGGAAATGGTTGTAGAATTTTTCCGCTTCAATAAAAGGTTTATCTAGTTTTTTAAAGAAATCAACAACATCTTCTAAATCTGGAGGAATTCTTTGAACTAATTCGTTTTCTTTTTTTTGGCGCAACCTTTTTTTGTCCCTCGACTGCGCTCGGGATGACGGTTCGGGATCAAAATTTTTATTTTTATTTTGATTTGTTTGTTCTTGTTCGTTTACAATGTTTAAATTGTTTGTATTGTTTATATAAGGTACATGTTCAGTACTTGTTTGATGCTTGTTTATAAGTTGTTCAGTAACTTGTTCAGTAACTTGTTCAATTACCTGTTCATTTTTTTGTTGACTTTTTAATTTTTTTATCTCTTTTTTTTGAATTGGTTTAGTATAAAAATCAAGATTAATCACATCGAGTGTAGATCCTTTGAATGGATTAAATGATGGCTTGTATTTGACATATCCTTTTTCGGTTAATTCTTTCATGCATTTATGATATGTTGCGGTAGAAGCAATTTTGCTGATGCGCATTAATTCGTCTCTTGAAATGCCAATTGGATTTTGAAATCGATTTTGATTCCATAACTGGAAAACTGCCATATACAGACTTATGTGTGTAGGGTTTAAGTCAAAATCTATTGAGACTTTTTCGAAAAATCCGGTTAGGTGTTTTATGTAGTTCATGGTGTTTTAGGGTTTTGGGTTTGTACTTTGCGGTTTTTGCAATCGCAAACGTATCTCGCGAATTTTATTTATTTGGAGCTCGATGATTTTCAATTCACAAGAGCCATTGCAGTTAGTTTGATTTGTTTTCATTTTATTTTTCTAGCATTTTTTTGATGTCATCATATTTGTAGAAAATAATTCCACCAACACGTTTGAAGTCTAGAGTGCCGTTAATGCGAAGATTTTGCAAAGTACCTGGAGAGATTTTTAGCAGCTTTCGTACTTCAGAAGATTTAAGCCATTGTGGAATTTCTTCTTTTTGTGATGATGATTTTATTTCACTTAGAAGTAAGTTTCCAAAGTTTAATAAATCACGTTTTGTAATTACTTGGTGGTTCAGTAATTCGATGTTGTCGATTTCTGGGAAGAGTTTTTTAGGATGTAAGTTCATTTTTTTTAGTGAATAGTGATTAGTAAAAAGTGATTAGTTTAACCGCAAAGAGCACAAGGAAAGCGCTAAGTGCGCTAAGTCCTTTAAAGCAATTTTGAAAGTTAAACGGTAATACAAATTACTTTCATTTGGAAGTTTTTCATTCACAAGGTGAACCCAAGTTGGGAATGATTTTTAATTAAATAATTCAAAAACCCCTATATTTATTGGGATTGCTTTTTTGAATTATTGTGAATTCACTTTTTTATCCATTATTGTTTTTTAAAAATGGAATTGAATTCGAGGAAAATAGAGTACTTGTAAAATGTAACACAAGTTCATCACAAGTTGTGAAAAAAAATCCAAGTCTTTGACCTGGATTTTATAGTTCCTCTTCACTTATTTTCTTGTTGAGGTTTTCAGTGATGGTATTTAAAAATTTTGTTTGAACTGTTTTTCGGGATTTAATGTCTAAATATGCTCTGTAAAGATTGTCTTCTATATCGATGTTCAGCATTTTACCAAAACCAATTGCTAGTTCTTTGACGTCAATGTTACCACCATTAATGGCTGCAGATTGTTGTAGCGCATAAATTAATTCCACTAGGTCAACTTTAGATGCTGTCCAGTTGAGGTTTGTGTTTAGAAGTGTATTATTCAAAGTAAATTTACCACTAAGCTCTTCCAATTTTCTTTCTAAATAAACTGTAAGCATGTCATTAGCAATTATGGATGCTAAGACATAGTCGTGAGAAGTACTTAATTTAGAGTCATAGTTTATCAATGCGCAATCATCGCGCAGCAGATTTTTGTAAGGACGTCGGACAAAATAATCTTCGTCTTTGTGGGAAGATCTAGAACGATAATATTCGTAGAACGATTTGTTTTTAATGATATTCTTGTTTACTTCATTTAATACTTTTTCATAATGCTTTATTTTGCTTTTTTTGGATAGAGGTAAAGCTTTTTCAATATCGAGTACTGACTTATAATAAATCAATTTAGAAACCAAACGTGGCTTTAGTTCTTTGAAGAAATAAATTTCCTCTTGAAGGTTTTCGAATACGTATTTTTTTAGCCATTTGTATATGAGCTTAAGTTTGTTTTCAATTACCTCAATTATTTTAACAGAAACTACCAAAATGTCGTTTGAACTGCTTTTTAGTAGTTCAAATTCTTTCTCGAATTCGTTAAAATAGTTGGTGTAATTGACATCCATAAGAATACAAAATGGTCTAAATGAATGTGTCAAATTAAACCATTTTGTATTAATTTTTTGTAGTAGAATTATACAAAAAGTTATTAACAGAGGACCAGCCTAGATACTACTTGACTTTTTCTCTTTTTGAGTTTTGGAAGTGAATTTTGATTTTAGTATCATCATATCTTCACTGATTTTTTTATCTAAAATTTTAGCATAGTGTTGGGTAGTTTTTAAATTGGTGTGACCTAGCATTTTACTTACAGTCTCTATAGGAACTCCATTGGAAAGTGTTATCGTTGTAGCAAAAGTATGACGCGCAATGTGAAACGTTAAATCTTTATTGATTTCGCATAAGTCGGCAATTTCTTTGAGGTAGGCATTCATCTTTTGATTGGATAGAATTGGAAGCAGTCTTTTTTCATTTTTACAAACAGGATGTTCTGAATATTTATTAATGATTTCTTGGGCTGTCGGTAGGAGTGGAATTTTAGAAGTGGTATCCGTTTTTTGACGGTTTTTGAAAATCCATTTATCACCATCAATGCCAATGCTTATATGCGACTTTGTTAAGTTTTTGACATCAATGTAAGCCAAACCAGTAAAGCAGCTAAAAAGGAAGATATCGCGCACTAGCGATAATCTTTCCGTTTTGAAATCTTTGTTGATGATGTTTTGAATTTCAACTTCAGATAAATAAACTCGTTCCACTTCTTTGACTTTGGATTTATAGTTTGCAAATGGATTTTTATCTAGCCAGTCATTGGCCAAGCAAAGCTTGATTATTTTATTGAAGTTCTTGATGTATTTGACGGCTGTATTATTAGCGCATTTTCTAACGCTACGCAAGTAAAATTCATAATCGGTGATGAAAGCGTGGTCGATTTTTGTTATGTCGATATCGGAAATATTATATTTCCAATTTAGAAAATCTTTTGTGTGCTTTAAAGAGGTTTGGTAACGCTCATATGTTCCTGGTGCATATTCAATGCCTAGCAGTTCTTTAATTTTGTTGTTATGTTCCTCAAAGATTGGAACAAGTAGGCGCTGGCGTTCTTTGGTGCCAAGTAGCATATTTTTTAATGTTTCCAAATTGACCGGGATGTCTTTTTTGTTTAGTTCTTTCTCAGCAATGAGAATTTTTGTTCTCAAATTGTCAAGATGTCCATTTATTAAACGAGCTTCTTCTGAATTGCCTCGCATTTTTGACATTTCGGGATGCCATTTTGATGGATCAACAAACTTTCCAGTACTGTTGTCTAAACGTCTGCCGTTGATTGTAATTCTTTGAAAAATTGGTGCTAGACCTTGTGCATTGGCTTTAGCTCTCTTTATATAAAAGAGAATTGAAATTGTAGCATTCATAATTGGTAACCTTTAAGTTAATAGAAATTTAAAAAATCTATCAACATAAAACAAGATGTTCATTTAGTGAACTCCTAGTTTTTAAAGGGTTTCGCACAGATAGGGGCACAAGGAATTGAAAATTTTAAAGTACCCCGAATAGTACACCTTTAAAATGAGAAACTTTGAATAATTTGAATAGGTTGGAAATTAAAAAACCCTCTAAATCATAGGATTTAAAGGGTTTTGTTAGGTTTTATGAATTAACCAGCGGAGAAAGAGGGATTTGTTTTCCATTTCTAACCGATTGATATATAGATTTTTAATGTCTATTTGTAAACTAGGGTCTCTATTATGCACCTGCTTTTTGCATTGCAAAACTTCGATTAACTTATAGTACAAATGTAGTTATATTTTAGGACTTAACGAAGCAATTATAAAGAAAACATTATCAAAAAATGAACTGGTTAATAGTCTGGTTAGCAAATTTCTAAAGTTTAATTTTTAGTAATGTTATATTCCATTTCTAACCAATTATCAAAGGTTCTACTTGCTCATATTTTAAACTGGTGTAAACACAAAACTCTTCAATTGATACAAACTCATTTTCAAGCTTGTTAAGCTCGTTTCTTATCTTTTGCAACAATCTAATGCTTTGCCGATAACTCTTTCCAGTAATACGTTGTATGTCCTTTGGGTAGATACATAATCTCTTATTTTCTGTTTTCATACATTATCTATGCCTTTGACTAGGCTTTGACTTACTTTAAAACCCTACAATCCAAATTTTTGTATTGTGCAAATTTAGAAAAAAAATCCTTTGTCTAATAATCTGCAATTTAAGACTATTTGGGAGGCTCATATATTGCCATTTATGGTCATTTCTGCCATTTACGTCATAAAGTGTCATTTTGGATAGGCACGACTTTTTTATTCCTTTTAATTGGCTAAAATTTGTTTTGAAATCATTCAAGATTTAGTTGCAACGAGTATTCGGAATGAAGGAGAAAAGAAGTGATTTAATAACTTAAATTTTAGAAATTATGGCAAGACAGAAAGGCATAATTAAATTGAAAGGTACTATCGGAGATATTACTTTTTACAAAACACAAGATGGACATTTGGCGCGTGAAAAAGGAGGTATTGATGCCAGCAGAATCAAAAGTGATCCTGCGTTTCAAAGAACGCGTGAGAATGGTTCGGAGTTTGGTCGAGCTGGAAAAGCTGGAAAGGTTTTGAGAACCGCATTAAGAGCATTGCTTTTAAATTCAGCCGATGGTAGAATGGTAAGTCGTTTGACTCAGCAAATGGTTAAAGTAATCCAAGCGGATATGGTTAGCAATAGAGGTTTGCGAAATGTAATTGATGGTGAAGTTGATTTGCTTGTTGGATTTGAATTCAACATTCGTGGAAAACTTGGCACTAGCTTGTTTGCTCCATTTGTTGGAACTATCGACAGAGTTACTGGTGAAATTAGCATCGATTTAGCGTCATTTATTCCATCGAATATGATTGCTGCACCTGGAGGAACTACTCATTTTAAAATCATTTCGGCTGGAGCTGAAATTGATTTTGAAGCTGAAACTTTTATTGAAGCTCATTCAGAAACTGCAATTTTACCTTGGGATGCGACTGCAACCGCAGCTATAAACCAAGTAAATGCAGTTACACCAGCGAGCACAAAACCATTGTTTTTGGCTTTGGGTGTTGAGTTTTATCAAGAGGTAAATGGCGCAATGTACCCATTAAAAAATGGTGCATTTAACCCATTAGCGGTTGTGAAAGTTGATGGTGGAGTTTAATGGAAATCCATTTAACTAGAACTTATTTCCCTGAAGGAACGAATGGCAAACTCGAATGCGAGGGCAAATTGATTTGTAATACAATTGAATTGCCTTGGAAGAAAAACGAAACGAAGGTTTCCTGCATTCCAGAAGGGAAATATTTTATTAAAAAGCGACATAGCAAAAAATTTCAATGGCATTTGGAGGTTTTTGATGTAAAAAATAGAAGTTTAATTCTGTTTCACCCTGCCAATAATGCCTTGCAAGAATTGAATGGCTGTATTGCTCCAGTAACAAAACTTTCTGGACCTGGTTTGGGTCTAATGTCTCGAAAAGCTTTTGCCAAATTAAAAGACTTGGTTTATAAAGCTTTGGATCGCAAAGAAAGTGTTGAATTAATTATAAAATCTTAAAATTCATATTTATGAATGTTATAAAAAGAGCGAAAGCTCCCACACCTAAATTTTTTAAAGTGCTTCGAAATATTGGTTTGGCTTTGGCTGCCATTGGTGGAACTATTTTAGCAGCTCCGATAGCTTTGCCAATTGTGGTAACTTCTATCGGAGGTTATTTAGCTGTTGCTGGTGGCGTAGTGTCGGCAGTTAGTCAATTGACAACCACAACCGAAAAAGCTGATGCAACACAGTAATTCAACTGTAATTGGTACCGCTGGCGGTACATTTTTGAGTGTATTGCCGAATTTGCATTCGGAAGATGTGTTAAAAACTGTTATATTAGCTTCTGTTGGTGCAGTTGTCAGTTTTTCAATATCTTTGGTACTCAAATTTCTCATTAAGAAGCACAAAAAATAGTCTAATTCTAGTTGTGGTGACCTTTGGATTAGACCATATTGAAGCCCAAACCGCAAGGATTGGGCTTTTTTAGTTTTAAATTTCTTCAAACGCATTAAGTGTAACTTCTAAAACTACAACTTCCGAAATACAATTGTAAAGTTGTTGCCATTTTGCGCTGTCAATGGCTTTATTTCTAGTGTCAAATACTCCAAAACATACTCTTGATGCTTTGCTTTTCCAAACATCGGTTTAGTACAAAATAAATAGCTTCATTTTCGTTCATTTAAGTTAATAATTACTATTTTCTGCAATACCTGTATAAAATGGCTCTGCGAAGGTCATTTATAAGCATCATATCCTCTTTGTATTGCTTTTCTTTTTTCTCCAAAAGTTTGAGAGCTGCAACATTTTTTTGGTGCTGCTCGTGTTCCACCATCATTAAACTGGCTTGCGGATTGAATTGTTTTTTGAAATCTGGAAGGCGTAAAAATGGGATTACCGAACCAACTAAATGTTGGTGCCAAAATTTTGTTTGCCATAAACTATAAGCAATGAAAAAAAGGCTTTCGCAGACCTCCTCGTTTTGAAAAATGATAACAAAACTGTTCGTAAATGGCTCTTTTTGTGGCTTTCCGCTGTTCATCCCTTTGTTAAGTAAGAATAAATGCGGTTTTGAATAAATCGTTCCAACTCGGTGGGTTTTGATGATAAAATTGGTCATAACATTCGGCTTAAAAAATTGATTAGATTTTCAATTTTTCGCGGATTTTCTCTTGAAATGCAGGTGTGCCTCGCTACGCTCGACCTATAAAATTTTTCAAAAGAAAAAAAAGAAAAAAAGAAAGCCGTCTGTTGAAGTGGAAGGTTTCAGAAAAAAAAGTTTTTTAAAAAAAATACTACCCGATACATAATCGGAAGTAGGAGAGTGAAATCGGAATTGTGTATTGTTGCGAAACGTTATGGGTGGAGATTTTTTTTAAAACCCGTAGGGCTTGAACTTTTTTTTCTGAATACCTGGAACTTATCTTTGCTCTCTTTTTTTTATTTTTTATTTTTTATTTTGAATATCCAATCAGAATGTTCTTGTTTAATCGGATTTAATCTGAAGTAATGAGAGTTGATTTAAAAGATGGTCGTCTTCGGAAAGGGTATCAAATTCTTTGGATGGATGAAAAAACCAAATAAAAAAATAAAAATGCTTTTCATCCGGCCAAAGAATTTTATACTCTTTCTTGGATTTGATTTTTGAGGATGCTTAATCGTCTTATGAAATAAAGAGTTTCAATTTAAACGGAAAGTTGTTCTGAAAATGGGAAGCATCTTCAAAAAACAATGAAAACACTTACCTAGTGCGTCGGCAGAAGCTCAGAGCAAGGGTATCATTTTTTATTTGCTTATTGGGATTTTCTGATTGCTTTTGTGGAAAAGTTGATGCCATAGACTTGAAAGAAGGATAATGTTTCAAGCTTGTAATCGATATTATTAGTAACGGTATGGCATCAGCTTTTCCGCTGAAGCAATTACGTCTTATTTTCTGGCAAATAAAAAAATGATACTCTTGCTGGCTTCTCTTGGTTTTGTGGGTGTTTTAAATTGCTTATTCCTATATCGTGAATGTTAGAAATGGAGTTGATAAGCGATTTACAACACTTACAAAAGCAATGCAAATACTTACCGATTTAAACATCAAGTTGCTAAAAGCAGTTAACGTGAACGTTCTTGAAAGCAATTATAACCGTAAATTTCCTATGAAATAGTGAACGTTGTTGAAGACAGTGGCGAAGGACAGCTTTTTTTATTGCCGGCTGGTGCGAGGAAGCAATTAAAAAAGTTGTTCTAGAGCCACTGGCAAGCGCGTTGGCTGTGGCGGCTGTTTTACATAAATGATATTATAGCTTCATTGCAAAAACCAAAAAAACAATAAACTTGCTTTGTGATGAACTATAATACTCAATTATGTAACACAGCTTTGGGAAAAAAATTACTGGCGCAAGTTGCGAAGCGTACGTGTTTTTTCTAAAAACTGTGCCAGTAATTTTTTTTGGAGCGTTGGCAAAGGAGTGGCAATTGGAATGTAAAACGTCCTTTTTAAACCGAACGAAAAAGAAAGTTTCTTGTATTGGAAATAAAATTAGCGAAATGAAGCAAACAAAGAATTGATGCTAGGAATACTTGGACTAGGAGCGATTTTTGTGCAGCTGAATGAGATAATGGGTTGTAAAAAATATTCCAAATATTTGCTATAATTGGGACGAATTAATTCTAAATTACATTACCAATCGTTGCAAGATAAACCTCAAATTTTAGGGTTTATCTTGCGTCAAAAAGTAATACGTTTTTTTAGAGCGTTGGCAAAGGAGTAATAATTGAAATGTAAAACGTGATTTTATTTCAATTTTTTATGTTTCCAATCGCAATTTTTAGTAAAGATGCTTGGTTTAAAATATATCCTATTTATGATATCTAAAAGTTTATTAGATTTTAAAAGACCTCCACAATGCTTTGGTTCTGTTGCTATTGTAAAACCACACAATCTCTGAAATATCCATTCTGTTAAAGGGTTATCAATTGAAAGTAGATTTTGCATTTCTTCTTTTTCAATATAAGTGAATTTTTTACCTTTTCCATTGTAAGGATTATTCAAGGTAAAAAAGTCTAAATCGATATCAAAATATACTTTGGTTTCATCAGAAGCTAACAAACAAAATTCTAACTCTTTATGTGTTTTAAACTTCTTTATTTTATGTTTGGTTCCATTTATATCAATAAGTTCTTCATCTTCCCAATTACTTTCAAAAGTACCTTGTCGGCAGTGAACATAAATATCTCCAATAAGATTCAAATATGCAGCAGATAAAATATGACCATCATTATTTCCTGCTAATTTAGCCCAACTAAATAAAGCCACTTCGCCATCATTAGATTGATCAAGTTCCGACAACCACTTTTTTTCTGTTTCACACGGATAACACAAATCCTGATGCCAATCTAAACTTACTAAACAAGGTGATTTACAATTTTCGTTTTCTCTAGTCCATTTTAGCCAATAGAAAAAAGCATATCTATGTTCCTGAAAAATTGCTAACTCTGTAACTCCTCTTTTTAAAAATGGATGTGATAAAATTTGTTTTGCAGAACCCGGAGGAACTATATAGTGTGGATTTCTAAATTCCATTGTTGAATTTATTGATTTGAAAATGTGATTTTAGCGATAACTGATGTTAATGTAACATTTAACCAAAACTGCCAATTCTCAAAATTTAAAACAATTAAAATTAACGATATAATTGATATTGTATTTAATGAAGTAATTGCCCTTTGATTGTTCTTCCTTTTAATATCATTCTGTTTTGAAGAAGTTTTAAAAATCCTCATTCTGGAGTTTAATAAGTTATTTGTTTCTTTATCAATAATTGCCCAACCAATTGAGTTTGTACCTAAATCAAGTCCTAAAATTCTACTCATTTTATTTATTTTAAAATTATTTTATTGCTTTATGAAATTAGCGAAATGAAACAAAAAATTGGCTTTAGGAATACTTGGACTAAAGACGTTCTTTTGTAGATGTATGAAATAATGAGTTAGTTAAAGGGATTTTTTGTGTATTTTTTGTCATTCATACTTATGGAAATACTATATGAAGTTGGTCAGAAATACGTTTTTTAATAGAAAATTTGTTTTTTGGTTTTACATAGCGTATATTTGCAAAGTCATTTCCCTAGGGAAAAGGACCTGGTTCGCCACAACACCGTAGTTGTGGCATTTTTATTTTACCCTCTTTGTATATTTGTCTTCATAATATTTTTGGTTTCTTGCATCATCAATATGAAAACAAGAAATTATCATATAGTCTGGAGTGATTTTTTCCATTACAACTAGAAAATTACCTTCTTTGAACCAAAAATAGTCCCTGATTCTCCCATCTGCTTCTAAAAATTGGAAACAAGTAACATCTTCAGTATCTTTATTTTCGAGTATTGGTTTTATCCAATGAATTTTGTTGGCTCTTTTTTTGTCGAAACATCTTTTGCCTTTATCGCCTCTTGTAATGATTTTCACAAAAGTATGCGGGTAGGTTTCAAATCCCTCTTCTTTTGAATTTGCTATATCTATTTTTACTCTGCAACCATCAAAATAAAAAATGGTATCAATAAAATCGGCTTTGAATAATTGAAATAGTTCTTCTAAATGTGCAGCTGATGGGTCAATTCCTAAATTAGGTATGTGATCATCCAAATCTAATAAATCCATTATAGCTTTATTTTAGGTTGGTGATCAAAAATATTGAACTTTGTTTCCCAAGGTTCTGTTCCTTCTTCGAGATTAAAACCAGATTTAGTTTCTAAATATTGAATAAAATCCATTCTGTTTGGAGTTGGATTTACAATATTATTCATTACTACTCTTGTTTTATAAGTAATGGCACCAATAAAAAAATCGGCTAATTGAAAGAAATTATTATCGTGAGAATGTAAATGCTGAAATTGTTTGAATGGACTTTTGCCTTTATATTCCTTATCAAAAACTTCATTAATTTTTTTTAGTTTCTCTCTACCACGAGTATTTTGAATATCAATAAAAACTCTGTATTCATCGCCATTACTATTGTTAGGATGCAATAGATAATAGGTCATTTTATAATAGAAATTGTCGTGAGAACCTTGATTGAAATCTTTATGATTTAGACGCTCTTTGTATTTGACTAGAACACAACGAAATTGTAATGATGACCGAAAGAAAAAATCTACTAATTCTTTGTATAATGTTGTTCTTGCATTTGAGAATTTATTCCATTTCAGCTCTGACTTTTGATTGTGCTTTGCAAGAATTTGATTGAATTCTTTTTGTAATTCAACATACTCATTCATTGGTACTTTAATGTAACCGATGCACATAACCGGAATATTATCATTTTCTAAATGACAACTCTCGTCGATATAAAAATCATATTTATTAGTCATAGATTTTGGAAATTAATAAAGATTTCAATCAATTAAATACTTTTAAGAGCTTGGATTTTATAAAGCGGAAATTTACAAAATTAATAATTATTTAAGATACTTGTATTTTGAGGTCATTATATCTTTTAATAATATCAATAATCTGTCTTTGTTTTTAAAAGATATAGGACATAAAATATTATATGTAGCTACCATTAAACATTTTAAATAATAATTGACGCTTTTTTTAGACCAAAAGAATAAACCTTTTCGATTTTTAAATTTATATACAAATCCCTGAAAATATAAAATTCCATTTTTATATTTAAACACACTAAAAATATTGCAATCTATGTTTTGAATTTCATCAGGATGTATCAAATCAATTTCGTCTATTAATTCCTTTAATGTGAGGTTTTTATTTGATTTTAGTTCTCTACCATTTCTTTTGATATTATAAATATCTTTAGAATAATTTATGTTTTCAAGTTGTATTAACCAACAATTATTTTTCTTTAGTTTTCCAATATTGATTTTATTTTTTAATATAATTTCTTCTGCTAGATATTCTTGAACCATTCCTAGTTTTTGTAAAAATCTAAAAAATTTGAAAGATGATATTTCAAAAAAATTATAATATGGGTCGTCTGATTCTGTTTGTATTACTGTTTCATCTTTTTTATGGAAATCAAAAACCTTCTTTTTTGCTACATATATCAGTGTAAAATGGTCATTACCATTACCAAGCTTAAAAGTATATTTTTCAATGCCTGGTTTATCTTGAGTATAAAAAAAGAAATTTGGAAGAGAAATCATAATGTTTAAATTTTAAAAAAGAAATAAGAGAAAACCTATTTTATTGAAAATTACTATCAAAAAATTCATCCTCTTCGGAATCAAAGCGTACCATATCATTTCCGATGCTATCAAGAAAATCTATTCTTTCTTCAATATTCTCAATATTTTCATCCAATAGTTCCATTTCTCCGTCAAGATTTAATGTTTCTAATTTTTTGAACATACATTTCGCATAATAGTTTTCATCATAACTCTCAAATTCAAGCGGTTTTAATTCTTTTGCAAAAGCAATTAATGATGAGTTTTTATCATCTGATAAAAATTTTAAGAACAGTTCTTTTTGGACTCTATTTTCAAATTCAAAATTGAATTGATGTAAAATAAAGATTTTATAAGCTTTTGAATATCCTCTTATATCATCAATGTAAATATTTAATCTAGCTGCTTCTTTTGTGATTATTTCATATTGCTCAACAGTAATTGATTTAATAACTTCTCCAATAAATTGTTTAGTTGTTCTATCATTTTGGGAAACTGATAAAAATTCATTGCTGATTTTTATTTTCAAATACTTCTCAAGAAATTTTATAAATGATTTTTTTTCCTTGTCATTATTCAGCGGATCTTTATTAGTGTAACGATCGTAACGCATTTCATTATAAAAATTATTCAGTAACTGAATAAAAGCATTTTTTGACTTACTAGCTTTTAAATTGTATTTGTCAGATATAGATTTTAATAATTTTTGATGATTGTGATTTCTAATACTTTCAAAGAAAACATCTTGATTTATTTCGTTAGTATGTTCAATGAGGATTACGCTAATTTTTAGAAGCCTTTCAATACCAACTGAAATATTATATAGAAATTCAAAAATTTCTTCTTCGTGATAAAAAGATTCCATTTCATCAAAAACTAATAATCCGTTATAAATAAAACTACCAGATATTTGAAGTTCTGTTCCTAAATTGAAATTTTTCCAGAAAGTAGTTGAATCCATATTAATATCTAATGTGTTGTTTGCTTTTTATCTTTTATTATGATATTTATTGTGTCGGTTTCAACTGAAATTTTCTCTTTATTATCAATAGAATTTGAATTAAAAATTTGATATCCTGAATAAATTGTAAATGATATAAGTAAGAATGCTAAAACACATTTTAAGGTAGAAACTAGATTTTCAAGTTTTATTATTTTAGTCCAAATTTTTGTGAAATCGTCTTTGAAATCCTCAAATATTTTGCCATAACTTGCTTTTATTTCGTCTTCTTCTTTTTTAACATCTAATCTTAAACATTGAATATTATAAGATGCCATTGATAGTACTTTGAATGCAATTATCGTATAAAGAAGATATGCTAAAACTATTAACCCTAATATCCAAGGTTTATCTTTTACTTGATAACTTGCAAATGCAGTAGCTCCAAATGTCAAAGGAAATGAAACTACTTGCTTACTTACAATATCAATGTTTTTTTCTAAACTCTCAAAATATTTGTTTCTTTCTTCCTTAAATTTTGATTTAATCTTATCAAATGCAAAATCTAAAACAAAATTTTCATAATCTCTTTCCGTGAGGTTAAGTAATAATTTAAGGCTTTTTACTATTTCAAAAAACCTATCTTTTATATCTTTTTGATGAATGCCACTAATAATTACTTCTTTGAAAAATTGAATGTATTCTTTGTTAGCAAATCCTTTTTTTAATTCATTAAAAAGAGGCTCTAAATCTTCAATAGATGACAATCTAATATCTTGCAAACTATAGCCAATGTGAAAAGCACCATTTTCCTTACTGATAATTACAAATTGCTTATTAATTTCATTATGATAAGGTGTAAATTCATTTTTAGAAATTAAAAAATTGATTAACTCACGAAATTCAATAAAATTAAAAAGCGCAGCTTTGGGTTGAGAAAATAATTCGTTTTTCTCCTTAAAAAGAATCGTTTCGTTATTTTTTAAAATTACAATATTTGAATTTTTAAAATCAGTTGAATAGTCATCATACTTTCGAAAATAATCTTCTATGTCAAAATAAAAAAAGGTATTTTCTAAAATGCAACTTGATAATTTTATTTCTATTTTATTTTGAAGTAGTGTATTGACTTCACTAAAAACTTGTTTTAATAAAACAGCGTTTGAACTGCAATTAGTTTGACAAATAAAAGTTAATAAACTACCATTATATCCAAATGAATTGACATCAATATCAGTTGAGAATAATTTAATTAAATTATCAATAACAGTTTTAGAATTAGCGTTCTCCATATTGTTTGTTGATTTGGTCAACTAGTTTTTTAGATTTAATTATTACAGTTTCACCAATAGCCGAAAATTCTAAAGAATTAATTTTATCATAATCAACAATAATTTCAATCCCCGGAATGTGCGCTTTAATTGTTGTTAAACCTCTCCATCTTTTACTATCTCGTCTGAATTCGGGATCTAAAATTAATTTATTTTCAGTTCCATAATTCATAAACTTATTTCCATTTTCTTGTCCATAGAATTGCATACTTAAATCTTTCAAATTAACAGTTTTGTCTTTTCTCAAATTTACACTGTCAAAGACTGCTTTTTGAAATAGATTTCTAGTAAACATATCATTACCTTCGTCGTCTTTTGGAATATCAATTGATTTGATAATTGCAACAAAATTAGCTGTGTTTTTATCGTTTTTAATTAATCCTCCTGCTGATACCCAATCTCTGAAGTAACCTGAAACGTCTCCATCACTTTGTGTAGAAATAATTGCTAAATAATTACGGTTAAGATCGTTTTCTAAATAAATTTCATAATTTAATCTAAATGCCATAGCAACTTTATCAATATTTATATTTTCAGAACTATCGACTTTGAATACATTCCCAACTTTTACAATATTAATACCACTTTTTTTCCTTAAAAGAACAACTGAAATAAACCTTTTATTTATAATTTTATAATCTACAAAAAGATAATAACCCCCAGTTGCAAATGGCTCTTTTTCAATTCTAGTTTTTAAATCTTCTAAACTTTTTGAAAAAGTAAAAAAATCTTCCTCGTTTGAAGAAGAAAGATAATCATTAAACGAATTTGTAAATATGTTAGTTTCATTATCTCTAAACCTAGTATTTTTTAAAGACGGACTATCAGTAATCGATTTATGAATTTCTGCAACTAATTTAACTGAAAATTCATCTATGGCTAGGAGTTGATTAGAATATTCAATTACTGCTGGTATTGTTTTTTTAGTTTCTTTTTCAATATAGTGAATAGTATAATTCGTTATTGTGATGTCCATTTTTAGTAATTTTATTTTAAATATTTAGGTTACTAAAATATGTATTAAAATTCAAAATGAATGGTTTTAATCTAATTTATTGAATATTAAATTCTTTTATCCTCAACATCATTATCAAAAACAATCAAATTCAACATTTACTCACGCTTTTATATTGTTTTTTTGGTGTTCGTGATTATGCTATTCAACTTCGCTTATCCATCGAATTATCATCAAAAGCAATCAAATTAAGCATTTCCCTCAATCGAGAGCGTACCCGATTCCCATAAGCGGTTTCTATTTCGGTGGCGGAAAGATTGCTGGTTATGTGCGTTATAACTTGTTTTGAAATGAAAATATCATATCTGGAAAGTATGATTTCTGCCATTACGTTACATTCATTTCCGTAGTATTTTAGGTTGGTTTCTACGCCTAAATCATCAAAACAATAGTTTCTGTATTCGCTATGAGAATTGTTTCCGTTGCTGTATTTTTGAATGGTTTGAAAGCCTTCTTTGATGAATTCAAAACTGATGTCACGGCAGGTTTTTATTATGAATTTGTAGTTTGGTTGTGCAACGTGTCGCATCAATGTCATTAGTGTTGTTTTTCCACATCCAACTGGTCCAGAAAGTAAAATTCCTTTGGATAGATCTAAATTAAAATTGGCAGCCATAACCTCATCTTTTAGAAAATAACAAATCAGTTTTTGAATATTAACTACATCCGCTTCTCTGAAATGGAACTTTTCGCCAAATTGTAGTTTGCCCTTTTGTTCTAACCACACCATTATTTCGGGATAATTGTATTGTGAATTCATCGTTTTTTAATTTACAATGGCTCTGCATAGTTTTTGTCAGTGGTTGCGTTGAGGTTGTAGGCTCTTGGTTGTGGATTTACTTTTTGTGTTGATGGATTTGGCAAATTAATCGAAAATTTTGGTGTGTTCAACATCCAGTTTCGTGCAGCTGCTTGCCAATCTTTCATTTTGGTTTTTCCACCAATGAGCCAACCGATGCTGGAGTAATAATTGAAAAATCGTTCGGCTTCAAAATCTGTGAAATTCTGATACTTGAAATATTCTTTGACTGATTCCAATGTAGGCTTTTCGACTGTACTCGAAGTGATAATTTCCTTTTCTTTTTTGGCGGAACTTTTTTCTTTTTCAACAGTTTCATTTTTTAAAAACAAATCATCATCAAGATTTTGAAAATTGGTGTCTCTATCTATGTTTTTATTGTTTTTTAATGTTTGTTTATTATTATATATATAGGGCGGTTCAATAACCTGTTCAGCAACATTACTATTAACGTGTTCATTTTTTGGCTCGGTTGGTTCAAAAATTGGTGTAGTTTGTTCATTATTTGAACTGGTTGTATCTGAACTATTTTGACTGAAATTATTTCCTTCCGAAAAATTTATCATAAAAACTTCTGTTCCAGAATACGGATTATAGGATGGAAAATAATCTAAAAACTTCAAACGTTGCAATTCCTTTATACACTTGTGATAGGTTGCTTTTGATGCAATTTTACTTCCTTTCATCATTTCGTCTCTGGAAATTATGATTGGATTTTTGAACCGATTGACATTCCAACATTGAAATAGTGTTAAGTACAAGCTTATGTGTGTTGGATTAAGTGATTTTTCAAGCGCAATTCGATTAAAAAAACCTGTGAGGTGTTTAATATAATTCATCTTACTAGCCATTTAGGGTTGAATAAATTAGGTGAAGCTTCTACCTTGTTTTCTTCTAAAACTTTGAGTAAATCTGCATAAGCATAGAAAATTATACCGCCAACTTTGGTATAAGATAATACTCCATTGATGCGTAGATTTTGTAAAGTACCAGGAGAAATGTTTAGCAACTTTCTGACTTCGGTAGATTTGAGCCATTGTTTTTGCTGTTGCGGTTTTGAATTAAACATTGCGTTTAAATCGGAAAGAAGAAGTGTACGGAATTCGTTTAAATCTTCGCGAGTAATAACTTCGATTGCCATAATATTGTGTTTTTAAATATTTCGGACAAAGAGAAAAAATAAAATAATACCAAAACAGTTACTGGGGTTGCGCAACCCCCAACAAAGTATAGCAAAATCAACCATTCAGCAGAAAAAAATTTTTATTTTTAGTATTGCAATAGTTTATTTTATTCATTTATAACTAGATTTGCGTATTGAATACAAAATAGAGGTTTTCCCTCTTTACATATATAGCGAAAGTTATTTAGGGCATCAGAAAACGACCAAATTCTTATATGCAGCCTATGAATAAACTGTTCGCCTACGCAATGCGTGGGCTCGGTTTATCGTGGCTGTAGGTGCTTGGTCGTACCTCTGATGCTGATTTATCGATGTCCCACGCAGGTTGTTTATACCAACTCCAAAAGGTACATTTTTAGCTATATCTTCTAAAATTATTATTTTATGAAAGTAGAGAATAAAATTAGTCCCGAATTACAACGCTTTATGGATGCACAAAAAATACCAAGTGTTGCAGAATTGTTATTAATTAACGATGAAACTTTACTTGGAATGGATGGTTTTGGCTGGCGAATGTTGAAGGAGGTTTTAAAACTTCGTAAGATTTAAAAGTTCAATTATTTTTTCACGAATAGCAATTTTCGTTGTAGTTTCAATATTATAGTATTTTGTTTTTATACTATCTGTTGAAATTTTGGAGGTGTTTTCAGTTTTGAAATTTTCTGAAATAAAGCGAAATATATCTGCTTGATTTTTGTGTTTTATTATTCCGGTTTCGATTAGTAATGCAAAAAAATAACTCAATTGTGCCACTGATAATCCAGTAAGGAATTTGATTTTATCTTCGTTGTTAGCAACATTTGTAAATTGATTGGCATCTAGTTTCATTTTTTTTGACAGATATTCTATCTCTTCTTCAATCCAACTGATGATTTGCTCTTTTATAGAAGGTAATTTTTCATTGTATTTAATGAAATTTCGGGTTTGTTTTTGGTTGTAATTTTTGAGTAATCTGTATAGAATATCAATTTTTTGAATGTTGTTTTCCTGTTTGGATAGTTCAATTAAAATACCATCCGTCAAGTTGTCAAAAAATTGTGTAGAATTAAAGTTTAAATCAAAAAGGCATTCTTTGATAGCTTCTTCAGAACTATTTTCGAAAGTGATTTGTTTATAAAGTGTCAAAATAAATTCCGTACAATAATTGAACTCATAATAGGTCAATTTTTCTTGAATATTTATTGTGGCTATTTTAAGTAAGGGTTCATAAGCCAATTTCAATAACTGATCATTAATGTTACTCCCTAATAATCTTGATTTTACTTCTTTGAGTTTGTCTGTTATCTCAAATTCTTTGACTAAAATGGAACGATATGGAATTTGAATGTTTACGTTGAGGTAGTTTCGATACTCTTTTTCGATAAAACGTAATAATTTTTCTAAATAAATATAGGTGATTTTCAGACAATCAACCTTATCATAATTATTGGAAAATTGATAAATATCTGATGAATTTACTGGATTTATCTCTTTGATTAATCTATGGGCTAAATTTTCGAGTGCATACTGTTTTTTATGAATGTATTGCTCAATTCGCTCTTTAGATTTGAATTTGAAAACTTTTTCTTTATTGATTTTCTTGATTTTGTCATTTTCATTTTTGAGCGAATGATAGCAATATAGAAAGAATCGTTTTTCTTGAGATAAATCTTCTATCTCACATTCTTTTAAAATGTATAAAGTGTTACTTTCATTTTTGGAGCTCCAGCGCAAACTGGTTTCGTATTTTGAAATATTTAATTCGTTTAGAATTGTTGGAATAAATTCATCGAATTCTGAAATATTTTCAACCTCTTCTAAATTTAGTTCTGTTACTTTTGGATGTAGATTATGAATTGGTTTTTTTACAATATACTTTGTATTTCCATTTTGTTTAATGAAATCTACTTGGTAAATAAGAAAACTTTCGGAAGCACAATTTTCTAGAAATGGATTTAAATCGACACTGAAAATAATCTTTGGATTTTTGATTTCTTTTAGTATCGTATCATAATTTTCTAGAATGTATTTTTGCTTCATATAAAATTTTGATTATCAAGAATATTTTTTATTTTCAAGATTGATTAAAAATCTAGCGAAGGTAAAGTGGCATATAATCTTTAGAATAGGACAATAATGAAATTTAATAGGACTTAAGTGAAATTCTGCCTTTTAAATTTAAAAATAATACTTTTTTTATTTCTTAACTAAAGTCAATGAAAGAGAGGAACAATGCTTTTGCTTTTGTTAACCATAATACAGCCTCTATAAGTTTATAACAACTGCTAAGCTATTCCGATTTTAATACAGCTACTATGAAACCTTTTTTAAAAGATGAAATAAAACTAAACCATCGAAGCCATTTCCATCTTTTCTTGTAGTAATCAATCTTGTAAAAAACTTGTTCTTGTCTCCAACCAGTGTCCCATTTGATAATATCATCAATTGAAGATATTCCAAATTTGAAAGGTGCAGATGATGTATCGACACTTTTAGCATATCTTTTGGTTCCGACTAATTGCTTGTGTAAAGTATCAAAAATAATGTGAGAGTTTGTAAATGATTTTCTAATATTTTTTAAAATTGATTTGACCTCTTCATCTGTAAAATACATTAATAATCCTTCTGCAATAAAGATTATATTTTCTTTTTCTTTTATTTCATTTACCCAAGTTAAATCTAAAATACTTTTTGCGATATAGGTATCGTGTTTTTTATCAAATACTTTTTTTCTAATTTCTAGTGGTTGTGGTAGATCGACATGATACCATTTATAGTCCGAAAAGCGTTCGGGTCTAGTGTCTAGTCCAGAGCCAAGATTCACAATAACCTTCTTTTTACCTTGTTCTAAAAGATTATTTACTAGTTTATCAATTAAAAAAGTATTGACGCATACTGAAATTTGACCGATCCAATCTTCATTCATTTTTGAAAAGTCATAATCAATGCGATTAAGAATTTCAACGGATACATTGTCCTTTATAATTCCATTTTCTTTGGTTTCTTTAGCTTTAAAATATAAGGGAATAAGCATTGTTTCAGGAACCGCACTTAAAGTAGTAACATCTATTTTGTTTTCAATTTTCATGATTACTTTTTTTATTATAAACTTTCTCTCAAAATGGTTTTTATTTTTCTGCCAATTCTTTCAGCTTTTTATTCATTTCTTCAAATCCTTTTTTCGTATTGTTGTCAAGTTGTTTTTTGAAAAGAGACACTAATATTCCTGTAAATTTTTCGCTTTGAATAAAAGTTGTTGTACCGTTTGCATTGTCAATAAGCTCAAATTTATGTTCTCCGTCAAAAACACCAGCGAATAATAAATGACCTAGCCAGTTCAATTCTTTGTTAGATACAAATGTTAGTATTTTGGGGGTAAAATTCATTCCTTTTGCTTGCGGTGGTTCAATTCTTACCTTGATTTTACTTCCAACCTTTATTTCTCCATCTATGGACTTTATGAATGGATTCCAATTTGGATAATTCTCGAATTTAGTTAGAATTGACCAAATTTTTTCAGGTGTTGCATTAATTAAAATTTCTGTTTTGATTTTTTTAATCATGGTCGTTATTTTTAAAATGTGTTTAAAATAATTGTTGCTATTCTTTTTAAATTTTCTTGCAAAAATCTAACGGAACAAATATTTTACTTTGGTTGCGCAGCTGTTTTGTGCCTATTATTTTCTCCAATAAGGACTGATAATTTTATTTTTACTTAATTTCAATAAAATGATTGCAGCTAATAAACAAAAGATTATTGCTTGTATTGTTCCCTCAGGTCCAAATTCGCCACCTGTAATTAATTGGCTTCCTGTAATTTTTGTTGATAGTAAACTAGCCGTTTTTTCATTACCTGAAGTAATTGCACCAAAGACACCTGATTGCATGAAATTCCAAGCAAAATGTATAGCAATTGGAAACCACAGATTTCTTGTATAAATATAAGCAGCACCCATTAAAAATCCAGCTTCAATGCCAACGCATAATCCTGATAATAAAGTACTATTTGGATTGGCTAAATGTAAAGCTCCAAAAATAATGGCTGTAATTATTAGAGATATGTAGCTGCCTAATTTTTCCTCCAGTATTCTAAAAATAATCCCTCTAATTAAAATTTCTTCAAAAATAGCTACTGAAAAAGCTACCGTAAAGGGAATAATCATATCTGAAACAGGATTGACTGATACTATTTCAAAACCACCGTTAGCTATAATTACTAGTATGGTAAGACATTGTAATAAGGCTCCTATACCAATACCAATTAAAATATAGTTACCCATTCCTTTATTTGAGAATTCGGTTACTTTTCTTTTTTCGTATTTTCTAAAAAAATAGATATAAGTACCAACAACTGCAATTGATGAAATGATACCTTTAATCAGGTTTCTTAAATTTTTATTTGCAGGAGTTAAATCCAATATTTTTCCTGTTACTTGTTGCGCCAAAATAAAGGCAATAAAACAAACTATAAGTCCTAGTAGGATTCTTGTAAAAGGTGCATTTAAAATTCTCTGTTTTTTTGTAATTGTTTTCATAAGTTTTATTATTTATTTACTATTAATTATTTAGTTATTTAGTTATTTAGTTATTGCTTTATTTTACCACCACTTTTAGTACTTAGCCCTTCCATAATTGTTATCTTATTGATAGCGCCTTTTTCTCCCTTAAATACTATTGTTATATCATCATCTTTTTGAAAAAATGTATTTTCCTTGTATGGGAAAATCTCAATAAGGGTTGCATTATTTGTTTGTATAAATAACTGATTATCGATGCGGATTATTTTTACTTTGTAATTGGCATTTACTTCATATTCACCAACATATTTTTCTAAGATAGTAGGCGTTAGATTTAGTTCATCAAAGAAGGAATACGGTTTGTCGTAAAGTATAGCAAGTATAGAATGACCGATAGTTTCAATTTGACGATTGAAGATATTATTCAGTATAATAATGCTCACGTCTTCTTCTTGAATTCTACCAAAATAACCTGTAAATCCGAAGATATTACCACCATGCGAAACTACTTTTTTATCGTATATCAAGTCAATCCAACAACCCAGACCATATCCTTCTAGAAACGGAGTTGTAGCTTTTTCAAGACTAGCTTTGTTATAGATTTTGTAATTTAGTAACCCTTTGTGCCATCGATACAAATCCTCGACCGTGCTATATAAAGAACCTGCTGAATAAGTCGCAGTTGAATCCCAGGGTACAGAAGCTTCCTTAGTAGTCTTAGTATATTTACTATAGCCTAAAGCTTTATCGCTACTTTGTAATCCCACAAAATCGAAGCCCGTATGTTTCATCCCCAAAGGTTTTAAAATGAAATCTTTTACAACTTGTTCGTAGGGGTTACCAGTTACTTTTTCGATAATTAAACCCAAAAGCATATATCCGGAATTACAATAGGAATATTGTGTACCTGGTTCAAAATCTAATGGTTTATTGATAAAATAGGAAAGCATTTGTTTCTTAGTTCTTGGTTGTGTTCCGGTATTAAAGGCATTGGGATCTCTTAGAATTTCATAAATACCAGAAGTATGCGTGAGTAAATGTTTAATTGTTATTTCGTTACCTCTAACAAAGTCAGGAAAATAGTTACTCAGTTTTTCATCAAGTGATAATTGATGGTTTTCAATTAATTTCAAAACTACTGCGGCAGTAAACTCTTTGGTTATTGATCCTATTTGATAAATTGTATTTGGAGAATTGAGGATATTCTTTTCTATATACTGATATCCATATGCTTTTTCATATATTATCTTGCCCTTTTTACTCACTAAAACGGTACCATTGAAACGATTTAGTTTTACTGCTTTTTCGATAAGCGACTCTATTTTTTTACTTAAATACTGTCCATTAGCAGCAATGGAACTAAATATAATGACAAAGAGTGTTACAATTCCTTTTTTCATATTTTGAGGTCTTAAGTTTTATTAAATAGATACTTTGCTAATGTTTCTCTTTGTTTGGTAAGCAATAAACAACCTTTCCTGTTTCATCCAAAAAATTAATTTTTGCATCCCCGCTAGAATCTACAATTAGCTGAATTCTTGTTTTACCTTTTCCGTCAGCCAGATTTATTAATGCTGATTTATTTGCATCTTTACCAATAAAAACTCTATGTGCAAAGGCAGGGTCACCATCAACAGGCTCCAAAAGTTGTTTTAGTTTAGCATCTCTTTCGGGGCTATTTGGTAATTTTTCTGTTTCCTTGTAGGTACGACGAAACTCAGGGAAAGAAGGACTGTTATGCCAGTCATCAACATATAAACCTGTTTTCCTATCTCCATTATCGTCAAGATATTGTAAATACAGAACCTGATTTTGATTGTATTGGTCAAAAGAAAAATGTCCTGATGCAAAATATTTTCCATTACTATCTTTTCTTCCTGAAAACACAAGTCCTCCACATTCAGTGGCTTCGTCATCGTAGAATATTAATCCAGCACGGTTGCCTCCTGGAATGCCAAAAGGTTTTCCGTGATTCAAATTTTCAGGTGATTTTTCCAAATTGGTAAGAACTAATCTAGGTTGTCCATTTGGTTCAACGATATTTATTCGCTTTGCGGTTAGTTCTTCAACTATTAATTTTTCTGAATTACTTTCCATTCTAAAAATCAAGAACAAGGCAATGAATAGCAATATGGATGATACTATTGCATATACTGATAGAAAGCGTATTTGCATTTTAATATTGTTATAATTATTTGTCATACAATATTTGTTTTTATAATATTATCTAGCTTATTTTTATCGGTTTATTGGGTTAGATAATTAACCAAATTCCATTTTTTAAAAAATATTATTGAATGGTATAATTAGTTACATCCGCTTCACTTGCTCTAAAATAGCCCAAAGGATAGTTGTCAAAATTCGTTTCGTTTTTTATATTTCCTCTCACTGTTGCAGGTGGTGTTTGAAACGGTCCACCACCAGAAGTTCCAGCCACGCCTAATAGTATACTCATGTAATTATAATATCCTTTCGAAATTCCATAATGGGTAATTTCAACTTGCTGACCTGGTGCTGTGTCCTTTTCAAGTACCAAACTAAAAAAAGTATTCCCTTGAAAAAACTCATCATCATCAACTGAATATTCTGGTTTTAGGTTTTTTGTAAATTTGTATTTGTACAAATAATAATTTTCAGCATCTGCTGGGTCATTGAAAAATGTTTTTAATTTTAGGAAACTTGTTCCTAAACCATTTTGAGTTTCTTGTGTTACTGAAGTTATTGCCGCAACTGATTTTAAGGTTTCAGTTGCAGTATAATTTTGTCCGTTATTGATAACCGTTAATGTGTAAGTTTCGTCAATTACAGGTATAAAATTGTTACACTGATATATCCCAGTATTGGGGGTTTCTGTAAAGTTGAAAACGACATTTGTACTATTTTTTATAAAAACGGTTGCTCCTGAAACTACTGGTATTTCATTAGTATAATAATCAGTTGTAGTTGACAATTTTATGACTTGGTTGTTTCCCGTTGTTCCTTTTTGCCAAATTAGGGAAGCGTCA
Source organism: Flavobacteriaceae bacterium (assembly GCA_947453885.1). Lineage (GTDB taxonomy): Bacteria > Bacteroidota > Bacteroidia > Flavobacteriales > Flavobacteriaceae > Flavobacterium. Next base: position 31,372 of record CANGIF010000024.1, read on the forward strand.
ATTACTAGTCTAGGTTTGTCCGTATTTAAAGGAATGTCAACTACATCTTGACAGCTGTGTATAAATATAGCTGCAAATACTACTATTATTAGATTTATTTTATTTTTCATATTGTTTGTATTTAAAATTTAAAGTTATAACTAACAGCAGGAACCATTCCGAAAATTGAAGTTCGTAAGGCTTCATTATTTCCAGTATCGGCATTTTGTTTGAAATTTATGGAAGCCGCATTCTTGTGGTTGTAGACATTGTAGATACTGAATACCCATTCTGATTTCCAGCTTCGTTTGTCATTTTTATAAGGTGTTAGGGTTGCCGAAATATCTAAATGGTGGTAAACTGGCAATCTGTTTTCGTTTCTTAATCCGTAACTAGGCACTAGAACATCTTGATAGGTATATTGACCGTTTGGATAAGTTACTGGCTGTCCAGATTGAAGGATAAAATTGGCTCCAAAACTCCATTTTTTATTTAAATTATAAGAGCTTGTAACGGCAAGGTTGTGTAATTTATCATAAGCGGAATTATACCATTTTCCATTATTAATACCTATTTCAGAACTATTTCTTCCCGGAGTTTGTTGTTCTGATTTTGATAAAGTATAGGAAATCCAACCAGTCAATTTGCCTTCATTTTTTCGCAACATTAATTCTAAACCATAGGAACGCATTTGACCGTTAAGTACCACTTGTTCGATAGCTTCGTTAGCAACTAAATTTGCACCATCAATATAGTCCATTCTATTTTGGATTTTTTTATAGAAAGTTTCCGCTTCAAAGGAATAGTTGTCATTATTAAAATTTTTGAAATAACCCAAAGCTACTTGGTCTGCAATTTGTGGTTTGATATAATTATCACTAGGCATCCAAACATCCAATGGAGTAGGAGATGAAGTATTTGAAACCAATTGTAAATACTGCACCATTCTATTGTAACTCGCTTTAATTGATTGGTTTTTATCCAATTCATATGCAACAGAAAAACGAGGTTCCAAGTAATTATAGCTTTGAATCACTTTGTTTTTATCATAAAATTGGGTTCCATTTGGCGTTGCTTTTTGATAGGTCTGCGTGTCTTGATTAAAAGTAACGGGTTCGTTATTAGCATAAAGATTGATGTTGGATTGACCCAATCTATAAAACATGCTGTAGCGTAAACCATAGGAAAGTAAAACCTTTTTAGAGATTTCTTGTTCGGCTGCAACATAAATTGCAGGTTCAAAAGCGTATTTTTTATCTAATTGTTTGAAATTTATACCTGAATTTGAACTTGTTGGAGCTATTGTTCCTGGATTGAAATCATAATAAATACTATTGACACCAAAATTCAATTTGAATTTATCGGATATATAATTCTTGAAATCGTATTTTATATTGTAGTTCTTTATGCCAGAATCCCATTTGAAATCAGCTAAATCCAAACCTAATCCAAAGTAGTAATCGCTATAAATCAAAGATAAATTTGAAAATAATTTGTCATTATACAAATGATTCCAACGTAAGTTTAAGATGGAATTTCCGTATGTATTTGTAAAATTTTTATTTAAACTAAAAACATCACGACCAAAGTAACCCGATAAGAATAAATTGTTATTTGGGTTTAGTTTGTACGACAACTTTGTGTTTAAATCATAAAAATAAGCTGCATTGTTTTTTTGCTCATCGGAGAGTTTTAAAAATAAATGCGCATACGAAGCACGACCACCAATAAGGAATGATCCTTTGTCTTTTACTATTGGGCCTTCAGCCAATATTCTACTTGAAATTAATCCGATGCCTCCATTCATGTGAAAACCAGAGCTGCTTCCATCTTTTTGATACATATCTAAAACTGAAGAGGCTCTTCCTCCAAATCTTGCTGGTATTCCACCTTTGTATAATTTCAAATCCTTTATAGCATCAGGATTAAAGACCGAAAAGAATCCAAAAACATGAGAAGAGTTGAAAATAGTGGCTTCGTCCAAAAGGATTAAATTTTGATCGGCACCACCACCACGAACATTAAAGCCCGAAGCTCCTTCGCCAGCATTGGTTACACCTGGCAAAAGCAACAGCGATTTCAATACATCCACTTCTCCAAGAACGACAGGCATCTTTTTTATTGTAGCAATAGAAAGTTTGTTGATGCTCATTTCTGCTTTTCTGATGTTGGTTGCTTTTCTATCTTTAGTAATCACTACTTCTTGTAGTAGTTGTTCAGCACCAAAGAGTTTAAAGTTATTTTTGGTATTCTTGTCGAGGTTAACGCTTTCTGTTATCGTTTGAAAACTCATAAAACTCACTTGAACGGTATAGTTTCCTTTTGGAACAGTGATAGAGTAAAAACCATATTCGTTAGTAATTGTGCCGGTTTTTAATTCATTAATATACACGTTGACACCAATGATTGTTTCGTTGCTTTTGGCATCATAAACCGTTCCACTTAAAGTGAATTTGTGCTTCGAAAGTTCGTCCGCACTCTTGTCTTGTGAAAACACGTTGCTAAAAAAAAGCAGCAGTGTTGTAGTTAGGAGATAAATTAATTTTACATTCATTTTTTTAATTTTTAAAAAGATTTTTAAATAGTATTTTTGATTTTCAATTGATAAACGCTTTAAATATTTTTACCAACTTTGATACGAATTGCTTTAGGTATGGCATTTTTATTGACCATTACAGAAATTGTTTTTAAAAGCAAATAGTCTTTCGACATATACAAATACCCGCCACAATCATTATTGTCAGAGGAGTTTTTTATGATATAAAATCGATTCCCTTTTTCGTCTTCGGCTCTACCAATAATGTGCATATTATGAACATCTTCGGTGGTGCGATTGTCGAATGCTGCTTGTCTAATGTGTTGCGTAATGATTTTAGGATTGTCCAATACTGCGAAACCATTTTTAAATCCTTCATAAATGTCACCATCCCAACAAACAGAATAATTATGCAACAACGCATTGTCAATTACGGCTGTGAAATCGTCTATTGGCAGATTTAAATACTGATTGTTGTTCCAGTTGGATTCAATTTCTAATGTAAACTTCGAATAAAAAGGATGATGGGTATAGGAAGTTATTTCCACATAATCATTAGGATTAATTCCAATCATTTCATTTGCGAATGACTTTGGAGTAAATGTCTTTCCATCATAAATAAAAATATTTGGAACTTTGCCTAAAGTTTGGTTTAGGATTTCATCAACTTGATTTCGGTAAATTTCAGGAGTTAAATCGCCATGTGAATTCACATAAAATTTCACCTTTTCTAATAAGGCTTTATTCATTTCACCATGATCGTGTTTTACATCAGAATCTAATTTCCCTGAATAAACACTTTCTGGAATGGCACCAAATTCTTTATAGGCTTTTAATACACTAAAAGTTAAATCTCCTTCGGTAAAAGCACTTGCTCCATTTCTTCGAATATAATTCTCGGCTTTGTTGATGTAAGTGGGTCTGACAAAAAACATTGGCGAAAGCACCACAGGCTTTTTGCCCAGTCTCATAGCTTCTGTTTCTATAAAGGAAGTAGTAGCAAAACTCCAGCAATCGCCAGTAGCTTGTTGGTCTTTAATAGGTGTACTGGCTATTAATTTTATGATTTTATATCCTGCAATCTTTGGATTTGGATTTGTTTTTAATTGAAACACATACTCGGTTCTACTTAATTTTAAAGGCGTATTACCGCCCCACATTCCGTTAATAATTGAATCTCCTGGCATCATTTTTCCTTTAAAAATTAAAGGTGCAGACTCTGCCCAACCTAACGATTTTCGTGCATCGGCAAAAACGCTATCCTTGCTAATCCATACTTTATCAAGTGAAATGTTCTTTAGTCTTTTATCAGGAAAATCCATAAAACCTTTGATTGCATTGTTTTTCCATTCCAATCTAAACAACACTAATTCTGATGAAGCGGGGTCTTTAGTAATCGTTTTTCCTATCCAAGAACCAGCTAATGGGTTTTGGTTTTTATTCTGTGAATTACATAAGAATCCAATAAAAAATAGGATTACTAAAATTGTATTTTTTGTTTTCATAATTATTCTTGAGTATAATTTTATACAAAAGTCCAAGAATAAAGCGATGGCTACAATTTTATTATGCGAAGTAGGTTATGATGTCTGCAAACCATTATTTTAAGTCTGCAAGACATTTGCTAAAAAGTTATATTCTATTGTTAATTACCTGAAAGAAAAGCTCTTTATAGGTTTCAGAAATTGGAATTATCTGATTTGAAATTATTATTCTCATCCGTTCAATTGATTCTATTTTGTTAATCCCAACCATAAATGATTTATGAACTCTACAAACCAAATTAGGAGGTATAATTTGTTCGAGTTCACTAAAATTTTGTAACGTCATAATCCTTTTATTTACAGTATGAATTCTTCGATAATCTCTCATACCCTCAATAAATAAAATATCGCTTAAATCGACTTTTACTAATTTATTTTCAGTTTTGATAAAAATAAACTCTTGTTGAGTCGTTAATAATGGCTGAATACTATTTTCTTGTGCTTTGTTTACTGCTTTTAAGAATCTATCGAATGTAAAGGGTTTTAATAAATAGTCGGTTACATTAAGTTCATAGCCTTTTATGGCATATTCTTGATAGGCAGTAGTAATAATAACCTGACTTTCTATTTTGGAACTCTCCAGCAATTCGATACCTGATAATTCATCCATATTAATATCTAAAAAAAGCAAATCGACTTTGTTGGCTTTTAAAAATGCCAAACCATCGAGCGCATTCTCGAAAGTACCACATAAATTCAAAAAAGGAATTTTACTTACAAAACTCTTGGTTCTCTCTAGAGCTAACGGCTCGTCTTCTATTATAATACAAGAATATTTATCCATTTTTAATTGTTAATTTTACACTGTAAAGGTTAATTTGTTTTTCTAATTCTAATAAATGTTGCTCTGGATAAATCAAATTTAGTCGCCTTTGAATAAGATGGTTTCCTAAACCATTGCTTTCTTGTATCACTTTTCTATTGGGATCATACTTATTTTCACATACAAATATGATGTTTTCTTTATTAATAAATAGCTGCACGTTAATTGCATTGTCAATTTTCTTATTGGTACTATGTTTGAAAGCATTTTCAATAAATGGGATAAAAACCATTGGCGCAATAGGTATGTTGGCTGGATTTCCTATTACTTCAAAGCTTACATAATTTGCATTTGCTGTTCTGATTTTCTGTAATTCTATGTATTTCTCAATATATTCAATTTCTTTTCTAAGTAAAATTTCATCTGTTTTCGTTTCATACAGCATAAAACGCAAAATATCTGACAGCTTATTTAAATAATTGGACGCTTCTTCAGCATCCTTCAATATTAAAACATCAATGTTATTAAGCGTATTAAATAGAAAATGAGGGTCTAGCTGTGATTTTATTAATGCCATTTCTGTTTCATGATTTTTTTGCTTTAATTCTTCTTTCAATTTTATTTCATTAAACCAAGTGATAAAGCCTTTAATAATTAATGCGGCTAAACCAGCTATTGAAGAAATGAAGCTCATAAATAGTATTGTTCTAACGGCTGTAGATCTCCCGTTTACTCCTCCTTTATCCATGTCATTCATTTGTCCCGATTCTATGAAATACCGCATCACGACATACGCTATTATTGAAGCACCTATTGAAATTAGTATACCAAATAATAAGGAAAGTAAAAACTTTTTTTGTTGTAGGAATTTTTGAAAAACAATTAAATAGCAACCGTAAAATGTTAGAAACGATGGAAAAAAAGCAAACAAAAAAAGCGATTTGAATGCATTTATAACTCTTTCCGTTTGATCTATTGCTTGATTACTGCTTCTATAAAAAACGGCTAACATGATTCCTATTAATAATAAATAGCACAACCAAAAACCAATATGTAACAAAATAACGATTGATTTTTTCATAACTTCAAATTTAGGTATTTAGAAGAACAATATTCGATGATTTTAAAATCATTAGAAAATATATTATTCCAACTGTGGATATTCGTCTGCAAGATTAGTAAAGCGATATGCAGAAAAGATATCACAATATTAAAAAAATCCTATAATTTAGTCATATTGGATAATGCATCCAAAATTTCTTGTGGTTCAACTCGAAGTCTATAATCACCGTTTTCAGATTTTGCAAAAACAACAGTACCGTTTTTATCAATAATAAATACCGCTGGAACTGGAATGTCCTTAGCATCATGGTTGTAAAAATCATAGAAATCATAAAAATCAACTCCCAGTTTTTGTGCTTCATTTATAATTTCGGTTTCACTATCTATTATAGTGGTAAATAACTTTGCTATACTATTTTCAGCATCACTTAAAACATCATAACCGAGGTCATGTTTGGCTTGCATATACAAAGAGCTAACAGGATTTTGAGGAGAAATAGCAATTAAGTTGGCACCAAATACTTTGATTTCTGGTACTATTCTCTGATAAGCATTCAATACAAGATTACAATATGGACACCAATTACCTCTATAAAAAGTAATAATTACAGGTCCTTTTTTTATTAAACTCTCCATTGAAATTATATTACCATTGGCATTAGGAAGTTTAAATAATGGTGCTTTATCACCTACTTTTATTTTTAAAGGGTTTTTTATTTTTTGTGCTAATAGCGTTGCATCCAAATTAAAAGCATCTAAAGTTTCTTTGCCAAGCATAGCTTCTAGGTCATATTCAAATGTTTTCTTTTCTTCGCTATATAATGGAATTTTTAATGATTCAGTCATTTTTTAGGATTTAGAATATTGATTTATTGAAATGGAATTTCTTTAGTTAAGTAATCAATCCTTCATCAATATTTTAAAATTTGAATGTTGATTTAAAAGACAAATAAGTAACATTTTTACCATTACCTGTAGCTTTTGGATAACTTCCTGCATCAAAATAGGACGCATCAAAAGAGAACGATAGATTTTTTGTTTGTTGGTAATTTGTTTCCAAAACATAAAATTGACCTAGTATTTTTTTGTCTGAAACAAAAAGTGCATTTGGTTTTGGTCTGTTTTCAATCATACCAGGCGAATAGGTTCCGTCTTGATTGCTGTTTCTTGCCATAAAGAATACTTGTGCTAGAATGTTCAGTTTTTGTATCGGATTTATTTTAACGTAAGGATAGAAACTGATTATGTTTGTTGCGCCAATTGGAACCGCAAGTCCATAAGCAGGTTTAGCATACAATAAATTATACGTATTTAATTTGTTGTCGTTATTGTCTTTATCTCCCGAAGCAATATTAGCCGCAAAACCAATTATTCCTTTTTTGGCAGGCAAGACCGTTACATTAACATCAGCTAAAACGTTATACGCTTCAATAGTTAAATCATTGAATTTACCTGTTTGATACCCACCTTCAAATTCAAAGTTTATGGTATTTAAGTTTGAAAATAAGCGTACACCAAATGTTTGACGGTCTTCAAAACCAGACATATAATTATACATTCTGGCTTTTGATTGGAAATCGACAAGATAATAATCTAATCCTAGTTTATGATTTGAAAAATATTGTGTTCCATATATGCCATATAACCCATCGTGCATGCTTTGGTCATCAAAAACATATTGTTTTGAAACTACTTTAGAAACTGCAAATAAATCAATTGTTCCATTTTTGAATTTATGTTTTACTACAAGTCCATCAAAAGCCTGTCTTGTATTTGGTCCTTCTCGTACAGTAATTAATCTATGGTTGCCATAATACATTTCTTGATGCCCTAATCTGAAATTCCAATTGGTTACTTTTAGTTCTGCAAAAGCTTGATGAAGGCTTAATTGGTTTTCATCAATTTCAGGAACGATTGGATTGTCATTAAAAAAGCGAAGTGTACTATTCAGTTGGATGAAAAAGCGAAAATGGTTTCCTAATTCAATATTGGAATGTACCATTAATCGGTGCCAAAGTTGATTGGCTGAAACATCTTGAAACGTTGGTGGAACATCACCAAAATTAATATTATTATAAACCTGAAACTGCTCCCGTAATTCGCCACCAAAAGAAATGGACTTGTTTTTCCCTAGTGGAATATATTTTAGTTGATCGAATCCTTTTTTTATACTGTCTTTTTTTACCAGTGAAAAGTCATCATCATAGCGCATTAGGCTAATTTTATTTTGAGCCTGTGTTGATGACATCATCATTGTGACTAAAAGGGTTATTTTAAAAATTAAATTTTTCATAAGTATTGTACTATGTTGGTATTAGTACCAACAGTTTTTGATTAAATTTTTGATTGTAGCTCCAGTTTACAGAAGCTTGATTGAAACTCATTCATAAACCAAAGGTCATTACCATTGCAAAATAATGACCTTACGGATACTATCGCTTTCGCAAATAAAAATTAGGGTTTAATTACATGTCCTGTAACTGCACCGAAAACACTTTTACGGAACATGAACTCCAATTGTTTCATAGTTGTTGGAATTTCTCCAGGGAAATATGGGAAATAATGAGGAGAGTTTTCTATAACTGTTGGACTAACTGCATTGATACGAATTCCATTTTCCAATTCAATTGCGGCTCCACGAACAAAACCTTCTACTGCTCCGTTGGCTGCCGATGCATTGGCAAAGTTAATTTGCGGTTCTTCCGTTAAAGCTCCAGTGATTAAGGTGAATGAACCTTTAGGATTAATATAGTGTTGACCGATCAGCACTAAATTAATTTGTCCCATCATTTTTCCTTCAACTCCTTTTCTGAATGTTTCGTCATTTAATTTTGTCCATGGTCCAACGAAAGTTGGTCCCGCTGTAGAAATTAGCGCGTCAAAAGGACCTACTGTTTGAAAGAATTTTTCAATTGCTTCCGGAGAAGTAATATCCACTTGAAAGTCTCCTCCTTCAGAAGCTGCTCTAATGATTTCATTTTCTTTTTCAAATGCACTTGATAAGTACGTTCCCATGGTGCCTGTTGCACCTACGATGATAATTTTCATTTGTTAAAATTTTAATTTATTATTTATTCAGCAAAGATATTTCAACAGGTAAGGTGCAGGGTAGGACAAAAATGAAGTTGAATAGGACAAATTTAAAACTGTATTTTTACTCTTTAAAAAAGCGCTTTTTTTCATTTCTTAACTAAAGTCAATGAAAGATAAAAGCAATGCAATTACTTTTGTAGCATAAAATAATAATCTTTAGATGAAAGCAATAGTCTATACACAATATGGTTCTCCAGATGTTCTTACTTTAACAAATGTTGAGAAACCTATACCAAAGTCCAATGAAATTTTGATAAGAATTAAAGCTACAGCAGTTAATTCTGGTGATGTAAGGTTAAGAAAAGCAGATCCTTTTGCAGTGCGATTATTTTTTGGACTGTTTAAACCGAAAACAACTATTCTTGGAAGTGTTTTTTCAGGTGAAATTGAAAGCGTAGGTTCAGAAGTAAAGCGATTTAAAATTGGCGATGAAGTTTTTGGTCACACGGATATGAGTTTTGGTACTTATGCTGCTTATAAATGTTTTCCAGAAAATGGGTCTATTGCATTAAAACCTGCAAGTATTTCACACAACGAAGCAGCTGTTATTCCTTTTGGAGGCGTCACTGCATTGCATTTTCTAAAAAAAGCTGCTATTAAACATGGGCAAAAAGTGCTTATTGTTGGTGCTTCAGGAGCTGTTGGTTCAGCTGCTGTTCAATTGGCAAAACATTTTGGAGCGATAGTTACAGGAGTTTGTAGTACTGCTAATGTTGCTTTGGTTAAATCGTTAGGTGCTGACAAAGTGATTGATTATACCAATGAAGATTTTACTAAAAACGGAGAAACGTATGATGTGATTTTTGATTCGGTAAATAGAATGTCGGTTTCAGATAGTTTAGACTCATTAAAAATTTATGGGACATTGATTTTAAGTGCGGCAGGATTATCGGAAACTATACAAGGTACTTGGGTGTCAATAACTAGTAACAAAAAGATAAAAATGTTAAGTGGTATGATTAGCCATAAGGCAGAGGACATTATTTTTCTTAAAACACTAATTGAATTAGGCGAATTGAAACCAGTAATTGATAAAACGTATCCATTGGAGCAAATGGTAGAAGCGCATACTTATGTAGAAAAAGGGCATAAAAAAGGGAATGTGGCAATAGAGATTAATTAATGTCAATAAATAAACTAACTATAAATGGTATTAAAAATAGATAACGACTTAAGAATAGAATTGATAAATGAAAATCATGTTTCTTCCATTTTTGATATGGTAGATAAGAACAGAACCCATTTGAGACAATGGTTACCATTTGTTGATAGCATGCAAACTATTGCCTTTGCAGATAATTTCGTTAAAGTAACAATGAAAAGGAATATTGAGAGAAGTGAATATGCATTTGTTATCATTGAAAATGAAATAACAATTGGTAGAATAGGGGTTTATAAAATTGATACTCAAAATAAAATTGGAGAAATTGGTTATTGGATTGTTGAAGATGCTCAAGGAAAAGGAATAGTTTCAAAATCTTGCAAAGCAGTAATTGATTTTTGTTTTTCTGTTTTAGAGTTAAACAGGATTGAAATAAAATGTGGAATTGAAAACTTAAAAAGCAGAACAATTCCAGAAAGACTAAACTTCAAGCATGAGGGAATTATAAGACAAGGTGAACTATTATATGGAAATTTTATCGACCTAAATTTATATTCCATTTTAAGAACTGATATACGCTAACTCTATTTTATTTAGGAAAAATGCATATAATAACGTTAAGAGCATTGTTCTAACATCTTGTAGGGCATGAATTAAGACATATTAAGATATTAAAAGAGCGATACTTGAATTTACTAACCTAAGATGGGATTATTTAAAAAGGCAGCCTACCGAAAAAAATTATCGTTTAGAAATTCTTTTTCTAATTCTGCTTAAAGATTCTGGTTTTACTCCAATATAGCTAGCTATTTGGTATTGTGGAATTATTTGAAACAATTGAGGTCTCGAATTTAAGAGTTTCACGTATCGTTGTTCGGGAGTGTCAGTTGTATAAGTTGCCATTAATTCCTGTTGTTCCGTAAACACTTTTTCCATTACTTTTCTGGAAACGGTTTCAAGTTTTGGAAAGCGATGGTATAAATCTTCTTCTTTTTCTCTGTTGCCCACTACTAGATAACAGTCAGTAGAACAAGCCATATAATGATTTGATGGAAGGTTATTGCTAAAACTATTTAAAGAAATGACCCATTGTTCTTCGGTGAAAAAATTAGCCGTTTTTTCTTCACCATCAACTATAAAATATTGTCGAACACAACCTTCTAAAACAAAATAAGCCTCTGTTGAAATTTGTCCTTCTTTAAGTAAAATATCCCCTTTTTTAAAATGCTTAATGACCATTGTTGCTGCAATTGTATCTGCTTCTTCTTTTGAAATAGGCATTATTCTAGCAAAATAGTTTAGGAGTTTTTTTTCCATAGTTTTGTCGTTATTAGATTTTCAACAAAATTCAGTGGCTTTTTATAAAACCGACCGCAAATTTACAACAAAGATTTATAGCAACAGTTATGTTCAATTAAACACTAGTTGTCGAATAATTATTAAACTCCATTTTAGTTATAATTATATAAATTGAAATTCAAATCCTTTATTTGATTGGTTTACTTTTTCCTTCCAACAAACCGAATTACAGAACCTTTTCCGATATGGTATTTGCCTTCTTCTAATTTAATTTCTTTTTCTTCTAATAGTAGTATCTCATAATTTTCAAAGTCAGCCGCTATTTCTAAAGTAGAAAACAACATATCAAAATCTTTTGGACCACCCACTTTAGGGTCAATTCCATTGTAAAGCAAGTGCAATTTACTGAAAGCTTCAAAAATAATGATGCCTCCGGGTTTTAGGTAGTCATTTAATTTCTTGTGTAATATTGTTTTTTTATCGGCAGCAAAATGGGCGTAGATTAAACCAATAGCATCAAATGCTTCTTTTTTAAATTCGAGTTCTTCCAAATCCCCTACGCTATAATCTAGGGCAACATTTTTTTCGTTTGCCAATTCTAATGCTTTTGATTTTCCTTCTTCACTTAAATCCGTTGAGGTTACTTTCCAACCTAATTGCGCAGCAAAAACGCCATTTCGTCCTTCACCATCAGCCGGCATTAATATAGACCCGGATTCTAATTTTTGAAGCCATTCTTTAAAAAACAGATTTGGTTCTTTTCCATACACAAATTCGTTGTCCATGTATCGTTCATTCCACATATTTTTATAATCAGCATCCCAAGATTTATTCATAATAGTTCCTTTTAAAATTGTTCTAAAATCATTCTTTTACTTGCCATCATACCTGCCGTTGTTCCCATAGATACGGAATTTGCTACTGAACGCAAACGTGTTGTATTATCTCCACAGGCATAAACGCCATCTACAGTAGTTTCTTGGAAAGGATTCACTTTGATGTATCCTTCGTCATTTAATTCACAACCTAAAGCTTCTGGAACTTTACAATGTTGTTCAAACGAGTTACGAGAATACATTGCTTTTACTTCTGTTTTTGTACCGTCTTTGAAAAGAATAGTGTGAAGATAACCATTCTTGTGTTCCAATTGTTGAATTTCTTTTTCTACTATTTTTATTTTGCGCTTTTCCAGTTTTTCTGTTTGTTCGAGAGTCAAATTTGATTTTCCGTTGGTATATAAAGTTAAATCATTTGTCCAATTAGAAATCAACTTGGCTAATTCATTACCATGTTCGCCGTTACCTAGGATGCCTGTTTTTTCATTTCGCACTTCGTATCCATGACAATAAGGGCAATGCAACATTGAAATGCCCCAACATTCTGAAAATCCTTCAATATTAGGCATTTCATCTTTTATCCCTGTTGCAAAAATTAACTTCTCTGATTGGAATGTTTCTCCAGATGTTACTTGAAGTTCAAATCCAGTAGCTGTTTTTTTTCCATTAGTTGTTAAACCATTAAAAAAAGTTATAGTATTATACATTTCCACTTGCTTTTTGGCAAGAGTTGCAATTTCTGATGGTGCTTTCCCATCTTGAGTTAGGAAGTTATGCGAATGTGGTGTTTGCGCATTGCAAGGTTTACCACTATCTATAATTAAAACTTTTTTTAAAGCTCTGCCTAAAGCCATTCCGGCTGCAAGTCCTGAATAACTACCTCCAACTATTATTACATCATATTTTTTATTGTCTTTCATTTTATTGTCATTTAAAATTTTTGTTAAAGGAAATGGTAAAGTGAATACTGTTAAAGCAAGTCCACTTTGCTTTATAAATTCACGCCTAGAAAATGAGAGTATAGTTTCTTTACCCGTTTTCACCGAAGTTTATTTTTTATCAACTTCAATTGATAGTTGACGCATTATAAAATCTACAAAAGGAACTCCAATAAAAACTACCCAAGGCACTAATATAAGTGTAAGAAATAAAGTTTTTAGATACAAAGGTAAATCTAGTGACGATTTACTTAATAGATAAAGGAATAGTGTAATAGAAGGGTAAATTACTACCCATATTTTTAGCGCTGCAATTAATTTCATTTTTGTTTTCATACTGAATGACTTTTTTTGAATATTTATTTTATTCAGCAAAAGTAATATGTGATGTAATCAGTAAGATAGGACAAAAATTAAGTTGAATAGGACTTATTTGAAATTGTTACGAAAAGCTTCAGGAGTAAAATCTGTATGCTTTTTAAAAAATCTTATAAAATAAGAAATATCATCATAACCAAGGTGGTCTGCTATTTGGTTAACTTGATTAGAGGTTGCAAGAAGTTGTCTTTTTGATTCCAATATAATATGCTCATTAATCAATTCCGAAGGTGTTTTATTAAGAGATGTTTTAGTAATAGCATTTAATTGATAGGTAGAGATATTCAACATATCTGCATATTGTGTTACTTGTTTGTTTGTAGTAATGTTTATCTCTAATAGTTCCAAAAATTTCTCCAATTGTTCTTGTGCGTATTGGTTATTGTCATTTGACGTATTTTTTTTATTTTGACGACGACGAACCAATTCGATAAAGAAAATACTTAAATTTGATTTTATTACTTCTTGATATCCTTCTAGTTTTTCGTTATACTCTTTTAAAATATAAGCTAAAATTGCGTCCATTTTTTTAAATCCATCACCTTCAAGATTACAAAAATTAATGTGACTTACCTTACGTAAAAGTTCTTGTGATAGCTTATTTTGAGTATAAAAAAAATCTGTTTTAAATTGTACTAAATATCCTGTACTTCCAAATTTCAATGTAAGTTGATGTACTTGTCCAGGACGCATTAAAAATATAGAATGGTCATAAATTTCATAATTAGTAAAGTCTATTTCGTGAGAACCACTCCCTTTTTCTAAAATTAAGATATAGTAAAAATCATGTCTATGAAGCTCTTGAATCATGTCTTCATCATTCAATAAAGCTTTAATATTCCTTATGCTGAAGCTTCCTGACAAGTCAGGTTCTTTTTGAGTTTGTTGTATATGCCTTATTGGAATGTTTGCCATTCTCGATTATTTTTTAAGAAACATTTTATTGAGAATTATAGCAATAACCTAATTCATCAAAAAGGATTACATTTCAAATAAATTTTTACAAAGTAAACGAAACAATTTCTAATTACAAAGAATCACTTTTAACTTGATTTTACTTTTTGATTAAAAGAACTAAACTTATCTTTTAATATTTTCATATCCTCACTTACTTTTTTATCTAAAACTTTTGCATAATGCTGCGTAGTTCTCAAGTTTTTGTGTCCAAGCATTTTACTTACCGATTCAATAGGAACACCATTTGTAAGCGTTACAGTCGTTGCAAAAGTGTGTCGGGCAATGTGGAAGGTTAATTCTTTTTCAATCTCGCAAACAGCAGCTATTTCTTTTAAATAGGCATTCATTTTTTGATTAGTCAAAATTTGAAGTAGTTTATCTTCGTTGTTGCTTTTTGGATGGTCGGCGTATTTATCAATAATCATTTGTGTTACTGGCAACACAGGTATTTTTGAAGCGGATTCGGTTTTCTGTCTGTGTGTAAAAATCCATTTCTCACCATCAATCCCGATGCTTATATGCGACTTTGTTAAGTTTTTTACATCAATGTATGCCAAGCCAGTAAAGCAGCTAAAAAGGAAGATATCTCGCACTAGAGACAATCTTTCGGTTTTGAAATCTTTATTGATAATGTTTTGAATTTCTTCTTCAGATAAATAAACACGTTCGACTTCTTTAACTTTCGATTTGTAATTCGCAAACGGATTTTTGTCTAACCAGTCATTGGCCAAACAAAGCTTAATTATCTTGCTGAAATTCTTAATGTATTTAACAGCTGTGTTATTGGCACAATTCCGAACGCTTCGCAACCAAAATTCGTAATCCGTTATAAAAGCGTGATCTATTTTATTTATCTCAATATCTGAAACTTTGTATTTCCATTGCAAGAATTCGATGGTATGGCTTAACGAAGTTTTGTAACGTTCTAAAGTTCCTGGCGCATATTCTTTGCCAACCAATTCTTTGATTTTGTTATTGTGGTCTTGAAAGATTGGAATTAGCATTCGTTGGCGTTGCTCGGTTCCTAATAATTTTTCTTTGAAGTTTTCAATCGTTAAGTTCTCGTTTCGGTGCATTAATTCCATTTGTGCATTAAAAACTTTCGTTTTCATCAAATCAAGGTAACTATTTATTGAACGAGCTTCTTCGGTTGTGCCTTTCATTTTAGATAATTCTGACGACCATTTGGAGGTTTCGACAAACTTCTTGGTGCTGAACTCTAATCGTTTTCCGTCAACGGTTAAGCGCACATAAATTGGGAGAAGTCCAGCTGCATTGGCTTTGGTGCTTTTAGCATAAAAATGCAAAGTAATTTTTGTTTTCATAGTGGTAACCTTTTAATTTGTATTCAATTTAGTTTCAAAATCAATGTCAAACAAGATGTTCAAATAGTAAACTTGTTGATGAACAAGTGATTGAACTGGTTATTTGAAATTTTTAAGGGAGTTAGCGAGACCCTAATTTTTGAAAATTCTAGGGTCTCGATTTTATCTCTTAAAGAATAAGATTAAATGAATATTTTGGTTAGCACATAAAAGAAAAAACCCCGTAAATCATAAGATTTACGAGGTTTTGATTGCCTTTGTTTTTCAACTGGCGGAGAAAGAGGGAAACTCTTTTTATATTTTATAAAATTTAAAACAATTGATTATAAGATATTTACAAGCATTTTAATTTTGATGATTTAAAGTATTTTGTACACTCTTTTGGTTACTTTTAATTTTTATAAATATTTGGTTTTCAAATCCGAATATCCAATTAGCATTGACATCATAAACCATACAAATATTTTCGATGTGTTTAGCTGTGAAATGTGCTAATCCTTTTTTAATTGGTGCTAGGTTCTGCTTCAGGATATCGATACTTTCGCAAAATTCATAGTCATATTGGATTTTACCTAATGACTTAAGTAATTGAATTAATTCAAATATTTTTATATCTGATTTATACATTTTATACTTTCTTTTTGAAAGTTATAACTCTAGCGATCCCACTTCCAATTGCTTGAGTTCTTTCGGCATTTTTTTCAAAACCTTGAGATTCGATGTATTGAATTAATTTTATCCATTCACCTTTTTCAAATTTTAAACTATTAGAATCAGAAATACTTTGTGTTTTATAATCACATAAAACTGGATTAAAATCACTTTGACCATAATCAATGAAATAACATTCTTTCTGACTGAATGGTTTTTTATATGCCCAAACTTCAAACATTGATGTTTTATTCTTGATATCTTCATTATTTACAATTATCTGACTAAATCCTAAACTGCTAAATAATATTACTGCTGCTAAAATAAATTTTCTCATTAGATTGTTATTTTTGGGATTATTAATTATCTACGTTTATGTTTTCTTTTTAAATCGACAACATTTAAAATTTTGGCAACATCTTTTAAATGAATTTCAAAATCCTCATAATAATCATTTAAAGAGTGAAGTGTGAGCGTTCCATTATCAACATCATGTTTGATTATTCTTTTAACTAAAATGCCTTTTTCTTTGTGAACTATTACAAAGTCCCATTTTGATATGTGAAGTTTACTTTTCCAAAAGTCTTGCTTAACATTACGACAAAGAATAATATCATTTTCCATTATACTTTCAGTGGTCCCATCGTCCATACTGTCACCTCGCACTTCAAAGCAAAGATATTCCCCGCGATGCTCTTTGTCATCTGCCCAAGCAATTTTTGGAAGTTCGTCTAAATATTCATGATCTCCAAATCCGTTCAAATAGCCAGCATAAGCATAACTACTAACGATTGGAACAAACATGATGTTCATTTCTGAAAAACTAATGTTTATAGCTTCTGATTTTTTATAAGTTTCTGGTGACTCATTTACTTGATTAGTAATTTCAAATTCTATATTAAATTCTTTTGCAAACTTTTCTAAAAATTCATCTGTTGGACTTCTTTTTTCCTGAAGAATTTGACTAACTGAACCCTTACTATAACCTGTACGCTGAGATATTTCGGCAA
>CANGIF010000025.1 GCA_947453885.1 Flavobacteriaceae bacterium
AACTACAAAGTGGTTTTAGATAAGTAAAATAATTATACCAATTAAGGTTGCGTTACAGTATTTTTGTTTGGTTGTAACGCAACCTTTTTAGTTTAACGACATCTATAAGTACAACGTAATCAACAGCAAAATGAAAAAAATAGTTTTATTACTCGCAATTAGCATTATTCTTTTGAACTCCAGTGTGAAAACTGTTGCTCAAACAACAGGTACATTGACTTTCACCTACACCCCAATAGCACATGCATCTGGAAATTTCAATGCAGACAAAAGGTATGTGTTGGCAATTTATATTATGTACGGTTCAACTTTAATTAAAACAACCAATAGATACTGTGAGGCAGCATATTATGATAAATTATCAAGTTGGGCTAGTTATGCAGGTTGTGGATTCTCTGGGACTCCATTAACTCCTGATGCAACAAGTTCGTTTTGTGAAACAACTGGAGCTATATTGGGTGGAGCACAAACCAATTATGCGCCCAGAACAGTTATATGGGACGGCATTGATAAAAATGGTAATCTTGCACAAGATGGAAATTTTTATAATATAAGATTAGAAGAAACTTGGGGATCTTCTCCTGCAAGTCATGCAATTAGTTTATTCAATTTTGCAAAAGATCCTAATGTAGATGATCAAACTACAGGTATTCCTAACGATGCTAATTTTAAGGATATTTCTTTAATTTGGCAACCTACATTGTCAACTGCAAACTTTGCTGCCGCAACGGCAACGGTGTTTCCTAATCCGTCCAACACGGGTGTTTTTAACTTAGCGGTTAAAGACAGTGTTACAGCGGTTAAAGTATATTCTATTTTAGGCGCAACCCTTTCCAATGAAACCGTTTCGCTATCCAACGGAGACACTAAAACACTGGATTTGTCAAGCTACAACAACGGTTTGTACATTGTTTCGGTAACCAACAACAAAGGCACAGCCAACTACAAAGTGGTTTTAGATAAGTAAAACCTTTTGTTCAGTTGCATTTTTAAAGAACAACCCCATTATAAAATAGTGGGGTTGTTTTGTTTTGTAGCAATAATGGTTTATCGCAAATAAGGTTTGTACTTTTTTATTTCATGTTTCCCGTTTTTTAATTTACTTTTGAATTCAAATGCCACCTAACACTGTTTTGGTGTACCGATATGACATTCAGCTCTAAAAAATGAAACACAAACTACAGCTAGCTACTTGGAACCGCAAAGAGCATTTCTTGTTTTTTAAACAAATGGAAGAACCTTTTTTTGGCGTTACCACCACAGTTGATTGTACCAAAGCTTACGAAAAAGCGAAAGCAATAGGCGTTTCCTTTTTTACCTATTATTTACACAAAACCTTAGTTGCCGTAAACACAATAGCTTGTTTTCGATACCGTATTTTAAATGACGAAATCTATGTTTTTGATAGGATTGACGCATCAGCAACTATCCTGCGCGAGGACGGTACTTTTGGGTTTTCTCAGATAGAATATGCCGCAAACATAGAACAATTTGCCGCAAACACTAAAAAGGAAATAGCAAGAATTCAAACCACAACAGGTCTATTTACAAGAGAATTTGCCGACAATTTAATTCACTTTTCTGCTTTACCGTGGATCAATTTTACTTCTTTTTCACACGCAAGGAGTTTTACTTGGCCCGACAGCTGCCCAAAAATAACAGTTGGAAAAATGAGGGATGAAAACGGAAAAAAAACCATGGCACTATCCGTACATGTGCATCATGGTTTGATGGATGGGTACCATGTTGGTGAATTTTTAGCCACTTTTCAAAGTGAAATGGACGCATAATCCCGATTTTATTTTCTTAAGATATGAAAAATGGATTAATTCCGTTTGTAGTATATTTGCAATCCATTTTTTAATCAAATGAAAAAGTCGTTTTTACTTTTACTTGTTCTTTTTGAAAGCAGTGCCTTGTTTAGCCAAAACAATTTGTCTTGGGGAGGTTATTTTTCTTATAATGCCATCAAAGACCTGACCGAATCTCCTGTAAAATTGACCGTAGCATCAGAAAATGCGTTGTTTACTAAAAATCTAATTAAAAATGATTTAACAACAATAAACACCCTAAATGGACTTTCCGGACAGCCAATTTCTGCCATATATTACAGCGAAACGTTTAAAAAAACAGTAGTTGGCTATGAATCAGGATTGGTAATCATTATAAATGCTGACGGATCTATGTTTAATGCCATTGGTATTCTTCAAAAACAAATTCCAGCCAACATTAAAAAAATCAATCATTTCTATGAAAATAATGGCATAGTCTATCTTTCGTGTAATTTTGGAATTGTTCAATTCAACTTAACAACACTTGAATTTGGTGACACCTATTTTTTAGGTTCCTCTGTTTCAGATTACATAGAAACCTTGCAAACAACGGTTTTTAATAACGCAATTTATGCAGTAACGCGTAATAACGGTATAAAAAAAGGATTGCTTTCCAATCCTAATTTAAACGATTACAGCCAATGGCAAGTGTTTGATTCTGGCTATTGGAACGGCATTGCTACCCTTAACAATCAGTTGGTGGCTGCCAACAACTCCAACACTTTGTATCACTGGACTGGTACTTTTGCTTCCGCATTCTATTCGTTTACCGACACAACCGTCGATTTTAGAGTCTATCAAAATCGGTTAATTGCGACTAGCCCAACTAAAATTGTTGTTTTTAACAACCAGTTCAATACGGTTGCTACAGTTACCAATACTGCGTTACAAACACCAAGCGTCGCTGTTTTTACTTGTGCTACGCAAATAGAAAACACGTTGTACGTAGGAACTTTAGAGAACGGTCTGTTTGCAACATCAGCTACCAATCCAACAACTTTTTACAACAGCACACCCGATGGACCTGCTAGAAATGCATTGTTTGGAATTAAAGCTTCTGGTGCTGCACTTTGGGCGGTTTACGGTGGTTATTCTGGCGATTACAATCCGTATACTTACAATTCATTTAATGTTAATTCGTATGGCATCAGTAAATACACCGCTAACGGTTGGCTAACTATTCCTTACAATCAAGTTTTGGGAGCCAAAGCATTAACCAAAATAACTGTTAACCCCAACAATGCCAATCAGGTTTATGTAAGTTCCTTTTTTTCTGGTTTATTAAAATTGGATAATGACGTACCCACTTTATTGTATAAAAACGACAACAGTACGCTTGAATCAATGGTTGCCCCCAATTTAGCCGACAACATTAGAATTAACGGCTCAGCTTTCGATAAATCAGGGAATTTATGGGTAACAAACTCTCGTGTCAAAAAAGGGTTAAAAGTATTAAAAACCAACAATACTTGGCAATCGGTTGCTTTAGATGGTGTTTTAGAAGCCTATGCAGATAACGATTACGGCAACATAGTAGTCGATAAAAATGGAACCAAATGGATGGCTACTAGCAAAAATGGCGTTGTAGCGTATAATGAAAACGGCGCTGTTTTAAAGAAAATAACAATGGGTTCTGATCTAGGAAATCTCCCCGTTAAAGACGCTCGTGTTGTGGCTTTGGATACCAAAAACCAGCTTTGGATTGGAACTATAACCGGTTTAAGGGTGCTAACTTCTGTTGATAGCTTTTTGTCTAGCGAACAAATGACCACCAAATCCATCATCATTTTAGAAGCCGGTTTAGCGCAAGAACTTTTTTACGAACAATCGATAACTGATATTGTAGTTGATGGTGCAAATAGAAAATGGGTTGGTACTGCCGATTCAGGTGTGTTTTTAGTGTCCTCAGACGGTCAAGAAACGGTTTACCATTTTACTTCAACCAACTCGCCTTTGCCTAGTAACACCATTTTAGATGTTGAGGTAAATAGCGAAACTGGTGAAGTTTATTTTGCAACTGACAAAGGAATGATTTCTTTTAAAGGAACTTCTACCAAAGGAGCTGAGGATTTGAGCAACGTTTATGTGTATCCAAATCCGGTACGTCCTGAATTTTCTGGAACCGTAAAAGTGAGCGGGTTGTTAGACAAAGCAGTTGTTAAAATTACCGATATTGAAGGGAATTTAGTGTACGAAACTACCGCACAAGGTGGAACTATTGAGTGGGATACCACTGCTTTTGGCAATTACAAAGTGGCTTCTGGCGTTTACATGGTTTTTATTTCTTCACAAGATGGTGCTGAAACCAAAGTAAAAAAAATAATGATTATTCGGTAAACTACCGTAACCAAAAAAACGCCATTTCCTTGCTAGTCAAAACCAAAGCCATAGTCATTTCAGTTGTAAAATACCAAGAAAAAAGCCTCGTCGTAAAGTGTTTTACGGCTTCAGACGGTATGAAATCCTATTTTGTGCGCAATGCTTTTTCGGGTAAAAAAGCCGATCAAAAAATAGCTTATTTCCAACCTTTTTCACTTTTAGAGTTGGAAGCCGATCATAAAAACAAAGGCACATTAGAACATTTTAAAGAAATCAAAATTGCTTTTCCTTACCAAACACTTCATGTCGATTTGTATAAAAGCGCCATGGTTTTGTTTTTATCCGAAATTGTACACCATTCCATTCGCGAAGAAGAAAAAAACGGACCGCTTTTTTCCTTTTTAGAAGCAGCTTTAATTCAATTGGATACGCAACCTCATTGGCCTAATTTTCATTTAAAGCTGTTGATTGAATTGTCCAAACATTTGGGTTTTTATCCCGAACAAGTTACAGATTATCCCTTTTTTGATTTATCCGATGGGCTTTTTACAACCAATCAAGGACTGCTTTCTCTCTCGGAACACGAAACTTTTTTGTTCAAAAAACTACTGAAACTAGAATGGAACAACTTCGAAAAAGTTTTTACAAATTCCGAAAGACGGCTTTTACTTACTGTTGTATTGAACTATTTCAGCATCCATTTACACGGCTTTAAAAAACCAAAATCGCTGGAAGTTTTAACAGCTCTTTTTACATAGTTTGGTTAGCTATAATGGCGACTAATTTGAAAACAGCTTTTCACTAACTTTTTTATGTGAGTTTTTAAAGCCTTTTTTTTCTAATACTACTAATCAAAAAGAGTAAATAATTAAAATGTAACAGTTTAATTGGTAAATTATTTATATTTGCGATTCTAACTTTAAAAAATAGATATAATGAAAAAATTTTTAGTATTGGCTGCGTTTGTAGTTTCGACTTTAGTCTCTGCACAAGACATGGATGTTGTAAAAGGGGATTTTAATTTCCTAAAAGGGCAAAAAGAAATTAATGTAGAATTTAACTACAGTAATTTAAAATTAATGGACGACAATTTAACGGATGATAAATATGTTGCCGACAGATTAGCCGATTTAAATGGAAAATCAAAAGGGACTGGTGATATTTGGAAGAAAAAATGGTATGCAAGTCGTGAGTTGGCTTTTGAACCAAAGTTTTTAGAATTAGTAAACATTGTTTTAAACAAAGAAAAACAAGATTTATCTTTTCAAACGAATTTAAAAGCAGCAAAATATACATTAATAGTTGATGCTGTTTGGTTTTATCCAGGATACAACGTAATGGTTGCTAAAAAAGGGGCAAAAGTAACAACTAGTTTAAAATTTGTTGAAACAGCTAATAGAAATAACATAGTTTTGGAAATCAGTAGCGTAAAAGCACCTGGAGATGTTTTTGGTGGATCATTCAGTAATGAAGATAGAATTGCAGAAGGATATGCTAAAACAGGAAAATCATTGGCTAAATTTTTGTTGAAAAAAGCACTAAAATAGTTTCACATTTCACACATTCAAAACCCTAGAATTTCTAGGGTTTTTTTGTATATACACGAACCAATCTTAAAACAAAAACACGGAAAACAGCTTAGATAAATTGTGGCTAATGGTCAAAAGATAAAATAATAAAGAGGGGTATTATTGGTTTTTTGTTTTTTCAACAATACTTTTAGACATTTTGAAAATTAAAAGAATCAATACGGCACATATCGAAGACACAATGCCTATCAAAGCAATTAAACTATTGCCTTCTAAAACATGGTTAAAATCCAAAAGAGTTGCGTTAAAAACAATTAAACCAACGGCAAGAGCAAGTAAAATGTAAGTAAAAATTTTCATGTAATAATTGGAATTAAATTTTTTAAAGATAACTATGCGCATTTTATTAAGTTAGAAAAACACAAGCGATATACTAAAAATAGGGAGTAAAAATAGTAAAATTGTTTTTATGCCAATAGTGCTTTAACATTAGTTGCGAATAATTTAACAGCAATTGCTAACAAAATTACGCCAAATACTTTTCTAATAATTGTTAACCCTGTTTTTCCTAGTAATTTTTCTATCCTTGCAGATGATTTTAGCACAAGGTAAACCAAACCAATATTGAGAATAATAGCAATTATAATATTAATAGTTTGAAATTCTGCTTTAAGCGAAAGCAAAGTTGTCATAGTTCCAGTACCTGCAATTAAGGGAAAAGCAATGGGTACAATTGAGGCGGTGGTTGCTTCATCATCACGGTACAACCGAATTCCTAAAATCATTTCTAAAGCCAAAAAAAACAAAACAAACGAACCTGCAACAGCAAATGAATTAACAGTAATGCCTATTAATTTCAAGAGTTCCTCGCCAATAAATAAAAAAACAATCATTATAAACATTGAAGCTAATGATGCTTTTTCGGATTGTATGTGTCCTACTTTGTTTCGTAAACTGATGATTATAGGAACGCTACCTATAATGTCTATTACGGCAAATAGAACCATAGTAACGGTAATTATTTCTTTAAAATTGAGTGCCATTTTTTTATACAAAAGTAACTGAAAATAGAAAACAACTGCGTTAAGACGGTGTTATTTTAAAGACAAGGTTTTTAAACAACAAGAAAGTTTACCTATATTTGCACCATGTTTCAACTAGGCAAAACCATCGTTTCAGAAGATATTCTACAAAAAGATTTTGTGTGTAATTTAGCAGCCTGCAAAGGAGCCTGCTGTGTAGACGGCGACGCGGGCGCACCCTTAAGTCAAGCCGAAACGGAAATCATGGAGGCCATTTATCCTAAAGTAAAACCTTTTTTGAGAAAAGAAGGAATAGCTGCTATTGAAGCACAAGGAACTTGGACTACAGGAACCGATGGCGATCTAGAAACACCTTTAATTGATCAAAAAGATTGCGCTTATGTTATTTTTGATGGAAAAACAGCACTTTGCGGTATTGAGCAAGCCTATAACCAAGGCGTAATAGAATGGAAAAAACCAGTTTCCTGCCATTTATATCCTGTCCGAGTAAAAGACTTTACAGAATTTGCAGCAGTAAATTATGACAAATGGGACATTTGTGATGCTGCCTGTACTTTAGGTAAAGAAGTAGAAGTTCCGGTTTATTTATTTGTAAAAGAAGCATTGATTAGACGCTTTGGAGCAGACTGGTATTCGGAACTGGAAAAGGTTGCAAAAGACCTAAAAAAATAAATAAAAAACCTCGTTTTTTCTTGTTTAAATTACTTTAAAACCGTATGTTTTACGGATGTTGAGGTGTAAAGTCTTTTAATTAAACAATTGACAGTAAGAATTTTGAAAAAAGAACTGTAAAAACGCACTGTTTAGCGCATTGTTAAAAACTCTTTTCAATTGTGAATAAGTTTGACTTTCTTTTTTGCTTTTATTTACCAAACTTTGTAGTCCCCAAAACGCATAAAATTTCGTTATAATTAAAAAAAAAGCAAACATAAAAATGGTACAAGTAGAGCCTATTTTACAAGAAAATAAAAACCGATTTGTGATTTTTCCTATCAAACACCAAGACATTTGGGAATGGTATAAAAAACAAGAAGCGTGCATTTGGACAGCAGAAGAAATTGATTTGCACACGGATTTAAACGATTGGGAAAACAAGCTTAACGAGGACGAAAAATATTTTGTCAAACACATTTTAGCTTTTTTTGCTGCTTCTGACGGAATTGTTAATGAAAATCTAGCTGAAAATTTTGTAAAAGAAGTGCAGTATCCCGAAGCTAAGTTTTTTTACGGTTTTCAATTGATGATGGAAAACATTCACAGCGAAACTTATTCTTTGTTAATTGATACGTATGTGAAAGACGAAGTTGAAAAAGACCAACTTTTTAGAGCAATTGAGTTTTTCCCAGCTATAAAAGAGAAAGCAGATTGGGCTTTAAAATGGATTGAATCAGATTCGTTTGCAGAACGATTAATAGCCTTTGCAGCTGTTGAGGGCATTTTCTTTTCAGGGTCATTTTGTTCTATTTATTGGTTGAAAAAAAGAGGTTTAATGCCAGGTTTAACCTATTCAAACGAATTGATTTCGCGCGATGAAGGTATGCATTGTGATTTTGCTGTGCATCTTCACAACCATCATTTGATAAATAAAGTTCCTAAAGAACGAATTACAGAGATTTTAACCAACGCATTAGATATTGAACGTAAGTTTATAACAGAATCACTACCTGTAAGTTTAATAGGGATGAACGCTATACTGATGACACAGTATTTGGAATTTGTAACGGACAGATTGTTAGTAGAATTAGGCTGTGCAAGGGTGTATAACTCTTCTAATCCATTTGATTTTATGGACATGATTTCGCTACAAGGGAAAACTAATTTTTTCGAAAAAAGAGTGGCAGAATACCAAAAAGCAGGCGTTATGAACACTGATTCGGATGCACAAAAAATTAGCTTTGATGCCGATTTTTAGAAATAAGTATTTTAAATTTCTATTTTCATAAATCAGATCGTATAGATAAAGGAATTTGCAATAAAATCAAATAATAAGGTGCTGAAACGAGTTCAGCACAAACAAATAACCAAAAACAGAAAAGGGATTTTCTGTTTTAACCACAAAAAACAAAACTTATGTACGTAGTAAAAAGAGACGGTCATAAAGAACCCGTAATGTTCGACAAAATTACTGATAGAATTAAAAAACTATGCTATGGTTTAAACGATTTAGTAGATGCTGTAAAAGTAGCAATGCGGGTAATTGAGGGTTTGTACGACGGTGTTACCACATCTGAATTGGATAATTTAGCAGCTGAAACGGCAGCTTCTATGACTATTGCACACCCTGATTATGCGCAATTGGCTGCTAGAATTGCTATTTCTAATTTACACAAAAACACTAAAAAGTCGTTTTCAGAAACAATGACCGATATGTTTGAATATGTAAATCCAAGAACAAATCAGAAAGCACCTTTACTATCGGAAGAAGTGTTTGAAGTAATAAAAGAAAATGCAGCTTTTTTAGATTCACACGTGATTTACAACCGTGATTTTAATTACGACTACTTTGGTTTTAAAACTTTAGAACGTTCATATTTGTTGAAAATAAACGGCAAAATTGTGGAACGCCCACAACACATGTTGATGCGAGTTGCGGTGGGAATTCATTTAAACGATTTGAATGCTGTTTTGGAAACATACGACTTAATGTCAAAAAAGTTTTTTACACACGCAACACCAACTTTGTTTAATGCCGGTACGCCAAAACCACAAATGTCTTCTTGTTTCTTATTGTCAATGAAAGACGATAGTATTGATGGAATTTACGACACGCTGAAACAAACGGCTAAAATCTCACAATCAGCAGGAGGAATTGGATTGTCTATTCATAATGTGAGAGCAACCGGGTCCTACATTAGAGGCACAAATGGAACATCAAACGGAATTGTCCCAATGTTGCGCGTTTTTAACGATACAGCACGCTATGTAGATCAAGGAGGTGGCAAACGAAAAGGAAGTTTTGCAATTTATTTAGAAACTTGGCATGCTGATATTTTTGAATTTTTAGATTTAAAAAAGAACACAGGAAAAGAAGAAATGCGGGCGAGAGATTTGTTTTTTGCAATGTGGACTTCGGATTTATTTATGAAACGTGTTCAAGAGGATAGTTATTGGACATTGATGTGTCCAAACGAATGTCCAGGTTTGTGCGATGTATATGGCGAAGAATTTGAAGCGATGTATGTTGATTATGAAACAAGAGGCAAAGGTAGAAAAACAATAAAAGCAAGAGAATTATGGGAAAAAATCCTAGAATCTCAAATTGAAACAGGAACACCCTACATGCTTTATAAGGATGCTGCTAATCGAAAATCCAATCAAAAGAACTTGGGTACAATTCGGTCCTCAAATTTATGTACCGAAATTATGGAATATACATCTGCCGATGAAATTGCTGTGTGTAACTTGGCTTCTATTTCATTACCTATGTTTGTTGAAAATGGCAGCTTCAACCATGATTTATTATTTAATGTTACCAAAAGAGTTGCGCGTAATTTAAATAAAGTAATTGATAGAAACTACTACCCAGTAAAAGAAGCAGAGAATTCAAATTTACGCCATCGACCAGTAGGTTTAGGAGTTCAAGGATTGGCAGACGCATTTATTATGCTCAGATTGCCTTTTACAAGCGATGAGGCTAAAAAATTGAATCAAGACATTTTTGAAACACTCTATTTTGCAGCCCTAACCGCTTCAATGGAAATGGCAAAAGAAGAAGGTGTATATTCAACTTACGAGGGTTCTCCTATTTCAAAAGGAGAATTTCAATACAATCTTTGGGGATTAAAAGACGAAGATTTATCTGGAAGATGGGATTGGGCAAGTTTGCGAAAATCAGTTTTGGAACACGGCGTTCGAAATTCTTTATTAGTTGCACCTATGCCAACTGCCTCAACTTCACAAATTTTAGGAAACAACGAAGCTTTTGAACCTTACACTTCTAACATTTATACCAGAAGAGTACTTTCTGGCGAATTTATTGTGGTTAACAAACATTTGTTAAACGATTTGGTAGCACAAGGATTGTGGAACGACAACCTGAAGCAAGAAATTATGAGAAACAATGGTTCGGTTCAAAACATACAAGCTGTTCCGCAAGACTTAAAAGAATTGTACAAAACAGTTTGGGAAATGTCTATGAAAGATATTATTGACATGTCGCGACAAAGAGGTTATTTTATAGATCAATCACAATCGTTAAACCTGTTTATGCAAGATGCCAATTATTCTAAACTTACTTCAATGCACTTTTACGCTTGGCAATCTGGACTAAAAACAGGTATGTATTATTTAAGAACAAAATCGGCTGTTGATGCAATAAAATTTACGTTGAATAACGATAAAAAAGTAGAACCAACAAATACAGTTGCTCCTCAAACAGTTGAAGTAATAGCGCCTAATGAAACGGGAGAAATTTCTGCCGACGATTTTCAAGCCATGTTGGAACGAGCCAGAAATGCCGGTCCTGATGATTGCGAAATGTGTGGGTCGTAATGAAAATATCAAGTAAAAAAATTAACAAACAGCTTTCCATAAAGGATGGCTGTTTTTTTTAGAATAAAAGTTGAGTTTCAAAAATAAAAACATAACAAAACAAAGGGTAGGTTAACAATTTTAACTATTTTTAACCACAAAAAAAGTATGCAAAAAATGTTGCTGTTGGTTTGTGTCTTGTTCCAAATGGGTGTACAAGGACAAGGAAAGTCAAAAATACTGTCGAAATCCGAAAAAATAACGATTAGAAACACTGGACAGGAGCTGACTATTGAAAGTCAATCGAACGAAAAGCGACTGATTTTAAAAGCCAAAAACATATACGATTATCAGTTTGTTGAAACCTACAACACGTTTAATGAAGTAACAGATATTAATGGTTTTAGTGTCAATTTAAAAAACGGAAAAAAAAGTAGGCTGAGCGCATACAACATTACTTCGCACGATGCGCTAAACGAAGATATTTTCCACAGTGATTTAAAATATAAAAACATATCATTTGCACCAATTGAAGACAGTTCAACAGTTGAACTTAATGTAACCAAACGTTATAACAATGTTAGATTGTTAAGTTTTTTTGCTTTTCAAGAAAAGCTAGCCATGGCAAAAGCAACCTTTGAAATTACGGTTGACAAAGGAATTGAAATTGGCTACAAAATTTTTGGAGAAAATACAGCAAACATCAAATTTACTACACAAGAAACGGCAACTACTATAACTTACAGCTGGGTACTTGAAAATTCAGAAGAATTTAAGAAAGAAGCCAATATGCCTAGTGCTTTTTATTACTTGCCACACATTATCTACTACATAAAATCGTATCCCAAAAACGGAATCCAAGAAAAAATCCTTACCAACACTGATGATTTGTACAAATGGTACAGCGAACTAGTAAAGCAAACCAATAAAAACGACCAATCAGAGCTTAAAAAGACAGTAAATCAACTCTTGATCAATGCCAAAACAGAAGTGGAAAAAGCAAAGTTGATATTTCAATGGGTTCAAAAAAACCTACATTATGTGGCTTTTGAAAACGGAATGGGTGGTTTTATTCCAAGAGACGCTGCTTCGGTTTTTGAAAAAAAATACGGCGATTGTAAAGACATGGCAAATTTGATAAACGAAATGCTTAAAATAGGTGGACTTAATTCCAGTTTAACATGGATTGGCACACGAGAAAAACCCTATTCCTATCAGGATCTGCCATCTCCATTTGTGGACAATCACATGATTGCTTCTGTTTTAATAGATAACAAAAGGATTTTTTTAGACGCAACTGATAAATTTTGTCCTTTTTCCTATCCTTCAGCAATGATTCAAGGAAAAGAATCTTTGGTAGGCTTGAACGACTCCGATTATTTGTTAGAAAAGATTCCAATTCTTGAACCAACAAAAAATAAAAAAATATACAACATTACATATAGTTTGTCCAATAATACTATAAAAGGAACTGCAACGGCACAAATAGTTGGATTTGGTAAAAGCAGCTTGTTTAACGTATTGTCACAAAATGCAAGCGAGGAAAATGAAATTTGGAAATCCATTATGGTTACCACCAACGAAAAAATTAACGCCAAAGTAGTGACTAAAACTACAAACGAATACAGCGATGATCCTACAGTTGTACAATATGATTTTTCGATAGACAATTGGGCAAAAACAGTTTCAGGAAAAACTATTATCAAACCGTGCTTGCTTTTTCCTTATAAAGAATCGAATGTTGAAACTGAACACCGAAAATTTGGTGTTGAATTGAATTATTTAGAAAACTATAGTATTAATTATACCCTAGATCTTCCAGAAAAAACAACCGTAGATTTTTTACCACAAAGTGCTTTTTTTGAAAATGATTATGGAAGAGTAGCCGTAGATTTTAAAGTAAATAACCGACAAGTTGTAATTTCTCAAGAAGTAAAGACCAAAAAAATAAATTTTACCAAAAACGAAATAGTCAATTGGAATGAATTTATAAAAAACTGCAATAAATTGTACAATCAATCAATACTACTTAAAAATGAATAACAACAACTTTTTCCTTATTGCATTTTTTATAATAGGAATGCTAAGAGCCCAAGAAATTAAAAGATACGAGTGGGAAACTCTACCAAAATTTCAAGCAATTCCAGAACAGTTTACAAGTCAACCCGCAGTTGTTTTGTTAGACAAACGTTGGGTTCATACTCGGATTGGGCAATATGCATTTGCAACTTTTGTAATGAATCATTTTGCTGTAAAAATAAACAAAGCAGAACAAATTAATAATTTCAACAAGGTTAAAGCAGAAGACAATGGGTACATTCGAAAACTTAGAGATTTTCATGCACGAATTATAAAACCAAACGGACAAATTGTTGTTTTGCCAGAAGATAGAATTGTAGAACGAGAGATAGATAAGATAAAATCAATAGTTTTTGAAGGAGTAGAAGCAGGAGATATTTTAGAATATTACTATATTTTAAAAGAAATCCCAACTGCTTTTTCGGTTGAAGTGTTTCAAAAAGAAGTACCCGTTTTGGATGCTGAATTTATTTACACTGGGTCGGGAGTTAATTTTCAAATAGACGCATCATCGGAATTTAAAACAAAAACAGATGGGGATAAAAAATATTATTATACAACTAATATTGAACCTTTTAAAGAAGAAGCTTTTTCAAGAAATAAAAAAGAAATTGTAAAATTATTTTACAGTTTGGATACTGGAGGCAACTTTGATAATTGGTTGAATTTCCTTTCCTTAAGATATAAAAAACCAGCATTTAACTTATTTTCAAAAAGTAAAGCACGCGATTTTATTGAAAACCTGAAACTTGATGGTTTATCAACGGATCAAAAACTACAAAAACTAGACAGTTACATCAAACAAAATTTCGATTTTGTAGAAAGAGGAGAAAGTGCTAAAAAAGTAAAAGACCTGAACGATGGAAAACAAAAATTGCAACCTTCAGACGTGTTTGATCTTTATGGTTTTACAATGAAAGAACTGAAAATTCCATATTATATTGTAGTAGGGGTAGATCGATTTATTGGAGAAATCAATTCGGATAGAAGAATTAAAGGAATGCAACATGAAATCATGTATTACATTCCAGAAACTAAAAAATTTATCAGCCCATTTGAAGAATACTTAGCCTATGGTAATCCAATGTATGAATTACAATCCTCAAGAGGTGTAGCTTATTCACCAGAAAAAAACAGAATGGAAGACAGTAATTTTCTTTTTCCAGTTGTTGAAGCAGCAAATACAATTATTAGCACAATTTCAAATGTAAGTTTAAATTCTGCGGTAAATGCACTTGTGGTAAAAAAAGAAGCAACTGCAACAGGCTATCGTGGGGCTATAGAACGAAATCAACTCAACTATTTCAAAACCTTAAAAGAGGAAAAAGAAACACAAGATTTTTACAAAGATCTTTTGATGGGAAAAGAAGAGGTAAAAATAAGTAATGTTATTATTGAGAATGAAAATTTTGATGCAAATTACACGAATACCCCTTTAAAAGTTAGTGCTGACATTTCTTTTACTGCCGAATCTGTTGAAGAAGCCGGTAATTTACTTGTTATAAACATTGGTAAAGTAATTGGTTCGCAATCTAATTTATATCAGGAAGAAACCCGATCTAGAGATTTGGATTTTTATATGACAAAAAAGTACCAACACAAGATAATTTTTACCATTCCAGAAGGCTTTTCTGTTGAAAGCTACGAAAGTTTAGTATATGATAAAAAAATGCAAACCCCAAATGAGACTACATTTTTTGTTTCATCAGTAGTACAACAAGGCAATCAATTAATTATTACTACAGAAGAAAGTTATAGTAAAATTCATTTTAGTAAAGAGCAGTATCAAGAATTTCGTATGGTTTACAATGCTTCAGCAGATTTTTTTAAAGGAAGTATTGTTTTAAAAAAGAAGTAATTATTAGTTAAAAGAGATTGGTTTTAGTTTTAATAAAGAAAATTAAAACTCTCACCTCGATTGCGTATTTTTGCCAGTAAACGAAACCTTTAAAAGTATTTATTTTTTTATGTTAGAAAATCCAACCCGAGGCCAAGCCGAACTAGGCAAAGCTAAAAGATATACCATTACGGCAGCTTTGCCTTATACCAACGGGCCCATTCATATTGGGCATTTGGCTGGAGTTTACGTGCCTTCCGATATTTATGCTCGTTATTTAAGATTGCAAGGAAAAGATGTGGCGTTCATTTGCGGAAGCGATGAGCACGGTGTTGCCATTTCGATGAAAGCCAAAAAAGAGGGCATCACTCCACAACAAGTGATTGATAAATACGACGGAATTATTCGAAAATCCTTTGTTGATTTCGGAATTTCTTTTGACAATTACTCGCGTACTTCGTCGAAAATTCATCATGATACGGCTTCTAAATTTTTTAGAAAACTATACGACAACGGCGACTTTATTGAAGAAGTAACCGAACAATTATATGATGCCAAAGCCGATCAGTTTTTAGCCGATCGTTTTGTGGTTGGAACGTGTCCAAAATGTGGCAATGAAGAAGCCTATGGCGACCAATGTGAAAAATGTGGTTCGACCTTGAATGCCACCGATTTGATCAATCCGAAATCGACTATAACGGGAGAAACTCCGATTTTAAAGGAAACCAAACACTGGTTCTTACCGTTAGACCGATACCAAGGTTTCTTGAAAGAATGGATTTTGGTAGGTCATGCGAAAGATTGGAAAACGAATGTTTTAGGTCAAGTAAAATCATGGTTGGACGATGGATTAAAACCTCGTGCGGTAACGCGTGATTTGGATTGGGGAATTGACGTTCCGGTAGAAGGTGCCGATGGAAAAAAATTATATGTATGGTTTGATGCACCAATTGGGTACATTTCATCAACCAAAGAATGGGCGGCTCGTGAAGGAAAAGATTGGGAACCGTATTGGAAAAATGCTGATACTAAATTAGTTCATTTTATTGGAAAAGACAATATCGTTTTTCATTGCATTATTTTCCCAGCGATGTTGAAAGCAGAAGGTACTTATATTTTACCCGATAACGTTCCTGCTAATGAATTCTTGAATTTAGAAGGAAACAAATTATCAACTTCTAAAAATTGGGCGGTTTGGTTACACGAATACTTAGAAGATTTTCCAGACAAACAAGATTCGTTGCGCTATGCGTTAACGTCTAATGCACCAGAAACGAAAGACAACGACTTTACTTGGAAGGATTTTCAGGCGAGAAACAATAACGAATTGGCGGCAATTTTTGGAAATTTCATCAATCGTGTGGTGGTATTGACGAACAAATATTACGAAGGAATTGTTCCTACTCCAAATGAATTTACAGAAGTTGACAATCAAACTTTAGCCGAATTAAAAGCGTATCCAGCAGTAATTTCTTCATCAATCGAAAGATATAGATTTAGAGAAGCGCAAGGCGAATTGATGAATGTAGCTCGTTTAGGAAATAAATATTTAGCCGACGAAGAGCCTTGGAAAATGGTAAAAGAAAATCCGGAACGCGTAAAAACCCAAATGTATGTTGCACTGCAAATTGCTGCTGCACTGCGTGTTCTATCAGAACCCTTTTTGCCATTTACCGCTTGCAAACTGTCGGGAATTTTGAAAACCGATTTGAATTTAGGTTGGAATGATGTTTCAGAACGAACTGATTTAATTCCGGCTGGACATCAAATTGGTCAAGCCGAAATCTTATTTGCTCAAATTGAAGACGCCGAAATACAAAAACAGATTGATAAACTAGAAGCTACCAAAGTGGCCAATAAAGCTGAAAATAAAGTGATTGAACCTCAAAAAGAAACGGCAACATTTGAAGATTTTTCTAAATTAGATTTACGTGTTGGAACAATTTTGAAAGCTGAAAAAATGCCTAAAGCCAACAAACTTTTAGTATTAAAAGTCGATACTGGAATTGATGTTCGTACCATCGTTTCGGGAATTGCCGAGCATTTTTCACCCGAAGATGTAATAGGTAAACGCGTTACGGTTTTGGTGAATTTAGCACCCAGAGCCTTACGTGGCGTAGAAAGTCAAGGCATGATTTTGATGACGAATAACGCTGAAGGTAAATTGGTTTTTGTCAATCCAGATGCTGATGGTGTTGAGAATGGGGCTTTGATTAGTTAAAATTTACAATGTAACAAATGAAAAACTTCATATCTCAATTACCCAAAGCCGAATTGCATTTACACATTGAAGGTTCGTTTGAGCCCGAATTGATGTTTGCTTTGGCGCAACGCAATCAAATCGAAATTCCGTATAAAACGATAGAAGAAGTTAAGGAAGCCTACAAATTTTCGTGCTTGCAAGATTTCTTAAACATCTATTATGCTGGTGCAAGCGTGTTGATTAACGAGCAAGATTTCTACGAATTGACGATAGCGTATTTAACCAAATGCCACGAAGAAAATATCCTTCACACCGAAATCATGTTTGATCCGCAAACGCATACCCATCGTGGTGTTGCCTTTGAAACGGTCATCAACGGAATTCAAAAAGCACGCGAAGAAGCACAACAAAAATGGGGCATTTCATCATTGCTAATTATGAGTTATTTGCGTCATTTATCTGAAGAAGACGCTTTTGAAACGTTGAACCAATCGTTACCCTATAAACATTTGATTAAAGCTGTTGGTTTGGATTCTTCCGAAATGGGAAATCCACCCTCCAAATTCTACAAAGTTTTTGAAGCCTCGGCCAAAGAAGGTTATGTGTTGTTGGCGCATGCTGGCGAAGAAGGTCCGGCCGAATACGTATGGGAAGCCATAGACGGATTAAAAATTGTTCGCATCGATCACGGAAATAATTGCTTAACTGATGCTACATTAGTCGATGAAATTATCAAACGCGATATGGCATTAACGGTTTGTCCGTTATCCAATTTAGAGTTGAAAGTCGTAACCGATTTAAAAAATCATCCGTTAAAAACCATGTTAAACAAAGGCATTAAAGCTACTGTAAATTCCGACGATCCAGCCTATTTTGGTGGCTATTTGAATCAGAATTTTACAGCCATTCAAGAAGCCTTAGAGTTATCTAAAGACGATTTGGTGACTTTGGCTAAAAACTCCTTTCACTATTCGTTGTTGGATGATAAAAGAAAAAGTGAGTTGATACA
The DNA here is from genome assembly GCA_947453885.1 of Flavobacteriaceae bacterium. Taxonomy (GTDB): domain Bacteria; phylum Bacteroidota; class Bacteroidia; order Flavobacteriales; family Flavobacteriaceae; genus Flavobacterium. Next base: position 18,322 of record CANGIF010000025.1, read on the forward strand.
ATTGGTAACTGATTATGCTTTAAATAATTAAAAAATGAATTTAAAAGTAATTGCTTTCGACGCAGACGACACACTTTTTGTAAACGAACCGTACTTTCAAGAAACCGAACATAAATTTTGTGCCTTAATGAGCGATTATTTATCGCAACAAGGATTATCACAAGAATTGTTTCGAGTAGAAATACAGAATTTAGATTTGTATGGCTACGGAATTAAAGGCTACATTCTCTCCATGATTGAAGCGGCTATGAAGATTTCTAACAATACTATTTCTATCGAAATTATTGAAAAGATTTTGGAATACGGAAAAGAATTGTTGCAAAAACCTATCGAATTATTGGATGGTGTTGAAGAAACGTTGGCACAACTTCACGGAAAATACAAACTTATTGTAGCTACCAAAGGCGATTTGAAAGATCAACAAAGTAAATTGCATCGTTCGGGTTTGGGGCATTATTTTCATCATATTGAAGTGATGGCTGACAAACAAGAAGTAAATTATGAAAAATTGCTAAAGCGTTTAGAAATCAATGCCGACGAATTTTTTATGATCGGAAATTCGCTAAAATCAGATGTTTTGCCTGTGTTAGCTATTGGCGGTCATGCTGTTCACATTCCGTTTCATACCACTTGGGAACACGAAAAAGTGAGCCATAAAGTAGAACATCCTAACTTTAAAACTTTGGAGAAAATTACTGACGTTTTACCTATTTTGTTGTGATAATTTTATATTTTAAATGGTAAAATCACAAAACATGAATTTGTCTTAACGAATATAAAACACAATCAAATGAATATTCTAATTGTAGAAGATACGCAAGAACTTGCTCTAGAAATAAAAGATTTTCTTTCCAAAAGTGGGTACATTTGTAAAATTTCAAAAAATTGTTTTGATGCTTTGGACGAACTTGCTTGTAATTCATACGATATTTTACTCTTAGACTTAGGTCTTCCAGATGGAAGTGGATTTGATGTTTTAAAAGCTGTAAGAAAAACAGCGTCGAAAATTGCAGTAATAATTTTAACAGCTCGAGGCGATTTAAACGATAGAATAAACGGATTACAATTGGGCGCGGACGATTATTTGACGAAACCTTTTGCGCTTTCCGAGCTTGAAGCACGGTTGTTTGCTATAATCAGAAGGATTCACGGTTATACAGGAAACGACATCAATATTCATGGTTTTGTACTCCAACTGCAAGATTACAACGTTACATTTGAAGGCAAATTAGTAAACTTAACTAAAAAAGAGTTTGATGTTTTCCAGTATTTAGTTTTAAACAAAAATAGAGTTGTAACCCGTTCTCAACTAACAGAACACATTTGGGGCGATGTTTTGGAAATCAATTCTGACAGTAATTTTATTGATGTACACGTTCGAAACCTTCGAAAAAAGTTAGATAAATTCACATCAATTGAATGGTTCGAAACAGTCAGAAATGTTGGCTATCGATTAAATTGTTAAGCGTTTAAGGTAATTACTACCCATGAAAATAAAAAATCAATTGGCAATTTTTAATGCACTTACCCGTGTAATCGTAATTTTAATTTTATGGTTCATGTTGCCTATTTTGGTTGAAAAAGTAGTTTATCAAAACACCAACAAGGAATTGTTGGAAAAAAAACAAAAATTCATAAAACATCTTGACAAAGAGGAAATTAACAACTTTATAGTCAGAAAAGATTCATCTGAAACTTTTGCCAGTTTTTCTACCCTACACAGCGAATTTTTACAACTTTCTAGAATTCCACATAAAGAATTAAATGCAAAAGACGTTTTTGTTAATGAAACCCGAATAATTGAAGGCGAAGAAAACGACTACCGAATTTTAGAATACGATTTTATTTATGAAAATATTGCTTATGAATTGGAAATTGGTTCAAGCTTGAGCGAGGTAAAAGACTTAACGTTTATTGTTCGGTTTTTCGTTCTGATTTTGCTGGTAATTGTAATCTTTTTTACTTTTGTAATGGATACATTTTTTATTGAATTTTTGCTAAAACCTTTTTACAGCATTATAGATAAAAAAATTCGAAAAGTCAACGAACCAGCTTCTTTTGATTACACCCCCATAAAGTCACATTCTGCAGATTTTCAGGAATTAGATTCGGTTTTAAATGAAATGATGTATAGAATTAGTGTTTTTTTTAAAAAAGAGCGACAATTTATTGCTAATGTCTCACACGAACTTTTAACGCCAGTTGCACTTTTAAAAAATAAATTTGAAAATTTACTTCAAAACCCAACATTGGATAATGAAGCAATTGATAAAATAGCAGGCGCACTAAAAACAATAGATGTTTTAAAACGGATTATAAATAATTTGCTGCTGATATCTAGGATTGAAAATAATCAATATCAACTTAATGAACAAATTAATTTTAAATTATTACTTTCAGATTTGATTGAAAGTTTAGAAGATCGAATTGAGGAAAAAGGAATTCAAATTCACTTAAACATAAGGCATTCTAAACCGTTTTTAGGAAACAGCACACTAATTCATATATTGTTTTATAATTTGGTTGTAAATGCGCTGAAATACAACCAAAATAATGGTTCGATTATCATTTGGGACAAAACAGAAAAAGAGGCATACACTATTTATATTCAAGACACAGGTATTGGAATGACTGCAGATGAAATAAAGCATGTTTTTGATCGATTTTCAAGAGCTAATTCAGAACAAGAAGGCCATGGACTAGGTTTGGCAATAGTAGATAGTATAGCGCATTTCCATCACATTACAATCAAAGTAGCGTCGGAAATTCAAAAAGGAAGTACCTTTATTTTACAGTTTCCCGTCTTTAATTAAGCCTAAATGTAGCCTAATTTTCCTCTAAATAATACTTCAAATTTTCAAAGCGTTAAAATTTTAATAATTAAAAGGATTGGCGTTTTCTTTATTTGTTATTTTGCGAAAAATTACCACAATGATTATTCGTTTTTTAGTGATTTGCTTTATACTTGTTTTAATAGAATTTTATGCCTTTCAAGCTATTAAAACTATCATAAAAACCAAATGGATCTTACAAACTTATCAACTAGTAAGTTTTGCGTTTTTTCTCTATTTAGCTTATTCTTTTTTACAATTTGACCGTTCAGTTGGACAAACTCAACATACTTTAACTGTAATGGGTCTATTGTTGTTGATTTATTTGCCTAAAATTGTATTAACCTTAGTGCTTTTCGGAGAAGATATTTTTAGAGGAATTTCAGTACTATTTAATTTGTTTGTTAGTAAAAATTCAGATGCACAATTAGCCACATCTCGAAGAAAATTTGTTAGTCAAATAGGTCTTGGTCTCGCCGCCATTCCCTTTTTATCACTAATTTATGGCATGACAGTAGGAAAATACAATTACAAAGTTATCAAACAACAGCTTTATTTCCCAGATTTGCCAGATGCTTTTGATGGATTTACCATTACTCAAATTTCAGATGTACACAGTGGTAGTTTTGACAATCCAGAAAAAATCAGTTATGCTATAGATTTGGTTAACCAACAACAGTCGGACATGATTTTATTTACGGGAGATATTGTTAACACACACGCCAAAGAAATGTATCCTTGGCTTGATACTTTCAATAAAATTATTCCACATCAATACGGTAAATATGCAGTTTTAGGTAATCATGATTACGGAGAATATGTAACTTGGCCGTCTCAGCAGGCGAAAGACCAAAACTTTTCAGACATAAAAAAATTATACCATCAAATTGGTTTTGATTTGATGTTGAACGAGCATACTTTTATTAAAAAAGACCAAGCTAAAATAGCCTTAGTAGGTGTTGAAAACTGGGGGCATAATTTTAAAAAAGCAGGAGACATTAACAAAGCGGCAGCAGGACTTAACGAAAATGATTTTAAAATTTTAATGAGTCACGACCCAAGTCATTGGGATTACGAAGTAAAAGACCATCCTAAAAACTTTCATTTAACTTTGTCTGGACATACACATGGTATGCAGTTTGGCATTGAGATACCCGGAGTATTTAAATGGAGTTTGGCACAATACGTTTACAAACAATGGGCTGGATTGTATGAAAATAAAGGCCGCTACATATATGTAAATCGAGGTTTTGGTTTCCATGCTTACCCGGGAAGAGTTGGAATTATGCCAGAAATCACAGTAATTGAACTAAAAAAAGGCAAAATGATAGCTTAATTATAGAAAAATATTACATTTGTATATAATTATGTTTATTAAGTCTTTTAAAAAATTAAATATTTTGGTTTTATGTCAAAATTTGGAGAACTTATAAATGCTCAAGTACCTGTTTTAATTGACTTTTACACGGAGTGGAACGAATCCTCAGTTTCCATGCATCCTGTAATTAGAGATGTCGCTGCCGCTTTAGGTGATAAAGCAAAAGTCATCAAAATAGATGTTGATAAAAACCAAGAACTTGCAGAAGCATTACGCATTAAAGGTATTCCTACACTAATGATTTACAAATCAGGAAACATGATTTGGCGTCAATCAGGTGAGTTGGACGCCAACACAATTATCAGTTTAGTACAAGAACAACTTTAATCTAACACATTACATTTGTAACCATTTTCTTCTAAAAAAGCGAGGGTTTTTGGCAAAGCATATTGTAAATTTTTAAAAGCTTTGTGGCTGTCGTGGAATACTATTATACTTCCAGGACAAACGTTCTGAATTACATTCTGAAGACACTTTTCTGGACTTATAGTTGTATCAAAATCAGCGCTTAATACGTCCCACATAATTATTTTACACCCTTTTTCTCTTAATTTTTTGGCTTGCTTAAATGTAATTTTCCCGTAAGGAGGTCGGAATAAATTGGTTGTTAATTTTTCTTTTTCAAAAACTTGTTCACATCTAAAAATGTTTTCTAAATACATTTCAAATGAGGTATTCCAACCTTTTAAATGACTAAAAGTGTGATTGCCAATTTTATGACCTTTTTGTAATATAGTTTTAAAAAGAATTGGATTTTTTTGGACATTATTTCCAATGCAAAAAAAAGTAGCTTTTGCATGAAATGTTTCAAGATTAGATAAAACCCAATGCGTTATGTTTTCGGTTGGACCGTCGTCAAAAGTAAGATACACTATTTTATCATTTGTTGGAATTGACCAAAAATAGTTGAAAAACAGTTTTTTAATAAACCAATTTGTTTTTACCCAGTAGAACTTCATAATGTAATACTTCCGAAAATGGAGTTGAGTTACTATTGCTTCTAATTTAATTATTTCTTATTTATTCTACAATAGAATTTGATGCAATATACCCAGTAGTCCAAGCATTTTGAAAATTAAATCCCCCAGTTACGGCATCAATATTTACGATTTCTCCTGCAAAATATAAATTTTCATGTAATTTGCTTTCCATGGTTTTAAAGTTAATTTCTTTTAAATCAATTCCACCAGCAGTTACAAATTCTTCTTTGAAAGTGCTTTTGCCATTTACTTTAAACTCACCATTGGTGAGTTGGTTAGCTAAATTTGAAAGTTGAATTTTAGTTACATCTGCCCATTTATAATCAAATTTAGCATTATCTAATACAGTTAAATTGTCAATTCCTGATGCTTTCACTAAACTTTCCCACAATCGATTCGGTAAATTAAAAGGAGACTTTTTAGAAACAGTTTTTTTAGAATGTTCCATTTTGAATTTTTTTAGTTCTTCTAAAGTTTCCTCAAAAGTTGTATCATTTAACCAATTTACTTGAAGAATGAACAGATAGTTTTTATTAAATAATGCTCTAGCACCCCAAGCCGATAGTTTTAGTATTCCCGGCCCTGACAAACCCCAATGCGTGATTAATAACGGTCCAGTTGCCTCTAACTTGCTATCTTTTACTTTCACTTTGGCAAAAGCCGAAACACCCATCAAGTCTTTGATACGAGTGTCTTTGATATTAAAAGTAAATAAAGATGGGACGGGCGGAATTATAGTATGTCCAATTTCGGAAAGCAAATCCCATATTTTTGGATTGCTACCAGTAGTCATTACTAGTTTTTGGCAAGCAAATGTTTCCGTGTTAGTTTCAACTTTCCAATGATTATCGCTTTTGAATATCGATTGCACACTATGGCTAGACAGAATAGTAATTCCGAGTTTTTGAGTTGCCTTTATAAAGCAATCAATTATAGTTTGTGAAGAATCAGTAATAGGAAACATTCTGCCATCATCTTCAATTTTTAATGTTACACCATGTTTTTCAAACCATTCTAATGTATCTCCAGAACAAAATTGATGAAATGGTCCACGAAGTTCTTTTTCGCCTCTTGGGTAAAATTTGACCAAGTCATTCGGAACAAAACACGCATGAGTAACATTGCATCGACCCCCACCAGAAATTCTGACTTTTGTTAAAACTTCTTTGCCTCTTTCAATAATAGCAACTTTTAACTTTGGATTTTTTTCAACACTATTAATTGCTGTAAAAAAGCCGGCCGCACCTCCACCAACAATTAGTATGTCGTATTTTGAATTCATAGTCTGTCTGGAAAATCGGAAATAATACCATCAACATTTAATGATTTTACAAAGTTACTATCTTCTATAGAATTTACTGTCCAAGTATAAATTTTTAATCCATTTTTTTGAATTGTTTTTACATTTTCAGAATTAAGTAGTTTATACAATGGATTTATCGAATGAGCGTTTATTCGTTTAGCAAAGTATAGTGCATTTTCAATATTTGAATTTGTTAAAACTCCTAAATTGATAGATGTATTTAATGCAGCAATAGTTTCTAAAACATTCCAATCAAAACATGATATCTGAAATAGTGAAGTGTCTAGATTTTGTTTTTGAATTAATTCTAAAACAGCTTTCGTAGCTTTAGCATCTTTAATTTCAATATTGATAAAACACTGGTTGTCTATCAATTGAAAAACTTCTTCTAGAGTTGGAATTCCGAATGCTTTCAATTCTAATGAAGAAAAAGTATTAACGAATCCTTTTTCAGTAGTTGTTCGGTCAATTGTTTCATCATGAATGACCATTACTTTTCCATCAGAACTCAAATGAACATCGAGTTCTATTCCGTCAACGCCAATATCTAAAGCTTTTTTAAAAGATGCTATTGTGTTTTCTAAAACATATCCCTTTGCACCTCTATGACCTATTCGTAGCAAATTAAAGTTTTTCTAGTAAAACAGTATAAAAATCAGTGTTTAGGGTTACTTTCCCGTTTTTAACCGCGCTTATTTTTCCGGAATAAAAATCTTTTACTTTGGTTCCGTTTTTGAAAATTGTTCCAACTGGAATTTCTTTGGTTCCAACTGGTAAATCCAATCCCACAATCACTTTGTCAGTAAATTTTCCTTTGGAAAACATTCTACTAAAAACATAAGGGCTACTCGAAATTTGAGCATGAACACCAGCACCAACAGCAGGATGTTGTTTTCTAAATTGCCCTAACTTTTGCCAATGTTGAAGCACTTTTTGAGTTTCGGCATTGGTTTTTATGGCATCCCAATTCATATCAGATCGTAAAGTGGCATCTCCAGTTGTACCCTCAATATCTAATGAACGCGCACTTTCGTCTCCATAATACACTTGTGAAATTCCGGGAGCTAACAATAATTTAGTTCCAGATTCAATTGTTTTTTCTCTTTTTTTATCAAATGGATAACTGTCATCATGTGAAGAAATATAATTCATCACTGTATTTCCTTTCAAGTCATTGTTTAAAATAGTTGAATATTTAGAAAACAACTCTTCGTAGTTCATTTTTGCTTCGTTTCTAAAATCGAAGTTGATTAAACCTGTAAAACCATGTTCAAAATAATTAACTTTTCTGTCCCCAAAATCATATAATTTTTTATTGCCAATGTTATAGCCATAAACTTCTCCAACGGTAAAAAAGGAATTATTATCCAATACTTTTTTCGGATTCTTTTTCTTGAATTCAGCAAATTTCATGTCGCATACTTTTTTGAAATCAGCCCAAACATCTTCAGTTGTATGTTTGGCAGTATCAACGCGGTATCCATCAATGCCAAAGTCGGTGATATAATCCGACAGCCATTTCATAATATAATATTTTGGTGCTTTCGGATATCCAGTCATTTTAAAGAATGCATCAAGTGAAGCCACTTCTTTTTCATAACGTCCTTCTTTTTTCCATTTTTCCATTAAGAAAGGAGGAAGCTCAACATTTTCATTACTTTCCGTTTTTACATCGGGTAGGTTATCAACCAAAGTACAATTGATATAAGTATCATACGATTTGTAAGTACATTTTGGAGTTGTTCGAACCCAATCACTTGGATAGACCGAATCCTCTGAAGTTACCGGACCAGTATGATTAATAACGGCATCTAGCATGATGCGAATGCCTCGAGAATGTGCTTTTTGAACCAATTCTGCTAAATCTTTTCTAGTTCCAATATTTGGGTCGATGGCGCTCCAGTCTCTTGTCCAATAACCATGAAATCCATAAGTAAAACCAGTTCCTTCATCAACACCATCGTGAATTTGTTCTACTATTGGTGTCATCCATATTACATTGATTCCTAAATTTGTGAAATAACCTTCATCTATTTTTTGAATAATTCCTCGAATATCACCGCCATCAAAACCTCTTAATTTTCCAGTTGGTTTGTTCCTATTATAGTTTTTATCATTGGTTGAATCTCCATTATTAAACCTATCGGTAACAATAAAATAGACGTTGGCTCCTTCCCAAACAAACGGAGTTTTAGAAGCTTTAGTAAGTATTTCCTCAGTTTTGTTTTTTTTGATTTGCGCGTTTAATGATGAAAACAAAAAGAGTCCGATGAACAAATGGAGTAAGGTATATTTTTTCATTTTACAATTGAATTTTAATTTCTTTTTCGGATCCTTTATTCCAAGTTACAGGAAGTATTACGGTTGTTTTATTGGTTTTAAAAGCAACAGGTTTTCCATCGACAGAAATGGTTTTTGCTTTAATATTGTGAATAATCACATTTATATTTTTATCTGAAGATTGAAAGTTTTTTCCGATTTCGGATTTCAATTTAATAACTACTGTTTTGCCATTTCCATTGCTATTGAAATTCAAAATTTCATATTCACCATTTTCAAAAGCATTGGGTGTTAAACCATTATCATTATACAATTTGCTTGTGCTTTTTGTAGTTTTCGCATCGTAATAGAAATGCAAATCAAAGTTGTCTAAATTGTATTTTGTACTGTTCTGGATGGTTTTTATCATTGGAATAAAAGCGCCACCACGAACAAAAACTGGAATATGGTCTTCAACAACCGCAATGGTAGCAGTTGTTCCCGCCAACTGTTTTTTATCAGAATTGAAATCGAACCAATTGTTGTTTTTTGGAAAATAAATAGAAGCTGCCGTTTGCCCCGCTTTTGTAATTGGTGTGACTAATAGATCATTTCCCCAAAAGTAAGTTTCACAAACGGTTGCTAATTTTGGATTGTTAGGTTCTTCAAAAAACAACGGACGCATTAATGGTGTTCCTTTTTGGTTGTTTTCGAATGCCAAAGTATAATTATAAGGCATTAATTGGTAACGCAATTCCACTTGTTTTTTGGCTTTGGCTTTGGTCACAATGTCTTTATAAACAGGCTCTGCGGCAACATCTTCGTGAGCATGTGGACGAAACACAGGATTAAAAACCCCATATTGCAACCATCGAATGTACAATTCGTTGTCAAAATAATCACCAGCAAATCCGCCTAAATCCGAGTGCATGTAGCCCATGCCTTGCATTCCCATTTGGAGTGCAATTTCCATTTGCGATTGTAATCCTCCCCAAGAACGGCTCACATCACCTGACCAAGGCACCATTCCAAAGCGTTGTGAACCCGAATAGCCCGCACGCATCAAGATAAAAGGACGTTGAGCAGGGAAATCTTTTTTGTAACCATCCGAAATTAGTTTGGCCCAATTGTGTCCGTAAACATTATGAATTTCATCGGCTTTACCTCCAGCGGTAATTGCTCCAGAAGGGAAAACTTCGGGTTCGCCCAAATCGCCCCAAAGACCACCAACTCCTTGATTGATTAAGCTTTTATAAGTGTTCCAAAACCAAGCTGCACCTTCGGGTTTAAAAATATCGATGATGCCTGTATTTCCAAAATAGAAATCGTAAGTAAATGGTTTGTCGTTTTTATCTACAGCCAACACTTTTTTGTCAACCGCTTCCTTCCATTTGTTGGAAGTTGTCAGCACAAAAGGTTCAGTAATTAGAACGGTTTTCACCCCTTTTGCATTCAAATCAGCAATCATTTTTGTTGGATTTGGAAATTTGTCTTTGTCCCAATCTAAATTTCCCATTGTGCCCTTCATTTCTTTTCCGAACCAATACAAATCGAGGATTATAGCATCGACTGGGATTTTGTCCTCTTCGAATTTTTTAATCGTTTTTTCGACTTCTTCTTGAGAATGATAGCCAAATCGAGAAGAGAAATTCCCCAAAGTCCAACGCGCTGGCAAAGGTTGTTTTCCAGTTAAATCCGTATAATTTGCAATCAAATCTGTCCAAGAATCCCCTACAATTACTTGATAGGTTTTCCTTCCAGAAATAGTTTCATAGGCCAAAGTATTGTCTTTTTTGCTGTCTAAATCCAAGTAACCAATGGCGGAATTGTCGAAATGAACGGCATACATTTTCGAAGACAAAACCATCGGAATAGTAAAATTCATCAGCTCCGAATGGGTTTCGTAGCCATAATGTGCACGATTGTAAAGTGGCAATTTATAACCACGGCGGTTCATTCCTAAAGCTCTTGCGCCACCGCCAAATAAAGTTTCATCTGATGAAATGTTGAATTGTAATACTTCGGTAGAATCGGCAATTATATTGCCTTTTACCATATCCATTGGAGTGTGTTTTTGCTTGAAATAACCTTGTTTTTCGGAAATAATGAGTTTATTATATTTGTCGAAATAGCTTATTTGAAAGGGCGATTTTGTAATTACAACAACAATTTTTGAAGTTTCCAATTTAATGGAATTTGAATTTTCAGAGAGTTTGAGTTTTTGGGATGTAGGATTTAAAACAACCGCTTCGGAATTTGGATTGTATAGTTCACCATTTGGAACAAAAGTAGTTTCGATAATTTTATCGGTAAATCCTTTTATTAAATACATTCCATCAGAAGTTCTTATATCAAAAGAATTATTGTTTTCTATAAATCCTTTAAATTTTCGATTTGCATTTTGTGCAAATGAAAGTGAAGTTATCAGTAATAAGAAAAGTATTTTTTTCATTTTTTGTTGTATTTATTTCAATTCCAATATCAAAGCTGATTTTGGTTCCACAGTAATTTCATTTGATAAATCAAAATTTTGTTCGGTTAAAACGTCTTTGGCAGTTTTTGCCTCTTTGATGTTTTCTTTGAATCTATTTGTTTTTAGCACTTGCTTATCATTACTGTTATTGATTACAACCATTACCGTGGCAGTTTCGTTATAACGAAAATACACATAGACATTATTTTCAGGAATATAATGCGTCATTTTTCCAGTGTGGATAACTGTTTTTGTTTTCCTCCAATTGAACAATTTGGCTGTAAAATCGTAAAACTTTTGTTGTTCTACTGTTCTTCCAGAATTTACGAAAGCATTATTGCTATCACCATTCCAACCGCCAGGAAAATCCCTGCGAATGTCAGCATCGCCTTTGTTTTTGTCTCCAGACATGCCAATTTCAGAGCCATAATACAGTTGTGGGATTCCACGAACAGTAGCGATTAGCGTCATGGCCATTTGGTATTTTCTGAAATCGTTTTTATAGATTTGATTGAATCGATTGGTGTCATGATTCTCTACAAAAGTCATAATGCTGTTTGGATTTGGATACAAAAAGTCGTTGGTAAAGTTATCATATACTTTTATCATCCCTTTCTCCCAATTGGCATTGTCTTCATTAAAAACATTTTCAATGGCATCGTGTAAGGTAAAATCCATTACACTTGGTAGATTTGAATTGTAATTTTCTATAGCACCGATTTTACTGTCTTTTTGCCAATACGCCATTTGTGCTTGATTGTGCATCCAAACTTCGCCTACAATATTGAAATGAGGATATTCATCGGTAATAGCTTTGGTCCATTTTGCAATACCTTCTTTGTCATTATAAGAATAAGTGTCTACTCTAAATCCATCCAAATCAGCATATTCAATCCACCAAATGGCATTTTGTTTCAAATAATTTAGCATCAAAGGATTGGATTGATTCAAGTCGGGCATTGATTTTACAAACCATCCATCCATACACATTTTAGCATCAATTTCGGAAGCATTTTTGTCAAATTGCGTTGTCATGTGATAATTCGTTTGGGCATAACCTGGAAATTGATGCAACCAATCGTAAGTTGGTAAATCGTTCATCATCCAATGTTCTGCACCCCAATGATTGGTCACATAATCCATGATTAATTTCATGTTGCGCTTGTGCAATTCTTCCGATAGTTTTAAGTATTCTTCATTAGTTCCAAATCTCGGATCAATTTTATATACATTGGATTGTCCGTAAGTATGATAAGAACCTCGCTTGTCATTGTCTTCACAAAGGGGGGTTGGCCAAAGCGCAGTTGCGCCAAGTGCTGCAATATAATCCAAATGATTAATTATTCCTTGAATATCACCACCATGTCTTCCGTTAGGATTATTTCTATCTCCTTTTTCTGTTAAAATTTTATCAGAATCATTGTCTGGATTGCCGTTAGCAAATCGATCGGACATTACCAGATATATCATATCTGAAGCATCGTAACTTTTGCGTAAAGCTGAATTTTCTCTTCTTTGTTTTAAAGAATAATTTTGAGTAAAAACGACTTTTTTGTTTTTAGAGAAAGAAAAAACTAAATCTTGAGCAACACTGTTTTTGGTGTCTATAGTTACGAAAATGTAATTGGGATTCTCCGTTTTTTGAATGTTTTTGATTACAATATTGTTTGAAACAGTAACGTCATTTTGAGCAATGTTTTTCCCGTAAAACATAATTTGCAACTCTGGATTGTGCATTCCGGCATACCAGAAGGGAGGTTCCACACGTTCGATTTGAGCGAACATTGATGACGAAAGAAGAAGAAAAAAGAATTTTACCATTAAGGAGTTAAGATTTTTCATTAAGTTTCATTAAGATTTTTAAAAAATTTATTTACTAAAGGTTTTACAGTTTTCGTTATATTATCGGTATAAAAATTAATTAGTAATCCCTGAGGTTTTTTAAGCAAACTCATATAGGTTAATAATTGTGCTTCGTGAACAGGAAGTAAATTTTCAACGGATTTAATTTCAACAATAATGATGTCATTCACTATTAAATCCAATCTTAATTCGGTATCTATTTGTATTCCTCTATAATGTAATTTGACTTTCTTTTGACTTTCAACTTTAAAACCGTTAAATTCTAATTCTTCTTTTAGACACTTTTCATAAACACTTTCAACTAATCCTGGGCCTAGTGTTTTATGTACAGTAATTGCACAACCAACTATTGAATAACTTAACTGGGTTACTTGTTTTTTTGTCAAAGGATTTTCCATAAAAATCTTTTTATAGAATTTATAAAAAATTAAGGTTTAACTTAATATTTCTTAATGTTAAACCTTAACTTCTTAATGGTAGAATCTTAAACCGTAACTAAACTATTGGGTTCCACAATAACTGCTTTGCCGTTGACAAAAACCGTCAATTCTTTAGTTCCTTCAAGCGAAAATTGTGTTTCTTTATGATTGATTACCACTTTTAAAATCTGGTGTCTGAAATTGATTTTAAACGAATAGCCTTCCCATTCTTTTGGAATTTTTGGAGCAAAATGTAGTGCGTCATTTTTCACACGCATTCCACCAAAACCTTCCACAATGCTCATCCAAGTTCCCGCCATCGACGTAATGTGACAACCTTCTTCTACCTCTTTATTATAATCATCAAGATCCAATCGAGAAGTTCTTAGGTAGAAAGTGTAGGCCATATCCATTTTATCCAATTTTGCAGCTTGTATGGAATGCACACAAGGGGACAATGAGCTTTCGTGAACAGTAAATGGTTCGTAAAAATCAAAATGTTTTTCTAACTGGGCTGTAGTGAAATGATCTTCGAAGAAATAAAACCCTTGTAAAGTATCGGCTTGTTTAATGTATGGCGAACGTAATACTCTATCCCAAGACCATTTTTGATTGATTGGTCGTTGTGTTTTGTCTAAATCGGCCACTTTTACTAAATCTTTATCCAAGAAACCGTCTTGTTGTAAATAGATTCCTAGTTCTTCTGAATATGGGAAATACATATTTCCAGAAACTTTTTTCCAATCTTGTAATTCGGTATCGGATAATTTTACTTTTTCGATAATGCGTTTGTGATCTGTTGGATATTCTAACGATACTTTTTGAATTTGTTCGTGAGCGTAATCAATACACCATTTTGCAATATAATTGGTGTAAAAATTATTGTTTACGTTGTTTTCATATTCATTAGGTCCCGTTACGCCAAGAATCATATATTTGTTTTTGTTGGTCGAAAAAGAGGCTCTTTGATGCCAAAAACGGGCAATCCCAATTAGCACTTCTAACCCTTTTTCTGGAATATAAGAGTAATCACCAGTGAAACGATAGTAGTTGAAAATAGCAAAAGCTATAGCGCCATTTCTATGAATTTCTTCGTGAGTGATTTCCCATTCGTTATGACATTCTTCACCATTCATTGTAACCATAGGATACAAAGCGGCACCATTTTTAAAACCTAGATTGTCTTTCGCATTTTCAATCGCTTTGTCCAATTGATTGAAACGATACGTCAATAAATTACGTGCTACTTGTTGGTCTTTGGTCGCCATATAAAATGGAATACAGTAGGCTTCGGTGTCCCAATATGTAGAACCACCATATTTTTCGCCAGTGAAACCTTTTGGACCAATATTCAAACGAGAATCTTTACCTGAATAAGTCTGATTCAATTGAAAAATATTAAAACGAATTCCTTGTTGTGCTTTTACATCACCATCAATAGTAATGTCTGACATTTCCCATATTTTTGCCCATTCACTGATTTGTTCAGACAATAATTGTTCATATCCTTTTGCTAATGCTTCTTTTATAACATTTTCGGCAGCCAATTGCGTATTTTCGTGATTCAAAGAAACCGTATATCCAGCTATTTTTTGAATAGCAGCCGTTTGTCCTTTTGCTACAGCTACTTCATAAGTAAATTGTACTTTTTCTTTGTCCGACACCTTATTTGAAGGGTTTAAATTCAAATTTTTGCCGTTCAACAATATGCTGTTTTGCATAAAAGTGGTCACCACAAAATGGGTTTTGAACGTTTGAGCTGTTACATAAGCCTCGTTTTCCGTGTGTTTTGTTTCTAGCGGTTCCCAAAATTTCTC
Organism: Flavobacteriaceae bacterium; assembly: GCA_947453885.1. Classification (GTDB taxonomy): domain Bacteria; phylum Bacteroidota; class Bacteroidia; order Flavobacteriales; family Flavobacteriaceae; genus Flavobacterium. The sequence continues at coordinate 33,645 of CANGIF010000025.1, forward strand.
TTCCCAATTGGCATCTTCATTCGTTACGCCAGCATCAATATAGGGTTTGTAAACCAGTTTTACGTCCTGATTTAAAGGTGTAATTTCATAATTGATAATACCCACTTCGTCTAAATTCATACATAGAAATCGGCGCACATTTACGGCAATTGCTACTCCGTTTTGCAAAGTGGCTTCAAATGAACGGTTGTACCAGCCTTCTTTCATATTCAACTCCCGGCGGAAGTTTTCAACTTTGGTACACGCATTCAAATCCAGGTTTTCACCGTTAATTTCGATGTCAATTCCAATCCAATTTGGCGCATTTAAAACTTTGGCAAAATATTTTGGATAACCGTTTTTCCACCAGCCTACTTTGGTTTTATCAGGATAATAAATACCCGCAATATAACTTCCTTGGAACGTTTCTCCCGAGTAATTTTCTTCAAAATTTGCGCGTTGTCCCATAGCACCGTTGCCAATGCTGAAAAGACTTTCAGACGATTTTACGCTTTCTACATCAAATCCTTCTTCAATGATGGACCAATTGTTTGGTATTATGTAATCTTGGTTCATTTTTTTATTGTTTAAAAAAGTTTAATTCTTTAAGTTTTTAGTGCAAACAAACTTAAAAATTTAAATAAATTATTTATTCATTAATGATTCTAAAAAAGTAGAATCAATAAAAGTAAAGTCTTCAAAAATATAGTTAGCTTCGTGCAAAACAGTCGTTTTTCCAATTCCTACACTCGTCATATTTGCTATATTTGCCGCTTGAATTCCGGCTACTGAATCTTCAAAAACAATTGAATCTTCTGGGTTTTCACCTAATAATTTAGCTGCGATTAAGAAAACTTCAGGGTCTGGTTTTGCATTTGAAACATCATTTCCATCGACTATAGCATTGAAATAATGGATTATCCCTGTTTTTTCTAATATTGGTCTTGCGTTTTTACTTGCAGACCCAAGAGCGATTAGTTGTTTTTTTTCTTTTAAGAAATTTAAAACCGGCATTACACCTGGTAAAATTTCAGTTTCGTCCATAGTAACTAAATACGACAAATAATCCTCATTTTTTTGAATCAACCATTTGTTTTTATCTTCTTGAGACGCTTTTAATTCACCTATTTCAAGGATAATATCAAGTGAACGCACTCTACTTACTCCTTTTAATTCTTCATTATGTTCTGGAGTAAATTCAATTCCAAGTTCTTGAGCTAATTTTTGCCAGGCTAAAAAGTGATATTTTGCTGTGTCAACAATTACTCCGTCAAGGTCAAATATAAATGCTTTTTTAGGTATCATGTAATTAATTAATTTTCTGTTTTTTCCTTTGTAAATAGTACTGCCAATCCTGCAATTAACATTGATACTCCTGCAATTACTAATATTGCTATTGGATGACCACCAAAAAGGGCAATTATGGTACTTCCTAATAAACCTGCGGCAATTTGAGGAATGGTTATGGTAGCATTAAATAATCCCATATAAACACCCATTTTATCTGCAGGTAATGAGCTAGATAACATAGCATATGGCATTGCTAAAATTGCTGCCCATGCCAAACCTACTCCCGACATTGATAGTAGCAACAAATATTTATCATGTATTAAGAACATTGACATTAAACCCAATCCTCCCATTAGTAAAGACAAACTATACACTTTTTTTCTTCCAATTGATTTTGCTAATGCAGGAATCAATAATGAAAAAATAGCGGCAATTGCACTATAAAATCCAAAAAGTACACCTGTCCAATCACCCGCTTGGTTAAAACCAATTGATTTTGGATCTAAAGCTTCGGGTCCCCAAATATGGTTAGCTATCGCTCTTGTTGTATAGACCCACATTAAAAATAAGGCAAACCAAGAAAAAAATTGAACAATTCCTAATTGCCAAAATATTTTTGGTGCATTTGCTATTAAATCTAAAAAGTTCTTTTTTTCTTCTTTTTCCGTTTTTTCAAGTTGGATATTGTTGTATTTTGCATGTTCGGTGGGTGCGTATTCTTTAGTTCTAAAAACGGTCCAAAGTACACTAATTAGTAGAATTGATCCTCCAATGTAAAAAGACCAAACAACCGAATCGGCAACTTTTTCTCCAACATTGGGAACATTAGAAACACCAATTGATGTTAATAACCATGGCAAAAGAGACCCGAAAACGGCACCAAAATTTATCAATGCACTCTGTAAGGAATAGCCAAGGTTTTTTTGTTCGTCGTTTACCATATCTCCAACTAAAGCTCTAAAAGGTTGCATGGTTACGTTAAACGAGGTGTCCATTAAAAGCAGTGTTAAAGCACCAAATAAAAGTGGAGGTACTAAATAAGTAAAAAATTCGGCATTCGGCATAAAAAACATAGCCAAAGCAGAAACAATGGCTCCAAAAAAGATAAATGGAATTCTTCTACCTAATTTTGTCCAGGTTTTATCACTAGAAAGACCTATTATGGGTTGTACAATGAGTCCAGCCATGGGAGCGGCTAACCAAAAATAGCCAATGCTATCTACATTAGCGCCTAATGCTTCTAAAATTCTGCTAGTATTGCCATTTTGAAGCGAATACCCTATTTGAACCCCTAAAAAGCCAAAGCTTAGGTTCCAAATTTGCCAAAAACTTAATTTGGGTTTTTCCATTATCGTATTGTTTTGGGTTGATACGATAAGCGCTATGCTTATCAAAACTTAATTAATGTTTTCGAAGTAAAAATATAAGTTTTGATTTTCGGGGTAAATATATAAAATTTAGGAATAAAGAAGTATAAAACACTTTTTTTTTTGAAAGAAAATTACGTTTTACTTGAAAGTAATTGTACAATTAAAGGGTTGATTCGCGCTCTACTAAATGTGTTTCAATAACTTCTGTTTTATAATGCTCTTCTTCTTCTTCTTCTGATTCTAATCTGTCAATCAACATTTTAGCAGCTTTGTTACCCATTTTTATACCGTTTTGACTAACTGTTGTAATACTAGGAGAAGAATATTTTGAAATGATACCGTCTGTAAATCCTATAATAGAAACATCTTGAGGCACTTTTAAACCCAAATGGTTGGCCACTTTTATAGCCGTAACAGCAAACAATTCATTAACCGCAAAAACAGCGTCAAATGTTTGATTTTTAAATAAATTTTCTATTGCTTCTGTACAATTTTCGATGTCTTCAATTTTTAGAATTATCGAATCATTAATTGGAATATCATTTGATTTTAATGCTTTACTATATCCTTCGGTTCTTAATTTTCCAACACTTACGTAGTCGATTGTTGTTATTAAAGCTATCTTTTTAAAACCTTTGTTGATTAAATGATGTACCGCTTCATAGGCAGCTAAGTTGTCATCAATGATTACTTTATCACATAAAATGTCGTTGGTAACTCGGTCAAACATTACAACGGGCATTCCTTGATTAATTACTTCGCTAATGTGATGAAAATCTTTTTTAAGTTGCGTTTCTTTAGACAATGACATGATAAAACCATCAATGCTTCCATTGGCCAACATTTCCATATTTATCACTTCTTTATCAAAAGATTCATCTGACAAACAAACAATTACATTGTATCCATATTCGTTTGCCACGTGTTCAATTCCGCTAATTACGGTAGCAAAAAAATGATGTATGATCTCTGGAATTATAATACCAATTGTTTTTGTTTTTTTGTTTTTTAAACTTAGTGCAATTAAGTTGGGTTTGTAGTTGTAAAGTTTAGCAAAAGCCTGCACTTTTAATCGTGTATCTTCACTAATTTCAGAACTATTTCGCAATGATTTAGAAACGGTTGAAATGGAAACATCCAATTCTTTTGCTATGTGTTTTAAGGTAACTTTTCTTCTCATGGTTTTTAATTTGGCTATTGAATTCTGAATAAAGATAGATATTTTTTTTTAAATGTATAATTTTGCACTTAAATATTCTTCAGACTGAGAAAGTTTTCAACACGAAAACGTTTTCGGGAGGTGTTTTAAAATATTAACATTCAATTGTCAATAAAATTATATAAATTTACCTATTCGAAGTAAAAGTATAAGCAAAAAATAAAAATTAATTTAAAAAAAGCGTATGAAAACACTTTACAAAAAGTTGTTACTACTAGTGTTTATTATCCCGGCTAGCGTCTTTTCTCAAACTGGAGTGGACGGTGTTGTAACAGATTCGAAATCCAAACAGCCAATTCCAGGTGTTAACATTGTTGTTCAAGGTGAAAAAGTAAGTACTTCAACTGATTTTGACGGAAAATTCAAATTACCAAAACTAAAAAAAGGAGTTAAAATAGTTTTTTCTTTCATAGGTTACAAAAATGAAACTGTTGACTACAACAATCAAAAAAACATTAATGTTGTAATGGTTGAAGATTCTAACGAGTTAAAAGAAGTTGTTGTTCAAGTAGGGTATGGATCTGTTAAAAAGAAAGATGCAACCGGTTCGGTTGATGTAATTTTAACCAAAGATTTTAATAAAGGTCCTATTACAAGTGTGGACGGATTATTAAATGGAAGAACGGCAGGGGTTACTATAATATCTTCAGGAACACCTGGTAATGATGCTGTTATTAGAATACGTGGAGGGTCATCTCTTGCTGCTTCAAATGATCCTCTAATTGTGGTCGATGGAATGCCATTAGATGGGAATAGTTTATCATCAATAAATCCAAATGACATTGAATCTTTTTCTATATTAAAAGATGCATCGGCTACGGCAATTTATGGAAATAGAGGTTCAAATGGTGTAATTATTATTACAACTAAAAAAGGATCTAAAAAAGACATGGAAGTTTCGTTAAACACATTCACAACGTACAATACATTAGCAAAAAAAATTGATGTTTATTCAGCCGCTGAATATAGAAATCTTATTAACACTAATGCGCCAACCAAAGCATCTATGTTAGGTACTTCTAACACCGATTGGCAAAAAGAAATTTTTAAACCAACTTTCACTTCTGATTTGTCATTGTCTGTAACGGGGAATTTATTTCATAAAATCCCTTCTCGATTAACGCTTGGAAATTCTGACAACAATGGGCTTTTGTTGACCTCTAATTTTAAACGAACAACTGTTTCAACTGCTTTCAATCCTAGTTTTTTTCAAGATCATTTAAAGTTTGATATAACAGCAAATTATTCTTATACGTTCAAACGGGATGCAGATGAAGGTGCAATTGGAAGTGCAATAGCTTATGACCCCACTCAATCGGTTTATAATCCAAACTCAACTTATGCGGGTTACACGGAATGGACTAACAGTCAAAATCTTCCAATAGGTGTTTCTAATCCAGTTTCAATGCTTCTTGAAAAATACAATGTTTATAACAGTCAACGAATTTTCGGAAATATTGCTACAGAATATAAATTTCATTTTTTACCAGAAATGAAAGCAATAATCAACGCAGGTATAGACAATCAATTTGGAGACGGGATACAAACTTCAAATCCAATTTCTAGATCAGGTCTTCAAAACCTTACTATAAACGGAACGAGTACTAATTTGCCTATTGGTTATTACCAAACCACTTGGTACCACAACACCAACAAAAACATCAGTTACCAATTGAATTACAGTAAAAAGTTAGGCAAATTAAACGTTGATGGGATAGCAGGGTATAACTACCAAGAACTTCAAAGACAAAGTTATTATTCAGGAAATTTGAACGCCTATTATTTAGGAGGCTTATATGCACCAGAAAAAGCCTCAGATGTTTATACGTATCCAGGTAACAAATTGGGTGCATATTTTGGAAGGCTTAATTTAGGTTATAATGATAAATATTTATTTACCTTCAACATTAGACGAGACGGGTCTTCAAAGGTTTCACCACAAAATAAGTGGAAAAACTTTGCTGGTTATGCGTTTGCTTGGAAAATCAAACAAGAAAACTTTTTAAAAGATTCACAAACAATTTCTGAATTGAAATTGAGAATTGGCTATGGAGAAACGGGTCAACAAGACATAGCAGTGCCTTTTGATTGGTTTAAACTATATTCCACGTCCAACAACAATTATTATCAGTTTGGAAACCAGTACGTGATTATTTCAAAACCTGAAGGGTATAACGAAAATTTAAAGTGGGAAACTTCCAAAAAATACAATGTTGGACTTGACTTCGGGTTTTTTAACAACAGATTAAAAGGGTATGTTGACATATACAAAACCAAAACGTATGATTTATTTTCTCAAGTAGCCGAAGGCGCCTTACAAAATTTACGTATTTATGGCTATAGAAATATAGGAAATTTAGAAACAAAGGGAGTCGATGTGAATTTAAACTACAATGTTATTAAGAAAGATAATTTAGACGTGAGTTTCAATTATAACTTTACGTACAACAAAGTGACTATATCTGATTTGTTTTCTGACAATTTGTTAGTTGGAGGTATAGGCTTGCAACAATTTACTCAAATTCAAAAAATTGGTTTAGCACCTAATTCATTTTGGGTGTACCAACAAGTGTATGATGCTAATGGAAAACCAATAGAAGGGGTTTTTGTGGACAGAAATGGTGATGGAAAAATTGACAGTAATGACAAATACAATTATAAAAAACCAACTGCAGATTACATTATGGGCTTCATGATAAATGCAACTTTTTATAAAAATTGGGACATTTCTATGGCATGGAAAGCAAGTATAGGCAACTATATATACGATCAGGTTTCTGCAAACAATTCTGGTTTAGACGCTATCAATAATACACAAAGTGGTACCCTTAATAATTCGCCAGTAAGTTTTGGCGATTCAAATTTTGCTCGAATTAACTCAAGCAAAGAATCCGATTATTACATCAAAGATGGGTCATTTTTAAAATTAAATGATGTAACAATTGGATATGAGTTTAATGAAATGTTTGGAAAGAAAACCAAACTTAGACTATACACAAGTGTAAAAAATGTACTTACAATTACTAAATACAAAGGAATTGACCCCGAAGTTTTCAACAACGGTATAGATGGTGGTATTTTTCCAAGAGCTAGAATGTATGCGTTAGGAGCAAAAGTTAATTTTTAAATTTTAAGAAAATGAATAATAATATACAAACAATAACAACTAAAGTAGTAGTACTTTTTTCCATAGTATTTCTTTTTAACTCTTGTAGTTTAGATTTAGCACCAAAAGACGACGATAGTTTTTCTTCGGAACAATTCTATTCAAATCCTGCATCTTACAGACAATATTTGGCTAAGATTTATGCAGGTTTAGCAGTAACAGGTCAAACTGGACCAGCCGGCGAATCGGATTTAGGTTCAGGAGCTGGAGCAGTAGATGAAGGTTTTTCTCAATATTTAAGAGGGTATTGGCAATTACAAGAATTACCAACGGATGAAGCCATTATTGCATGGGGAGACCCAACGATAAAAGATTTAAATTTAAACACTTGGAATCCAGACAATGTTTTTTGCGAAGCTTTTTTTGCTAGAATATTTTTCCAAATTGGTTTGTGTAACGAGTATTTAAGAGAAACCACAGACGCTAAACTAGACAGTAGAGGAGTAGATGCTACTCTAAGAGCAGAAATTAAGCATTACAGAGCAGAAGCAAGGTTTTTAAGAGCTTTGTCGTATTATCACGGTATAGATATTTTTGGGAAAGTACCTTTTGGAACAGAAGTTGATGCATTAGGAACACCACCGCCAATGCAATCGAGAACATTTGTTTTTAATTATATTTTAGACGAGTTAAATGCTATTGATGCAGATTTATTTGCTCCAAGAACTAATGAATACGGTAGAGCAGACAAAGTTGCCGCTTGGATGTTAAAAGCAAAATTACTTATGAATGCTCAAGTTTACACAGGAGTTGATAGAAGTGATGAAGCATTAGTAGCAGTAAATGCTGTTATAAGTTCAGGCTATAGTATCGCTCAAATTCCTTATGCTAATTTATTTAAAGCAGACAATAACTCTAACGGAGCTCAAGACGAAGTTATTTTTCCAATTACCTTTGATGGTCAATATACCAAAACATGGGGAGGCACAACTTTTTTAATTCACGGTTCTTCAAATAATGCATTTGCACCTTCATTAGGAATTACAAATGGATGGCAAGGATTTAGAACAAGAAAAGAATTTACCGAAACAATCGGAACGGATTCTAGAGTTATGTTTGTTGCTGGAAACACGGATCCTGTTTCAATAACTAATTATACAGATTATACACAAGGAAAAAAATTAATTAAGTTTTCAAACAAAAAAACGGATGGAACAAACGGTCAAAGTCAAGATTTTCCAGACACAGATTTTCCATTGTTTAGAATGGGTGATGCCTATTTAATGTATGCAGAATTAGCATTTGTAAATGGAAAAGGAAATACCACAACTGCATTAAGTTATGTTAATGCTTTAAGAAGCAGAGGTGGAGTAACTCCGGCAACTATGGCTGATGTGGCTGATGGGGCGGATTTTATTTTAAAAGAAAGAGCAAAAGAATTGTATTGGGAAGGACATAGACGTCAAGATCTAATTCGTTTAGGAAAATATTTAAGTGCTTATAATTGGGAATGGAAAGGTGGAAACCAAGCAGGAAACCCCATTGCTAGTTATTTGTTAATTTATCCAATTCCTAATAAAGAATTAAATTCGAATGCTTTATTAAGTCAAAATCCTGGCTACTAATAAATCCAAAATTTTTAAGTAGTTTTATAAACTATTAATACATAAATTATGAAAAAAATATTTTTAAGTTTAAGCATTATTGGCATTTTGATGGGTTTAAATTCCTGCGATAAAGACATGTCCAATCCCAATGCTTCAGTATTAAATTCACTAACGATTTCAGCACCTACCTCAGGAACGGTTTTAAGTTTAAATCCAAATTTATATAATTCAGCTGCAATGACCGTTAAATGGTCTTCCGCTAATTTTGGATATTCTGCTTCAGTTACCTATTTATTACAAATAGTAAAAGCTTCTGATTCATTTGATAGTCCTCAAGTAATACCTTTAGGTACTTTCAGTGAATATTCAAATTTAATTCACGAATCAGCAATAACAACGACCGTATTAAATGGTAAACTAAATGCTACTTTAGCCGATGTTGGTTCTGTTTCTGCTTTTAAAATGAGAGTTATAGCAAAACCTTCAACACAATTAGATTCATCAGCAAATGGATTATTTTCCTATTCTCAAGAAGTAACTTTTTCTTCTAATGTTTACGATCCAATTGATGAAGTGCCTAAATTATATGTTTATGGTAATTTTGGAGCGGCAAGTGCTTTTTCCGATTGGGATATTAACTTAACGGGTACTTCTAATTCGCCTTTAATTTATTCTAAATCTAAAAACAGTGTTTACGAAGGTTTTATTTACATGAATGTTGCATCTCCACAATTCAAATTTGCTAATCCTTCAAGTACAGATTTAAATATAAAAGGTGTAAATGCACCATTTACAGCAACTACAATTTCTGGTATTTCTGCAACATCCGCATTAGGTTCTGTTTTTGGTACTGTACAAACGTCAACAGATGTTGCAACAGGAAATGTAATTACTCCACCAAGTTCACCAGCTACTGCTACAGGTTCAGGAACTTATTTTGTAAAAGTAGATTGGGCACAAAATCAATATATTTTAGTAAAAAGAGTAATTGCTATTAAAGGACCTACAACTTCAAATACTGCCAAATATTTAACATATGAAACAAATCCAACTTCTCCATATTATCGTATGTATGTTGGTACTAATATTAATTTATCAGCAGGTCAGGGTTACATCCAATTAAAAGATAATTCATCTGCGTTAGATGATAAAGTGGAACGATTAGGAATTGATAATACTTCAAACACTTTAGTGCCAAATGTTAAGAATAAACTTAAGTTTTCAGGAGGATCAAATTTCAATGTTACATCGCCAGGCTTATACACTGTAGTTTTAGATTTAAGAAACTCTGCAATATACAATTTAAGAATTATTCCTAATTAATATATATTTTTAACCCTCCTCATAAAATGACTATGAAAAAATTACTAATTAGAATTTTGTTGCTGTTGCCTGTAGTGTTCTTGAATGCTCAAATAACCACAACTCCTTCAACTTTTGAAGCTACAACTACAGGTGTTGTTATTAATTTCAACAAAACAGGAACGCCTTTAGCAAACTATACTGGTGTTTTATATGCACATATTGGAGTCACCGCAAATGGACAAACATGGCAAGGAGTAAAAGGGTCTTGGGGAAATAATACTACCCAGCCAGCATTTGTTCAAACGGGCTCTAACACTTATTCGTTGACAATTCCAGGAACTTTATATGATTATTTTCCTACCGTTCCAACAACAAGTTCCATTACTCAAATCTGTTTGGTAATTAGAAATGCTGCTGGAAATGCGCAAACACCTGATACGTTTATAAATGTTGGTGCTTTTCAAGGTACATTAACTGCTCCGGTAGCAAATAGCACAACAGTTTTAAATTCAGGTCAAAACTTTACAGTTTCTGCGTCAAACACAGGAGGGTCAGCAAGTTATAATTTGCAAGCTAACGGAACTTCGATAAATACTAATACAGGTTCAACTTATTCGTTTACTAATACTTCAGTTACGGTTAATACATTTTATCAGTTAACAATAACTATGGGAACAGTATCTTTTAGTTACAATTTTTTAGCGTTAGTTAACCCAATAACTCAAAATACAGCAATGGCCTCCGGTTTGGAAGACGGTATAAATTACAATACTACGGATCCTACTAAAGCCACATTGGTATTAACCGCTCCAGGTAAAGATTTTGTATATGTAGCAGGAAGTTTTAATAATTGGCAACCTGGTACGGATTACGCAATGAAAAAAGATCCAACGTCAGGAAAATTTTGGTTGGAATTAAATAATTTAACTTCTGGAACAATTAATACATTTCAATATTGGGTAGTTGACCAAACACCTACTACTAATTCACCAACATTAGTAAAGGTAGCAGATCCATTTTCAACACTAATTTTATCACCTTATGATGACCAATGGGTTCCAGCCGCAAGTTATCCAAACATGCCCGTATATCCAGCTGGACAGCAATATGAGGTTTCGGTTTTACAAACAGGTCAAGCTACTTATAATTGGAGTAATGCTACAACAGGATTTGTTAAACCTAAGAAAGACAATCTAGTAGTTTATGAAGTTTTAATTAGAGATTTTGATGCAGCAAGAAATTTCCAAACTTTAATTAATAGAATGGATTATTTTAAAAATCTTAAAATAAATGCTATTGAATTAATGCCAGTTATGGAATATGAAGGTGGAGAAGGATGGGGCTATAACCCAGTTTTTCACTTAGCATTAGATAAATATTACGGTACAAAAGAAAAATTTAAAGAATTAATAGATTTATGCCATCAAAATGGAATTGCAGTAATTTTAGATGTCGCTTTAAATCATGCGTTTGGAAGAAGTCCTTTAGTTAGAATGTGGATGAACGACCCTTCTAATTCTGGATATGGAGCACCAGCTACTGACAATCCTTATTTTAATACGGTTGCAAAACACAGTTATGGTGTAGGTGACGATTTCAATCATTCATCTGCTTATACGAAATATTATACTAAAAGGGTAATTAAACAATGGGTTGAAGAATTTAAAATAGATGGATTTCGTTGGGATTTAACAAAAGGATTTACACAAGCTTGTTCATCAGGAGATGACACTTGTACCAATGCTTACCAACAAGACAGAGTTGATATTTTAAAAGAATATGCTGATTATTCATGGTCTTTGGATCCAAATCATTATGTTATTTTTGAGCATTTAGGGATAGACGCAGAAGAACAGCAATGGGCTAATTATAGAATTGCTGAAACACCAAGTAAAGGTGTAATGATGTGGGGAGAATTGTACGATTCCTACAAGCAATTGATGATGGGATATAGCACAAATGCAGATATTACTCGTATGGGAAATACTAGCAGAGGATTTTCCGCAAAGCGATTAATGGGATATCCAGAAAGTCATGATAAAGACAGAATGATGTATCAAGCTATGACTTACGGTGTAAGTACAGGAGGAAGTCCAGTTTCAGGAAATTTAACTAATTCTTTATACAGAATGTCTGCTCTTGGCGCAACAAGTTTATTGGTACCAGGACCTAAAATGATTTGGCATTTCGCTGATTTAGGAATGAATGATTCTATTTTTACGTGTACTAACGGAACTGTTAATACGGATACAGACGCAACAGCTGGAGATTGTAAACTAGCAACAAAACCACAACCTCAATGGACAAACAATTGGTTAACAGACCCATTAAGAAGTCAAATTTATAGTAATTGGTCTAAAATGATTGATTTAAAAAAGAACAATACTGTTTTTAATGGAAGTTATGCTATTAGTCCTAATGGTTCAAATTTAAAACCAAGAATATTTATTTGGGACGATTCATTACCAACTACACAATTAAAAAACGTAGTTGTTCTAGCTAATTTTGGAACAGACACTACTACTGTAACTCCAGATTTTCCTTATACAGGAACTTGGGTAAACTTAATGGACAATAGTACATTAAACGTAACAAGCACAACTTCAGGAATTACAATAGAAGCTGGTGGATTTAGAGTATATGGAAATAATCCAGCAGTACTTTCTAATGATGCATTTGAAATGGAAAATAGTTTTGCTATTTATCCAAATCCTTCTTCTACTTATTTTTCATTAAATAGAAATGCTAATCAGGTTGCTGTTTATACATTAACAGGACAATTGGTAAAATCCTTTGAACAAAGTCATACAATGGATTATCAGTATTCAATTTCAGATTTAAGTAAAGGACTTTATATAGTTAAAATAACAGATTTCAATTCTAATGAACGCACTGTAAAATTAATAAAAGAATAAAATTATTCGTAAAAAAACTTAATTTTGAGTTTTTTTACGAATAGGAATTAAAAATATTTAATTATAAACTTTAAAAACGCAGGTATGGATAAAAACAAATAATTCTAAAATTACATGAAAACAAACTGTTTTCACAAAAGCATTACTTGAAAGCAAGTAATATATATTAAATTCAAATAAATTAAAAAACAAAAATCATGATTAAAAAATTATTTTACACGCTACTTTTATCACTGTTTGCAATGACAGCAAATGCACAAAGTATTGGAATTGTTGGAGACTTTTCAAGTTGGGGAAATGACGTTGTTATGAGTTCTTCAGACAACACAAACTTTACATTATCTAATTATACTTTTTTAGTTTCAGGAAGTGTTAAATTCAGACAGGATGCAGCATGGACAAACAATTGGGGTTCAACCTCTTTTCCAGGTGGAGTAGGTACTCCAGGAGGGTCTAACATACCTGTTCCAGCAGGTACTTATGATATTACTTTTAATATCACTACAGGAGCTTACATGTTTACTGCAGTTTCAACTAGCTATGACGCAATTGGAATGTATGGAGGTTTTAACACGTGGGCTACTCCGAGTGAACCTTTAGTAACAGGTGACGGTATATCTTATGCTAAAATTGATTTCAACTTCACTGCTGCGGGTGTTAAATTTATTAAAGACAACAACACTACACTTACTTGGGGTGGTACAGCATTTCCATCTGGAACGGCTACAGCAGGCGGAGCTACAATTCCATTAACTGTTGGTTATTACAATGTTGATTTTAATAAAAATACATTGGCATACAATTTTGTACAAGTTCCAGTTTCATTAATTGGAGACGGAATTAGTGATTGGAGTACTGATGTTGATATGGTCTCAACTGATGGTGGAATTAGTTTTACCTTGAATAATCAAATGTTAATGGCAGGATCTGTAAAATTCAGAACAAACTATTCTTGGGCAACAAACTGGGGAGGAACAACATTTCCAACAGGTACTGGAGCATTAGGTAGTTCATCTAACATTACAGTTGACATCCCGGGAACTTACAACATTACTTTTAACAGAGTAACAGGAAATTATGTGTTTACATTATTAGCGGCTTCTTATGCATCAACTACTTTCAATGGTTCAATGATGACTACAACAGATGGAGTAAATTACACTTTAAACAACGCTTATTTTGCTGCTGCTGCGACATCACAATTTGCAGATCCAAATGCACCAACTAATGTATGGGGAGCTACTTCATATCCAGCAGGTACTGCTGTACAAGGAAGCACAAACATGATTCCAGTTCCAGCAGGTTATTACAACATTACTTTTAACAGAACTACAGGTGATTATGCATTCACGGTATCTCAAGTTTCACTTATTGGCGATTTCAATTCTTGGGCTGATACCGCTATGAACACTTCAGATAATGGACTTACTTTCACTGCTTCAGGTGTTGTTCTTACAGGAACTAACATCAAATTCAGAGCAAATGGAAATTGGACTTTGTCTTGGGGAGGAACAACTTTCCCAAGTGGAATTGCTGATTTCACAGCAGGATCTCCAAATATCCCATGTGTAGCAGGAACATATGATGTTTCTTTCAACAGAACTACAGCTGCCTATAGTTTTTCAGATTTATCAGTTAATCAATTTTCAGCAAATAATGCTGTAATGTTTCCAAATCCAACTTCAAATAATTTCTCAATTGACAGAGAGGTAACTAAAGTAACTATTTTCTCTTTAACAGGTCAATTAGTAAAAACGTTTGAAGGTGTTGCAAACAGAAACTACTCTGTGTCTGATTTAACAAATGGTATTTATTTAGTTAAAATTACTGCTACAGATAATAGCGAATCAACTATGAAGTTAGTAAAACAATAAAAAAAATGGTTAAGTTATAAAAAGACCTCTCAATTTAGACTGAACCCAAAAGTTTGGACAAATTTATAATTAATTTTGATAATAATGAGCTCGATATTTTATCGGGCTCATTTTGTTTAAATTAGACTTACTTCTGTCGTTATTATAATAGTTTATATATTCTTTGATTTCCATTTTTAATT
>CANGIF010000026.1 GCA_947453885.1 Flavobacteriaceae bacterium
AACACCTAAATTATTATAGTTCTCTCTTGAAGGAAAATCGTTATTGACTGTATTAAAAGCTTCTATAGCTTTATCATAATTTTTCTCCTGAATATATTTTAATCCAAGTGTAAAGGTTTCATGTAACCTTTTGGCTTTTAATAAGGCATTTTTAGCAATTTCTTTTCTTTGCACTTTTGTTGGGTAACCATCGGCATCTTTTAATTGATATTGGGTATAAATGGCATCTAATAATTTGGGCTGTACTTCAAATGGGTCATAACCAGCAATAGCAGCATAAAACAAGCCTTTATCATCGGCTTGTGTTTCATATATAATTTTCTGGTTCTTATCAATCAACTTCACTTTTTTAGAAAAGGCTTCATTTTTGTTTCGTATTGCAAAAGCAAAATCTGTACAAAAACTATGTTCATTATAATAGTGTGCCAATTCATGACTAACTACTACCGATAAAGCATTTAAACTATCATTTCCAAAACTTCTACAAATAGTAAATAAATAAGTATCAATAGTTACAATGGGTTTCTTGTCAAATTTATAAAAGGCTGGTCTATCCTGTTTCTGCTTCGTTACTACAAGTTCAGGATCCGTTTTAGAACTTCCATAGGCTAAAACGAGTTGGTTGAAAACCTTTCTAATTTGTGGTTCTTCTTTGTTTTGTCCAAACATAAAAAAGGACATCACACTGAAAAACAGAGTAAGTCCTTTTTTAAAAAACGGAGTAGTCTTAATTGCCATAATCAAAAATAATTTTATCCAATGCGCTTACTACTTCTGTATTACTTTCTTTTTTATAAAGTTGAGGTTGCTCTGCAACGGTCAACTTGAAGTAATCGGCATCCTTTTTTAGATAATAAGAAGCTTCATAAAGCACAATAGTATTTTCTTTAGCAGTAGTCGAAACAGACAATACCAATGATTTTCCATCAAAAATATAGTGTTTTTCTCTTTCTTTCAATAAAGCCAATTCATTTTGAAGTAATTTAATAGTTTTTTCAATTTCAATTTCTTTAAGGCCTTGTCCCATTTTTTGCCCATTTAATTCATCTTCAAGTATTTTCCGATATTTATCAATGGCTATTATTATAGATTGCATTCTAGCTTTTTGATTATTTTCTACAATCTTAATGTTATTCTTATTTGGAGCAAATCCCAAACCACTTACTATTACGGGTGCATTTTTGGTAACGATTGCTACCTCAGCCAAAGCTTCCGAAGGAATTTCAGGAGTTATGGTTGGCTTTGAAGTAGAATCTTTTTTATCCGGAGCAGTTACTATATTGTTTTCAGGAGTTAACCCAGGATTTTGATTGTTATAAAACCAAACCCCTAATCCCAGTACCAAACAAGCTGCTACGGCATACTTTATCCAAGATAAAGAGATAACTTTAGATTCTTTTTTAGTAGAAAAAGTATAAACAGGTGCATGTTCAGTTGCAACTAATTCATCATCCCAAGTATTCATTTTTTCTTTGAGAGCTTCACGTTCTTTTTTGGTAATGGCTAAGGCAACGGCATCATCAGAAAGTGCAAAGTTGAGTTTATCAAAAGCTTTAGGAAGTTCCGTTTTAATGCGTTTACGCTCCACTTTCTTAATGGCATTTTCTAAATCGGTAAAAAAGTGTACTTCTTTTTCAAAGGCACTATTTTTAGAGGTAATCAAATAAGCAATGGCTTCAGAACTAATTCCTAAAACATGGTTTTCTGCCAACTCTTTTATCAAAGAAATGTAAACAGTATCTAATTTAGAAATAATTTTCTCTGCATCTTTCAATTCCAAACTATAAACAGCAGCATAAACTGGTTTAGCATCCTTTTCAAAATCAAGTAAGGCAGAAGTAAACGTTTCCCAAAAAGCTATATTTGTTCGGTTGGCATCAAAACGGGCATCTTTTTCCAATTTTGACAACAACAAAGGTTGTAATATGTCAATAGCTAATTTCATTTCTAGTGATTCAATTCGTTAAACGCCATTTTTTCCAATCGCTTTTGGCATTTTGCCTTTTGATTTTTAGTAGTATCTGAATTGTTATAACCAAATTCAGTAGTCAATTCATTCATTGATTTTTTGTGATACCAAAACAAAGTGAGCAATTCATAACAATGACCCCCAGCAGCTTTCATCTTTTCTAAAGCAGTTTCTATTGCCAAAAATTGCGGTTCGTTGGAGTGATCTACAGCATCCAAACTATCGGTTATAGAAGAATGATAGCCATTAGGATTTTCATCATCGTCATCATCCAAATTATCTTGATAATCCGTAGTCAATTTACTTTTTTCAAGTGTATTCAATAATTGGAAACGGCAAACAGAATTCAAATAAGTTTGAAAAGAAGCGGTAAGGACAAAACCACCTTTTACAATTTTTTCATAAAGTATGATATTGGCATCTTGAAAAACATCTTCCAGTTCATAATCACTAATTTTTCCATTAGTCATTTTTCTCATAAACCCCAAACAATTAGCTTTACATCGTTTATAAACGATACCTAAATAATCGGAATTCTCTTTTATTTTAACTAACAACTCAACATCTGTTAAATTAAAAAACGTTTTATTATGTGCCATTATTACCGCTAATTTAATAGGCACAATTTATAAAAAAAATCTACTTATTTAACAAGTGCTTTATATAAGACATTGTTCCATTAAATTCTCCTCTATAATGCAGTTCATCTAAATTTTCTGCAATTAATTTTAGGTCAAAATAAATGCCCATTGGTTTATACTCTAAAAATAAATCAGCATCACAAGTGCCTACTTTTTCTTCATAAGTATTTTTGTAACTCCATTTAAACTTATATTCCTCTCTTTCATAATTTTCGTAAGTTTCTTTGAAATACTTGAATTCTAAATTATAAATTGGCCCATAGCTTTGAGAAGCTGTTTTTTTCCAATAATTAGAAAATAATACTTCATTAGTTTCATTATCTTTATAAAAAAATAAATTATTTTCACCTTCTAACGCTTTCTTTGTATAATCAATTCCATTAGTTCTTACATCCTTAACTTTAAATTCTGAAAGTATAAAAAAGACATCCTTTTTAGTACCATTTAGTTGAGCAAAAGTTTGTAAAGTAAATAATACCATAAAAAAATTAGTGTATTTCATTTTTTTAAATTTTTAAAGGGCTCCTGAGAGCCCTTGCTTTCTTTAATTTCCTATATAACTTTTGTTACCATTACTATTGATGTAATACTGACCACCTCTAGAGCCTGTATAAACTGGTGTTGAAGTGGAATTAGTTGGAACGGTATAAGTTGGTGGTGCAACATAATAACTATCCGCTGGTTTAGTACCATAAGTACCCGAATATGGGTTAACATTTCCAACAGTACTGTAATTGTCATTTCGAGTAGTGTTTGGAGTGGTTCGGTAATATGCTTGAACATAAGTTCCATTACTGTTAGTGTAACCCGAAACATAAGTTGAAGTTTGAGCAAAAGAGTTTGCTGCTGCAAATAAAAATGCGGTAATGAATAATAATTTTTTCATGATAATAAAAATTTAAATAGTTAATGATTAATTGTTTTATACTTGTTAATAATGGAATTGTAAAAAGGTAACCCTTAAATATGAATTTTATTTTTATTATTTATTACTACATGGAAATTTTTATAGATAATAAAGATTTAGCTAATTTGTTGGAATAGCTTTTAGTACAAGTTAAAAAAATATAGAAATTGACAGGAAATATTTAGTACTGGACGTAATTGTAGTAATAGCCCTCATAAAAATAACAAACTACAGTAACACATTTTCAAAAAAATTATAGTAATACTAAATTTTATTTTGACTATACTTGTGCTTTAATTACTAATTTTTTATCCTATTTTATGAAGAAAATCAAGATTTTGGGTTTAATTTGTTTACTTTCAATTAACTGCTTTTGTCAAAAAACAAATTCAAAAAAAGATCCTGTTCCCCATTATATGAATTTGATTACTGCAAAGTCACTTAAAACCCATTTGTATATTGTAGCTTCTGACGAAATGGAAGGAAGAGATACCGGCTCAAAAGGGCAAAAAAAAGCAGGGGCTTATTTAATTGATACCTATAAAAAAAACGGAATACCTTATCCAAAAGGTGCTGAAAATTATTATCAAAAAGTACCTGCCACTTTTATGAATGCTGCTTACGACTCCAAATTACCTGATTCGGAAAACATTTGGGCATTTATAGAAGGATCTGAAAAACCGAACGAAATATTAGTTGTTTCTGCACATTACGACCACATTGGAGTTAAAAAAAACGAAGTCTATAATGGTGCTGATGACGACGGTTCTGGAACTGTAGCCCTTTTAGAAATTGCCCATGCATTTGCGAAAGCTAAAAAAGAAGGACACGGTCCAAAAAGATCTCTATTATTTCTACATGTTACTGGAGAAGAACACGGACTTCATGGTTCGAGATGGTACACCGAAAATCCATTATTCCCTATTGCAAATACCATTACAGATATTAATATTGACATGATTGGTAGAAGGGATGAAGCACACACAGCTTCAAATAATTACATCTATTTAATTGGTTCGGACTATCTTTCTTCTGATTTGTACAACATTTGCCAAAAAGCAAATGAAGACTATGTACATTTGGAATTAGATTATAAATTCAACGACAGAAATGATCCGAATCGTTTTTATTACCGATCTGACCATTATAACTTTGCTAAAAATGGAATTCCTTCTGTCTTTTTGTTCAACGGAGTACATGCAGATTACCACCAAGCGTCTGACAAACCAAATAAAATTGAGTACGATGCCCTTGCCAAAAGAGCGCAACTAGCATTTGTAATGGCATGGGAATTAGCCAATAGAGCAGAAAGGCCAGTTGTAGATAAAGACGGTAAATAAATTAAAATAAAAATGGTTGCTTAAAAATGTGCAACTCCAATCAAATGATCAGTTTGAAGTTGCCCATTTTTATTATAAAATAGCCAAACTTCCTTTTCCTTCTCTAACAACAACAGGTTCATATCCTGATACATCTATTATTGTTGAAGGTTCGTTATCTCCATAGCCACCGTCAATAACCATGTCTACTAAATTTTGCCATTTTTCAAATATCAATTCTGGATCGGTTGAATATTCCAAAACCTCATCTTCATCGTGAATTGAAGTTGAAACGATTGGATTTCCCAACATTTTTACCAACTCAATAACTATGGCATTGTCGGGAACTCTTATTCCAACTGTGGTTTTCTTTTTAAACTCTTTAGGCAAATTGGTATTGCCTGGCAAAATAAAAGTATAAGGACCTGGTAAAGCTCGTTTCAACAACTTAAAGGTTGCCGTGTCAATTTGTTTCACATAATCTGAAAGATTACTTAAATCATGACAAATAAATGAAAAATTTGCTTTTTCTAACTTTACTCCTTTAATTTTAGCTATTCGCTCTAATGCTTTGGTATTGGTAATGTCACATCCTAAACCATAAACGGTATCTGTAGGATAAATTACTAATCCACCATTTTTTAAAACCGTAACTACTTTTTTTAGAGCAGCTTCACTGGGTTTGTCTTCGTATATTTTTATAAACTGACTCATCTTTTTGTATTTATTATGGAGCTTTTCTCCTTACTTTATTTCAAAACTCATTTAACCAATAACATCCAATTTCGCAAATCGGAGTAATAACTTCTTTAACCCTCCAACCTCAAATTTGATTTCTGCTTTTTTATCAGCTCCCACTCCTTCCATATTTACAACTTCGCCTTTACCAAAGCGTTCGTGCATGACTATAGTCCCAACCGTTAATTTAGTATCAAATAAATTGGCTCCTTCAACAGCAGCTTTGCTATTCACTGGTTTTAATTTTCTAATTGGAGCATCTAATTTTGGAGCGTTTGAAGTAATGTAATTGGGCGGTGTGCTTGAAACTGGTTTTGCTAATCGAAGTTTTGCTTTGTCAATATCGCCAAAAATATCGGTATCAATCATGGGTTGATAGCGGTAGTTCTTTTCTTCAGGTGTTAGGTATTCCAAATATGCTCCTTCAATTTCATTGATAAAACGCGAAGGCTCACAGTCGGTAAGTTTGCCCCATCGGTAACGCGATTGTGCATAGGTTAAATAGGCTTGTTTTTCGGCCCTAGTTAACGCTACATAAAACAAGCGGCGTTCTTCTTCAAGTTCCGATCGGGTACTCATACTCATGGCACTTGGAAACAAATCTTCCTCCATACCCACAATAAAAACATAAGGAAATTCCAATCCTTTGGCTAAATGTATCGTCATTAATGCCACTCTATCATCGTCCCCGTTGTCTTTATCTAAGTCTGTGGCAAGAGCAACGTCCTCTAAAAATTCAGACAATGCGCCTCTGGCTCCATCTACTTCTTTTTGACCTTCAATAAAATCCTTGATTCCGTTTAATAATTCTTCTATATTTTCTATTCGGGTAATGCCTTCTGGCGTTCCGTCTTTTTTCAATTCCTGAATTAAACCTGTTTTTTTAGCAACATGATCTGCTAAATAGAAAGCGTCTTGGTTTTGATTGATTACTTGAAAACTTTGAATCATGGTTACAAAATCCAATAGCTTGTTTTTGGTTCCAGAATTTAATTTCAAATCAATTTTGTCTATATTTTGCATCACTTCAAAAATAGAACGCTTGTAATGATTAGCTGCAATAGTGAGTTTCTCAATTGTAGTATCCCCTATTCCTCTGTGTGGATAATTGATTACTCTTATTAATGCTTCTTCATCTTTTGGGTTGATTACCAAACGAAGGTAGCACAAAACATCTTTAATTTCTTTTCGTTGGTAAAAAGATAATCCACCGTATATTCTGTATGGTATGTCTCTCTTTCGCAAAGCATCTTCCATTGCTCTTGATTGGGCATTGGTTCTATACAAAATAGCAAACTGACCGTTCAGCATTTGGTTTTGCATTTTCTGTTCCCAAATGGTACTGGCTACAAATCGACCTTCTTCCCCATCGGTTATGCTGCGGTGGACTTTTATTTTGTTCCCAAAATCGTTTGCGGTCCAAACAACTTTGTCTAATTTAATTTTGTTTTTATCTATTATGGAATTGGCAGCTTCCACTATATTTTTTGTAGAACGGTAATTTTGTTCCAAACGGTACATTTTTACTCCTTCGTAATCTTTTTGAAAATTCAGAATGTTGTTAATATTGGCACCTCGAAAAGCATAAATACTTTGTGCATCGTCACCAACCACACAAATGTTTTGAAACCGATCCGACAAGGCGCGCACAATTAAATACTGCGAATGATTGGTATCTTGGTACTCATCTACTAATATATAGCGAAAACGGTCTTGGTATTTTGCCAAAACTTCCGGATAACGATTGAGTAATTCATTTGTTTTTAATAGCAAATCGTCAAAATCCATCGCCCCTGCTTTGAAACATCGTTCTACATAGTTTTGGTATATTTCGCCTGTTCTTGGTTTTTTTGCCATTGCATCTGCTTCTTGCAATTCTGGATTATTGAAATACGCTTTTACTGTAATCAACCCATTTTTGTAGGACGAAATGCGGCTTAGCAATTGTTTGGGTTTATAAATGTCTTTGTCCAATTGCATTTCTTTTATAATAGCCGAAAGTAACCGAACCGAATCTTGTGTGTCGTAAATAGTAAAATTGGAAGGATAGCCCAACTTGTCTGCTTCTGCCCTTAAAATTCTTGCAAAAACCGAGTGAAAAGTTCCCATCCACAAATTTTTAGCTTCGCCAGAACCAACAATTTCTGCTATTCTGCTTTTCATTTCCCTTGCCGCTTTGTTGGTAAACGTTAAAGCCAATATGCTAAACGAATCAACCCCAAGACTCATTAAATAGGCAATTCTAACCGTAAGTACACGTGTTTTACCTGAACCAGCACCCGCAATAATAATCATTGGACCGTCTTTTTGTAAAACAGGTTGCTGTTGGGCTTCGTTTAGTTGGTTAATGTAGTGCTGCATGTTTAGGGTTTCCAATTGATAGCACAAAAATAAGAATTTTGAACGAAGTAGCCCTGCTCCTTTTCATTTCATTTGCTTTTTTGAACGGAAGAAAAAACTACTAGGATTTATTGTAAACGCAAAAAAGTCGATGTTTCCATCGACTTTTCCACCTTTAAACCTTAAAACTATGGTACTAGACCAAAACACCGCTCAAAAATAACAATAAAAATTTAATAATCTAATTTTTTAACACTTTTTCTGACTTACTCCCTTTTTTCATTATGCTGTACTACTATATTCCTTTTTCTATAAGCTCATGCATTTGTTTTATTTTGAGCCTGCGACTGCATCAATTAAAATTTGATGTTGTACTAAACAAACTGAATTACTTTGAAGAACAACTTTTTGAATAGTAATCAAATACAATTAAACATAAAAAAGCCGATGTTACCACCGGCTTTGTTACTACTAATTTTAAATTCATTGTTATGACTTCAATGACAAGTCAAAAATAATTATTTTTTTAATAGACTCCTAATTTTTTACAATTTTTTCTACTCTAGTTCCTTTGTCACTAATAACTTTAACAAAATACACGCCGCTTGTCCGTTCTGAAAGGTCTAAAGTAGTCGCATTGGTTGCATTACCAACACTAGTTTGAAGCAGTCTGCCTTGAACATCGAACAATTGCACATTGCCAATACTAGTTGAAGCTTTAATATTCACTATTTCTGAAGTTGGGTTGGGTGACACAGTAATTGTTGTGTCCAATTGATTGCTACTATTGCTCAGGCTTTGAAAAGTTGTATTCACCATTCCAGTGTCGATTGGTGCGTTGTAATCAAAGAAAATGTCAGCACGTTTTGAAACCACATCGCCTGCGGAAAGTGAATTTAGTGTTTTTATTTTAAACAATACATCGCCATGACCACCGGTGTCGAGCATAATATTTTGAAAAACAAATTCAATTACGTTACCGTTAATTCGAGTATAAGCAGGATTTGATGTATTGAGCATTTGCAACGTGTTTACATCGTATTTTGTTGTGTCGATAACTACTTTCACCACGATATTCTGTGCAGGATAATTGCCTGTGTTTTCAAAATTTACGCCATAATGTAAGAACGAACCTATTTGTGACGGAGAAACAGCAGCACCCTCAAGACAGACAATACTGTTAGGATCAAAAGCACCCACAACAGTTTGATTGAAAGTAATCGTATTGTCTAACGGTGTTTCATCTGTTGCAACTGGCGTTATTGTGGCAGTAAAAGGGAGTACATCACCAATGTTTACTGGAGGTGTAGCCGTAGGGGCATTTACATGCATGGTAATATAATAACTTCTATTTTCAAACGGTAGTAAATTAGTAAAATTCCATTGTAAATTACCACTACTTTGAGAAGATGGTACCGCGGTTGCTGCTACAAAACCTAAAACAGTAGCATTAAAAGTTAAACCCACAGCACCTGATAGCGTTTGATTGCCTTTGTTTTTATAAACTAATTTATACACTGCATCAAAACCCGGACGTGCAGCAGTAATTGGTTCAATAACTACTTCTACATCATTGTGAATGCCAACTGGAGCTATACAAAAATTTTGAGTTGTACTATTGTTATTATTGTTTACAAATGGAATTGTGGCTGTTGTTGGTGAAAAAGTAAACCAAGTTGGGTTTTCAATATCTGGAGTTAAAACGAAACTACCTACTTGGGTATAAAAATTATAATTACCTGAATTAGTTGTAAAAGTAGCTCCTGAATTAGTCCCATCATTAATGTTCAATCTTATATTGGGTTGAGGTAAATCATTTGCATCACAACCGTTGTTGTTGAAATCAAATAACATTGTGCCTGTTATAGTATTTTTGTTTCCACCAGGGGTAAATGAGCAGTAAGAATTTATTACAGCATTAGTATTTAAACTTTGTGTTAATACTTGTTGTACATAAGATAATTCTTCATCATCAGCACACACAAAGGCTAAGTTTGGAGTATCTACCCAATAACTATTGGTATTTATATATAGATTTCCGTTTTTGATATTTATTGATGTTAAATTAGGATTATAGCCACAACCTAAATTATTGAAAGCTGGTGCTCCAGAAAAATCTAAATTTGTAAATAAATTATGCTCACACAATGCGTTTACAAGGTTTGTTAGTCCATTAAAATTAACTGTTGTCAATTGATTATTATGACAATCTAACCAATTTAAATTTACTAGTCCTGTTATATTCAAATTAGTTAATTGGTTATTGTTACAATACAAATTAGTTACATTATTAGATCCTGTTAAATCTAAACTAGATAACTGATTGTAATCAATATTTACTGAAGTTAAGTTTGGCAAATTGGTTAAATTTATTATTGCAATACTATTGTTCGAAGCATTTAATGTATTTAAGTTATTTAATCCAGTTACGTTTAATGATGTTAATTGGTTAGTTAAACAATTCAAATAGTTCAAATTTGCAAGGCTACCAATATTTAATGTTGTCAGTTGATTTACTGAACATGCTAGATAACTTAATTGGGTTAATCCACTTAAATTTAATGTGATTAAATTATTCCCACCACAGTTAAGTTGTTGTAATAAAGGCAGTACACTAGCATTTAAAGTAGCAATACTATTACCAGAGCAATCTAAATATTTCATGTTTGGCACATTTGAAAAAGTAAGCGATGTGCTTTGATTGTTGCCATATTCGAGATGTTCCAGACTGGGAAGGTTACTTAAAATTAGTGAATTAATTCCATTATTTGAGCAGATTAATGTTTTTAAATTTACCAAAGGAGCTACACTAATAGTTGTCAACTGGTTCATTGAACAATTTAAAGTTTCTAATTGGGTTAACAATAAAACATCAATTGTGTTTAAAGAGTTTGAAGCACAATTTAGGTCTTTAAGATTTGTTAGATTACTCACATTTAATGAAGTTATGTGATTATAAGAACAATCTAAATATTTTAGAGAAGTTAAATTGTTTACATTAAGATTACTTAAATTAGTATTGAAAGTCTTCAACGAATCAAGCGCAACTAAATTTGTTAAATTTAGGGAGCTTAAATTATTATTGAATCCACATTCTATTGTTTTTAGATTGGGTAAATTACTCAAGTTTAGAGTACTCAAGTTGTTATTAGTACATTTCAAAATAGACACGTTAGTAAACGCTTCAAATCCTGTTAAATCAGAGATAGAGGCACCAACAACGTTTAATTGATTAGTAATAGCTGCGGCTTCAGTAAATTGAATTTGACCATCAGCATTAATATCAACACCAATTGTAATTAATCGAGTCTTAAAATTCGCATCAGGAATATTCACTATCTGCCCCATTGCCATTCCGTAACAAAGCAATAGCAAAAAACACATTGTTTTTAGTAAGACGTTTTTTACTTCCTTTAAGGCTGGGATTGGTGAATTAGTTTTCATAATTGACTCTATTTATAGTTTTTGTTCGGTTTATTCTTTAACCATTTTTTCTACTTTACTTCCTTTGTCCGAGGTGATTTTTAAGAAATAAATACCGTTGGTTTTATCCGATAAATTGATAGAAGTTGTTAAATCGTCCACCAATTTAGTTGCTATCAAGCGACCTTGTACGTCATAAACTTGTATTGATTGAATCTTAGCACTAGCATTACTGCTGATTGTAACAATTGACGACGTTGGATTTGGAGCAACCACAATGGAATTGTCTATTACAAAATGACCATTATTCAAAACTTGAAAAGTTGTATTCGCCATTCCAGTGTCGATTGGTGTGTTGTAATCAAAGAAAATGTCAGCACGTTTTGAAACCACATCGCCTGCGGAAAGTGAATTTAGTGTTTTTATTTTAAATAATACATCGCCATGGCCGCCTGTTTGTAAAATTATGTTTTGAAAAATAAACTCAACAACATTACCGTTAATTCTGGTGTAAGCAGGAGAAGAAGTGTTCAAAAGTTGCAACGTGTTTACATCGTATTTTGTTGTGTCGATAACTACTTTCACAACAATATTTTGTGCTGGATAATTGCCTGTGTTTTCAAAATTCACGCCATAATGTAAGAACGAACCTATTTGTGACGGAGAAACAAAAGCACCTTCAAGACAGGCAATACTGTTAGGATCAAATGCACCCACAACAGTTTGAGTATATAAAATTTGATTGTCAGCTATAGTGTCATCACCTGTTACCGGATTTATAGTTGCTGTAAAATTTAAAACGTCACCAATAGTAACTGCTGGGCTATCGGTTGGGCTATTTACATGCATTGTAATATAAAAGCTTCTGCTTTCAAAAGGCAATAAATTGGTATAATCAAAAATCAACACGCTTTGTAATTGTGAAACGGGTACAATTGTAGAAGAAACAAAATGTAAAATGGCATCATTATAATTAAAAGCCACATTTCCTGAAAGTGTTTGGTTTCCTTTGTTTTTATACACTATTTTATAAGTTGCATCAAAACCCGGACGCGCAGGAATTATTGGTGCAATTACTACTTCAACATCATTGTGAACACCATTGGCAGAAATACAAAAGTTTTGAGTTGTACTATTGTTGTTATTGTTTACAAAAGGAATAGTGGCTGTAGTTGGCGAAAAAGTAAACCAAGTTGGATTTTCAACATTCAACTGTAAATCGAAACTTCCGGCTTGCGTATAAAAATTGTAATTGCCATTGGTCGAAGTAAAAGTTGCCCCTTGAATAGTACCATCATTAATATCAACTCTTAGGTTAGGTTGCGAAATATCGTTGGCATCACAACCGTTATTGTTAGCATCAAATCTAATAGTACCAGAAATTGTGTTAAAGGTACCTCCCGGAGTAAAAGTACAATATGAAGTAATAGGAACTGTAGGAGGATTAGGAATCAAACTGTAAGTAAAAGTGTCGCCTTCATCTATACAAATGTACTGTAAATTGGGAAGGTTGTAGTAACTATTAGTATTGTAATTGATGCTATTTACAGTACCGCTTTTCAAGTTGATGTGGGTCAAATTTGGATTGTTAAAATAATTCAAACTTTGCAACAAAGGATTGGAAGAAAAATCCAATTCTGTAGCCGTAATTGCACTACATGTAATTGAATTTAGCCAAGGTAAATTACTTACATTTAAAACAGAAAGCGCATTGTTGTTCACATTCAATTGTTGAATTAATGGAGTTGCTGAAAAATCAATAGTGGTCAGTGCATTGTTGTTTACAGAGAGTGATCTAAGATTTGGAAAACCACTTAAATTAATAGTAGGATAACCATTTGAACCTGCGGTTAAAAATTTTAAAGCAGGTAACGCAGGCAATTGCAAATTAGCAATCTGATTGTTTTGAATGTTTAATTCTTCTAAATTGGACAAATTAGAAAACAATGATGTATCAGAAATCAAATTAGAGTCTAAATATAGTTTTTTAAGTAATGGATAGCTAGCAATTGCAACGGAACTTAAATGATTTCCGTTAAAATTTACCTCAGTTAGTTGTGGCGAATTAGAAATTATGAGATCTGAAATAGCACAATTATTTGCTGTAATTTTATCTAAGGCTGTAAGATTAAATAGATGCAAGGAAGTTAGGCTTGCGTTATTCCAAATGTTTAACAAAGTCAAATTTGATAAACTATCTATTGATAAAGAAGAAATATTAGAATAATACAAACTTAAATTAGTTAAAGCTGGTAAGTTAGAAAAAGAAAATACTGTAATTGTTCCAATATTATTATCAATATTAATACTTTGCAATTGCAAAAGCCCATTCAAATTAAAATTGGTTACAGGATTTGAATAACATCCAAAAGATGCTAAATTGACAAAACTTTCTATTCCAGTAAAATCAACAATGCCGTAGGACTGAAACTGTAACCCTGAAATTGTTGCCGCTTCAGAATATTGAATTTCTCCATCTCCATTACTATCAACAGCAACATTTCCTGTACTGCCAAAAGCAATACTATTTGTGCTACTTGCATTTAATAAAGCGGCCTTAAAATTTGGATCAGGAATGTTTACTATCTGCCCCAACGCCATTCCGGAGCACAACAGTAGCAGCAAACACATTGTTTTTAAAAGGAAGTTTTTTACTTCGTTGATGGCTGAGGTTGGTAAATTTGTTTTCATATATGTAAAATTTATTGGTAAGTCAAAGATATTTTAGTTTTTTAATTTTTTACTGTGTAATTGAGTAAACGATGCTTTTCAATTAGAATTTGTTTTGATTTCTAAATTATTATAGTGTTTCTAGCAACAAATTACACATATTAGCACAGATTATATTTGAATTGTTTCTTTTTTCTTGTTTTTTTATTTTTTTTCTATTTTCGTAAACAACTTTCTTTGTAACGTGAACTACTTTCTTTGTAACGTGAACTACTTTCTTTGTAACGTGAACTACTTTCTTTGCAACGTTAACTACTAATAATTTAGAATATTTTTCTTGCTTCTTGTTTCTTACTTCCTGCTTCCTGCTTCTATTCAAAAAAAATCAACTCCCCATCTGCTTAATCAAAATCTCCTGCAACTGTTCTTTCTTTCGTTGTGCTATAGGTAGGTTGCTATTGTCTGCCATTACTACATAGCCACCGTCTTTTTTAATATACGATTTCAAATAGGCTAAATTAATTAAATGCGATTGGTGAATGCGTACAAAGCCGTGTTCTGTCAATAACTCTTCATATTCTTTCAACGTTTTAGATATTAATATGGGTTTAGTATTTTTAATATAAAACTTGGTATAATTATCCTCACTTTCACATCTAATAATGTCACTAATCTCAAAAAGATGCATCCCATCGGAATTTGAAAGTGCAATTCGCTTAAAATGATCTACTTTCTTGCGAATGTTTTCTAGCAACAAATCGATATGAGCATAATTATCTGTTTTTTCCAAAACGCCTTTTATCTTTTCAATCACTTTTTGCAATTCGTCAGGATCTACCGGTTTCAACAAAAAATCCAAGGCACTAAATCGAAACGCCTTAATAGCATATTGCTCATGTGCCGTTATAAACACAATATTGGAAGTCATCTTTCCGTTTTTGAGTGCCAATTGTTCTAAAATATCAAATCCAGTGCCGTCATTCAATTGAATGTCTAAAAAGACTACTTGCGGTTGGTACTTTGTAATGGCATCAATTCCCGTCATCACACTATCGGCTTCCCCAACAATAGAAATCTCGGGAGCATAAATCGAAAGCAATCCTTTCATGCCACTTCTTAAATTGTCATCGTCGTCTATTAATATCGATGTAATCATAATTAAGTTATAAAGTATAAAGTCATAAAGTCGTTGTTCAATCGAAAGGCTTTCGTCTTTGTGACTATTTTATATATTGTATTGGTAAATGCAACACCACTTTCGTCCCTACTACTTCATTAGAATCTTTAATTTCTTCTATGCTAAAATCAGCTTTTTGATTAGTGGAAGAAGCAATCATTTGCAATCTTTTTTTCGTAATATCCAGTGCCATCGATTTATGAATCACTACCGAGTTTTCTTTCATCAATTTCGATTTTTCAAAACCAATGCCGTTGTCTTCAATAACACAAATCAAGTTGTTATCATCAACCGAAAAATGAATAGTAATCTGTCCTTGTTCTTTTTTTGGAATCACACCATGAATGATGGCATTTTCGATAAACGGCTGCAGTAATAAAGGTGGTAATGCCACATCGTCTTCAATAGCAGTACTCTTATTGATAGTAAAATTGAATTTATGATTGAAACGCAATTGCTCCAGTTCGAGGTAATTCTGCAAACTTTCAATCTCTTTATCAATTGGTATTAAAGATTCTTTAGAATATTCCAAAGTCAATCGCATTAGTTTAGAGAATTTTGCCAAATATTTAATCGCCGATTCGGTGCCGTTATTCACAATAAAACTCGAAATCGAACCCAAACAATTGAATACAAAATGCGGATTCATTTGTAAATGCAGTGCTTTTTGTTCGTATTCTGCCAATTCTTTTTGAAGGGTTAATGTTTTGCGTAACTGAATTCTACTATAAATTAAAAAGCCAATTCCGAACAACAACAAGCCAAACAATACCGCAAAAAACAATTGCATTTTGCTTTGTTTCGATTGCTCTTGAAGCAGTAATTCTCGTTTTTCCAGCTCTTTTTTATGAATGACTTCGCGTTTTTCGTTTTCGTAATTCATTTCGGCCTCTACCCCTTTGCGAATATTTTCTGCGTTGGTCAAACTATCTTTGGCTTGACTGTACAATTGATAATGCTCAAAAGCTGCCGTTGGATTGTGCTGTTGGGTGTAAATAGTGCTCAATACTTTTTCAGAAAGCATTCTTTGCTCTAAAATACCCAATTCTTTTGCCAATTGTAACGCTTGAATAGCATTTGAATATGCCTCTTGTAATTTATTTTGCTCCAAATACAATTGCCCCAAATAAAGATAAGTGTCGGCAACTCCAAATTTATCATCAATACTTTTAAAGATAATAATTGCTAATTTCCAGTTTTCAATGGCTTGTGCTGCATTCACTTTCGCTTTATAAAACAATCCCATATTATTGTACCACTCTCCCAAAGCTCTCGGATTTGGATTGGCATCTAAACTCGTTTTAGCTTTCGTATAATAATCAAATGCTTTATTAAAATCTTTTTGTTTTAAGTAACCATTGGCAATATTGGTATAGGTAATTCCAATATTAGGATCTTTCAATTGCTCTTGAATTTTTTGTGCTTTTATAAAATAAGTCAATGCTTTAAAATCAGCCAACTCCGATTTATATACAATACCAATGTTATTATACACTTTAGCGCATTTAGGTAAATCTTTAATCGCTTCATAAATTCGAGCCGCTTTTAGATAAAAATGCAATGCATTTGCATAATTACTTTGTTCAGAAAACACCACACCAATACTACCATACGACTTTGCTAATCCTTTTTTAACGTCCAAATCGGAAGCCGTTTCATTCTCAAAAAGTGTTTGCGCCATCGAAAAATACTTTATAGCTTTAGGATAACTCCCCGCAATTATGGAACTATTCCCAAGATTAAGATAGGCATTCCCTTCCGCAATTCTAAATTTTATTTTTTTAGATAATTCCAATGCTTTTTCGGCATAAGCCACCATTTGTTTGGGGTCAGACGTTTTATATTCATCCGAAAGAGCATTTAAAGTCTTAGCTTTATCAATGTCATTTTTTGTTTGATGCAAAACCAAAAGCAAACTATCAATCCTTTTACTTTGCGAATGCGCAAATAAAGAACCGAATAGCAGAAGCAATAAAATTAGCTTGAATTTCATAATATCAAAATTGAAATTCAAAAGTACTATTTCATTTCAACAAATAATATGCAAATTAGAATTCGATGGGTTTGAATGAGTATTTGAGAAAAAAAAACAAAAAAAAACCTGACAAGTTAAAAACTTGTCAGGAGTACTAAATAAAATATTATCTATATCAATTGAACATTGCCAATTGAGTTTCAAAGACTCTTACTATTTTTGTTTAAAAGCGTTCAAGCCTGGGAAGTAAGCCGTGTCACCTAATTCTTCTTCTATACGTAACAATTGATTGTATTTCGCCATTCTATCAGAACGCGAAGCTGATCCTGTTTTAATTTGACCGCAATTTAACGCAACTGCTAAATCAGCGATAGTATTATCTTCAGTCTCTCCAGAACGGTGCGACATTACTGAAGTATATCCTGCATTTTTAGCCATGTTTACCGCTGCTATAGTTTCTGTTAAAGTACCAATTTGGTTTACTTTTACTAAAATTGAATTAGCAATTCCTTTTTCAATTCCAGTTGCTAAACGTTCAACATTGGTTACAAACAAATCATCACCAACTAATTGCACTTTGTCACCTATTAATTCAGTTAAATACTTCCAACCGTCCCAATCGTTTTCTTGCATTCCGTCTTCAATTGAAATAATTGGATATTTTGTTGCCAATTCAGCCATGTATTCCGCTTGTTCTTTTGAAGTTCTAATTTTACCTGTTGGTCCTTCAAATTTCGTATAGTCGTATTTTCCGTCTACATAAAATTCAGAAGCAGCACAATCTAAGGCAATCATTACTTCGTCTCCAAATGTATATCCTGCGTTTTCAACTGCTTTTTTAATTGTTTCAATAGCATCTTCTGTACCACCTGCTAAGTTGGGAGCAAAACCACCTTCATCGCCTACAGCTGTTGACAAATCTCTATCGTGTAATACTTTTTTCAAATTATGGAAAATTTCAGTTCCCATTTGCATTGCATGTGTAAAAGAAGTAGCTTTTACAGGCATAATCATGAATTCTTGGAAAGCAATAGGCGCATCAGAATGTGAACCTCCATTGATGATGTTCATCATTGGAACAGGCAATGTATTAGCCGAAACTCCACCAACATAGCGATATAATGGCATTCCTAATTCGTTCGCAGCTGCTTTTGCTACAGCTAAAGAAACTCCCAAAATGGCATTAGCACCCAAGTTCCCTTTATTTGGAGTTCCATCTAATTCAATCATCATTTGATCAATTTGATTTTGCTCAAAAACAGAAATACCAACAAGTTCAGCAGCTATTAGAGTGTTTACATTAGTAACTGCTTTTAAAACACCTTTTCCCATAAATGCTTTGCCTCCATCACGTAGTTCAACAGCTTCATGTTCTCCAGTTGAAGCACCACTTGGAACCGCGGCTCTTCCTAAAACACCATTTTCAGTTATTACATCAACTTCAATAGTTGGATTTCCTCTTGAATCAAGAATTTGTCTAGCGTGAATTTTAATAATAATACTCATTTTATATGCTTTTTTTATTAATTTATTAAATTGAATTACAAATATAAACTATATGTTAATTTATCAAATAAAAATTAAAATAATCTTATTAACTACAACGTTTTATTAGTTATTAACTTGAAAAATAGTTAAGGGCAATTATAACCTATTGAAATTGGACTTTTATTGAATAAAAAAGTCCGTTAAAAAAAATTAACGGACTCTTTCTATATATTTACCTATTGATACAGACTAAGCAATGTCTTAGCTCAGGCCTCTCTTCAGTATATTTTAACAACCAAATGGTTAATTGCTCAATTTCGAAAGGCAAAAGCACGTGTAGTGCTTTCTCTAATTCTTTACAAAAAAGCTTTGAATCAAAACTTACTCGCTCCAAAACAGATTTTGTATAACTGTAAATAACTCGTGACATAGATAAAACTTTAAGGTTGAACAAATACTTAACAATGGAGTAAAAATAACTAAAAAAAGAATACCTTTTTTTAATTAACTAAAAAATAACTTTTATAGAATTTAAACTATTTAAAAGCTCTAAACATTTCCCTCTTACCTGGTGCTCCTGGTAATTTTTCGACTGTAAATCCTGCTTCTATCATGTTTCTTTTAATTATGCCTCTAGCAGCATAAGTAACTAAAATTCCTTTACTTTTTAGTGCTTTGTACATACTTTCAAAAATAGCCACACTCCACAACTCTGGTTGAACTCTATAGCCAAAGGCGTCAAAATATATCAAATCATACTTACTTTGATCGCAAATAGTTTGAAAAAGTTGTTTTCTTTTAGTAAATGTAAATCTATCGGTCAAATCTAGCTTTTCGTCCCAATTTGATTGGTGTAAAAAGTCAAAAATATGTCGATTTTCAACCGCTTTTAATTCTGCAACATAATTCAGTTGCGAAACCTCTTCAAAAGATACGGGATAAGCTTCTACTCCAACATAATCAATGCTTTGCTTTTTATTAACGCTCTCTAAAAACGTTATAAAAGCATTTAATCCAGTGCCAAAACCAATTTCTAATATAGCTACCTTCTGGTTAGGAAAATACGCTAATCCGTTTTTAATAAAAACATGTTTTGCTTCTTGAATTGCACCGTGTTTAGAATGATAACTTTCCTCCCAATCTGCAATGTGTATAGATGAGGATCCATCCTGGGTTGTTATAATTGTTCGTTCCAAAGTTTATTGAATATAGAGCTTTTTAATTTTTGGAATTGGTCCGCCACATTTTCCTTCATGACAGGTAATACAAGCAGTAACACCTGCATTAAAATTCTCTTTATAATTTTTTGAAGAACTGTATAGTAATTTTTGAGCTGCTATATAAAGATTGGCATTATCGTTAAAAAAAGTATCATTATCTGATTCATCAGTAAATTTTGCTGAAAAAATTTTAGTGTAATAGCTAGGAAATGTACCTAAAGTTGCACCTTTTAAAATTCGCTCTTTTAATTTACTGTTTTCAACATACATCTGTTCCATCAAAATTGCCATTTCAGATGACTTGTACATGTCAAATTTTTTAGAAACAGCACATTTGTTACTTTCAACAATTTCTTTTTTAGCAGTTTCTTTTTTACAACTAACTACAACAAAAAGTGTCACTAAAATAAAAATAAACTTTTTCATTTATTGTTTTATTAATACACCGTTTGCAGTAAATGAAAAGTTAGTTTTAGGAGAAACAATGCTGTCTATTGCTGCTTTAGATTTTCCAGCATCTTTCGCATAATGCTTTAGTTCAGCTACAGTTTCTACACTTACAAAGGCTTTCCCACTAACAATAGCTTCACTTCCTGAAGCATTTTTTGGCATAAAAAAACCATAATCTTTAAATCGAACGAATGCGTCTTTGGTATCCGACAAAACTAAATTCATCCAACAACCTTTTTTTTGACACACCGCTTTAATTTTAGCGGTAAATTTTACGTTTAGTGTATCACCTTCCTTTAAATTGTTGTATTTTTCAAGCATTTCTTGGCTTGTTATAACACTATCGGCAGAAATTTTATCCCCAAAAGAAGCGTATTTTGGAGTAATTGTTTCAGGTTTAATTTCAGAGTTTTCTTTCTTACAACTTATAAATAGAAGTAAAGAACATGTTACTAGTACTATTTTTTTCATTTTACATTTAATTAATTTATTAGATAACAAAAATAGTTATATTATAGCAAGTATAAAAATTATAGCATTAAATTCAATTTTATTATCAAATTCTCAATAAATAAAGGTTAAAAAAAGATTCTTTAAAATAAATGTAAAAAATAAGTTTTGTTTACTTTATAATATTCAAATTATATTAATTTAGCCGAAATAATATAACCTGAGTTATAATTTCCTAAAACAAATTATTCAATACTGAATAACAGCGTTTTAAAAAATTATTTTCTATTAAAAACGTTTTAAATGAGTTTAAAAAAAACAATCGAAATCGATATAGTTAAAGTCCCTTCTTCTAAAATTGAAAGTATCGATTTTGAAAATTTAGCATTTGGAAATGTCTTTACAGATCACATGTTTTACTGTGATTGTATCGACGATGTATGGCAAAAGCCTCAAATTGTTCCTTATGAACCTTTTCTTTTAGACCCTTCTGCAAAAGTTTTCCATTATGGACAAGCTATTTTTGAAGGTATGAAAGCATATAAAGATGAAAACGATGCGGTATGGTTATTTCGACCTGATCAAAATTTTGAACGTTTTAATCATTCTGCAAAAAGAATGGCAATGCCAGAAGTCCCAGAAGCTATTTTTATGGAAGGCTTAAAAGTAATTGTAGATATGGAAAGAAATTGGGTTAAAAAAGGTATAGGAAATACGTTGTATATTCGACCATTTATGATTGCTACTGGAACAGGGGTAATTGCTGCTCCTTCAAACCAATATCGCTTTATGATCATTCTTTCTCCTGCAAAATCATATTACTCAGGTGAGGTTAAAGTTATTATTGCTGACCATTATAGTCGAGCTGCAAATGGAGGAATTGGTGCTGCAAAAGCTGCTGGAAATTATTCTGCTCAATTTTACCCTACCAAACTTGCAAACGAAAAAGGATACCAACAAATTATTTGGACCGATGATGCTTCGCATACCAAATTAGAAGAGGCAGGAACAATGAATGTTTTTTTTAGAATAAATGACACCTTATACACTGCTCCTACTAGCGAAAGAATTCTTGATGGAGTAACACGAAAAAGCATTATTGATCTTGCGAAAAAAGAAGGTTTTAAAGTAGCAGTACAATCAGTTTTAGTTTCTGAACTAGTAGCAGCTTCTAAAAATGGAAGTTTAAAAGAAATATTCGGAACAGGAACAGCAGCAGTGGTTAATCCAATTGTAGGTTTCTCATTTGAAGATATTTATTATGAATTACCAACAATTGAAAATTCAGTTGCATTACAATTAAAAGAAAAGCTAACAAAAATTCAATATAAACTTGAAGAAGACACTTTTGAATGGACAGTAAAAGTCTAGTTAAACTGTAAAATATAAAAAAATCCACAATTCAAAATTGTGGATTTTTTATTTACTTTTTATCTCGGTATTGCTGAAGTAATTTTTTGTTAAAATTATCCTCAGCTCTTTTTAGTTTAATTATTTTTATAGGAGGTAAAACACCTTTTAAATTGTTAAGGAATTTCTTTTTGTTAATATATAAATCCTCTTCTGTATTTTCAAGTTGTATTAGAAGTGCATTTGCTTCTTTATCGCTCATTCTATTTAAAACTTCATCATCCATTCGGTCTAAATATCCTTTAATTTTTTGAATCCTAATTTCCGATTGACGCGTTTCAAATGCATTAAATAAAGGCCAAAACTTTGTTGCTTCATCTGGCGTTAAATTTAATTCATTAGTAATATAGGCTATTTTTAACGACTTAATTTTTTCTTTTTTTTCTTCAAATCTTCTTTGTGAAAATCCGTTGAATGAGATCACACAAAGAATAAGGGTAAGTAATTTTATTGTTTTCATAGTGTATTAGTTTTCAATATATTGCTCAAGGTTTGTATTGTTTAATAATTCATTTTCTATTGACTTGTCGTCTAATTTATAATTGATTTGTAGGTTTTGAATATCTTTCTCGTCTAAAATTGCTGCAAAATCGTTGTCAGAGAGTGCATTTCCATAATTCAAATAATTAGAAATAGTAGTTGGATCTAGTTCTTTTGAAGTATCAATATAATGGTTAAAAATTGGAATTGATAAGCCTAAAACAATCATTGCAGCTACTAGAAAACGCCATTTTTTTGAAAAAGAAACAATTTTAGTTTCAGTTATTTCAGGTGTTGAATTAAAGTCAATTTTAATGTTTTCAAAATAATTATCTGGTATTTTAAAGCCTGTTTCAATTTTTGATACACTATCAAACTTAAATGGTTTCATGGTTTTTTATGTATTAATTAGCAATTGTATTTTACATTACCAACATTAGTTAAGACATTCATTTATTAATTTGGTTTAATTTACTGTCATAAAAAGTTCTATTTTTTTTACCGCATGATGATAGGATGCCTTTAAAGCTCCTACTGAAGTTCCTAAAACACTTGAAATTTCTTCGTACTTTAATTCTTCAAAATACTTCATTTTAAATACCAATTGTTGTTTTTCTGGAAGCAAAGCAATTGCTTTTTGCAATTTTAATTGAATTTCATTGCCATCAAAAAAAACATCCGATTGAAGATTTGCTGCTAATTCAATTTGTAAAGTGTCCGATGAAATTCCTCTTTTTTTGGCTTTCTCTTTTATAAAACTAATAGCTTCATTAGTTGCAATTCGATACATCCATGAAAAAAGTTTACTTTCTCCTTTGAAATTTTTTAAATGCTGATGTACTTTTAAAAATGTATTTTGTAGTACATCGTCTGTATCGTCATGATTAAGTACAATATTTCGTATCAAGCTATATAAGGGTTTTTGATATTGCTGCACAAGCAGTTTAAACGCATGATTTTGCGTTTCAGGATTCAATAATTGTGAAATGAATTCCTTTTCTTCGTTCAAAATATTTCAATTTACAAGTATTTGACCTTTTTAAGAAGAAAAGGTTTAAAATTTAGAATATATTTTTAAGGATTGGGAGTTATAGCTTCAGTAGAAATACTTTCTTCCAAAGGTTTTGGGGTATAGTATTTTGGTTTAACTGGTATAAAAAATTCTGTAATCCATTTTGAAGGATTATTAATTTCTCTTTTACTTATACTGTAAACCGCAATTATTGGATTAGAACTATCTTCATTCCAATTACTCTTTAAAATGTAAGTTCTTGTTTTTGCTAATGCCTCTTTTGTATGGGAATAATCTCCTTTTAAAGTTGTTTTAATTGCTTGAAATGGAGCTAGATTACTTCCTACTATTTCGCTCTCTGGACTTGTAATAATTTCATTTCGAATTGGAATTCCAATTGAAAAATTAGTTAAATTATTTTTTTCATCTGTAGAATTATAAATAATAAATGGTTTTCCATTTGTACCAATATTGTTTTTGGATAAAAAATTGAACAAATTATTTGAAATTATTCTCGAGTTTCTTGGTACATCAGTAATTTTACTATTAATTGTTTTTTGGATAAAAAACCCAACTGATTTTTGAACAATTCCTTCTACTTTTATTGAAAATGTATTGATTTCAAAATCCAAAGTATGATCTAAATTAACTAAACTTCTTTCAAAACTATTTCCTATTAATCTGTCTATTCCGCCAATAAAAGAGGTATAAATTTTAGTTCCAAAACTCATTTTCCCTTTTGTCAACCAAGTAACTTTTGTTTTTCCCAAAGTGTCTTTAAACGTCCAAAAAAACTCTGATTTTTCACCATTTAATTCCATTCTTTGATGGATACTATCGTTCTCTTTAACAGCGATTGTTTTCAAATTTCCAGAACCATTGGGACCCTTCCATGAGTAGGAAGCACCAATTCCTGAAGTAATTGCAGGATAGCTTATTTTCATTTCGGGATCATCTTGTTTCCACGAACCAAATTCTTCCCAATTTTTAAAATCGTTTACAAAATTATAAATAGTTGCTTTAGGAGTTTTTATTATTTTAGAGCGAACTACTGTATAATCTGCACTTAATGTAGCTATAAATATACAAAATGTCAAAGCGGTTAATAGAAGTAACAAAGCAATATATTTGGCTATTTTCATAAGAAAAATGATTTATTTTAATGTCTTAAAAATTTTTTAATAAAAAATAGAAATACAACAAATACAATAAACCCTAGTAATATTTTATAATTACCTTTATAAAATATGCTATGAAGTCCTTTGTCTTTTGAATAAGCATAGACTAAAACGATGATAAAGCCTATCAAAAATAATACTGCAAAAATTAATTGACCTGTTGAAAACATACTTAAATAATTTGCAACAAAAATACGTAAATGTTACCTAAACTTTGTATTTTGCATCTTTAATTAAATTGAAAAAAGAAAGATGCTTAAACAACTACAATCTGTTAAAGAATTTCATACTGCCTTTGAAATTGGACACAGTGAAACTCCAATTGCAAATTTAACTCAAAACAAATGTCTTTTGCGATATAATTTAATGAAAGAGGAAAATGAAGAATATTTAGAAGCTGCAAAAAATAATGATCTTATTGAAATTGCCGATGCCCTAGGAGATATGCTATATATTCTATGTGGAACAATTATAGAACATGGATTACAAGATAAAATGGAAGCCATTTTTGATGAAATTCAAAAAAGTAATATGAGTAAATTGGATGAAAATGGAAAACCAATTTACCGTGAAGATGGTAAAGTTTTAAAAGGCCCTAATTATTTCAAACCCAATTTTACAGAAATTTTAAATAAATAGTCAAGTGATTTTTTAATCACTTGACTATTTATAGATTTTCTATTTTCTACTTATTACTTTTTCGCAAGCTTTTTCAATAGCTTGATGGTTTAATTTATACTTATCCATAAGTTGCTCTGGTGTTCCGCTTTCTCCAAAACTATCTTGAACAGCTACAAATTCTTGTGGTAGTGGATTATTTAAAGTTAAAACTCTGGCAACACTTTCTCCTAGACCTCCAAGTATATTGTGCTCTTCAGCAGTAACAACACATTTTGTTTTGGATACAGATTTTAATATCGCCGCTTCGTCTAACGGTTTAATAGTATGAATATTTATTACTTCTGCCGAAATTCCTTTTGCTTCTAATGCTTCCGCGGCAAGTAGTGCTTCCCAAACTAAATGTCCTGTTGCAATAATAGTTACATCTGCTCCTTCATTAAGCATGATTGCTTTTCCAATTATGAAAGGTTCGTCAGCCGGCATAAAATTAGGTACTACTGGACGACCAAAACGCAAATAAGCAGGCCCATGATGATTCGCTAATGCCAAAGTAGCTGCTTTAGTTTGATTGTAATCACAAGTGTTGATTACCGTCATTCCTGGCAACATTTTCATTAACCCAATGTCTTCTAGAATTTGATGTGTAGCACCATCTTCACCTAATGTTAAACCAGCATGCGAAGCACAAATTTTCACGTTCTTATCTGAATAGGCTACCGATTGACGAATTTGATCATAAACTCTTCCAGTTGAAAAGTTAGCAAAAGTTCCAGTAAATGGAATTTTTCCACCAATGGTTAATCCAGCGGCTATTCCAATCATGTTGGCTTCTGCAATTCCGATTTGGAAAAAACGTTCTGGATGGTTCTTTTTGAAATCGTCAAACTTTAATGAACCAATTAAATCAGCACATAATGCAACAACGTTTTCATTTTTTTGTCCTAATTCGGTCATTCCTGCACCAAATCCTGAACGAGTATCTTTACTTCCTGTGTTTGTATATTTTTTCATTTTAATTTGTTGTGTTAGTACATTTTGAATTTAGGATAGACATCATCTATTGGAAAATCAAATTTGAAATCAAGAGGTCTAATATCTAAAAAAATAGTTTCAGAATCAATTTTACCATCTACTAGACATAGTATCTTTTCTAAATTAAGGTTTTTAATTTCTAAAAGGTTATACTTTTTCAGTATATATTCTTTGACATTATTTTTATAAGAACTAATTATATTCTCTTTATTTGAAAAATAATAATAGTGTTCAGTAATGATTTTTTTCTTTTTTTTATCCTTAAAATTAGTTATATGAACTAATATTTGTTTGTTAATTGAATCATTTTCATATTCAAAATTTTCTACTATATTTTTTTGTTGTTTTTGTTTTTCATAAATGACTTCAGTGTATAATTTTGAATTACTTAATTTATTCAAATCTTCAATTTTATTGTAATCAAAATTAGCATCAAAATTAATTATTATCTTTTTCTTATGATCATCTAATATTGCTTTCTTTATAGTATCATTTATTTTTATCAATAAAGAATAGGTGGAATCTTTTGTGTTTATAAAGTGAATCATCTTACCATTAAAATGGGTTGAATACTTTTTATATTTATAAGCAATAGAAGAATCAAAATAATAACTCAATTTCTTTTCTTGAGAAAAGGCGTTGCTACTTGTTAGAAATAAAATAAGAAGCACTAAATATTTCATCTAATAATCCCCTAAAGTTTCTGGATTTTGTCCTAAAGCATTTGCTAATTGTTCGTCGCTTGGGGCTTTTCCGTGCCAAGCATGTGTGTGCATCATGAAATCAACTCCGTTACCCATTTCAGTATGTAGAAGTACGCAGACTGGTTTTCCTTTTCCAGTTTTTGATTTTGCTTCGTTCATCCCGTTTATGATTGCTTGAATATTATTTCCTTCAATTATTTCTATAACATCCCAGTCAAAAGCTTCAAATTTAGCTTTCAAATTACCCATGTTTAGTACGTCTTTAGTAGCACCATCTATTTGTTGCCCATTGTAATCTACTGTTGCAATTAAGTTGTCAACATTTTTTGCAGAGGCATACATTATGGCTTCCCAGTTTTGGCCTTCTTGTAGTTCGCCATCGCCTGTTAAAGCATAAACCAAATGAGAGTCATTGTTTAATTTTTTTGCTTGAGCAGCACCAATAGCAACTGACAATCCTTGACCTAAAGATCCAGATGCAATTCGTATTCCTGGCAATCCTTCATGAGTGGTTGGATGGCCTTGTAAACGCGTGTTTAGTTTTCTAAAAGTTGCCAATTCCGAAATTGGAAAATACCCACTTCTAGCTAAAACGCTATAAAAAAGTGGCGAAATATGACCATTTGAAAGGAAAAATAAATCTTCATTTATTCCATCCATTTCAAAATTTTCTTTTCTCTCCATTATGTTTTGATAAAGTGTTACTAAAAACTCTGTACAACCCAATGAACCACCAGGATGACCAGAATTAACAGCATGAACCATTCGAAGGATGTCCCTGCGAACTTGAAAAGTAAAATCGTTAAGTTGTTGTAAATTAGACATTTTTAATAGTATCAATTAATATTTAGGTAAAAGTAATTTTTTTTAATGTGTTGCAAAAATAAAAAGCCATTGAATTATTAGCTTTTATAAAAAAAACAACCTCATTTAAAAAATTGATGAGGCTGTTTATAAGTAATTCTAATTTAATATATTTAGTACAAACTTGCATATTTTGTAGGATTCACTTCGTGCATAATGCTATAAACTTTCTCGTAGATGTCTTCTATTGAAGGTTTTGAAAAATAATCACCATCTGTTCCATAGGCAGGTCTATGTGATTTTGCAGTTAGTGTTTCTGGTTTGCTGTCTAAAAATTTATAACCGTCTTGAATTTCTAAAATTTGTTGTAAAATATAAGCTGAAGCTCCTCCTGGTACATCTTCGTCAATAATTAACAATCGATTTGTTTTGGATAAA
This sequence comes from Flavobacteriaceae bacterium, assembly GCA_947453885.1. Taxonomy (GTDB): domain Bacteria; phylum Bacteroidota; class Bacteroidia; order Flavobacteriales; family Flavobacteriaceae; genus Flavobacterium. Next base: position 28,447 of record CANGIF010000026.1, read on the forward strand.
CTTTTTACAATATCATGTTTATAATCAAAGGGTAGTAATGACTGAACATCTATTATTTCGCAATTTATTCCAATTTCAGCCAATTCTTTTGCCGCTTGTTCTACTAATCGTAAAGTTGAACCATAGGAAACTAAAGTAATATCAGTACCTTCTTTTATTGTTTCAACAACTCCAATTGGTGTTTTGAACGCACCTAAATTAGTAGGCATTTTTTCTTTTAATCTATAGCCATTTAAACATTCAATAACTAAAGCAGGTTCGTCTGTTTCTAATAGTGTATTGTAAAAACCAGCTGCTTTTGTCATGTTTCTTGGCACAAGAACATGTATGCCACGAATAGCATTTATAATCATACCCATTGGAGAACCAGAATGCCAAACCCCTTCTAATCTATGTCCACGAGTTCTTATAATTAATGGTGCTTTTTGATTACCACAAGTGCGGTATTGAAGTGTAGCCAAATCGTCACTCATAATTTGAATTGCATACAGCAAATAATCTAGGTATTGAATTTCGGCAATTGGTCGTAACCCTCTTAAAGCCATTCCAATTCCTTGTCCTAAAATAGTAGCTTCTCGAATTCCTACATCAGCCACTCGGAGTTCACCATACTTTTCTTGCATGCCTTCTAATCCTTGATTAACATCGCCAATGTTACCTGCGTCTTCTCCAAAAATTAAAGTTTCGGGATATTTAGAAAAAATTGCATCAAAATTATCTCTAAGTACCATTCGAGCATCAACATCCTCAGAATCATTTGTGTATTCAGGTGCAACTTCTTTAACTGAAAAAACATTTAGATCTGAATTTGAAAAAAGATGCGAACTAAATTTAGGTTGAATTTTTTCAGTATATGCTTTTATCCATTGAATCAATTCTATATGTCCTTCTCCACCAACAATTATACGTACTACTTTTCGTGCAGTTGAAAGAATTTCTTTTCTAATTGGTTCTTTTAACGTTTTTAAATCTGCTATTATAGTATTTATTTTTGCACTATTAGAATTAGAACTAGCTATTTTTTCTAAAATAGAAACCAATTCGTTTAATTCGGTTTTCATAGGTGATGTAAAAGCATTCCATGCTGCTTTTTTTCCTTCTAAAACCTCTTTCTTTATTGTTACATCTAGCTGATCTAAAGTATTCTCGTCAGCAATATCTATAGCAATCATCCAAAGGCGCATTTGACGCAAACAATCATATTCAGCTTCCCATGAAAGGCGTTCTGCGTTTTTGTAGCGTTCATGTGAACCAGAGGTTGAATGTCCTTGTGGTTGTGTTAACTCTTGCACATGAATTAAGACAGGAACGTGTTCTTCCCGAGCTATTTGAGCGGCTTTTTGATACGTTTCAATCAACGTTGGATAATCCCAACCTTTTACACGTAAAATCTCATATCCTTTTTGTGTTTCATTTCGTTGAAAACCGCTTAATATTTCAGATATATTTTCTTTTGTTGTTTGATGCTTGGCATGTACTGAAATTCCATATTCATCATCCCAAACACTCATAACCATAGGTACTTGAAGTACACCAGCAGCATTTATTGTTTCAAAAAATAAACCTTCAGAAGTGGAGGCATTTCCTATAGTTCCCCAAGCAATTTCATTTCCTTGGTTAGAAAAATTAACCGCATCTATATCCTTTATATTTCTGTAAATTTTAGATGCTTGTGCTAATCCTAAAAGTCTAGGCATTTGCCCTGCTGTTGGTGAAATGTCAGCACTTGAATTTTTTTGCTGCATTAAATTCTTCCAATTCCCATTTTTATCTAAAGATTGCGTCGCAAAATGTCCACCCATTTGTCTTCCAGCTGACATTGGATCGTAATCTATATCAGTATGCCCATACAATCCTGCAAAAAACTGTTGAATATTCATTTCGCCAATTGCCATCATAAATGTTTGATCTCGATAATATCCTGAACGGAAATCGCCATTTTGAAACGCTTTGGCAAGTGCTAATTGTGGAATTTCCTTTCCATCTCCAAAAATACCAAATTTTGCTTTTCCTGTCAATACTTCTTTTCTTCCTAACAGACTGCATTCTCGACTGGTAGCCGCAATTCTATAATCGTGTAACACTTCGGTTTTAAAATCTTCAAATGTAAGGGTTGAGGCGCTAGCAACTTTTGTCATGTGTGAAACAATTTTGTGGAAGCAAATTTAACTAAAAAACTTATATTTTTTAAATAAAAATATTTTTAAGTACATTTTACTGAGAATAATTCAAATTATTTAAGTTCGTTAACAACAGTAAAGAAAGAAACTATTAAATCTATAGTACGACTATAAAACATATTTATAGATTGAAAATACCTACCAAAATTTATTTATTCCCTTTTCATTTAGGTAATTGTAGTTGTAAAACATTAAATTTTAAAGAGACCCAAATAGATAAAATATAATCCAAAATCAAGATCAAGTTAATAACCATTATTTTGATTATAAATACTTTTAAAATTCAAAAAAAATTATATTTAAATCACAATTAATTTAAAAACTTTACTGAAGATTTTTTTTCTATTTTTATCAAATGAAATTTAAGGTTATATTTATTCTGTTTTGTTGTAGTTTCAAATCCTTTTCACAAGAGAAAGATTTGAATTATTATATTGAAAAAGCTCAAAAAAATTCACCTTTACTTTTTGATTTAAAAAATCAGATGCATTCCAATTCCTTGGATAGTTTATTACTTAGCACCTCTTATAAACCCCAAATAAGTGCAAATGCTAATGCTTATTTAGCACCTTTAATGGACAGCATAGGATACGATTCTTCTATTACAAATAATCATGTTCTTTCAGCATTGGTTGGTATTAAAAAAAATATTATACCTAAGAGTATAGTTAACTCTCAGGCAAATACCTACAAATTAATCCATGATGCTCTAAAACTAACCAAAAAAATTGCTGTAAAAGATTTGAATAAGGCAATTACCTCTCAATATATAATTGCATCTGGTACTTCAGAACAAATTAATTACAATCAAAAAATTGAACAACTTTTAAAAAATGAAGCTTTAATTTTAAAAAAATTAACTCAAAATTCAGTTTACAAACAAACCGATTATTTAATTTTCACTTCAACTGTTAAACAACAAGAATTGACAGTTTTGCAATTCAAACAACAATATCAAAGTGATTTAGCACTTCTAAATTATATTTCTGGCGAAATTGATACATCTTCAGTAAGTTTAAAAAAACCAGTAATAAATTTGAAAACAATTTCGAATTCTGAAAAAAGCATTTTCTTCAAACAATTTGAAGTTGATAGTTTAAAGTTTCAAAATCAAAATAAATTAATTGATTACGCCTATAAACCGCAATTTTCTTTATTTGCTGATGCTGGATATTTGTCAAGTTTTTTGAAAACACCACATAAAAATTTTGGAATGAGTATTGGTGCTGGACTTTCAATTCCGATTTATGATGGTGGTCAACGTTCGTTAAATCATCAAAAAATAGCTGTATATTTAGCAACTAATACCGCTTATAAAACTAATTTTTCTAAGCAATACAAACAACAACTTTTGATGTTATATCAAAAAGTAAAACAAACTTCTAAAATAGAAAAACAATTGCAATCTCAACTCATAGTTGTAGAAGCATTGATAGAAGCCAATAAGAAATTGTTGGTTACGGGAGATGCGCAAATTACGGAATATGCTATTGCAGTTGGAAATTTAATTGCCTTAAATAATGCTATTTCCCAAAATACAATCAATAAATTACAATTAATTAATGAAATAAATTACTGGAATTTAAATGACTAAATTCATGAAAAAAATATCTTTGTTACTGTTAATCATACTTTTGCTTTTTTCTTGTAAAAAAAATGAAGTTGATTTAAAAACTGTTGATGCTAGCATTCCTGTTACTTTAACAACAATTGATACAACAGCAATAAAAAATTATGTCGATCTGAATGCAACTGCGACTTATTTAGTAAAAAACATTATAAAAGCAAATGCAACTGGCTATTTAAATTCCGTAAATGTACATTCCAATGATTATGTAAATTGTGGAAAAACACTTTTTACTTTAAAAACAAGAGAATCAAAAGTACTTAGAAACACTATTAATAAAATTGATCCAACATTAAATTTTGGTGGTTCAATTAATGTAAAAGCAGCAACGAGTGGGTTTATAGCTAATATAAATGTCCAAAATGGCGATTATGTTCAAGACGGCGATCAATTGGCTACCATAAATGATGCTTCTAGTTTTGCTATTGTTTTGAGTTTGCCTTATGAATTGAAAAAATACATTACTCTAAACAAACAATTCCAAGTTTTTTTACCTGATGGTAGTACAATAAATGCTACATCATATAAATTTATGTCCACAGTAGATGCTGCTTCACAAACTCAAAATGTAATTCTAAAATGTGACAAAAAGGACATTCCTGAAAACTTAGTAGTCAAAGTTAGAATTACAAAATCATCAAATACAAAATCCATTTCTTTGCCAAAATCCGCAGTTTTATCTGATGAAACAGAAGAAAATTTTTGGATTATGAAAATGATAAATGAAAACACAGCGGTAAAAACGCCTATAAAAAAAGGTATTGAAACCGACAACAGAATTGAAATACTTTCCCCAATTTTAACTTCAAAAGATAAAATTTTAGTAACAGGAAATTATGGTGTAGCTGATACTATTAAAGTTACAATTAATAAGTAAAAAATGAATAATTTCTTCGTAAAACATAAAAATGGTTTAAGTACACTACTTTTTATTATAATTATTGGTGGTTTGTTTGCCTATTCCAATTTGCAAACCAGTTTGTTTCCAGAAATTACATTTCCTAAAATAAAAATCATAGTAGATGCTGGTCAACAACCGATTGACAAAATGATGATTACGGTTACTAAACCATTAGAAAATGCCATTAAAAAAGTTCCAGATTTAAAAACAGTTAGAAGTACGACCAGTCGTGGAAGTTGTGAAATAGCAGCATTTATGGATTGGGATTCGGATATTGATTTAGATAAAGCCAACATCGAATCGAAAATAAATCAAATTAAAAATGATTTACCACCAGATGTTCAAATTACAGTTGAAAAAATGAATCCTTCAATTCTTCCCGTAATTGGATATGCTATAGAAGGTGAAGGAAAATCGGCTATTGAACTTAAAAAAATTGCCAATTTTACAATCAAACCATTTTTATCTCAAATTGAAGGTGTTAGTGAAATTAGAATAATTGGTGGTAAAGAAAAAGAGTACTGGTTAGCATTAGATTTTGATAAAATGGCGGCTCGAGGTATTACTCCAGCTATGATAACACAAGTTATGAGTACAACTAATTTTATTAAATCCAATGGTTATTTATCAGATTACCGATTTTTGTATTTAACTATTACTGATGCTCAAGTAGATAAAAAAGAGGAACTTGAAAACTTGGTAATTAGTAATGATGGTAAAGGAATTGTTACTTTAAAAGATATCGCTTCTGTAGAAATTCGTGAAGCTAAAGAATACATAAAAATCAATGCTAACGGAAAAGAAAGTATTTTGATTGCTGTTTTAAAACAACCCAATGCAAATTTAATTTCAATTTCTGATGAAATGAAAACCAAGTTGGCAAAATTGAAACAAATTTTACCAAAAGGAATCATAATTTCACCATTTTATGAACAAGCTACTTTTGTAAACGATGCTGTAAAAAGTGTTACAGACAGTTTATTAGTTGGACTTTTGTTGGCAATTATTGTAGCTATATTATTTTTAAAATCCGCAAAAGCAAGTGCTACTATTTTGATTGTTATTCCAGTTACCTTGTCGTTAACATTGATAGTATTGTATTTTTTAGGGCAGTCTTTCAATATCATGACTTTAGGTGCAATAGCTGCAGCATTGGGTTTAATTATTGACGATGCCATTGTCGTTGTTGAACAAATTCATCGCACACACGAAGAACATCCTTTAGAACGAACTTCCTCTTTACTACAAAAATCGATTCATTACTTATTTCCTGCAATGTTGGGTTCGTCCATCAGTACAATAGTAATATTTATACCTTTCCTATTGATGAGCGGAGTTGCAGGTTCTTATTTTAAAGTGTTGACAAATACAATGATAATTACTTTGGTTTGCTCTTTTTTTGTAACGTGGTTGTTATTGCCAGTAGTTTATTTAATGTTGTCAAAAAAACATAAGTCGAATACCAAATCTATTCTTCCTATGTCAAAAAACGAAGTAAAAAAGCAGGTTTGGGTTTCCTTTTTTATAGCAAAACCTATTATAAGTATTTCTTTTTGTTTGGTACTTCTTCTTACTATTTTTATTGTTTTACCTAATTTAGAAACAGGTTTTCTTCCAGAAATGGATGAAGGAAGTATTGTTTTAGATTATAATTCACCACCAGGAACGTCACTAGAAGAAACCGACAGAATGTTGAAAGAAGTGGAGAAAATAATTATACAAATTCCAGAAGTTGAAGCGTACAGCCGAAGAACGGGCACTCAAATGGGCTTTTTTATCACCGAACCAAATCGTGGCGATTATTTAATTCAATTGAAAAAAAACAGAAACAAAACTAGTGTTGCTGTAATTGATGAAATACGCCATAAAATTGAAGCAACACAGCCCGCTTTGCGAATCGATTTCGGTCAAGTAATTGGTGATATGTTAGGTGATTTAATGAGTTCTGTTTCTCCAATTGAAGTTAAAGTTTTTGGTACTAATCAAAAAGAAGTTCAAAAATTTGCAAAAAAAATTAATTCAATTATCGAAAAAGTTCCTGGAACTGCGGATGTTTTTGACGGATTGATTTTGACTGGTCCAACAGTAAACATGATTCCAAATTACCTACAATTGGCACAATTTGGAATTACACCGGCTGATTTACAATTTCAATTACAAACGGCTCTTGAGGGGAATGTTGTGGGCAGTTTATTAGAAAATGAAAAAACTACACCCGTTCGATTAATATACCAAAATTCAGAAAAAAGAAGCATTGAAGACATTAAAAGGCTGAAAATTTTTCTTCCAAATGGAAAAGCAATTCCCATTACCAATTTAGTTTCCATTACACCCAATAAAGGCGATGCTGAAATTCAACGTGAAAATTTACAAATGATGAGTGTCATTACAGGACGTTTGAATAATAGAGATTTAGGAGCTGTAATGAATGAGATAAAGGCTAAAATAACTTCAGAAATTAAGTTGCCGTATGGATATTATATTGAGTATGGTGGTGCTTATAAGGAACAACAACAATCGTTTAAAGAATTGTTACAAATTTTGATTATTGCTTCCTTGTTGGTTTTTGGAGTCATCTTATTTTTATTCAGAGATTTCAGAGTTGCTTTAGTTATTATGTTCATTTCGCTTCTTGGAATTTCTGGTAGCTATTTATTGCTTTATAGTACACATACTCCATTAAATGTTGGTAGTTACACAGGTATCATTATGATTGTCGGCATTATTAGTGAAAATGCGATATTTACATTTCTTCAATTTAGAGAAACTTATATAATAACTCAAAACATAAATGAATCTTTAATTTATGCTATTTCAACACGTTTACGTCCAAAATTAATGACTGCAATAGGTGCTATTATTGCTTTATTACCACTAGCAATAGGTATTGGAATTGGTTCAGAACTCCATCAACCACTAGCCATTGCTGTTATTGGAGGCTTTATAATTGCAATGCCATTACTATTAATTGTGTTACCTACTTTGTTGAGTTTAGTGTACAAAAGCGAAAAAGGATTACATCATTTAACATAGTTTATTACCTAACTTATTTACAATTTTATATAGTGTGATTTATGTAAAATTTAAAAAAAATACTGTAAAACACAAAACCTATTTGGGATGTATTTTTGTTAAAAATAGAATATAACTATGAAAAAAATAATTGTATCGGCCGTTTTGCTTTTGGGATTTGTAATTTGTTCTCAAGCACAAAAAATTTCACAAAATGCATTAGGAATTCGTATTGGTGACAATAGTGGTTTTGGAGGTGAAATTTCGTGTCAAAGAAAACTAGCACAAAAAAATAGGTTGGAATTCGATTTGGGTTGGCGAAACAGAAGTAATTACTACGGTGAAGGTGTTACCGATAATGCTGTTAAATTAACCGGTTTGTATCAATGGATTTGGAATATTGATAAAGGATTCAATTGGTATGCCGGAGTGGGTGCTGGACTTGGAAGCTGGAACCACGAATATAAAAATAATTATAAAGAAAATGGTTCTTTTGCTTTTGTAGCAGGAGATATTGGTGTAGAATACCATTTTGATATTCCATTATTGGTTTCTTTGGATTTCAGACCCGAATTTGGGGGTAACACTTATTATAGCAACCATTATGGTTCGGATATAGCCTTAGGTGTTCGTTATCTATTTTAATAATTTTTTATCAAAAAAATAGAAAATCCACAAAATTTTTTTTGTGGATTTTCTATTTAAGGTTTATTTTAAAAGTAGAATTAATTGAAATATTAACTTATAAAATAGCTATGAAGTATACAAAGTTTTAAACAACTTTATGCTTTTAAATAGTCGAAAATTGTTTCTTAAAATCTGAAAGTGAGTAATCAATAATAAACAAAAAAACTCCCAAAACAATGTCATGGGAGTTTGATACAAAATAGAACTTCTTATTTTTTATAGTATTTACGGTATTTTGGGTAACTTACAACTCCTAAAACACTAATTGAAAGTAAACATTCCCATATCCAACTCAGCGAACTAGCTTCGCCACTAGCATAAGAATGAAGACCTACTAAATGGAAGTTTACTCCATAATAAGTAAATAAAATGGATATAAAAGCATACATACTCATCAAATTAAATACCCATTTTCCTCGTAAATAAGGAACAAACCGAGCATGAATTACAAATGCATAAATCATAATGGATATTAAAGCCCAGGTCTCTTTTGGATCCCAACCCCAGTAGCGTCCCCAACTTTCATTTGCCCATTGACCACCTAAAAAATTACCAATTGTCAACATGATTAATCCAATGGTTAAAGCCATTTCGTTGATGTAGGTAATTTCCTGAAGGTTCAAACTCATTTTAGCTTTGTTTGAATCGTTTGTTAGTAACATTAATAACAAGGATACTAAACCTAAAATCATACCTAAAGCAAAAGGGCCGTAGCTTGCAACAATTACTGCAACGTGAATCATTAACCAATAGGAATTCAATACAGGTTGTAAATTTCCAATTTGAGGATCTACCCAATTCATATAGGCAGCCATTAAAATAATTGCTGTTACAAATGCGGATGAAGCAACTGTTAATTTTGATTTTTTATCGAAAGCCAAACCAAAAAACATGGTTGCCCAAGCAATATAAATTATAGATTCATAAGCATTACTCCAAGGAGCATGCCCCGATATGTACCATCTTACTATTAGCCCTAAAGTATGACAACCAAATAAAATTCCAATGCTAACATGCATAGCATTTACCGAAAATGTAATGAACTTGTTTTCTTTAAAAATAGACACTATTGTAAAAAATATCATCAATACACCTGCTATCATGTATAAAAAGTAAAGTTTTTTAAATACATCGTATTTATTATATAGAATTTCAGAGTCTATTTTTCTTTCACTTGGCATAACTGCTTTACCATATTTTTTTTGATATTTAGTTAGTCCGTCTAAATAGAAATCAGGCTCTTTGAAATTATTTTTTAAAGAAGCATTTTCCAATGACATTAGGTAAATTGGCAAAATTTGCTTGGTAAAAACAGAATCCATTCCTTTTAATTGTGCTTGACCTAATTCAGGATAAGAAATCCATTTGTTATTTTCATTATTTGGAATGGGAAATATTTTTAAAATAGAACCTGACAACGCACTGTTTAGTAAATTTATTTTTTTATCGGTCTCAACAAAATCTTTTTCAAATTGGTTGGGATTTGCTGTTTTATAAGCGTTATCTAAATAGGGTGACAATTTATAATTGCCTTTTGCATCAAAAAAATCAATAAAACGTCCCAGTTTTTGATTGGCAGGGATACCTAAAATTTTTCGAATACTGTCGTTTCCGCTGCTCATATAGACCAATGGTGCTTGGTACCACAAAGTAGGAAATTGTGTCATGGACAAAAAGACTTGGTCTGAATTCAACTCTTTATAAGTGTCTTTATGACTTACCTTTCTAAGTAATTCAGATGAAAACGTGTTTACAGGTTTCATTCTTCCACCCTCATCTTGAATAACCAATCGTCCAAATTTAGCAGCATGTGACTCTGTAATTTTATATTTTAAAATTAAAGAATCAATTTGTTTTTCTGTTGGCATTTTAGCAGTGTGCTCTTGAGAATAGCCTGTTAATGCACTTAAAAACAAAAGTAAAGTAAGTAACTTTGCTTTCTTTTGCTTCACAATATCTAATTTTCGTTTCAAATCAGCAAATCGTGAATACTTAGTAAACATAATTGCCATCATGGCAAAAAACAGTAAAAAATAACCAATATAAGTTATCCATGTTCCCCAGAAATCATGATTTACAGACAAAACAGTACCTTTTTCATCAGCGTCAAACGAAGATTGGAAAAAACGATAGCCTTTTAAATCCAAAACATGATTCATAAATATTTTAGAATCCGTTTTAGTAGCTCCATCTACAACGGTAACATTGCTTTCAAAAGCGGAGAAACTCTTTTCCGTTCCCGGATATTTTTTAGCAATAAAGTCATTCAATTTAATTGAAAAAGGTAAATTATAGGTTTTACTTCCATAAGCAATAGTAAATTCAAGACTGCCAACTTTAACAATTTTAGGCTCGCCTGTTTTTCCTTTTGAGCCTATTACAACAACTTTTTGTTTCTTACCCGCTGATTCAATTGAAAAAACTAGCGCATCATCTTGACCTTTAGCTTTAAAATTTGTTCCGGCTTGGTAGGCTACTACTCCTTTTTTGGGTGCTTCAGGAAACACAAATTGTGCACCTCCAACGTTGTACAACGATCGCATCATCAAAGGTTGTGCTACCTCTTTTGCAACTTTGCCTTGCAATTTGTCAGCCATTCGCATAAACTGTCCATCAAATGGAGCTGAAAAAGTAGGTGTTTCGCTTTGTGTATCGATATTAATTGCTCCTTTTGTGTATTTGTTAAAAGCAAAAAGGATGTTGTTTATGTTTTGAACTTCGCCAGACTTTAAAAAATGTTCGTGTCTAGTTCCACCACCAGATTCCACCATTTTAAGAAATAAAGTTCCTTTTGGATTCTCTTTAATAACCTCTTTAGCACCCATTAAGTAATTATCTAGTGTAATAGTAAAAGGAGTTTGATCAAATTTTTCGTCAATTAAAAACTTGTTTTGGGTTGTGGCAGCAAAAAGAACGGGTTTTTCAAATATTCTTCTTTTTAATTCTCCTTTATATTGTCCGTCAACGAAAATGGATATAAATGGTTTGTCTGAAAAAAACCTGCTTTCGGTTGCTCCTTCTCTGATAGGCATAATACCTTCAAAGCTAATGTAACGAGTAATAAAAGCACCTAGAATGATAAAAATAAAAGCTAAATGAAGCATTAATGTTGCCCATTTTTCTTTTTTTAATAATTGGTATTTAGAAATATTTCCAATAAAATTAATCATAAAAAACAACATGATTGCTTCAAACCACCATGCGTTATAAATTAATATTCTGGCTGTATCTGTATTGTACTTACTTTCAATAAAGGTACCCGCACCCATTGCTACTGCAAAACTTAAAAACAATAGCGCCATTAAGCGTGTTGAAAATAATATAGAACGTATTTTCTTTTCCATTTATGCTATTTTTTATTTAAAAACGACTACAAAAGTAGCTCTTTTTGTTCAGAAAAATGGCGTATTGAATGGTATATTTAAGCAATACTTTAGGAAGTACTTCTTAAAAAAAAATTGAACTCTAATTTATTAAAATCGATTCGTTTATCTAGAATAATTAGGTGCTTCTTTAGTTATGGTAACGTTATGAGGGTGGCTTTCAGTAATCCCACTTGAAGTAATTCTAACAAATCTGCCTGTTTCTTGTAAAGTTTGAATATCTTTTGAGCCACAATAGCCCATTCCAGCGCGTAAACCACCTATAAATTGTTGCATACTTTCGTTTAATTCTCCTTTGTAAGGCACTCTACCAACAATTCCTTCAGGAACTAATTTTTTAACATCGTCTTCCACATCTTGAAAATAACGATCTTTTGAACCTTCTTTCATTGCTTCAACCGACCCCATACCTCTATAGGATTTGAATTTTCTTCCTTCAAAAATTATTGTTTCGCCCGGCGATTCTTTGGTTCCTGCTAAAAGCGATCCTAACATTACACAATCTGCGCCAGCAGCTATAGCTTTTGAAATATCGCCTGTGTAACGAATACCTCCGTCAGCAATTACAGGTACGCCACTTCCTTTGATAGCTTGAGCTACTTCTAAAACTGCTGAAAACTGTGGGTAACCCACTCCTGCAACAATTCGAGTGGTACAAATGGAGCCAGGACCAATACCTACTTTTACCCCATCGGCACCATTTGCTACAAGAAATGCAGCAGCTTGGGCAGTAGCTATATTGCCAACAATTATGTCTATTTGAGGAAATTTAGTTTTAAGCACTTTTAAAACTCCAATTACTCCTTCTGAATGTCCATGAGCAGTGTCAATTATTATTGCATCAACTCCAGCATTTACTAATGCTTCAGCTCTTTCAACAGCATCTGATGTAACGCCAATTGCTGCTGCAACCCGTAATCTGCCAAATGAATCTTTGTTTGCAATTGGTTTTTGAGTAAGTTTAGTAATGTCTCGAAACGTAATTAGTCCAACTAATTGGTAATTGTTATTTACAACTGGTAATTTTTCAATTTTATTGCCTTGAAGAACAACCTCTGCTTGTTCTAAAGAAGTTCCTTCTGCAACTGTTATTAAATTTTTACTAGTCATTATTTCAATTATAGGACGCAGTATATTGTGTTCAAATCGCAAGTCTCGATTGGTAACAATTCCTTTTAAAATCGAATTTTCATCTACAATAGGAATACCACCAATACCGTATTCTTTCATTGCATTTTTCGCATCGGCAACTGTAGCCGTCAATGGCAGGGTTACGGGATCCAAAATCATTCCTGATTCTGCTCGTTTAACTTTTTTAACCTTTGCTGCTTGTTGCGCTATGGTCATGTTTTTATGTAAAACACCAATTCCACCTTCTTGAGCCATTGCGATAGCCATTGAACTTTCAGTAACAGTGTCCATAGCTGCTGAAACTATTGGTACATTGAGCGTAATATTTCTTGAAAATTTTGATTGAATACTTACGTCTCTTGGGAGAATATTTGAATAATTGGGTACTAAAAGAACATCGTCGTAGGTTAAACCTTCTCCAATAATTTTTGAGTTTTGTGTGTACATTGCAATTTAGTTGAAGTTGTTAAATTGCGAACAAATTTAGAAAAATAAATGGAGTTTTATGCTATTACTTTTAAGGATGCAATTTGCTTGCAATTTTTCTTTTAATTTCGTCCAACGAAGTGTCACTGTAAAGTAATTCAGCTAGTATTTCTTGCCTAAGCAAATCAATAGTAACATTAAAATAGGATGCCCAATTGGATAAATATAAAATATTTCTGGCATGTTTAATTCGCTTTGTAGTTTCTTTGGCAGTCCTTACAACAGCCTTTCCATCATAGTTGGGGTTATTCTTGTGTTCATAAGTTACGATGTTCTTTATAGGATCGAATGCTAAATAATAAAGTTGTTCAAAAGAATTATCCGGATAAAAATGTTCCCATTTTGCAAATCCTAACTTAATTTTAGAAGTGTTTTCGGGAAGTCCGTTTAAATGCCATTTGCTATTAGCTAACCTACCCCAATGGTTTGAAAGCCTATACATTCCTTCTTTTGTGAAAAAATAATGACTCCCCGATTCACTTTTAAAATCAGGTTGCATGTCTGCTATTAGTATAGTAGCAACTTCTTGAAATACACAAAATGTGTTTTTAAAGAGTTTAGAACTGGGTTTAAAAGAATTTGACATAGTTACTTTTAATTGAAAGTTGCATATTTAGGTTGCAAAAAAAATCTCGCAACAAAATAACCTAGTATATTTGCAAGCAAATTTATTTAAATAAAATTCAAAATGCTAGAAAAGGGACTTTATACAGGAATAATAGAACAAGATGCTAATGGAAACTACTTTTGTGGTCCTTATCTATTAGATTTTAAAATGGTTACTTCTAAATTTAAAATTGGAGATAAAATCACTTTAAAATCTTGTATAGAAAATCCAAGCGACATTTCGTTTAATGCCTATCCTAAAAAATCAAAGAATTTTGCTCTTTTTAATTTAAAACCAAATTATTAAATAAGACAAGTAGTTACAATACAGATTTTTGCAAAAAAATAAGTGTCTAAAATTATTTCAATTTCTCTACTATTAGAAATTTAATTAAAAAATGTACCTTTGCAAAAAATTTAACTTTTTAAAGAAAAAAAGCTAAGCAGACTTATTTTATGAAAAAAATTAACGAGTACAGGAAGTTACTAGAAGTAGATAAAACAGTAACTCTTAAAGATTTGAAAACTATTTATAGAAACGCTATGAAAGATTGTCATCCTGATAAATTTCAAGGCAACGAAGAGGGATTACATGAAGCAGAATTAAAAAGTAAAATGGTTATTGAAGCTTACCATTTTTTAGTTAGCATCAATCCAGAAACCATTAAAAACAATCTTCCTGAATACAACGAAACTATTGCCACTTCAACTATTACCGATTATAAATATACCGATAGTAGATTGCATGTAAATTTCTCAAACGGTAGTGTTTATGAATACATAAGTGTACCAAGAGCAATTTATGTAAAAATGGTAAATGCAGAATCTCCTGCTCGTTATGCAAAAAGACATATTTTTAATGCATATCCTTACCGCAAAACAATAAACCAAGACTAATAAAAACCTAAATAATAACAACTTGGTGTTAAATAATTTAAAATTAAAAAACTAAATTTATTTTTTTAAATACTTTTGCACCTCAAATTAAAATTGTACAAATGAAAAAAATTATTGTAATTCTTACAGCATCTAGTTTACTTTTTGCTTGTAGTAAAGTTGGAAAAAATGAATTCCTAATTTCAGGAACAGCAAAAGGAATAGCTAATGGTAAAACTATTGTTTTAGAAAAACAAGATGAAGTAGCTATGAAACTTGTACCTATTGATACTGTAAAAATTCAAAATGGTAAATTTGAAATAAAAGGAAAATATACTGAAACAGGGATTTATACTTTACAATTAGAAAAAGCAAATGGTAAAATACCTGTAATTATTGAAAATGCAGAAATTAAAGTGGATATTGATAAAGACAGTGTTCAAAAATCTAAAATTTCTGGAACGTACAGTAATGATGAGTTTTATAAATTCAACAACGATTTAAAAATAGCTCAAAAAGCTGTTCAAAAAGAAATGATGGAATTTCAAAATAAAAACATGCAAGCAATGACTGATGCGCAAAAAAATAAAGATTCAGTTACTGTTAGCCGTTTGATGAAAGAATATGGAAAAATTCAAGAAAAAATTTCTAACAAATACATTTCTTATGCTGAGTCACATCCAAAATCTTTTATTAGTGTTTTAATTCTTGATGGAATGTTCAAACAACCTAATTTTGATTTTGCAAAAGCTAAAAAAATATACGAAAGTTTAGATGCGTCTTTAAAAAGTACAAAATCTGGAAAATCTGTAAAATTAGCTATCGACAATTACAAAGGAAATTCTTTGATGCCAAGTCCTCACGGAACTCCTGCTGCTGCTCCAGCTGCAAAATGAAGAACTAATTTTTCAGCTCCAAATCCAGAAGGAAAAGTCCTAACTTTAAAAGAAATTGCTGGAAAAGTTACCTTAATTGACTTTTGGTCGTCTAATTGCAGTCCTTGTAGAGCAGAACATCCAAAATTGGTGGCACTTTACAAAGAATTACATCCAAAAGGGCTCAATATAATTAGCGTTTCTTTAGATACAGAAGCTGCAAAATGGAAAAAAGCTCTTTTAAAAGATGGATTGACATGGTACCAAGTATCGAATTTAAAAGGTTGGGAAGATCCTGTTGCCAAACAGTTTGAAGTAGTAGAAACGCCAACACTTTTTATACTAAATGCCACTGGTGAAATAGTAGGGAAGGATTTACGAGGAGAGGCACTCAAAAAAAAGATACTCGAATTAATACCACTTTCGCGTTAAAATAAAACATGTTAAAAAAATCTCCTAATGGAGATTTTTTTATGTATTTCAATTTCAAATGCTTAGTAAATTAACCAAATTAAATTCAAAAAAACATTTGGTAACACCAAAAACAGTACTATATTTGCCACGGTTTTAAGTTAAATAGGGTTTGGGGAGATACTCAAGCGGCCAACGAGGGCAGACTGTAAATCTGCTGTGTAAACTTCGCAGGTTCGAATCCTGCTCTCCCCACAAAAAGAGGCGGTCTAAAAAAGACCGCCTCTTTTTTTATGAGTAAATTAGTGTCATTCTGCAAAATGCATATCAAAACGACCTTGTCTTATTACTACTTTTTCACCTACTGAATTAAAGCATCAAATTTTTATAAATAATCTATTGGAGTCGCCATTGTTTCCCAATCAAATCGTCAACCAGTGCATAAGGCATAGTGTTTTTGGGGTCCAAACTAGACCGATGCACTTCGCTTAAGGCTTGAATAAAATGCCACAGGTTTGATTTTTGGGGATTTTCTTTATCGTTAAAATCTAACAGATGGGCATTGCTGACCACTCTGTCATAAAGCAAACCTGTATTAATTTGGTTTTTGTTTACATGGCGTAGTAAACTATCCATAGTAACGGTATATTCTTTTGGAATCACGGATTCCTTATCTTGTGCTTTGGCAAAAAGACAAAGCAATAATAAACTGGAAATAAATAATTTTAATTTCATAGTTTTGTAGTGTTAAATTAAACTTTTGTGAGAGATTGTTTTTTTTAGCTATGAGAAGTCATTGCATTCCGCAATGGCTTTCTTTTTTTGTTTTTAGATTTTACATAAATTTAGATTTTTAAATCAAACCGACCATCGGTAACTTGTATTGTCTCTGATGGATTTGAATCGTTATATAGAGTTGCATTAAAAGTACCAGAAATTATAGTATTATATAAAGTATTAAAATCAAAACGTGTAATATTTATAGTTCCACTATTGTGACTTGATAAATAGGTTTTTCCGCTTACACCGTCATAGGTTTCTCTAACAATTATTTGTGGATTATGAGATGTCTGATTGAAAAACTGACCGTTACTTTGTTCTACCATATACTGTCCTATACCGTTAGAAAGATTGTCTATATAAACATAAATCCAATAATTATGTCCTTTATCTTTTAAATTAGAAATAATTATTGAAAAATAATCATTTCCATAAGGTAGATTATTAAAATTAGACCCTCTACTTGTATTTAAACCATATGCAACTCCACCATTTATTGAATTAGTACCATTTTTAGGTACCAACACTTTTCCGTTAATAATGCACCCAGCGGTGTTTGCCCCAACTTGTGTAATGGGGGGTAGTGTGTCTTGTGGGGTTGTTGTTTCGGTTTTGGTGCAGCCAAAAAGGAGTACTAAAAAAGGTAAAAAAAAGTATTTCATAAGTTATTTTTTTTTTAAGTTAACAATATATAAAGATAGCAATTTATTCAATCTTTTGGTTACTAATCAATAATCCATAGTAACGGTATACTCTTTTGGAATCAAGGATTCCTTATCTTGTGCTTTGGCAAACAGTGAAAGCAATAATAAACTGGAAATAAATAATTTTAATTTCATACTTTTGAAGTGTTAAATTGAACTTTTGTGAGAGATTGTTTTTTTTAGCTATGAGAAGTCATTGCCTCCAGCAATGGCTTTCTCTTTTTGATTTAGATTTTACATAACTAGTGATTTAAGGTTGCAATTTTAATGTCAAAACGACCATCTGTAACTTGAATTATATCTGAGGGATTGTCTTTATTGTATAAAGAACAATTAAATGTCCCTGAATAAATTCCGTTTGTATGGTCAAAACGAGTAATTTTTATAATTCCTGAATTAGAACTTGAATAAAATGTTTTATTTATTCCATTTTCTGTAATCCCTGCAATGATTTGATTGTTATTTGGTCCATAAGCATATAATTCACCATTTGATTGATCAATTTGATAATTATTAATTCCAGCAGACATGTTTTTAATCCAAAGCACTATCCCAGCACTACCTTGGTCTTTTTTATTTGCTATTTCTAGCTGCCAATAATCACCTCCTATTATAGGCTGATTAAAATGAATACCAGCATTTATATTTAACCCATAAGGTGTTCCTGAAAAGCTAGTAGCTCCATTTTTAGGTACCAACACTTTTCCGTTAATAATGCACCCAGCAGTGTTTGCCCCAACTTGTGTAATGGGGGGTAGTGTGTCTTGTGGGGTTGTTGTTTCGGTTTTGGTGCAGCCAAAAAGGAGTACTAAAAAAGGTAAAAAAAAGTATTTCATAAGTTATTTTTTTTTAAGTTAACGATATATAAATATAGCAATTTATTCAATCTTTTGGTTATTTATCAATTATCCATAGTAACAGTATATTCTTTTGGAATCACGGATTCCTTATCTTGTGCTTTGGCAAAAAGACAAAGCAATAATAAACTGGAAATAAATAATTTTAATTATCCTACTTTTGAAGTGTTAAATTGAACTTTTGTGAGAGATTGTTTTTTTAACTGTGAGAAGTCATTGCCTCCAGCAATGGCTTTCTCTTTTTGATTTTTTTACATATTTAATTATTTAAGGTTAATCCATTAATATCAAACCTTCCATCGGTAACTTGTATTGTTTCAGTCGGATTGTCTTTATTGTATAAGGAACAATTAAATGTTCCAGAATATATTGAAATCCCATTTGCCAAATCTGAACGATTAATTTTAATTAATCCAGAATTTGGACTTGACCAATAGGTTTTGCTTATTCCATTTTCTGTAATTCCTGCAATAATTTGATTGTTATTTGATCCAAAAGCATATAACTCTCCATTAGATTGACCAACTAGGTAATCCCCATTTCCACTAGACATGTTTTTAATCCATAAAATTATTCCCGAACCATTTGTGTCTTTTTTATTAGCAATTTCTAATTGCCAATAATCATTTTTATTGGGCCAAAAATTCATTCCTTGAGTTTTTTTTAATCCATAAGCAGCAGACCCTCCAATTGCTTGACTTCCATTTTTAGGCACCAACACTTTTCCGTTAATTACACAACCAGCGGTGTTAGCACCCACTTGTGTAATGGGAGGCAGTGTGTCTTGTGGGGTTGTAGTTTCTGTTTTGGTGCAGCCAAAAAGGAGTACTAAAAAAGGTAAAAAAAAGTATTTCATAAGTAATTTTTTTTTAGTTAAAGTTAGATAATGACTATATAATTTAGTTATTATTTTGGTTTAGTACAGCGCTATAGAAAGCAAAATAAATCTGAAAATAATCCAATAACTAGTTCATTCAAAAACTACTGTTAATTTTTTACTAATATAGGAGGTTTTTCTTTTAAATGCTACAAAAAAAGTTGTGTTTTTTCATTTGAATAAATAAATGTAGCTTGTTTTGGAATAAGTGTTGTTAATTGAATAATAAAAAGAAATTTTTGCTTTATTTTTAAGTTGGTAAATGGTACAAACTAGGCTTTTTTTACTTAAAAAGTTGGATTATAGGGCTAATTTAAACCACTAAAAAGAGCAAAAAATCCTCGAAATGCCTTTAAAAAATATTTTTTTAAGTAAATAATGTTTGAATTGGCATC
>CANGIF010000027.1 GCA_947453885.1 Flavobacteriaceae bacterium
ATTCTTTTCAAGGTTTTAAAACAAGAATTTTAGCAAAAATAACAGCATTAACTTTGGTACAATTCATCAATAAATTTATATTTGATAGACCAATAAATAACATCAAAACACAAATAATTTAATTACACCCAACGGGTTATAATAATATTAAAAAAAATCTAATTTACTGGTTTGTATTATTATTTGGTTCAATGTGAATCAATACATGTCCTAAAATACTTATTTCTTGTCTTAAAGTATCTTTTAGTTGGTGAGCCAAATCATGTCCTTCTTTAACAGAAATGGTGCCATCTACAATGGCATGTAAATCGACATGGTATTTCATTCCTGATTTTCGAATAAAGCATTTTTCAGTTCCAACTATTCCTTTTACTTTATGTGAAATAATTCGAATATCAGCTACCAAATCATCATAAAGATGTTCGTCCATGATTTCACCAAGAGCGGGTCTGAAAATTAAATAACTATTGTACAAAATAAAACCAGAAGCGAAAAGAGCTGCCCAATCATCTGCTGATTCGTATCCTTTTCCTAAAAACAAAGCTATTGCAATACCTATAAAAGCAGCAACAGAGGTAATGGCATCACTTCTGTGATGCCAAGCATCTGTTTTAAGTGAAGAACTGTTTGACTCTTTACTTCTTTTAAGTACAATTCTAAACGAATATTCTTTCCAAATAATTATGGCAGCTAAAACAAGAAGTGTCCATTTTTCTGGTAATTCATGAGGCTTCCCAATATTAACAATACTTTCGTGTGCAATAATTACCGCTGAAACAATTAGAAAACCTACAACCAAAAATGTTATAAGTGGTTCGGCACGACCGTGTCCATAAGGATGGTTTTGGTCAGCTGGACGATTTGAATATTTAATTCCAAACAGCACTAAAAAGGAAGCAAAAATATCAGTTGTAGATTCAATAGCATCTGCAACAAGTGCATAAGAATTTCCAAATATTCCTGCAATTCCTTTTGCAAATGCTAAGCAAATATTACCTATTATACTGAAGTAAGTTGCTTTTAGAGCAGTTTGTTCGTTAGTTTTCATTTATATTTTTTAAACTCGAACAATGTTTGCGCCTAATGCTCTTAATCGTTCATCTATGCGCTCATATCCACGATCTATTTGTTCAATATTTTGGATAGTACTAGTCCCTTTGGCAGAAAGTGCTGCAATTAGTAAGGAAATACCGGCTCTAATATCTGGCGAACTCATTGTTGTTGCTTTTAATTGAGATTTAAAATCATGTCCCATAACAACAGCTCTATGTGGATCGCACAACATAATTTTAGCACCCATGTCAATTAATTTATCAACAAAAAACAAACGACTTTCAAACATTTTTTGATGAATAAGTACATCGCCTTTTGATTGTGTTGCTACTACTAAAACAATGCTTAATAAGTCAGGAGTAAAACCTGGCCATGGAGCATCCGCAATAGTTAAGATAGATCCATCTATATCTGTTTTTATTTCATATCCCTCTTTATGTTCAGGTATAAATATGTCGTCACCTTTACGTTCAATTGTTATCCCTAATTTTCTAAAAGTACTAGGAATTACACCTAAATTGTCCCAACAAACATTCTTTATAGTAATTTCACTTCTTGTCATTGCTGCTAAACCAATCCAAGAACCAATTTCTATCATATCAGGTAAAATTCTGTGTTCGCATCCCATTAAACTTGTTACTCCCTCAATAGTAAGCAAATTAGAACCAACACCTTTTATAGTTGCGCCCATTGCATTTAACATTTTGCAAAGCTGCTGTAAATAGGGTTCGCAAGCGGCATTGTAAATTGTAGTTGTCCCTTCTGCCAACACTGCAGCCATAACAATATTAGCTGTTCCCGTTACAGAAGCTTCATCAAGTAACATATAAGCTCCTTGTAATCTTCCTTTAATTTCTACTCCATAAAAATGATCTTCTCTATTGTATCTAAATGAAGCACCTAGATTAATAAAGCCTTCAAAATGTGTGTCGAGTCTTCTTCTTCCAATTTTGTCTCCTCCTGGTTTTGGTATATACCCTTTGCCAAAACGGGCTAATAAAGGACCAACAATCATTATTGAACCTCTAAGAGAACCTCCTTCTTTTTTAAACGCTTCGGTCTCAAGGTAATTTACGTTTACTTCGTCTGCTTGGAAAGTGTAAGCCCCTTGTCCAATTTTTTGAATCTTTACACCTAAATTACCCAGAAGAGTTATCAATTTATTGACATCGATTATATCAGGGATATTTGTGATTGTGACTTTTTCTGACGTTAACAAAACAGCACACAAAATTTGTAATGCTTCATTTTTTGCTCCTTGTGGTGTTATTTCACCTTTTAATCGGATGCCACCTTCAATTTTAAATGTTCCCATTTTTATAAAGTATATTGAAATTTAATAGTTTATTAAATTTTAGGATTATTATTTTTTTTTACAAATGGTTTTGATTTGCCATTTTTAATATTTTTATTTGGAATGATTTTTTGTGAACTAGTGGCTGTAATTTTATTAGAAATTCGTTTATTAGTACGCATCAAATCAGTAGTGTTTAAAAGTTCTTCACTACTTTGCATTAAATTCAATTTCCCATCAGACAATTCGAATAGATGTTCGAAAATGACTTCATCAGTAACTGTATCTTTATTCCAACTTAAGTAGGACTTTTTCATGTGATTTGCAATAATCTTCACCAGTGCATTTTTCATATCACTTTCTTCCCATTTATTTGCAACATCAATCATGTATTTGATGTTGTTTCCATAAAATCTGTATTTTGGAAAATTTTGAGGGTATTTTAATACGTCGGGTTTCATTTGTAAAACCTCTCTAGATGGTATTGGATAAGGGGAATCAACATCAATTTTAAAATCAGACATAATGTACAATTGATCCCAAAGTTTATGCTGGAAGTCTAAAACATCACGCAAATGTGGATTCAAATTACCCATAACTTGAATTATGTACTTGGCCATTTTATTCCGTTCTACTTTGTCTTCAGTAGCAGAGGCTTGATCTATTAATTTTTGCAAATGCCTTCCATACTCTGGAATTATCAAATGAGGTCTTTCAGCGTTGTATTCCAAATGAAATACCACATCGTTTGCATTTTCTTTAATGTATTTTGAATTCATATTTTTTATAAGGAAACTATGCCTTTAATTGTAGAAACTTCTAGGTATTTGTCTACTATTTCTTGTGCGTTTTTCATAACAACATCAATAGAAACACTTGTAAATTTGCCCGTACTTGATTTTGATGTTTTAATAACTGCTCCCATACAATCAAAAGCAGCTTCAACTTTTAAAACATTATCTTCACTAGTAGGAACGATAAATTTGAATAAATATTCTGCTGGCCAGGTATTGCTATTATCAAGTTCAACTTTTAATCTTTCGTAAAATTCTGCTGTATTTTTATCCATTTATTAATCAAAAAAGAAAAGCAAAGATACTGTTTCAAATGATAAAAGAAATACCTAAATACTGAATTTTTGATATTTAGTGTTTTTAATGAAAATCATTTTTTAAAATCCCAATAAGTTTAAGTAAGTTTGCGCATTATTTCCAAAAAGTGCAAAAAGAAATTGTTGTTATTATCGGAGGTCCTGGTACAGGAAAGACTACCATTATAGATGGATTGATTTTAAAAGGATATTGTTGTTATCCAGAAATTTCTCGTGAGGTAACAATGGAAGCTAAAAAACAAGGAATTGAACAACTTTTTCTTGAAAACCCACTTTTGTTTAGTGAATTATTACTTGAAGGAAGAAAAAAACAATATCTAAATGCTAAAATTGAACCTCATGAAATTGTTTTTTTAGACAGAGGGATTCCCGATGTTTTGGCCTACATGCATTATATTGGAGATAGCTACCCTTATCATTTTGACCAAGCATGTAAAGACAATCTATATACTAAAGTTTTTATATTACCTCCTTGGGAAGAAATTTATGTAAGCGATGACGAGCGTTATGAGAATTATGAACAAGCAAAATTAATTTACAATCATTTAATGGAAACCTATAAACATTATGGCTATAATTTAATAGAAGTTCCAAAAGATAATGTTCAAAACAGAATTAATTTTATTTTAAACCAGTTAAATTAAAAACGTAAATTTGTTTTTGGAATTTTATTGTATTTTTATTAAAACACTATTCCATTTTCAATGTTATCATCTTTAGAAGTACTAAAAAAATATTGGAATTTTGACTCCTTTCGCTCCATTCAGCTTGAAATTATTGAAGCTGTTTTAAGCGGAAAAGATACTTTTGGAATTATGCCAACGGGAGGAGGAAAATCAATTTGCTTTCAACTTCCCGCATTAATGTCAGATGGAATTTGTATTGTTGTTTCTCCCTTAATTGCTCTAATGAAAGATCAAGTTGCTAATTTGCAAAAAAAAGGCATTAAAGCAATTGCTTTGACTGGAGGTATTTCTTCAGACGAAACTATTGATTTATTAGATAATTGCGAATTTGGGAACTATAAGTTTTTATATCTATCACCTGAAAGACTGCAAAGTGATTGGATTTTAGAACGACTAAAAAATTTAAAGGTTAACTTAATTGCAATTGATGAAGCTCATTGTGTTTCACAATGGGGACATGATTTCAGACCTGCCTATTTAAAAATTGCAGTATTAAAAGATTTTTTTCCAAATATTCCCTTTATAGCATTAACAGCATCTGCTACCAATCGAGTACAAGACGATGTAGTTGTCCAATTAAAACTAAGCAATCCTTTAATTTTTAAAAAATCTTTTTCAAGAGCAAATCTTGCTTACATGGTTTTTGAAGTTGAAGATAAATTATTTAGGATAAGTCAAATTTTGAGAAAAAATCCAGAATCATCTATAATTTATGTAAGAAATAGAAAATCCTGTTTAGATGTTTCACAACAATTAACTACTTTGGGAATACAAACGACCTACTATCACGGAGGGCTATCACATAAAGAAAAAGACACAAATATGCAATTGTGGCTTACTGACGTCAAACAAGTTATTGTGGCAACTAATGCTTTCGGAATGGGAATAGATAAGTCAAATGTTAAAACGGTTATCCATATTCAGTTACCCGAAAACATTGAAAACTACTACCAAGAGGCTGGTAGAGCTGGTAGAAATGGAGAAAAAGCATTTGCAATTCTTTTGGTAAGCCCATCAGATTCAATACAATCAGAAAAACAATTTCTAGCTTCTTTGCCTGAAGTTTCTTATGTCAAAGAGGTATATATAAAATTGTGTAATTATTTTCAAATTGCTTATGGAGAAGGAATAAACGAACAGTTTTTGTTTAATTTAAACCACTTTTGTGGAAAATATTCGTTTCCTGTTGTAAAAACATACAATGCCATTCAGTTTTTAGACCGACAAAGTATTTTAACATTGAGTCAAGAATTCTCAAATAAAATTAGTTTAAAATTTATAATTTCGTCAAAAGAAGTAATTCGTTTCATGAGTTTACATCCTCAATATGAATCTATAATTTTAACAATTCTAAGAAGTTACCCAGGTATTTATGAGTTGCAAACAGCCATAAATACTGATTTTGTTGCTAAAAAAACAAATCTAACAAACGACCAAATTATTCAAGCATTAACCTTTTTAAAGCAACAGGAAATCGTAGAATTTTTAGAAAAAAGTAATGATTCAAAATTAATTTTTAACGATGTTCGAGAAGATGAGAAGACTATTAATCGAGTTACTAAATTCCTTAATAATCAGAACCAATTAAAGAGGAATCAATTTCAAAGCGTGTTGTATTACATAAACCAAAAGAACCAATGTAAAAACAAATTGATTTTAGAATATTTTGGAGAAATCAGTACTCAAGATTGCGGAATTTGTTCTTATTGCGTTTATAAATTAAAGCCTAAAAAAGTTAATTCAAATTTGTCTGAAAAAATATTAAAGCTATTGAAAATTAACGAAATGGACTCAAGAGAAATTGAAAAAATTACTAAAAGTACATCCGAAGAGGTGATTTTTGCAATTCAAGGTTTGTTAGAGTCAAAAAAAATAATCATTCAAAATAACAATCTTTACCGAATTATACATTAATGGAAAAATTAAAAATAGTATTTATGGGAACACCTGATTTTGCAGTTGGTATTCTCAAAACAATTATACAACACAACTATCAAGTTGTAGGAGTAATAACGACTGCAGATAAACCAGCAGGAAGAGGTCAGAAAATTAAATATTCAGCTGTTAAAGAATATGCTTTGGCAAATAATTTGAATTTATTACAACCTCCAAATCTAAAAGAAGAACATTTTTTAACAACATTAAAAGCTTTAAATGCCAATTTACAAGTTGTAGTAGCATTTAGAATGTTACCAGAAGTTGTTTGGCGTATGCCTGAATTCGGGACTTTTAATCTTCATGCTTCATTGTTACCAGATTATAGAGGTGCTGCCCCAATAAATTGGGCAATTATTAATGGTGATTCTAAAACAGGAGTAACTACTTTTTTTATTGACGATAAAATTGATACAGGAGCAATGATTTTGAGTTCGGAAATTGAAATTTCACCTTCCGAAAACGTAGGCTCTTTACATGACAGACTTATTGAATTAGGAAATAGTACCGTAATTGAAACTTTAAAATTAATAGAAAAAGGCAATGTAAAAACGACGCTACAAAAAGAAAATACTGAAAGTAGAACAGCTTACAAATTAACTAAAGAAAATTGTAAAATTAATTGGACGGCATCAGGAATAACTATTTACAATTTAATTAGAGGTTTGTGTCCCTATCCAGCTGCTTGGTGTTATTTTAAGGACTCTAAAACAGAATGGAATGTGAAAATTTATGAATCAGAATTTATTAATTGCGACCATTCGGAATTAATTGGTACAATTAAAACAGATAAAAAAGAATTAAAAATTGCAGTAAAAGATGGTTATATTCTAATTAAAAGTTTACAATTTCCTGGAAAAAGAAGAATGGAAGTTGCAGAGTTTTTAAACGGAATGGAATTTTCCACAAATACAATTGCATTTTGAAATAGTAAATCAACTATAAATAGTTGTTTTTGAAGATTTTTGACTGTTGGTTATTAACAAAAACAAAAAGTTATCAACAAAATACTTAAATAAGTAAAAAAACACTTCTTCAATAGATATTTACTATTAAATTTGTTATGATTAACAAAATGTTTAACCAACAATTAAAATTAATATTATGAACAAATCAGAATTAATAGATGCTATTGCTGCAGATGCAGGAATCACTAAAGCTGCTGCAAAATTAGCATTGGAATCATTTTTAGGTAATGTAGGTGGTACTTTGAAAAACGGAGGAAGAGTTTCATTAGTTGGATTCGGATCTTGGTCAGTATCTAATAGAGCTGCAAGAGATGGAAGAAATCCACAATCAGGAGCTACAATTAAAATAGCAGCTAAAAATGTAGTAAAATTTAAAGCAGGTGCTGAATTAGAATCAGCAGTAAATTAATAACAATTTCAAATTTGTTTACTATTAAAAACCTTCCACTTGGAAGGTTTTTTTATAAAAAAAAGGAATTAAAACCATGCAAAAAAAATTAAGTAAAGGACAATTATTAATTGCCGATCCATCCATTATTAATGACACTTCGTTTAAAAGAAGCGTTGTTTTGCTTGCCGATCACAACACAGAAGGATCAGTTGGTTTTATACTTAATAAACCGCTTCAATACTCATTAAATGATTTAGTCCCAGAAATAGATGCTGATTTTACAATCTACAATGGAGGTCCTGTAGAACAAGACAATCTGTATTTTATCCATACAATTCCAAATTTGATTCCAAATAGTATTGAAATTTCACAAGGTATATTTTGGGGTGGAAGTTTTGAATTAACTTCTAATTTAATAAATTCGAAACAGATTTTCAAAAATAACATCCGATTTTTTTTAGGGTATTCTGGTTGGGAAGCATTTCAACTTGAACAAGAATTAAAATCAAACTCTTGGATTGTTAACAAAAACAATTTAGAAAAAGAAATTATTGGAACACAATCTATTAATTTATGGCGTAACCAAATTAAAGAAATTGGTGGTGATTATTTAATATGGTCCAATTCTCCAGAAAATCCTTACTTAAATTAAATTGTAACTTTTGTTTATTTTTTCTATCAATTGTTGAGCGCAATGTGTCTCAAAATTCTTTTTTCGATATTTTGTTACAGGTTGAATACCCAAAATTACATTTGTAATGAATAACTCATCGGATTTTTGAATTTCAAATGGTGAAATAGGCTCTTCAATTATTTCAAAATTTGAATCTTTTTTTACAAATTCAATAATTTTTTTTCGCATAATTCCATTTAAGCATCCTTCAGAGATTGGAGGTGTAAATAGTTGCTTACCTTTTAAAAGAAAAACATTGCCATTTAATGCTTCAACAACATTTTTTGACTCATTAAGCAGTAAGCAATTTTGCAAATTATTTTCTTTGGCATAAATACTTCCTGTGATTTGAATTAGTTTATTAGTAGTTTTTAATGTTGAGAGTAATTGTTTTGAAATATAAAAATCTTTAAACAAGTCAACTTCATAAGTTGAAGAATTAATCACGTAAAAGTTGTACTCTATTGGTTCTGCTATTATTATGAATGAAACTGTATTGGTAGTAGGGGCGTAAAATCCACCTTCATTCCTAAAAACCGTAATTCTAACGCGAGCAGAATTTACACAATTATTGGCTTTAGCTGTATTTAAAATAGACTCTTCTAAAAACTCGTATGTAAAATTCATTGGGATTTCCATTCTCAAAATCCGCATTGAAGCCATTAATCTAAAATAATGGTCTTCAAAATATAAAACTTGATTTTTTACAATTTTAAAAGTTTCAAAAACAGCATCTCCATATAAAAAACTTCTGTTATTATATAATGAATTTGAATTTCGTGAGAGTAAAGTACCGTTAAAATTAATCATAAAAAAGCCCTAATTTAGTTAGGGCAAATATACTTTTTATTAAACAATAAATCTAAATTGAACCAATTACATGTTTTAAATCTGCAATTTGGTTTTCCCATAATTTTTTTGATTCATCAAGTTCGTCTTCATCAGAAAAGTCAATAACCATTAAAGATACATCCTTAGTGATTTCGTCTTCTAAAATTCTAAGTTCAAAATAATACTCAGTATCTGCATTTTTATCATCAACCCACCTGAATTTTACACGTTCACCACTTCTTTTAGAAGATAAACGAGCGTGTTCCTCAGAATCGTCCCAAATGAACGTAAAAAACTCACCTCTTGAGTTTACATTATCTGCAAACCATTCAGAAAGACCAGAAGGAGTTGAAATATATTGATATAAAAGCTGTGGTGATGAATTGATAGGTACTTCAATTTCGTATCGTATTTTTACTTCCATGAGTATTAAATAATTTTTGTGAAATATAAATATTTTTTTTTAAAATCCAGCACTTATTTAAAAAATATTTTTTTTGATTTTAATTTGGAACATCTGATTAAAGTTTTATATTTGCACCCGCATTCAAGGTTTAGTCTTTGATGTAAAAAGGCGAGGTAGCTCAGATGGTTAGAGCGCAGGATTCATAACCCTGAGGTCACGGGTTCAACTCCCGTCCTCGCTACAATTAATTTTAGTAATAAACAAGCGGATTTGTATTCACAAATTCGCTTGTTTTATGTCTCCATTTTTCTTACTTTTACAAAACGTACACGTTATCTTACACGATTTGCCAATGGAACCAAAATTTTCTATACCAAGAATTTACACGGTAGGTATTTATCACATTTTGGAATGATCTTTCAAAAGAAGAGCAAATTAAAGCATCCTATTTTTTTCATATCAATACTTCCTTTTAAAAAATAAAAGGTTTTATAAAAACATGTGCAAATTTAGAATTGTATCCAATTGCAATAAATCCTTCAAAAAATCTATCTTTGCATCTTTCAAAAAAAATAGTAGATCGTCCTGAGCGCAATCGAGGGGCTATTTATCCATAAAATTAAATTCCGAAATGATTACAGTCAACGATATCTCCGTACAATTTGGCGGAACTACCTTGTTTAGCGATGTTTCTTTTGCTATCAACGAAAACGATAAAATTGCCCTTATGGGAAAAAATGGAGCAGGAAAATCAACGCTCTTAAAAATTATTGCAGGTCAAGGAAAACCTTCAAGTGGAAATATATCTGCACCCAAAGAAGCCGTAATTGCTTATTTACCGCAACATTTATTGACAACCGATGGCGCAACTGTAATGGAAGAAGCTTCTAAAGCTTTTGGCGAAATTTTTGGAATGAAAGCTGAAATTGATGAAATCAACGAACAATTAACCATCAGAACCGATTATGAAAGTGATGCGTACATGAAATTAATTGAACGTGTTTCTGATTTAAGCGAAAAGTACTATGCCATTGAAGAAGTGAATTATGAAGCGGAAGTTGAGAAAATATTAATGGGCTTAGGGTTTGAAAGAACTGATTTTTCTAGACCAACGTCTGAATTTTCTGGCGGTTGGAGAATGCGCATCGAATTGGCTAAAATTTTATTGCAAAAACCCGATTTAATACTTTTAGATGAACCAACGAACCACATGGATATCGAAAGTATTCAATGGTTGGAAGATTTTTTAATAAATGCGGCAAAAGCTGTAGTGGTAATTTCTCACGATAGAGCTTTTGTGGACAATATTACCAATCGAACTATAGAAGTTACGATGGGAAGAATTTACGACTACAAAGCAAAATATTCGCACTATTTAGAATTAAGAAAAGACCGAAGAATACACCAACAAAAAGCATACGACGAACAACAAAAAATGATTGCTGATAACAGGGCTTTTATAGACCGTTTTAAAGGTACTTTTTCAAAAACAGATGCGGTTCAATCTCGTGTAAAGATGTTAGAAAAATTAGTTATTGTTCAAGTGGATGAAGTTGATACATCAGCTTTAAAACTAAAATTTCCACCAGCAGCGCGTTCGGGTCAATACCCAGTTGTAGTAAAAGATTTATCAAAATCTTATGGCGACCATGTTGTTTTCAAAGATGCAAATATTGTAATTGAAAGAGGACAAAAAGTAGCTTTTGTGGGTAAAAATGGTGAAGGAAAATCGACCATGATAAAAGCTATTATGAAAGAAATTGAAATTAATAGTGGTAGTGTTGAAATTGGTCACAACGCTCAAATTGGCTATTTTGCACAAAATCAAGCATCTTTATTAGATGAAAATGCAACCATCTTTTCTACAATTGACGACATTGCAGTTGGTGATGTTCGTACCAAAATCAAAGATATTTTAGGTGCTTTTATGTTTCAAGGTGACGACATTACCAAAAAAGTGAAAGTCCTTTCCGGTGGTGAAAAAACACGTTTGGCTATGATTAAATTGTTGCTAGAACCAGTTAATTTGTTAATACTTGATGAGCCTTCCAATCATTTAGACATGAAAACCAAAGACATCATCAAAGATGCTCTTCGTGATTTTGACGGTACACTTATTTTAGTTTCCCACGATCGTGATTTTTTAGATGGCTTGGCGACAAAAGTTTTTGAATTTGGTAACAAACGTGTAAAAGAACATTTTGAAG
Source organism: Flavobacteriaceae bacterium (assembly GCA_947453885.1). Classification (GTDB taxonomy): domain Bacteria; phylum Bacteroidota; class Bacteroidia; order Flavobacteriales; family Flavobacteriaceae; genus Flavobacterium. The sequence goes on from CANGIF010000027.1 coordinate 11,556, forward strand.
ATGTAGCCGGCTTTCTAGCACATAAAAAAATGGAATCATTACGAGAAATCGAAAAATAATTTTTTGGATGTACATTTTAAAGTTGAATAAAAAGCAGCCGAATTAAAAAGTAACTAGTTAATAAAAAAACTTTTAAGTGAAAATAGCTACCTATTTTAAAGAGTTCCCATACAACATTAAGTTGGCATACCCTGTTGTTTTAGGAATGTTAGGACATACGCTAATTGCTATTGTTGACAACATTATGGTTGGTAATTTGGGATCTGCACAATTGGCAGCAGTTTCCTTAGGAAGCAGTTTTATATTTATAGCAATGTCAATAGGAATAGGGTTTTCAACCGCTTTAACACCCATAATTGCTGAAGCTGATGCAGAAAAAGACGATAAAAAAATTCGCGCTGTTTTTCATCATGGCTTGCTTTTATGTACTTGTATTGGCGTAGCTTTGTTTATGGTAATTGTGTTGGCAAAACCCATAATGTTGTACATGAACCAACCAAAAGAAGTCATTGAATTGGCGTCGCCTTATATAGATTGGGTTGCTTTTTCATTAATTCCAGTAATAATTTTCCAAGGATACAAACAGTTTGCTGATGGTTTATCCAAAACCAAATATGCCATGTATGCTATTTTTTTTACAAATGTAGTCCACATCTTTTTTAACTATGTTTTGATATATGGCTTTTGGATTTTTCCTAAAATGGGAATTATTGGAGCAGCATTAGGAACCGTAATTTCTAGGATAATGATGGTGGTTTTTATGCATTATCTGCTCAAAAGAAATGAAGAAATGCAACGTTATTTCAAACATTTTAGTTTTAAAGAAATTCGAAAATCAATGCTACGAAAAATAATTGCATTAGGATTTCCATCTGCCATGCAAATGCTGTTTGAAGTGGCGCTGTTTACCGCTGCCATTTGGCTTTCTGGTTCAATCGGAAAAAACAGTCAAGCTGCCAATCAAATCGCTTTAACCCTTGCCACTACTACTTTTATGTTTGCTTTGGGGCTCAATGTTACAGCAATGATTCGCGTTAGTAATCAAAAAGGGCTGCAAAATTTCAAACAATTAATCATCATTGCACGTTCCATCTTTTTACTTACCGTTATTTTAGAAACTGTTTTTGGAATCACTTTTATTCTTTTACATAATTATTTGCCCCATTTGTTTTTAAATACAGACAATTCTGCTCAAATCATAGATAACAAAGAAGTTATCCTAATCGCTTCGAAATTACTTATTGTAGCCGCTTTTTTTCAAATTTCAGATGGCATACAAGTGGTAGTTATTGGGGCACTTCGAGGTTTACAGGATGTAAAAGTGCCCATGTACATTACCTTTTTTGCGTACTGGGTTGTGGGTTTTCCCATTTCTTTTTACTTAGGAAAATATACCGATTTAAAAGCTACTGGAATTTGGATTGGACTACTCGCAGGGCTTTCTGTTGCCGCTTTGTGTCTCTATATTCGTTTTGAATTACTAACCAAAAAGCTACTCAAAAAAGAAAACGAATAGCATATTTCTCTTTCTTATTGTAACTAATTCAATCTATTGTCGTATAATTACATGTAATTTTAATTTAATTCAAAATGATTTTATCAATACTTCTTGGAGTACTACTTTTAATAGCTAGTTTTTCCTTACAACAAAATGCAAATCCGTTTTCAAAATTTGCAAAACCTATAAAAATGGTCGGAATTTTAATCATTGCTTTAGGTGTTTTTTCTTCAATGTTTCGTCAAATTGATGCCGGAAAAGTGGGAGTACAATCGTTGTACGGAAGTGTACAACCTAACGTTTTACCAAGTGGTTTACACATAATCAATCCGCTTTTAGATGTTACCATTTTTGATATTCAAACCCAAAATTACACCATGTCTGCCATTCATAATGAAGGAGCGCAATCGGGCGATGACGCAATTAGAGTTTTATCAAATGATGGATTGGAAGTTGTAATTGACCTAACCGTTTTGTATCGAATTTCTCCTGAATCGGCTCCCAAAATTTTTAGACAAATTGGAGTCAATTATTCCGATAAAATTGTGCGTCCCGTAACCAGAACGCGTATTAGAGACAACGCTGTTTATTATGACGCTGTTGCACTATATTCTACCAAAAGAAACGAATTTCAACAACGAATTTTTGCTACAATAGAAGCCGATTTTAAAACAAGAGGTTTAATTTTAGAACAACTTTTAATACGAAACATCAATTTGCCAACTTCTGTAAAAGCAACAATTGAAAGTAAAATTAACGCCGAACAAGATGCACAAAAAATGCAATTTGTTTTACAAAAAGAAAAACAAGAAGCTGAACGAAAACGAGTAGAAGCACAAGGGATTGCGGACTACCAACGCATTATTTCAACCGGATTGTCGGACAAACAGTTGCAATACGAACAAATTAAAGCTCAAAAAGAACTAGCCGCATCACCAAACACCAAAATAATTTTTATGGGTAAAGGAAGTGCGCCCATCATGCTTTCTGATAAATAAGATTCAATAAAAAATAGTTTTTAAACCTACAAAAAACAAAAATATGGAATTACCAAAATTCTTACTTGGCGATAATACTGATTTTCCTGACGATATTTTTATTATCCATTTGGATTACCCCCGATTTATCATCAATCTAAAAGACGATGAAGTTGAATTTATGGAAGAAGCTGAAGACTTAGACGAAGCCGAACTAAACGCAGAAATGGAACAATTAATAGTATTAGCAAATGATTTTTACGATCGTGAAATTCTACGCTACGAAGAGCAATAGTTCTATAACACACAAAAATCCCTTTTTCATAACTGAAAAAGGGATTTTTTATGCATGGAAAATCATACTTATTTAAAAATACAACATAAAATAATGGATTTTTAAAGCTAATTTACTTTTATAAGTGCATTAAATGTTAAGTGACCAAACGGTATAACTATTAGGTGGGCATTGAATTTTTACCCATTTGTCGCCTTGAGTTGTTGGATACCAATTTGACGCACCTGTAAAATCTTTTATAGTAGCATTGGCCCAATTGGTAGGAATCCATCTTTCTAACCAACTAGAAGAATTATTAAGATAAACTATTAAGCCAGGATTACCATTGTATCCATTACGTCTGGCTATGTACTCGTCATTATCTGTATAAAGTATTGATGTTGTTCCTGTTGCTTTATTGTTATGAATCCAAATAAGATTAATTAGTTTTGATTTGTCTAACCATTCTTCATAATCTCTGTAAAAAATAGTTGGATATCCTTCGTGTGTTAGAATATAGGCGTATGCTAATTGTTTGTTCCATATAATATTTGTATCGTGATTAGAAACAAAAGTAGCCGCTTTGAATGGGTTACGTTTCCACATCATATCATCATTTAAAACATTTAAATTATTTCCGTCGAATGCATCTTTCATTTTATAATAGCAAGCGAAATCGAAAACCGAACTGTTGGCATTTGAAGACCACCAATCTAAAGTGTTTACATTTGCATCCCAATATTCAGCAACAGAAAAACCACCAACATTTGCATTCCATTGGTTGATTACCCATGGACCAAATCCTTTTACATAGTCGAATCGCCATCCGTCAAACTTCATGGTGTTTTTATAATATTTTCCTACACCATCTGTTCGTTGCCAAAGCCAACTTTGCACATTTGGCGAAGCATGACATAAATCTGGATATCCTCCAAAAGTACCTTCGTCATTATTGCCATAAGCATTTTTATAAAAATCGGCGCATGTACGTTTGAATTTACCTGATGCTACTCCGTTAAAATTAGTCCAAGTTTGTGTTCCTGTAAAAGGATTATTTTCTAATTGCCCTCCACTATTATGATTTAAAACCATATCAGCATACACTTGCATGTTTTCAGTATGTGCTTTTGTAATCAAATTTTCTAATTCCAATCTTGAACCAAAACGAGTTTCAATTGTTCCGTTTTGATTATAATCACCAAAATCAAAATAATCAGTAGGATCATATCCCATTGAAAAAGGACCGTTTTGTGCTTTGCTAGCTGGCGGTAACCAAATAGCTCCTATTCCAACATTACTCCATTCGGTTACTTTGGTGCTTAAAGTATCCCACCAAATCCCTCCTGCTGGAACATCCCAATAGAAAGCTTGCATCATGACGCCTCCTCCTGGATTTGCAACATATTTTCCTGTAACATTTTTGGAAATTCCGGTGCTAAATGGACGACCGTCATGATGGGTTACATTTACAACTTTATCGTGAACGCTCCAATCTTGTTTTACAGTTTGTTCTGAAATATCTGATGAATTACACGAATAAATGGCCAAAACAGAGGCCAATAATAAGAATTTAGGGATGCTGGTTTTCATAAAAATAAATGTATTGGTTATTGATTTTTTTAACGTAAAAATTATTTTACATGTTAAATTTATGCAAATTTTTATACATTTTATAAATTAATACTTAAATTAAACTACGAAAACGATATAGTGTTGAAAAGTTTTTCTTATTCATTACTTTCATTCTTACATTCAAATTTTAATTGAAAACGTTAAATTGGAAAAGTTTGGTTTGTTTTATTTTAATTTATAAAAAGAAAAACTGTTTCCGTTTTTAGTAATGTTACAAACTTTGAATTGTTTAATCATCTATGTTTTTACATTTAAAAAAAATAGAATAGCGCTATTTAACTACCTGTATAAATATACTCTTTTATACTTATTGCTTACGTTTGTTTGTGCTATCAGATGAATTTGTGAAAGAATAGAAAAAGTAATTTACTTTTTGCAGCCGTCTTTGAATTAGTATTGATAATTTAGAGTGGTTAATGTACCTGTATAGGTTCCTGATACCGTATTTTGTGCATTTGAAAAAGCAAAATGAATGGTGTATATTTCATTGGTATTTGAAATAGTTGCTTGTCCACTAGTCATATCATCTGAACTTAAAGAATTTCCTGAAACAAATGCGCCATTTTGAACTACTACATTGGTATTTATACTGCTATTGTCAATAAATGGATCGTTATAATTTACATTTGTATGTGCGTTTTTGACATTATAGGTTGTGTTTTGAACGCTTCCTGGATTTAGACTTGAACAATACATGTTGAAATCAATTAATTGGGTTATTGTGTTTGAATACAAAAAAGTATTGTTTTGTAGGGTTACATCGCCATTTGTTAAAATAAAATAAAACCTTCTTTTGTCATAATTTACATCAAGTCCTGTATAATTAGGAATTATAAACCCTTTTGTTAGCGTTTGCTCTACTCCGTTTACAATTAGTTTTCCACTATTGGCTGGAATTGAAGTTGATGAACTATTTTCACTTTTAGAGCAAGATGTAAGCTGAATCATAGCACTTAATGCTAGAACAAGTAATTGTAGTTTTTTCATGTTTTATACTTTATTTTGTTTTGGAATCTGTTATTTATATAAATAGTATTGTCCTTATTTGAATGCTACAGTTACTATTTTACCATTAAAATTTACGTTTTGCGGCTTTAAGAAGTTGGCGATGAATCATGACCAAGCCTTTACAAATATAACAAAAACTTTAAATTAAAACCTTTCCGTTTTAAATTAATGCTATGCTAGGCAAGCACCGCTATTTTAGCTGTTGGACATGTGATTGGCTCCGTTTAACAAGAGTTGCATTGTTCGTGCTACGCACTCAAGGAAACTCTAGGTGTTAGTGGCTGTTTTTTCTTATTAAAATGTAATTAATTAATGTGCCGGTAAAATTAATGCCGCAACTTGATAACCACAACCAATATCCAGTTCCATAGCTCGTTATCGTACTATACTGTCCAGCTTCATTTATTGTTATATTTTTGAATGCTAAAAAGAGAATAGAAAAAGACATTGCTAATGCTCCAAGTAAAAATGATTTTTTTATGCTACCAGATATTTGAAAAATCCAAGAGAAAATTAAGAATGGGTTTGCCAACCAACAAATTCCTGCACCAAATAGATTTATCCAACCTAATAAAAAGGCTATTAGTCCAAACGAACCAACCGAATCTTGCATTTCATTAATGTAATACGCATTTTTATTTAATGAAAGTAACAACAAAAATGCACTAAAAAATATAGTCACAATTTTTATTAATATGATTAGCATTCTGCTTTTGTTATTCATCTTAAAAGTATTGTTGTTAAATTGCCACAAACTTCTATATTTTCGATACTCTACAGCGACTATACACTAAAATTGGGTAGATTATATAATAATTGGCTCCATTTAACAAGAGTTGCATTGTTCGTGCTAGGCATGCAACGAAAGTCTAGGTGTTGTGTGCAGTGCTTTTATTTTTCCTTTTTCTTTTACTCAAGTATTTACTAAATATATTTACATATCGATCATCAAATTTGACCAAAGTAATTTTATCCCAATTTATTTCAGTTTCCTCATCATCTAAAAAACCTTTTGCATTAAAATAATTTATAAAAACTGATTTTTCAGTTATTTTAGTGATTGGTCCAATGTCAAAAGTTTCATCCTCTGGATTTTCATTTTCAATTATTACATTTAATCCGCAATCTTTAATAGATTCAAAAATAGTTTGCCAATTTTTAAGTTCTATTTTATGTTTCAATCCAACTTTCTCAATAAGTTTTTCTTCTTTTAGTATTTTTTCATAATACTTGTCAGAATTATTATATCTAATTTCTTCAATTGTTGATATAGGAAATACAAAATAACCTAAAATTTCGAATTCATTAGATTCTTGAATAACTATATAATTTTCGGAATAATCAACTATGAATCCGCTTGTTTCACCACGAGAATTTTTAGCAAACTTTCGCAATATTTTACAATACTTTTTATTTTCGTAATGATATTTTATTGTTGATATTTTCTTTTCCATTTCGGCTTTTTTAGCATTACCGCCAACTAATTAATAGGTCTGACAAAATCAGACTTATCTACCCCAATTTGGGTGGCTTGGTGTGACTACTGTTGGTGTTTATTTTTTTTTCAAATATATACAATTTATTGAATGGTATGAAAAAAAGCGGACTTGGTTTTTGTCCGCTTTTTGGGTTAGGGGTTTGGGGTTAGGGTTAGTTTGAGTTGGGTTCGTTCGCCGGCGGTTATGGGGATGTTTGTGGTTAGGGTTTGGTAGCCTGGTTTTGTGAAGGTGAAGGCGTACACTTCTGATGGGATGTGTTTTAGTTGGAAGTTGCCAAGTTGGGTGGTGTATTTTGGTTTTGTGAAGGTGAGTGTTGGACAGGTTATTTTTACTTTTCCGAGTGGGTTTTTGTTTGGGTCGGTGATGTTTACTTTTAGGGCGAGTTTTGAGTAGGCTAGTTGTTGTATTCGGCGGAGTGAGAAGTAGCGGTTGGTGAATTCGGGTTGTGTGGTTAGTAGCATTTTTACTAGTGCGTCTGTTATGTCTAGTTGTGTGGATGCTAGTGTGGTGGTTTCTTTGATGTCGTTGGTTGCCATTTTTTTGATGTTGATGTGGTCTTTTGGCAATGGGAATAGTGCGCTAAAATTGTCGATGGCTGCGTTTAGGGCGTCGATTGTGGTGGTGGTTACGTTGTAGTCGGTTAGGTCGTTTAGGTTGTCGTGGGCTACTTTGCTGATGTTTCTGCAGGCGTCTATGCAGGCTATTTCTGGTATTTTATATAACGTTGATAATGGATAGTTTACGGAGTTTTTTAGGACGATGTTGTTGGTTATTTCGGCAAAGGCAATGATGTTGACCGAGATGGCAAAGGCTTGGTCTATCATGTTGTTTTGTACGTTGGTTTTGAGTTCTTTGTATCCTGATATGGGTTGGCTTTGGATGATTGATTGTTGGAGAAGTAGGGCTACGAAGTCTTTGAACTTGTCGAAAATTTCGTTGAAATGGGGCATTTGTGCAAGGATGCTTGCGTTTGTTGTTACAATTAAATTTTGAATTGCAAGGAACATTGTCAGTTTTTTGATTTGATAGCTTGTCATTTTCTTTACATTTTAGCATTTATATTGATTCAAATTTATTGAATTGTTACTTATGTTGGTTGTTTTTTGTGCTTTTTTTTGCATATTTTGTGTATTTTTATGATTTTTTAATTACTATTATAGCTTTTTTGTGCTTTTTTCATTTTTTTATGTTGTGTTGTGTTTGTTTTTGCTGATTTTTAATTTTGTTAACATAGAGCGGGACTCGCGAGGTATAGAGCAGGACTCGCGAGGTATAGAGAAGGACTCGCGGGGTATAGAGAAGGACTCGCGAGGTGAAGAGATGGACTCGCGAGGTATAGAGAAGGACTCGCGAGGTATAGAGAAGGACTCGCGAGGTATAGAGAAGGACTCGCGAGGTATAGAGAAGGACTCGCGGGGTATAGAGCAAGACTCGCGGGGTGAAGAGCCAGCTATTTTGTTTTTTGTGCTTTTTGTGGGAGGGGTTGTGTGTGGTTAGTTTTTTTTGTTTGATTATAAATAGTTTTGAGAACACTAGTATTTCTTTTCACCGTCAGCTATATCAAATTGAGCTGAGGAGTACTATTTTTTGTATACTGCGTACCTTTTTTAGATTAACCATTATTCTGGCAAACAAAACAAGTACTACTTTTTGTATAATGCGTACTGTTTTGGGGGCTAGTAGTACGCTGTTGGGTAAAACTAATACTACTTTGACTAAAATAAGTCGTCTGAAGGTAAAAACAAGATGTTTGAGCTCAAAAATGGTAAGCAAGTTGCATTTTTGCTTTTCTTTTTTATAGCAAAAAAGTACTTTAAAAAAAAGGTTGTTTCAACAAGTAGTGAAACAACCTTTTAAAATTTTAGTCAACCCATTTGGTCATTACTCGTCGCTTTTTTGTCCCATCATCATTAAAAAAGCTTTTAGAAACGCATCTATTTCGCCATTCATAACGCCGTCAACATCGCTAGTTTCATAACCCGTTCGTACATCTTTTACTAATTTGTAAGGATGCATGACATAATTTCTGATTTGGGAACCCCATTCAATTTTCATTTTATTGGCTTCAATTTCGTCGCGTAATGCCTGCTTTTTTTTCAATTCAATTTCATACAATTGCGATTTTAAAAGCTGCATTGCTTTGGTTTTATTATCCAATTGCGAGCGCGTTTCGGAATTTTCAATGATAATTCCTGTTGGATGGTGGCGCAAACGGACTGCGGTTTCCACTTTATTTACATTTTGACCACCAGCGCCACTAGACCGCATGGTTTCCCATGATATATCTGCGGGACTAATTTCTATTTGAATAGAATCGTCAGCCAACGGATAGACATATACAGAGGCAAAAGAGGTGTGTCGTTTGGCATTACTGTCAAAAGGGGAAATTCGGACCAATCGGTGCACTCCGTTTTCGCCTTTTAAATAGCCAAAGGAATAATCGCCTTCAAATTCAAGAGTAACGGTTTTTATTCCCGCCGCTTCGCCTTTTTGAAAATTGAGTTCTTTGATTTTGTAGCCTTCTTTTTCGCCCCACATCATGTACATACGCATCAACATTTGAGCCCAATCACAACTTTCTGTGCCTCCTGCACCCGCCGTAATTTGAATAACGGCACTTAAACTATCGCCTTCGTCAGACAGCATGTTTTTAAATTCAATAGCTTCAATATGGCTATTGGTTATGTGATATTGTAAGTCCAATTCTTCTTCAGAAAGTTCTCCTTCCTTAAAAAACTCAAATGCCAATTGCAATTCATCCGAAAAAGCAACAGCTTTGTTATAATCTTCAACCCATTTTTTTTTGGTTCGTAGATTTTTAACCACTATTTCGGCTTCTTTTGGGTTGTTCCAAAAATTGGGAGCCAACGTCTTTTCTTCTTCGTTGGAAATTTCTATAAGTTTAGCATCCACGTCAAAGATACCTCCTCAACGCACCAAGACGCTCCACAATACCTTTTATTTGTTCGGTATTTGTCATAAATGTTGTAGTTTTGTCCCGCAAAAATAGTATTTCATTTTTACATTATGGAAATAAATTTAGTTAGTGATACCGTAACAAAGCCAACATTGGAAATGTTACAACACATGTTCAATGCAAAAGTAGGCGACGATGTGTACAAACAAGACCCAACTGTACAAAAGTTACAAGAAAAAGTAGCCGACCTTTTTGGAATGGAAGATGCTTTGTTTTTTCCTTCTGGAACAATGGCTAACCAAACCGCAATTAAGCTCCACACTCAGCCCGGCGAACAATTAATTGCCGATAAATGGGCACATGTGTACAACTATGAAGGCGGAGGTGTTTCTTTTAACAGCGGTGTTTCTTGTCAATTACTAGATGGAAACCGAGGAATGATAACTGCAGAACAAGTTGCGGGTGCTATTAATGATCCCGAATTTTACCATAGCCCACTTACAAGTTTGGTTTGTGTTGAAAACACTACAAACAAAGGTGGTGGCGCATGCTATGAATTAGAAGATTTAGCAAAAATTAGAACGGTTTGCAAAGCCAATAATTTAAAATTTCATTTAGATGGCGCAAGAATTTGGAATGCTTTAGTAGCCAAAAACCAATCGCCTAAACACTTTGGACAATTATTTGATACCATTTCGGTTTGTTTGTCAAAAGGTTTAGGAGCTCCAATCGGTTCTTTGTTAATTTCAGATAAAGAAACAATACATCGAGCACTAAGAGTACGAAAAATTTTAGGGGGTGGCATGCGACAAGTTGGCTATTTAGCGGCGGCTGGAATATATGCTTTAGACAACCACATAGATCGCTTAAAGGACGACCATCGACGAGCGAAAGAATTAGGATTGGCATTATCGCAACTTCCATGGGTAGCCAAAGTAGAACCCATTGAAACCAACATTTTAATTTTTGAAGTACACGCATCTGTTGATGCAACTATTGTGATTGAAAAACTCAAACAACGAGGTATCTTTATAAGTTCAATGGGAAATGGAAAACTAAGGATGGTAACTCATTTAGACTATAAAGAAGTGATGCATAATTATGTTTTAGAAACACTTCAACGAAAACAATAAAAAAAAGTCCCGAAGGACTTTTTTTTATTTACTTTTAGTTTGATATTCTAAATCCATAACTTTAAAGATATCTTTAATTTGCTCTACTCCTATTCGTTTTGCAATTATCTTCTTGTCTTTGTCTAAAATATAAATTACAGGTGTAGAAAAAATATCATATTTATCTTTTAAATTATTGATGTGTACTGCATCGTAAACATTAATCCAATCTAGTTTTTTTTCTGCAATGTATTTGACATACTTATCAACTTCATGTTGTGTGTAAACAGCAAATACCTTAACGTCTTTCTTTTCTTTTTGAAATTCATGGTACAATTCCAAAAGCTTTGGGATTTCAATTTGACAATGACTACAATCAACATCCCAAAATACCATTATTAAATAATCTGATTTAATAGCATGTAATCGTAAAAAAGATTTTTCAATTTCAACTTGATTTGCGTAATACAGTTTGGTTACTTCTTCGCTACTTTTTGCCTTTTCAAAACCCATTTTTGTAAATTTTTCATGATTCTCAACAGCTATCATTGGAATATCCGGAGCCTTTTGTCCAACTAAAAGAGGTCGTAGCTGCGCAGCTCTGTTTATAATGTTATTAACAACATTGTCGTCATTATACAAATCATTACCTCTTCCTGTTTTAAAATAGGTATCTGAAATATGCACAAAAACTTTGTCAAATCCCATAACTTTAGAGGTTTCATAAGTGTTGGTAAAATGAGCAAGCATTAGTTTGTAAAGTAAACTTCCTTGTGGAGCTTTACTCATAATTTTATCCACCTCAACAGCAACCGTATCTGGATGACGAAGCACGATATTGTCTAAATAATTTTTTAGACGTCCTGCAAAAAAAGGGGTTCTTACAATTCCATCATCTTTAAAATTGATATCGTCCCAAAAATGATTTTTATAATATTTAAATGCAGCTATACTATCAGGTCTTCCGTTTGAAGCTTTTGGAACTTCTTTTAAAAGTTTTTCCGCCTTTAAATTTAACACATCACCTATATAAGTGCCTTTATGGTTAGCAACAAATTTAGATTCATAATCTGCAATGCTTTCGTTAATTGGTTTTTGTTTGCCTTTCATGAAAGCCGTTGAATCTGCTTTAGTCATTCCTTTCGTTTTGGAAACTATGGCATCAAATTCATTTCTTTTTGCTCCAACAAAACGCATATAATCAAAAAAATCATTTTGAAGTGGTGTTGTACTACTGTTCAACGTAGGAGTAAAATTAGTTGCAGCATCAGCAGCAATTTCCATTCTTTGAGTATTTTCATCAACATAAAAATCAAAATAAATTGATTTTGCTTGACCAACAACGGAGTAAATTCCTTTTTGTAACGGTTTTTTACCTTTAAAAATAATTTTTCCGTTTTTAATATGACGACAGGTATCAGCAATCATATTTTTATCAAATTGATAAAAGGTAAGATAAACTAAACTGTCGTTACAGTTTTTTAAATTTACTTTTATTTCATGACCTGTTTGACCTGCCACTTTACTAATAAAAAAGAAGATAAATAGAATGAATAATGATTTTTTCATAAATAAATAAGCTGTTTTAAAATTAAAAATAAACTGTAATAATTAATTTGAAATGCAACCAATCCTTTTTTAATTGGTAGCATTCAACTATTGCAAAAATAGAATTTTTAAAACAAACAAGGTATCGAAATTAACACATTTTTAAAATTAAAGCGTTTCAACATTTTAAAGATTGTTAAATTATAGAATGTAAAGTTATTTTAATTTAGGTTGCTTTATAACTGAATCCCAAGTTTTCAAAACTTCTTTTATTTTTGATGTAACCTTTTTGTCATCTTTAATATACCAGTTTACAGATTTATCAGATGTTGTTTTATCTCCTGAATAATGGAAAAAAACAATTGAATTGACTAAAGGATATTTTTTTGGTAAATTTGTAAGTGCGTCACCAAACCATTTGGCTCTGTCACCTCCCGTTTTTAAAGAGCCAAACTCTGCTATCATCATTGGCTTATTAAAAGTAGCTAATTCTTTATAATGTGTTCCAAAAATTTCAGAAAATGTCCACCATTTACTCCAACTAGTACTTGTTCCGAAATTTAATATTCCTGTGGCAATGACATCTACATTATCACTTCCTGGATAATAAGCATCAAAGTATCCATAAGCAGTGTGAGGACTCCAAACCCAAATGATATTTTTAGCTCCAACTTGTTCAAAAACTTCATGAATATGCTTCCAACCAGCAACAAATTCTTGAGGGGTGTCGTTTTGTGGTCCCCATGGATATCGGTAAGGCTCATTCATTTCGTGACCTAATCTTAAATAAATGGGATGTTTAAAATTTTTAGCACTTTTGGCCCATTTCTTTAGAAAAGAATCATACAATCCTCCAGCAATACTTGTAAACGAACTTTTGTCACGAGTTTCTACTGCTCCAATTCCAGGGAAATTCTCAACTGTAAAATCACTTACCCAAGGTTCCCATGTCACCATAGGAATTGAACCTATTTCATGTATGGCATTCAGTTCTTTTATTGGAAATTCTTGCTCTGGTTTTTCACCCCATGCTTGGTAAATATGAATTATAGGAAATGTTAAACTAAGAGAATCTTCCAAGTTTATTATATTTTCGTACGATTCTTTTTTACTGTCGTCTGATGCTCCAAAAAGGATTATTTTAGATTGAATTAATTTTTTCTTATTGGTTCTAATTTCTTTGAACCAAACCAACTTATCTTCACGCGTGCCTTCTCTTTGGTCCAGAATAATTGTTTTTTCAACTTCCTGAACAGTAGTTCCTGCTTTTGTTAAAACAGTTTCTATTGGGCCTTTAGATTTTTCGCTAACCATAGAAAGCCCATAAACTACAAGATAGCCTAGCACTAAAGCAATGGCAACATAAAAATACCTGGAGATTCTATTAAAATATTTCATATTTAATTCTATATTATATTTTTGACGCCATTTTCTAAATTAACTTGCGGTATAAACCCTAGTTTTTCTTTTATTTTAGAATTATCACCAATCATTTCCCATACCTCATTGTCTCGATAGGGAATTGCTCCTAAAATTACTTTGGCATTACCCTTAATTTGTTCATTAACAGCTGTAGCTAAGTCACTTAATTTTGTTCCTTTTCCACTACATACATTAAATGTTTCATTATATGCATTTGTATTTGTTGCTGCCAATAGTAAAGCAGCAACTACATCATCTACATATAAAAAATCCCTCATTTGTGCTCCTTTGGTCATTAAAAAATCTTGCCCCCTCTTTAAAGAATTAACCATTTGCGGAATAAAAAATTCTTCGGACATATTTTTACCATAAAAGTTAAAAATACGCAAGTTGGTATAATTTTTATTATACAAATTGGAAAACGTTTGAATTAAAAGTTCAGCACTAGCTTTACTTAAGGAATAGGGTGAAACAGGTTTTGGATGTTGTTTTTCGTTTAAAGGTGATACATTGTTCCCATAAATTTCACTTGAGGAAGTAAAAATAAAATTGGTATAATTAATATTTTTTACTGCTTGTAATACATTCAAAGTTCCAGTTACATTACTCAATGTCATGCTTTCATAGATTGAAAAATCTCTGTTTCGACTAATATTGGCAGCTAAATGATATATAATATCAGGTTGAATTTTTTGAACTATCGTATTTAATTCCTCAAAGTTAGTAATGTTAACTGAAAAATTATTTGTAGATGGAGTCACATTATTGGAAATTACAAAAACTTCTGCTCCTTCGCTTCGCAGTGCTTTTACAAGAAAAGTTCCTAAATAACCATTCCCACCTGTAACTAGTATCCTTTTATTTTTCAAATTTATTGTGCCCATTGAATTTTTGCATTTTTAGCATCTGAAATATATGCTTCCAAATCTTGTATTGAATTTACCTTGTTGTTTGTATAGTACTCTTTGTACCAAACTATCGTTTTGTATATTGTTTGCTCGATACCCCAAACGGCTTTCCATTTAAGCAATTTGTTGGCTTTTGAACAATCAAGCATCAACAAATTTGCTTCGTGATGATCATTAAGATCCTTACTGTATTCTATTCCAATAGTATTCCAATTATTTTTTGAAAGCATAATAATTGTTTCAACAGGAAGATTACTGGAATTATCAGGCCCAAAATTCCATCCATCGGCTATAGCTACATTTTGTTCTAGAAGTTGCCATCCTAATGTTAAATAGCCACTTAATGGTTCTAAAACATGCTGCCAAGGTCTTGTTGCCTTTGGGTTTCTAATCTTTACCGAATCATTTATAGCTGTTGCTCTAACTATATCAGGAATTAATCTGTCCTCAGCCCAATCGCCACCACCAATTACATTTCCTGCACGACCACTGGCTAATAACACATTGTGCTTTTCTCCAAAATAATTATTGTTAAAAAAAGAATTTCTGTAAGAAGCTGTAAGAAGTTCCGCACAACCTTTAGATGCACTATATGGATCATAGCCTCCCATTGGTTCATTTTCTCTATATCCCCAATTCCACTCTTTATTTTCATAGCATTTGTCGCTTGTAACGTTAACAATTGCTTTTACAGATGGTGTTTTTCTACAAGCTTCATATACATTTAGAGTTCCCATAACATTAGTAGAAAAAGTTTCTATCGGATCATTGTAAGAAGATCTTACTAATGCTTGTGCAGCCAAATGAAATACTATTTCAGGTTGTACTTCATCAAAATACTGTTGGAGAATTTCAAAATCGCGTAAATCATGTATTTTTTGGTGAATGTTAAGCTTCAACAAATCCAAATGGTTCAATCCTACATTTTCTAAAGAATAACCGTACACTTTTGCTCCCATTTTTTCTAGCCAAAGTGCTAACCAAGAACCTTTAAAGCCAGTATGACCTGTTAAAAGTACTTTTTTATCTTTATAAACTCCGCCAAAAAGTGATTGAAAATTTACCATGTTTTCCATAATGCCTTATTGTTTTTCCACATTTCATTCAATTGTACATTATCTCTCAAAGTATCCATTGGTTTCCAAAAACCGCTGTGTTTAAAAGCAAATAACTCACCCTCTTTTGCTAAATTTTCAAGTGGTTCTTTTTCCCATATTGTTTGAATTCCATTGGTTATATAATCGAAAGCCTTAGGTTCGCATACAAAAAAACCAGCATTTATCCATCCACCATCTCCTACTGGTTTTTCGATAAAGTTATTTACATTACCACTTTTCCCGTCAAATGAAACACCTCCAAAACGTCCTTCTGGTTGTACAGTTGTCATAGTAACCGCTTTGCCATGGTTTTTATGAAAAGCTACTAACTCTTTAATATTGATATTTCCAACACCATCACCATATGTTAACATAAATGCTTCATCTCCAACTACCTCTTTTGCTTGTAAGACTCTACCTCCAGTCATGGCATCTAAACCAGTATCCAATAAAGTGATTTTCCAAGGTTCTGATTTGTTGTTTAGTATTTCTACTTTATTATTAGATAAATCAATTGTTACATCACTATTATGTAAAAAATAATTTACAAAATATTCTTTAATTACATATCCTTTGTAACCTAACAATACTACAAAATCATTATATCCGTGTTGAGAATAAATTTTCATTATGTGCCATAAAATAGGTTGTGCTCCAATTTGAATCATTGGTTTTGGAATCAAATCTGTGGCTTCGCTAAAACGCGTTCCAAATCCGCCAGCTAATAGTAGTGTTTTCATAGATTTTGTTTTAAATTATTCAACTTCAATTTTTTTATCGTCTTTAATTATTATTCTACTCCAAGCATCTTCCGGTTTTAAATTCAGAGCTTCATAAGCTGCCAAAATACCACCTATCGATTGTACAAATGCAATAAAAGAAAAACCAATCATTCCCCAGGTTCTTTGTACAGTAAAAATCAGTTCACTTTCTGGAGTAAAATACCTTCTTTCAAAAAGTATTGCAGCAACTGTACTAAAAAACACAAAACAGTAGGCTATTAATGGTTTTACAAATGGATTAATAAATCCTCTTACGGCAGTTTTTGCTGTAGGGATATAGGGAATACTTTTTTTCATTAAAGTTAAAATAAAAGCATAAGTAAATACCGGCCAACAAGAATACTTTAAAATCATCCCTCTCCAATGAAAACCTCTTTCCGTTTTCCTATCGCACAAAAACTTTTGAGCATAAAAATAAATTAGAATTGCAATCATCATTATTACAGAACCACGAGCAATAAACTCTGTAAAATCCATTTTTCCAGGAATTATTTGGGTACAGAAATAAATTATTGGTACTATAATAAAAAAAGCTGTAATCGTTCCAAATAAGTAATAGGTTCCTATTGATAAATAAGATATTTTTTGCCAAAAAGTCAAATCTCTTAAAACGTAAGGCATTTCGTCAAAGAGTAATTCAAAAACTCCACGCGCCCATTTTAGTTGCTGTTTGCAAAAGGAAGCAAAATCTTCTGGTACTAATCCACGACTAACAATTACGGGATTGTAAACTGATTTCCAACCTTTAGAATGAATTCTAATCGATGTTTGCAAATCCTCAGCTAAACCTTGGGCATGTCCTCCAATACTTTCTAATGCCTTTCGTCTAAAAGTACAATTGGCACCAATTGCTACTGCACCTCCATATCCATTTAAACCCATTTGTGTAGGTCCATAAAAGGTATATGTTTGTTCTGCAGCACCTTTTGCTGTAAATGACCTGTACATATTGTAGTACCCTTGACTTACTTGAACGAAACCAATTGATTCGTCTCTAAAAAAACCTAACGTTTGATCTAAAAAATTTGGAAATACAATATGGTCAGGGTCTAAAATTAGAATAAATTCCTCTTCTGTTCTTCGCAAGGCTTCATTTACTTTTCCAGCCTTTGCACCTGGTAAATTGGCTAAATCCAACCAAACAATGTCGTACTTTTCTGCTAAATTCTTAAAAGCAACATCCTCTGTACTGTCTAATAAATAAGTGGTATGTGGATAGTTTATATTTTGAAGTGCCTTAAAAGTGGTTTCAAACATTGAAAGTGGTTCCCCTGGTGCAGCAGTTGTAAAAATAGCAACACTCAAACCTTCTTTCGGAACAGGTACAATGGGTGGCTTTTTTAATCGTAAATAATTAATCCAAATTAAAACGACTATAATTATTCCATACCAAAACAACAAACTTAACATTACAAAAAGAAATAAATTTCCTATATGATCCTCTCTAAACCACCATTCTGCCAAATTTATTACGCTTAAAATACCTGCGAGTGTTAATACCAAAATGATAAAACGATCAGTTTGTGTCACATTTTTTGCAGCTTTAAACTTCCATAAATTATTTCGAAGTTTCGTATTCATTTATTAAAATTGGTAGTTAAGCGAAAGAGTAGCATTGTTTCTGTTATAAAAAAACGTATGTTGGTAATTATATGCTAAACTAGCTTCAAATTTTGATGAAAAAGCATACGAAACAATACCTTTTATTTCACTTGGATTGAAATTTGCTTTATAATAACTTTTAGTAAAAACAGTATTTCCTAAAACATCAGTATCCAAATAAATGTAAGGATTATCGCAAGTGGCATAAAATCCATAATTGCCTTTTAAACTTAATGAAAGTTCTTTAGTTGGCTTGTAATTTACAATTCCAATAAGCGCATGTACTATTTGATTTTTAGGAGTAAAATAAGGATTATAAACACCATCAATTGTTGAGTTTGACCCAAAATTTGCTATGGCTGTAGCTAGTGTTTGATTGGATTCAAATAAATTTGTTTTTGAATCTGCATAACTAAATCCGTATCCAAATTGTGTGCTAAAAATAGAATTTGGTTTTGCCTTTGAAATTATCCAAGAACTAAAAGTGTGTATGGTATTTGAAGCTTCAAAATATTGATTATTGTATCCAACATGAATTGCTATATATTTACAGTTTTCTATATCCATAGCGGTGTAAATATTATTTTGTAACAATGTATAAGTAGTGCTAACTAATGTCCCCAAATATGGTTTTTTTGAAAATCCCAGCTGTAAATTACTTTTTTTAGCAATTTTTTTATTGATTTCAATTCCACAAATTCCTGCATTTGAATCGTTGAAATTTTTATAGATTCCTAAATTTAGTTTCATTTTCAAAGCCAAATTAACAAATGAAAATTCATTTCCTATTTGAGCTTCCAAAGATTGCTGTGAAGGATTAAAGCTATAATTTTTAATTTCAAATTCTGGGTGTAAAACATTTGAAAAATATTTTGAAATTTTTAATTTTTCTCCAAAATACTTCATGGGTTGATTGTCCGATTGGTATTCAAATTCAGCGTTAACGTATGTTGCTGTTGTGTTTTTAATACTTTTTTCTAACTCTTCTGTGAGGTTTGAAGTTGGATATATTTTTTTAAAAGTTGCAATAGTTGCATTTGCTTTATCACTATTTCCTAACCAAAAATAAATGTGTGCCTCCATCAAAAGCGCCTCAGCCTGAACTTCTTTATCCTTTTTTATTTGATTAATTAAAGTCAATGCTTTATTAAAATCACTTGTTTCATATAGCATTCTCGCATAATCTAACTGAATAATATTGTTTTTAGGAGCAATTGAAATTGCTTTATTGAATAAAGTTGCTGATAAGCCATTATTGTTGTTCCAATGTGCAACTTGAGCATACAACCAATTGGTTTCTAAATCATCTGAATGGTTCGAATAATAGTTGTGAAGTGTATTTTCTGCTTTATTGAACTCTTTTTGAGCAATTAATTTTCTGACATTTCCAATGGTTTCATCTTTAGTTTGGGAAAAAACAGAAACGGTACAAAATAGCATGAGTGCTAAGTTTTTAAAAATAAATTTCATAAAGTAATGGGATTTTATATTTTAGACGAACATTAGTTTATATTCTTGTGTTCTTTAACTAAAAACAATTTTAATATAAAAACCCCTACCAAAACAAGGAAATTCAAGTCAAAATAAGAATATTTAAAAAAAATAAATAGAAATTGAAATGAATATATTTCAAAATAAAAAAAACTTAAAAATAAAGTTATTTTTCAACTGTATTTCAATGAATTATAAGTAGTAAAGAAAATTAAGACCAATCTAAAAGAAGTTTAAAAATGAAGTAAATGATTGTCATGAAAAAAATACTGGATCTATTTTCAAAAAATACATAGTAGATTTTTAGTAATGTTCCAACTATTTATCTTATTGAGGTAGCTTTAATAGAAGTTATGCATAAGTTGCAGATTATTATGCTTAAAGTATTTTTCGTGGAAATTTAAATCTTTTGAGCCAAATTTAAATTAAAAAATTACTATTTCTTTTTCAAAATTTTATATTCTTCATAGCATTGACTAATGGCATCCATAATTTGCAAATCATTTGCAGACGAAATAAAAGATTCAGAATAATTGCACCTTTGTAAAATTTCAGCTATTTCTTTTTTATCAACCCCTAACAACACTGAAAGTGTTTCTCTGTCAAATTTTGATTCAAGTAAATTTCTTACAGAATCATCTTTCTTCATTATTCGTAGTTTTTTCAATTCGGTTCCTTTTTTACCAAAAAAATTATAAAGCAAATCAGCAGGATTAAAAATAGAACCCATAACATGAGCAAAAGCATTTGGAGAATATTCGCCAGCTTCATAACCTTGTGGAAGTCCAGAAATACTATAACGATAATTCTCTTTAATTGGAATTAGTTTGGAATCAATTTCTAAAAAACCTGTTAAATTATAGGGGCGAATTATTACTTCTTCTAATGCGTACGCTTTTTGTGTTAATTGTATTTTTGTAGATTTGTTTTTAATCCAGTCGTTTGTAACTTTAACTTTTATGGATTGAAATCCTAAACAGGAAATATGTAGCGTGTCGCTTAGAGAAACTTCCATTTCAAAATTACCTTTTGAATTAGTAACTGTTCCAATTACTTTGTTAATATTGATAACATTAACATTCGAAATAGGCAACATTGTATTGTCGTTAATTATTGTGCCAATTACTTTTTGAACAGTTGGGCTGTCTTGAGCGTAAAAAGGAATGGTTAAAAACGCAAAAAGGAAGACTACTAGATATCTCATAACTTGTTTTAAAGGTCTAAAAGTAATAAAACGATATAAGATAAATAATAGTCTTCCCTATAATTATAAGAAAATTAACAATTTGAATTAACTTCTTCTTGGTCTTTTTGGTCGTGATTCATCTGATGAACCTTCAGGCCGTCTAGAACGACTTGAAATCCCCCCTTCACTTCTAGGTGCCGAGCTTCTTCCAAAGCCACCTTCTCTTGGTGTTGTATTTCTAAATCCACCTTCTCTTGGAGCTGCATTTCTATCACTTCTAAATCCGCCTCCATTTGAACCTTCTCGTCTAGGAGAAAAACTGCCTTCTCTTCTTGTAGAATTGCTTCTATTTCCTCCAAAACCTCCTCCAGAACTTCTTCCGTTATGATCGCGTCTTCCGCCACCATCATTTTTAGAAATTTCTACATTAATTCTTCTACCTTCTAATTGGAAACTATTTAATACTTCCATCACACGGTCTGTATGTTCAGCTTCTGTATTAAAAAACGAAAATCCTTCTTTGACATCTACTTTAAATACATCGTCTCTACCTAGATCAAGAGTTTCTTTTAAGAAGTCTTTTAACGACATCCAATCAAAATTATCTCTAGAACCAATATTTACAAAATATCTAACAGCACCACCAGAAGAATCTCTTGATTCACCACGATCTTCTCTTCTTTCATTTCCAGATGATTGCGAAGAAATGTCTCTAGTCTTTTTATAATAATTAATAAATCTATTGAATTCAACTGAAACCATTTTCTTTATTAACTCTTCCTTTGAAAGCCCTTCTAAAACACTATTAATTGCTGGAAGATAGTTATCAATTTCATGGTCAACTTCAGTATCTTTAATTTTGTTAGCTAAATGCAATAATTGGATTTCGCAGATTTCAATTCCAGAAGGAATTGTTTTTTCTTCAAATTTTTGTTTGATGATTCTTTCGATAGAAGAAATTTTACGTAATTCGCTTTTTGTAACAATTACTATAGAAGTTCCTAATTTACCGGCACGACCCGTACGGCCAGAACGGTGATTGTATGTTTCGATTTCGTCAGGCAATTGGTAATTTACTACGTGAGTAATATTATCAACATCAATTCCTCGCGCAGCAACGTCTGTCGCAACAAGCATTTGAATTTGTCTTCCTCTAAAAGATTTCATTACACCGTCACGTTGCGCTTGGGATAAATCTCCGTGCAATGCTGCAGCACTGTATCCGTCTTCAATTAATTTTTCAGCAACAGCTTGCGTATCACGTTTCGTTCTACAAAATACAACTGAAAAAATATCTGGATTACAGTCTGCCAAACGTTTCAATGCCTCGTAACGATCACGTGCATTGACTAGATAAAACTCATGAGAAACTGTTGCTGATCCAGAGTTTTTTGCTCCTACTGTAATTTCAACTGGATCATGCATGAATTGTTTTGCAATTCTTGCCACTTCAGCAGGCATTGTTGCTGAAAACAACCAAGTACTTTTTTCGTCTGGTGTAGTAGATAAAATGTTTACAATGTCTTCATAAAAACCCATGTTCAACATTTCGTCTGCTTCATCTAGAATACAATAATTTATTTGAGAGATATTTACTAAACCTCTGTTTATCATATCTTGCATTCTACCCGGAGTTGCTACAATTACTTGTGCTCCTCTCTTAATTTCTCTCGCTTGTTCTGTAATGCTAGCTCCACCGTAAACTGCTACCACATTAATACCTTTTTCGTATTTTGAGTAGTTTTTCATTTCGTTGGTAATCTGCAAACACAATTCGCGTGTTGGAGATAAAATTAACGCCTGTGTATTTCTATTGTTGGCATCAATTTTCTGAATAACTGGAAAACCAAAAGCTGCCGTTTTCCCTGTCCCTGTTTGAGCCAACGCAACTAAATCAATGTCTTTTTCCAATAATAGGGGAATCGCTTTCTCCTGTACTTCGGTCGGATTTTCAAATCCTAGATCTAAAATCGCCTTCAGTAACGACTCACTCAATCCTAATTGTTCAAATTTATTCATATAATATTTTAAATATTTTGCAAAAGTACGATGAATAAACGAGATAATCTAATGCTAATTGCGGAATACTAGTTTGATTAGGATTTGATTATCAGAATTTTATATTTAATTTAACTAAAACTAAACAAAAGAATATAGGAAAACTGTTGTAAATTGGAAGTTTTATATAATAAATTTGAACTTATTTAATGCTATTTTCTATAAAATGTAGTAATTTTTGGGTTGCAATTGCTCTGTGACTAATTTTATTTTTTTCTTCATTTGAAAATTCAGCAAAGGTTTTAGAAAATCCATCTGGAATAAAAATTGGGTCATATCCAAACCCCTTTAATCCTGATTTCTCTTTTGCTATTTCACCTTTAACTTCTCCAGTAAAAAGATGCTGTTTCCCATCTAAATTCAAAGCAATAACAGTCTTAAAAATGGCTTTTTTATTAGAAAAAGATTTTAATTGCTCTAATAGTAGTGTCATGTTATCGTAGGAATCTTTTTGTTCTCCAGCATAACGAGCTGAATAAACTCCAGGTGCTCCGTTTAATACTTCAACTTCTAAACCAGTATCATCGGAAAAACAATTGTAACCGTATTTATCTGAAACGTAGTTCGCTTTTATTATGGCATTCCCCTCTATAGTCGCAGCTGTTTCAGGAATTTCTTCAAAACAGCCAATGTCGTTTAAGCCTAAAATTATTATACTTTGAGGTAAGATGGAGCGTATTTCACTGATTTTATTTGAATTACTTGATGCAAAAACTAAGGTCATTTGTTAAAGAATTATTTTTTCTTTTTTGATTTAGATTTTGACTTAAAATTTGTAGTTGCCGTTAATTCAGCTATTTTAATTATCACTTCAATTGCTTTTTGCATGCTTTCAACTGGTACATATTCGTACTTACCATGAAAATTATGCCCTCCTGCAAATATATTTGGGCAAGGAAGTCCCATATAGGACAATCTACATCCATCTGTTCCGCCACGAATAGGTTTGATTAATGGTTTTATACCTAAATCTTTCATTGCTTTTTCTGCAAGATCAACAATATACATTACGGGTACTACTTTCTCTTTCATGTTGTAATACTGGTCTTTAATTTCAGTTATTACAATATCCTCTCCAAATTGTTTGGCATATTTTTTATTGAACTTTTTTGTAATACTTTGAATTAATTCTTTTCTCTTCAAGAATTTTTTCATGTCATGATCTCTAATAATCAGCTCCAAATTAGTTTCTTCAATACTTCCTGAAAGTTGTGTAACATGAAAGAATCCTTCATATCCTTTTGTTTCCTCAGGTACTTCTTCGCTTGGCAACTCGTTTACAAATTTTGTTGCCAATAGCATTGAATTTATCATTTTCCCTTTTGCATATCCTGGATGCACACTTTTTCCTTTAAAGGTAATTTTTACACCAGCAGCATTAAAGTTTTCATATTCCAATTCGCCCACTTGACTACCATCCATTGTATATGCCCATGCTGCACCAAATTTTTCAACATCAAAAACATCTGCTCCTCTACCAATTTCTTCATCAGGAGTAAATCCTACTCTAATTTTTCCGTGCTTTATTTCTGGGTTTTTAACTAAAAACTCCATTGCAGTAACTATTTCTGTTAAACCCGCTTTATCATCTGCTCCTAATAATGTAAGTCCATTTGTAGTAATTATAGTTTGCCCCTTATAAAGCAATAAATCTTTAAAATAATTAGGCGATAAAACAATGTTAAGCTCTTCGTTTAAAACAATGTCAACCCCTTGGTAGTTTTCTACTATTTGTGGTATTACGTTGTTACCCGTAAAATCAGGTGTTGTATCGTAATGAGCAATAAATCCAATTGTTGGCACATCGTATGTTAAGTTACTTTCCAAAGTACCCATTACATATCCATTTTCATCAATAGTAACATCAGTTAAGCCAATATCTTTAAGTTCTTGGACTAATAATTTTGCTAAAACCAATTGTTTTTTAGTACTTGGAATGGTTGTAGAATTTGGATCGGATTCAGTGTCAATAGTTACATAACTGATAAAACGGTCTATAATTGCTTGCATACTTGGAATTAATTAACGGATGGATTATTTTTAACAAAAGTACTAAAATGATTGTAAAAAGTTATGTTAAGTTTTTTTTAAACTATTAATTATCGAAATTATTGAATTGTGTAGGTTAAAGAATCCATTTCACTCAATCTAAAATAGCCAAATGGATAATTTTCTGGATTGGAACTGTTTTGTATGTTACCACGCGCTTTTACAGGTTGTGTTTGAAATGGACCTCCATTTGAACTTCCCGCCACAGCTAATAAAACATTCATATAATTGTAATATTCTTTCGAAATTCCAAAATGGGTAATTTCAACAGTATCTCCAGGAGCTGTATCTTTTTGAAATGTAACACTAAAAAAAGTATTCCCTTGAAAAAACTTATCGTCTGTAGTGCTGTATGCAGGAGTTGGTTTTTTATTGAACTTGTATTTAAACAAATAATAGTTTTCTTCGTTTGCTGGATCGTTAAAAAAAGCATTAATTTTCAATATGTTATTTCCAAAACCGGATTGAATTTCTTGTGTTACATTATTAATTCTCGCAACTGATTTTAAGCTTTCTGAAGCTGTATAAATTTGTCCATTTTGAACAACATTTAAGGTATAGACTTCATTTAAAACTGGAACAAAATTGGTGCAAACATATTCTCCAGTGTTTGGTGTTTCTATAAAATTAAATTGAACATTTGCGCTGTTTTTAACAAAAACTGTTGCGCCAGATACTACCGGAATTGTTGTGCTGTAATAATCAGTAGTGGTGGTAAGTTTGATAGTTTGGTTGCTTCCACTTGTTCCTTTTTGCCAGTTTATAGAGGCTTCAATTACTAATCTTGGTGGTTCCGTATTTAGTGGAATATCTACTACATCTTGACAGCTATACATGAAAAGTGCTGCAAATACTATAATAATTCGTGTGAGTATATTTTTCATAATTTGTGAGGTACTTGAATTCTTGCTTTATTAAAATTTAAAATTATAGCTAACCGCTGGAACCATACCAAAAATTGAGGTTCGTAAGGCTTCATTACGTCCGGTATCTTCGTTTTGTTGAAAATTTATGGATGCCGCATTTTTTCTGTTGTACACATTGTAAATAATAAAAACCCATTCTGATTTCCAGCTTCTTTTTTCGTTTTTACGCGGTGTTAAAGTTGCCGAAATATCTAAATGATGAAAAGCTGGTAATCTGTTTTCATTTCGAAGCCCGTAACTTGGTATAGAAATTTCTTGATACGAATACTGACTGCTTGGATAGGTAACAGGTTGTCCCGATTGAACTATAAAATTAGCTCCAAAATCCCATTTTTTATTTAAATTGTAAGAGCTTGTAATGGCTAGATTGTGCAGTTTATCATATGCTGATTTGTACCAATTGCCGTTGTTAATTCCTGTTTCTAACGCATTTCTTCCCGGTGTTTGTTGCTCTGATCTCGATAAAGTATAAGAAATCCAACCTGTTAGTTTGCCTTCATTTTTTCTAAATAAAATTTCTAAACCGTACGAACGCATTCTTCCATTTAAAATTACTTGTTCTATAGCTTTATTTGCAATTAAATCGGCACCGTCTATGTAGTCCATTCTATTTTGAATTTTTTTATAGAACGCTTCCACTTCAAATGAATATTTGTTGTTGGCAAGGTTTTGAAAATAGCCAATTGCAACTTGATCGGCTATTTGTGGCTTAATAAATGAATCGCTTGGGGTCCAAATGTCAAGTGGCGTTGGCGAGGAAGTATTAGAAATCAACTGTAAATACTGAACCATACGGTTGTAACTCGCTTTTATCGATTGGTTTTCTTTTAATTGGTAGGCAATTGAAAATCTTGGTTCTAAATAGTCGTAGCTTTTGATGGTTTTGTTTTTACTGTAAAACTCCGTGCCAAGTGGCGTTGCTTTTTCGTAAATCTGTAAATTTTGATTAAACGTTACCGGTTCATTGTTTGCATATACATTTATTGTTGATTGCCCTAATCTGTAAAACATGCTGTATCGCAATCCATAAGCAACCGTTAGTTTTTTAGTTAATTCCTGTTCTGCTTCCAAATATAACGCGGGTTCAAAAGCATATTTTTTTTCCAATTGGTCTGGATTAATTCCAGAATTGGCATTGTTTGGCGTAATTGTTCCTGGATTAAAGTTGTAGTAAATACTGTTTACGCCATAATTCAATTTGAATTTATCCGAAATATAATGTTTGAAATCGTACTTGATGTTGTAATTTTTAATTCCTGAATCCCAATTAAATCCTACAAAATCCAAGGTCAACCCATAGTAATAATCACTATAAATAAGCGAAAGATTGGAAAACAATTTATTCGAAAACAAATGGTTCCATCTCAGATTTAAAGTAGTATTGCCGTAGGTATTGTTAAACAAATTTTTCAATTTAAAAACATCTCTACCAAAGTAACCCGACAGATACAAATTGTTATTTTCTGAAACTTTATAAGATAGTTTGGTGTTCAAATCATAAAAATAAGCGGCATTGTTTTTTTGTTTTTCGGAAAGCAATAAAAACAAATGAGCATACGAACCTCGCGCTCCAACTAAAAAAGAGCCTTTGTCTTTCACAATTGGGCCTTCTGCCAAAAGCCGACTGGAAATTAAACCTATTCCGCCGTTTACATGAAAGTCTTTGCTGTTGCCGTCTTTTTGATAAATTTCTAAAACTGAAGATGCTCTTCCGCCAAAACGGGCAGGAATACCACCTTTATACAATTTCAAATCTTTAATAGCATCTGGATTAAAAACAGAAAAGAAACCAAAAACATGTGAAGAATTAAAAATAGTGGCTTCGTCCAAAAGTATCAAATTTTGATCGGCGGCACCTCCTCGTACATTAAATCCTGATGCGCCTTCGCCAGCATTGGTAACTCCTGGTAGTAGTAAAATTGATTTTAAAACATCAACTTCTCCAAGTGCAACGGGCATTTTTTTAATGGTTGCTATTGATAATTTATTGACACTCATTTCTGCTTTCCTAATGTTGGTTGCTTTGGAAGTTCCAGTGACTACAACTTCTTTCAACTGTTCCTCTGTGCTTACCATTTTAAAATTGGTCTTGCTATTTTTCGACAAATCGATTTTTTGTTCTATTGTTTCAAATCCAATTGTACTGATTTTTAATATGTAGGAACCAACCGGTACTGTAAGCGAGAAAAAGCCATATTCGTTAGTAGTGGTTCCTGCTTTGAGTTCAGGAATGAAAACCGAAACTCCAATTAAAGTTTCGTTGTTCTTACTATCGGAAACTGTGCCACTAATTGTACATTTTTGTTGCGAAAACAAATTGCAGTAGGAAAATACTAGTAGGAATACCAGTACACAACTCTTTTTTAATTTCATCATACTTTTTCTTTAAGAAGGCACAAAAGTACTCATTCAAATTTCAAAATCAATTGCCTTTTGTTAAGAAATAACATTTTACTAACAGTTGTTGGAACATCAAACCGACATCATTTTGAACCATTTATTTCAAAAAAAAACAGCAACGATTGGAAATAATTGTTGCTGTTTTTGTAGTGTGGCTCTTTGCTACCGATGGTCAATTTAGCAATTTAGTCGATACAAAGTTTTTAACTTTGTTTGTAATCTTGGTTAATAAATTAAATAATTATGATTTACAATTTTTATTTATAAAAAACTCTAATTTTTAAAAAAGCAGTTGTAAAAAAGTACTTTTTTGTTCCTTGGAAGTTCCAAGAAGGAAAATAAGTAGTTTTCTAAGTCCTTGAAAGTTCCAAGAAGGAAAATAAATAGTTTTCTTGTTCCTTGGATGTTCCAAGAAGAAAAATAAATAGTTTTCTTGTTCCTTGGATGCTCCAAGAAGGAAAATCATATTTATTTTTTACTCTTAGAGTGTACAAGAAGAAAAATCAAACGTGTTAAACTGCTTTTTTGATTTTTTGTGAGAATTGAAATGATGTAAAAGTAAACCTTTATATTTGCCGCACTTTTTAGGTTGTAACTATGAAATTATGTGTTCGCTGTGTCGTATGGGTACTCCTGATTTTGGTAACGGTAGGTTGTAAAAAAAATGTTGCCACAAAACGCCAACTGGTGGCTGCAAACGAAGTGCGGTATGCCAAAGGATTTTCGATTGTGCAACACACGGGCTATATGGTGGTAAGAGTTACTAATCCTTGGCCTAATGCGAGCCAACAATTTACTTATGTTTTACAAAACAAAAACGGTATGGTGCCGGATAGTTTGCGGAAATTTCCTGTAATTCCAGTTCCAATCAAATCAATTGTAGTTACTTCAACAACTCATATTCCGTCATTGGAAATGTTGGGGGTTGAAAAAACGTTGGTTGGTTTTCCGAATTTGAAGTACATTTCGTCCGAAAAGGTGTGCAACCTTATTGCTAAAGGAGCTTTAAAAGAATTGGGGTCTAACAAGGCATTGAATACGGAAGTTTTGTTGAACCTTCAACCCGATGTTATTGTGGGTTATGGCATTGATAACAACAATCCAACCTTGGACAATTTAGAAAAAAGCGGTTTAAAAGTGGTAGTAAACGGCGATTGGAACGAAGAAACGCCTTTGGGAAAAGCAGAATGGCTTAAATTTTTTGGCGCATTTTATGGACAATTAGACCGAGCTACTGCCCTTTTCAATACCATTGCGAAAGACTATGAAAATACGGTTCAAATTGCAAAAAGAGCAAACAAAACGCCCACCATTTTGCTAGGTGACGTTTTTGAAGACAAATGGTATTTGCCCAAAGGCAGCAGTTGGGGCTGTCAATTGCTTAAAGAAGCGCAAGGCAATTACCTTTGGGCCGACACAAAAGGCACTGGAAGCTTGGCCTTATCGTTTGAAACTGTATTGGAAAAAGGACAAAACGCTGCGGTATGGATAACCTCCGGACAGTATAATTCATTAGCAGCCATGTTGGCATCAAATCCTCATTACAGTCAATTTGCAGCATTTAAAAACAAGCGAGTGTATTCTTTTTGTATAAAAAAAGGAAAAACAGGCGGCGTTTTATATTATGAATTGGCACCCAACCGACCCGATATTGTTTTAAAAGACATTGTAAAAGTATTGCATCCAGAATTGTTGCCGTTGTACAAACCCTTCTTTTTTGAGGCTTTGCCATAAAATGTAACCATGAAAACAAGCACCTATTCCCTATTTTTGCTCCTTGCGCTTCTTGGACTACTCGCTTTTGTGTTAGACGTAAGTTTAGGTCAGGTGGCCATTCCGTTTAAGGAAGTAGTAAAAAGCTTGTTGGGATTAGAACCGCAAAAAGAAACGTGGCACTACATCATTGTTCATTTTAGATTACCAAAAGCAATTGTGGCGGTTTTAGCGGGCATCGGACTTTCATTAAGTGGTTTGTTGATGCAAACTTTGTTCCGAAATCCGCTGGCTGGTCCGTACGTTTTAGGGCTAAGTTCAGGTTCCAGCTTAGGAGTTGCTTTTATCGTTTTAGGATCGGGGTTCCTACCTGTTTTTGCTAAAGAAATTTTATTATCGCCTTATGGAATTGTAATTGCTTCCTGCTTAGGTAGCTTAGTCGTTTTGCTGACGGTGTTGTTAGTTTCTAAAAAACTCCGCGACACGATGACTTTATTGGTTATTGGTTTGATGTTTAGTAGTTTTACAAATGCAATTGTTTCGGTTTTAAGTTATTTTGCATCCGCCGAAGAACTACAAAAATTTACTTTTTGGTCCATGGGCAGTATTGGCAATGTTTCTTGGTCGAATATCACTTTGTTGAGTGCGGTGCTGCTACTTGGTTTGGTAATAGGAATAGCAACATTAAAACCACTAGACGCATTACTTTTAGGTGAAAACTATGCTCGCAGTATGGGTGTTACAATTAAAAAATCGCGGTTCCTAATCATTATAGCCACAAGCATTTTGGCAGGAGGCGTAACGGCGTTTGTAGGTCCCATTGCTTTTATTGGATTGGCCGTACCTCATTTAGCAAAAATACTGTTGCAAACCAGTCATCACAAATTACTTTTTTTTGGTACAGTA
Organism: Flavobacteriaceae bacterium; assembly: GCA_947453885.1. Classification (GTDB taxonomy): domain Bacteria; phylum Bacteroidota; class Bacteroidia; order Flavobacteriales; family Flavobacteriaceae; genus Flavobacterium. The sequence goes on from CANGIF010000027.1 coordinate 42,561, forward strand.
GGTATTGGAGCAATTTTAATGTTGCTTTGCGACCTACTTTCGCAATTGCCAGGTTGCGATTTTACACTGCCATTAAACGCAATTACCTCTTTATTTGGAGCACCAATTGTTATTTGGCTTTTGGTTAGAAAAAAAACGTTACGATAACTAGACCTCAAAACTATGACTACTCCACTCCTATCAACCGAAAATTTACAAATTGGTTATTCCAGAACTAACCATAAAAATGTAATTGCAGCAAATTTGAATTTGAAGTTGTATGCAGGGAAACTAATCGCATTAGTAGGTACTAACGGTATAGGAAAATCAACGTTATTACGCACTTTAACAGGCATCCAAGAGCCATTATCAGGAGCTGTTTTTATAAACAGTAAAAAATTAAACGCGCTTAAAGAAGCCGAAATTGCAACTCAACTAAGCGTCGTTTTAACTGAAAAATTACCCCCTAGCAATTTAACTGTTTACGAATTAATAGCATTAGGCAGACAACCCTATACAAATTGGATTGGGAAATTGACTGCATCAGACAAAACTTGTATCGAAAGTGCGATAGAATGGACTAACTGCTCGGATTTAGTCAATAAAAAACATTTTGAAATTAGCGACGGGCAATTTCAAAAAGTGTTAGTTGCAAGAGCCTTAGCCCAAGACACACCGCTCATTATTTTAGACGAGCCAACTACTCATTTGGATTTGGAACATAAAGTAAGTTTGTTTAAATTATTGCACCAACTGTCAAAAGAAAAAAACAAGTCCATTTTGTTTTCAACACACGACATTGATTTAGCCATACAAATTGCTGATGAAATGATTGTAATGACTAAAAATCAAGTAGTACAGGACGAACCGTGCCAATTAATTTCTAGCGGAATATTCGATTGGTTGTTTGATTCAAAAAACATTACCTTTGATTCTAATAAAGGTAAATTTATAATCGTTTAAACGAATTAAAACATGACTTTTTTCAAAATTCTAGCCTTTTTAAATAAATTATTTTTACCAAGTTTAACCAAAAAGCGAATTGACATTGCAAAAGCAAAAAAATGGCAACTAGCACTTTTAGCTTGGTGGTTTTATATTACGAAAAATGCTTTAGAAAGTTCCAAAAAGAAAGGTTTTTGAAATTGTTAGTAACAATTATTAAAAGCTAAATCCATAATCAAAAATTAAATTTTACCTTTGGCTACTATTTAAAACAACAGATTATGGTTTATAAATTTAGAGCAATACTAGATGCTGAAGAGGATGTTTTTAGAGACATTGCAATACTTGAAGACGACACACTAGAAGATTTTCATAATGCTATATTTAATGCTTTTGGATTTGACGGAACTGAAGTAGGTTCTTTTTACACATGTGACGAAACATGGAATCAAGAATTTGAAATTCCACTTTTTGATTCAGGTGATGTGTTAGGCGAACAAAAAACGATGAGCGATTATCAACTTAACACTATTTTAGATAAAGAGAATACTAAAATAATTTATGTTTACGATTTTATAAATATGTGGACTTTTTTAGTAGAATTAGCCGCCATCGAAGAAATAGAAGTTGGAATTATTTATCCAAATTTACTTTATTCACATGGAGAAATGCCTCATGAAGCGCAAGAAAAGAACTTTTCCTCAGATGATGATTTCCATAATGATTCTTTTAATGAATTTGACGACGATTTAGACGAAGATGATTTAGATCGATTTGAAGAAGGTGGAAGTTTCGAAGATTACGGATTTGAAGAAAACTGGAATTAAAACAAATACAAGCAAATGATTAATTTATTTAACACGCACATTGAAAGTTTATCCATCCACAGAGTTGGAAATAAAAGCAGAAATGAAGCACTTTTTTTATCGGAAAATCCATTCAATTTGAACGATGAAATAGTTCCTTTAATGAAAGAATTCTTTTTAAAATCGTTTAGAGAAAAAGAAGAAAACTACTTTCAATTTGCCCACGATGTGGATTTGGAATACAATGAAATGTTTCAATTTTCTTCTGAAATATTTGAAAATCCAAGCCTAATTCATGAGGTTTCAAAAAAAATAACCAAACATCTTTACGAACAATCAAACCATCCACATATAAAAAATGGAGAAGTGTATGTAACTCATTTAACTAACATTAATATTGACAATAATGTAGTAGATGCAATTGGTATTTTTAAAAGTGAATTACAGTCTGACTTTCTTCAATTTGAAGAAAAAGGAACACATTTGGAAATGATTCTTCAACAAGGAGTAAACCTAAGCAAATTAGACAAAGGCTGTATCATTTTTAATTACAAAAAAGAAGAAGGATACAAAATCCTTACTGTTGATAGTAATCGTTATGATGCACGCTATTGGTTAGAACATTTTCTATCCGTTGATGCTTTTGAAGACGAAAATTTTATTACCAAAAAGTACCTTAAATTTTGTCAAAGTTTTGCTAAAGATGTAGTACTTCCAGCAGAAGATAAAAAAGAGGAAGTTATGTTCATGAATCGTTCAGTCAACTATTTTGCTAAAAATGATCAATTTGAGGAAACCAATTTCCTAAATGAAGTTTTGGATAACCCCGATTTAATACCCGAGTTTAAAAATTATAAAGTTGATAAAGGCGAAAAATACAGTATTGAAGATGTTACTAGTTTTCCAATAGCTAATGCCGCCGTTTCTGATGCTCGAAAATCGATAAAAAACGTAATCAATTTAGACACGCATATTCAAATAAAAATGGATTTTATAAATCCTGAAAGTGCTGAAAAATATGTTGAAAAAGGATGGGATGAAGAAAAACAAATGTATTATTACTTAGTTTATTTCAATAAAGAACAAAAATCATAAATTTCACAAAAAGCACTTTAATATAAAAATACAAGGTGGATATGCAAATAAAATGTGGAGTTTTAGTTAAGCGACATTTTTATAATTATTTGTTTGATTATTAAATTCATTAATTGTCTTGTAATTTAGTGCCGAGTGCCTTCTTTTTCTGTTATACCAAATTTC
>CANGIF010000028.1 GCA_947453885.1 Flavobacteriaceae bacterium
ATTTTAATTATTAAACTTAAACGCATACTTAATTATAATTTTGGCAATCATACTAAAGATATGATAATTGGCGAATGGTACTATAAAGAAAATGGAGTTGAAAAAATAAACACTTTAGCCGATATTGATGTTGATTTACCGTTTCAGTTAAATCATCGGATTGCTGGTTACATGATAATAAATACTAAACAACGCCCTCCTTGTAATGAATGTGATCCCAACGAAAAGAGAGTTGATGGAAGAATAAGTGATGATTTCTTAGGTATTGCGGGAGACATTTATTTTAGGCATTTACCGGGAGTTGGTCCAAATTCTATTTCTGTTTTGGTTCATTTTGAGGGAATAAAATACTTTTTCAATGCAGCTGGCGAAGCAACTAATTCACAATTTGTTGGAAGTACCCTTCCAAATGGTAAATATACTTTAGTAAAACAACCCTAAAAGAAAAAGAAATACTAACCACAGCCTATACAGCTGTGGTTTTTTTTGTTTATTTACATTCTGTTTTTCCTAGCGTCAGAGTAAGTTATTGCAATTCCTTGCAATTAATTTTAAATAATAGAAAAAATGAAAAAAATAATCATAACCATAGTATTTCTTTTTGGTCTTCATTGTGTAGCTCAAAATACAATTATAGACATTCCAAATTGGAATGGAGAAACTAATCCACCCAATTTTCATTTAAAAGATGTGAATCATATTTTAGACAATTTTGTAGGCACATGGTTCTATACAAACAGTACAACATCTTTGAAAATAGTTTTTGAAAAAAGAGAGTACGTTCACATAGGAAACTACTATGAAGATATTCTAATTGGAGAATACCAATACCGTGACATTACAAACAACACTGACCTGTTTAATTCCTTACCAAATTTGCAGGCGGCATTACCTAGCGAATACCATCATAAAATATTTGGTAATTATATGCCTACCACTCCTATTCATTTTGCTAATTCATCGCCTATCAGAAGAATTGATTTATTTTTTCATGATAATATAGGAGGCAGTATGAACATACAAAAAATTACCGTTAATGGTCAAGAGGCTATTGAAATTTTAAAAGTATGTTCTCAGGCTACCCATTTAGAAGGACAGCCTACGATTCAGCCTATTTTACCCGATGGGTTTTATACTTTAATCAAACAACCTTAAATATACAACCTAAAATTTGTTTGCCTAATAATAGTACAACCACAGCCCTCGCTGTGGTTGTACTGTTCTTTTATATATTGAAACAACACCTTATTGTAGGTAATCCGCGTTTTTTTATGTCCTGTAAAGACTTCCTTCACAATTAATTTTCTATTTTTAACCAAAAATCACAACCATGCTTCAAAGACCTTCTTTTTCGCTTTACGATGCTTCGGCAGGATCGGGTAAAACCTACTCGTTGGTTAAAGAATATCTTAAAATTATTGTAACCGCCAAAAAAAACGACGCGTACCGGAACATTCTTGCTATTACTTTTACCAACAAAGCGGTTCACGAAATGAAAAGCAGGATTGTAGGCAGTTTGTCCGAATTTGCTAAAGAAAAGCCGTCGGAAAAAGCCATGGCTTTATTGCAAGATGTAGCTTTTGATACCCAACTTTCAACGGCTCAAATTCAAACCAAATCGCAGCAAATAATCAAGCACATTATTCACAATTATGCCGCTTTTGACATTTCAACGATTGATAAATTTACCCACAAAGTTATTAGAACTTTTGTACATGATTTGGGTTTACCCGTAAATTTTGAAGTTACGTTGGATACCGAAAATTTGTTGACCGAAGCTGTAGATGCACTGATTGCCCAAGCAGGCGAAGACGTTGCGCTTACCAAATTGTTAGTTGATTTTACTCTCGAAAAAACCAATAATGACAAATCGTGGGACATTTCAAGAGAGATTTTAACTACTGGTCGTTTGCTTTTAAACGAAAACAACCGTGAGGAGCTTTCTCATTTTAACAACAAATCCATCAATGAGTTTATGTCTGTAAAGTCAAAACTTGTTGCCATTTGTTCCGAAATTGAACAACAAAATAGCCTGTTAGCCACGCAAATGCTTACGGTTTTAGATGAAAATGCTATTGATTTAAAATCGTTTTCAAGAGGTACTTTTCCCTCGCATTTAATCAAAATTAAAGACGGTGCTTTTGATCCTAAAAACAAAATGTTTCGAGAAGTAGCCGATGTTGTTCTTAACAAAACAGCAAAAGACAAAGAAGTTATTGAAACTTTACTTCCAAATTTACTTAAACAGTTGGAACAAATTTACAGCGGTTTTGAAAAGAGAGATTTTTACAAAGCGTTTCTCAAAAACATTACGCCACTCTCATTATTGAACTCTGTTAGCAATGAGTTGACAAAAATTCAAAACGAACAAAACGTATTGTCCATATCTGAATTCAACGCCATTATATATCGTGAAATTCAAAACCAACCGGCTCCATTTATCTACGAGCGTTTAGGCGAAAAATACCGTCATTTTTTTATAGATGAGTTTCAGGACACTTCCGAAATGCAATGGCAAAACCTCATTCCGCTAATTGACAATGCAACCTCAAGCGAGGTGGACGGCGAAAAAGGAACGTTAATGATAGTTGGCGATCCTAAGCAATCCATTTACCGTTGGCGAGGCGGAAAAGCAGAACAGTTCATTGCGTTAAGCAAAGACTACAATCCGTTTAACAATCCCGATAAAAAGTTGGTGCATTTGGACAAAAACTACCGAAGCTATACTCAGGTTATTGAATTCAACAATGCGCTCTTCCAATTTCTTGCCAATGAATTTGAGCAACCCGATTACAAAGAGTTGTACCAAAACCACAGCCATCAAAAACCAAATGAAAAAACGGGTGGTTATGTAAACATTAGTTTTTTACCGGTAACTGACAAAAAACAAGAGGAAGAATTAGACGAAGAACAACCAGACAAAACAACACAATTTGTTGCTGCAACACTAAATACTATTCAAAAAGTGCTGCAACAAGGATTTACTTACAACGACATTGTGGTGCTAACCCGAAAACGCGACCAAGGTATTGCTATTGCAAGTTTTCTAACCGAACAAAACATTCCCATTTTGTCGTCAGAAACACTAATGATTCAAAACGCAACCGAAGTCCGTTTTTTAATACACTTACTAAAATATTTAAAAAACAAAAATGACGCAGAAGCCAAAGCCTATTTTCTATATTACATCGCCACTAACAATCAAGATACATTACCAATTCACGATTGTATAGCACAAGGAATCCAACAAAAAACAGAAGCTGAATTTGAAATCTGGTTACAACAATTCAAACTTCAACTTTCCTTTCAAGACCTGCGCAAAAAATCACTTTACGAAGCGGTAGAACTTTTAATAACAACTTTTCTTACTTCTCAAAACAAGAAAGGACTAAACGCTTATGTGCAGTATTTTTTAGATTTAGTACTTGAAAGAGACCTACGCAACCAATCAGGAATTGCAGATTTTATAAACTATTGGGACAAAAATGCGTCCAAATTCAGCATTCCATCACCCGAAGGAACAAATGCCGTTCGTATAATGACCATTCACAAATCAAAAGGTCTAGAATTTCCAGTTGTTATCCTTCCTTTTGCCGAAGAAGACTATTCCAGAAGTCCAAAAGACAAACTTTGGCTCGAAGCCGAACAAGATACCTTTGGATTGCCCAAAATACTAATTGACAACAGTAGTGCAGTAGCCGGATTTGGAGAAGCAGCTAAAATCGTTTACAATGCCAAAAAGCAAGAAGAATTACTAGATAATATAAACATTTTATATGTTGCCTTAACACGTGCTGAAGAACAGTTACACATCATTTCACAACTTGTAAAACCTAAAACAACGGGAGAATACCCTAACAATATGGCTGCTTTTTTTATCAAATTTTTAGAAAACAAACACGATTTTAGCCCAACAAAACTAGAATACACCTTTGGTTTACCCAAAAAAGCATCTCCTACTACCGTTCATGAAGACCATTCTAAAACTATACCTTTTGTAAGCGCAATTTTAAACCCAAAAGCCATTAAAATTGCACAAAAAGAAGCCTTAATGTGGGGAACCAAACAACAAGATGCCATTGCATTTGGGAATTGCCTACACGAAATTTTAGCTTACATTCAATCTAAGACCGATGTTGTCTTTGCTGTCAATCAAGCGATTGAAACAGGATTAATAGCCAATAATCAAAAACAAATCGTTACCCAAACCTTACTCGAAATAGTAAACCATCCTGAGCTACAACCCTATTTTTCTATTGAATTAGAAATACTTAACGAACAAACAATTCTACAAAAAGAAGGCAAAACCATAAAACCAGACCGCATGGTGATTTCGCAAACAAATGAAGTTTTTTTGTTGGATTATAAAACAGGAACGCATCAAGCAAAATACCAATTACAATTGGAAAACTACCAAAATGCTATTGAAAAAATGGGATATAAAGTGACAAAAAAAGCGTTGGTTTACATAGGAGAATCGATTGATGTAGTACATTTGTAAATCAAAAAAATAAATTTAAACAATAAATAAAATAGTTATGTACGGCAAAATACAACAACACTTACAAAACGAATTGAACACCATTGAACAAAATGGTATTTTTAAAAAAGAACGCATCATAACTTCTCCTCAAGGAGCCGAAATTACAGTGAATGGCGAAACAGTTTTAAATTTTTGTGCCAACAATTACCTTGGGTTGTCTTCTCATCCTGAAGTGATTCAAGCAGCAAAAGATGCATTGGATACTCACGGTTTTGGAATGTCATCCGTTCGGTTTATTTGTGGAACGCAGGACATTCACAAAACTTTAGAAAAAAAGATTTCAGATTTTTACGGAACGGAAGACACCATATTGTATGCTGCCGCATTTGATGCCAATGGTGGTGTTTTCGAACCCTTATTAGGTGAAGACGATTGTATTATTTCGGATAGTTTGAATCATGCTTCTATTATTGATGGTGTTCGTTTGTGTAAAGCAGCCCGATACCGTTACGAAAATTCCAACATGGAAGATTTAGAAAAACAACTTATTCAAGCTACCGAAGCGGGACACCGATTTAAACTTATCGTTACCGACGGGGTGTTTTCTATGGATGGTGTGGTTGCACCATTGGATAAAATTTGTGATTTGGCCGACAAATACGATGCAATGGTAATGGTGGATGAATGTCATGCCGCAGGATTTATTGGAGCAACCGGAAAAGGAACGCTTGAAGCCAAAGGTGTTATGGGACGAGTTGATATTATCACCGGGACTTTAGGAAAGGCACTTGGTGGCGCTATGGGTGGCTATACTACTGCCAAAAAAGAAATCATTGAAATTTTGCGTCAACGCTCGCGTCCGTATTTGTTTTCCAACTCATTGGCTCCAGCAATTGTAGGAGCATCTATTAAAGTGTTTGAGTTGTTAGAAAAAGACACCACTTTGAGAGATAAGTTAGAATGGAATACCAATTATTTTAAAGCAGGCATGAAAAATGCCGGAATTGACTTTATTGATGGCGATTCAGCTATTGTACCTGTAATGTTATACGATGCCAAATTATCACAAATCATGGCAAATGAACTTTTAAAGGAGGGAATATATGTCATTGGCTTCTTTTTCCCAGTTGTACCAAAAGACAAAGCTCGAATTCGAGTTCAATTGTCTGCGGGACATACAAAAGAACAATTAGACAAAGCAATTGCAGCATTTACAAAAGTGGGTAAAAATTTAAATATCATTTAATTAAAAGACTTTAAATCACCTTATAAATACACTAAGTATAACAATTTAATTACATTTCATTTTGTAATTAACAATTAACCTATTACTTTTGCGCGACAAATTGATTTGTAACCAAATAAAAAAGTATGAAAAATTTAAACAAAATTTGTATTGCTATATTATTGTTCGCAGGACTTAGTTCTCAAGCACAAGATAGTAATAATCCATGGGCATTAAGCTTCGGGGCTAATGCTGTAGACACAAGAGTGAGTTCAGCTTCTAGTGTAAAAGACCAATTCTCACAATTTTTTAACGCAAAAAACTATTGGAATGTACTTCCTTCGGTTTCTTATATTAGCGTTTCTAAATTTGTGGGACACAATGTTTCAGTTGGCCTTTCTGGTTCTGTAAACAAAATTTCAAAATTTGTTGGAACACGTCCAGCTGACAACTCGAATTACCAAGTAACAAATCCTGGAGATTTAAGCTACTACAACATTGACGGTACAATTCGTTACAGTTTTATGGAAATGTTAAAATCAAAAACATTTGAACCAACAGCAAATATTGGTGGTGGTTACACATGGATTGGTGATGACGCAAAAGGTGGTACGGTAAATGGCGGATTAGGATTAACCGTTTGGTTTTCTCAATTTGTTGGTGTTAACTGGACTTCAATGTACAGATATTCATTTGCAGATTCAAGAGATTTACCTGCAAATCTTCCAACACACATGCAACATTCACTTGGTTTGATTTTCAAATTCGGTGGTGTTGATACAGATGGTGATGGAATTTACGACAAAGATGATGCGTGTCCAACTGTAAAAGGACCAAAAGAAAACAAAGGTTGCCCTGATACAGACGGTGACAAAATTTTAGATAAAGATGATGCGTGTCCAGATGTATTTGGTTTAGCAGCATTCAACGGTTGTCCTGATACTGATGGTGACGGAATTGCTGATAAAGACGATGCATGTCCAGAAGTTGCTGGATTAAAAGCGTTCAAAGGATGTCCTGATACAGACGGTGATGGAATAACAGATAAAGATGACAAATGTCCTAAAGTAAAAGGTCCTAAAGACAACGGAGGTTGCCCATGGCCAGATACTGATGGTGACGGTGTTTTAGACAAAGACGACAAATGTCCAGAAGTAAAAGGAACTGCAGCAAACAACGGTTGTCCAGAAGTTGACGAAGTAGTTATGAAAAAATTAAACGAATATGCTAAAACTATTTTGTTTGAAACAGGAAAAGCTTCTTTTGAAAAACAAACTTACCCAGTTTTAGTTTCTATTACAGGAATTTTAAAAGAATACCCATCAGCTAAATTTAGTATTGAAGGACATACTGACAATGTAGGTAATGCTGCTAAAAACTTGAAATTATCTCAAGAAAGAGCTGCTGCAGTTGTAACTTATTTAACTACAAACGGAATTGACGCAAGTAGATTAACTTCTTCAGGATATGGTCAAACAAAACCTATCGATAATAACAAAACTAAAGAAGGTAAAGCAAACAATAGAAGAGTTGAAGTGAAATTAGTAAAATAATTTTCTTTAAAATATTTTTTAAAACGCTCCGTTAATCGGGGCGTTTTTTTTATATTTATAACATGACAAGCAATACTACATTTTTAGAAAAACTTTCAACAGAACTTCTTCAAAATCATGCAACAGCATTTTCAAAAACTGTAGTTGTTTTACCCAATAAAAGAGCAAAATTATTTTTAATTGAAGCTTTAAAAAATCAAATTCAAGGGAATTGTTTTGCACCAGAAATTATCAGTATTGAAGACTTTATTCAATCAATTGCTGCAATAAGAACTGTTGATGCCGTTGAAATTGTATTTGAATTTTACGAAGTGTATTTGTCAATTACTGAAAAACAGAAACAACAAGAATTTGAATTATTTGCAAATTGGGCCAAAACACTCTTACAAGATTTTAATGAGATAGACAGATATTTAATAGATCCCCAGTATGTATTAACTTATTTAAAAGACATAGAAGACATCAAAAAATGGGGAATTGCTGTTGAAAAAAAAACTCCTTTACTTGAAAAATACATTGATTTTTGGAAATTATTACCTCTATATTACACTTCTTTTTACACCCATTTAAAAGAAAAAAAAATAGGCTATCAAGGTTTAATTTATAGAGAGGCTGTGAGTAATATTTCCGAATTCACCAACGTATTAGCTAAAAGAAAAGAGCCAAATACTTACGTTTTTGCAGGTTTTAATGCATTGAATGTGGCTGAGGAAAAAATAATACAACATTTATTAGTAAACAATCAAGCTAAAATATATTGGGATATTGACAACGTATTTTTAAATGACCCATACCATGATGCTGGCTTGTTCATTAGACGATTTAAAGAAAAATGGAGCTATTATAAAACGCATCCTTTTGAATGGGTTGCGGCAGATTTTAGTGCCGAGAAAAATATTGAAATTATTGGTACTCCTAAGTCAGTAGGTCAAACCAAAATCGCAGGACATATAATAGAAACTATTTTAAAGAAAAGTCCCGATGCATCATTAAACAAAGTTGCAATTGTATTAGGGGAAGAAAATTTACTTTCGCCATTACTCTATTCTTTACCCTCAAGTGTTGGTGCTTTAAATATTACTATGGGATATTCTGGTAAAAATAATCCTGCTCAAATTTTGGTTGCCAAATTATTTAAAATGCATCAAAATGCATTATCTCGAAAAGGCAATCATTATTTATTTTATTACAAAGATGTTTTGGATGTACTAACTCATCCTCTGATTGAGCCCTATTCCAAAACGAGCCTTTTAGTAGAAACAATTAACCAAAACAATTACACGTTTGTTTCTCATCAAAAATTGATAGCTTTAAATCCAAACCCCAGTGTTTTGTTTACTCTTTTATTTCAAAAATGGGAAATGGATGCTGAGGAAGTTTTGAATGTGATAAAAGAAGTGTTGACTCATTTAAAAGAAAATTTAAGTGCGGATTCTGAAGAGGAAAAAATAACCAAAACATTTATTTATGCCATCTTTAAGGTAGTAAATAAAATCTCGAGTTATTTTGCAACTCACCAACAAATTAAGGGAATTGAAACTCTTTACGCCGTTTACAAACAAGTAATTGACCTTTGCGAAGTGTCATTTGAAGGCGAACCGTTAAATGGTTTGCAAATTATGGGGGTATTGGAAAGCAGGGTTTTGGATTTTGAAACCGTAATAGTATTGTCAATGAACGAAGGTAAGTTTCCTGCAGGAAAATCGCAAAATTCGTTTATTCCATACGATGTTAAAAAAGAGCTGGAAATGCCAACTTTCAAAGAAAAAGACGCTATTTACACTTATCATTTTTATCATTTGTTACAACGAGCAAAAAACATTTACTTACTCTATAACACCGAAAGTGACGGTTTAGATGCTGGTGAAAAAAGCAGGTTTATAACCCAACTTGAAGTTGAAAAACAAAAAAACCACCGTCTATCGCATGAAATTTACAATGCTGTTCTTCCAGAAACAGCCTATTTGCCAATTGTAATTCCAAAGTCCGATCTGGTCTTAGAACGTTTGAAAGAAATAGCTGAAAAAGGATTTTCGCCCTCTGCATTAACAAGCTATATTCGGAATCCGATTGGCTTTTATTTCCAAAAAATAATTCCAATTAAAGAAGTAGAAGAAGTAGAAGAAAACATTGCGGTAAATACTCTTGGAACCATAATCCACGAAGTTTTGAAAGCTTTGTACGAACCATTTATAGACAAATACCTAAGAGTGAATGACTTAGAAAAAAGCATAACCAACATTGATACAGCGGTTTTAAAGCAGTTCAAACTCATTTACAAAGAAGGAGAAATCAACAAAGGTAGAAACCTACTGGCTTTTGAAGTAGCAAAACAAAACGTTTTGAATTTTTTAAATCAAGAATTAGAAAATCTTAAAAATGGTGATAGTGTAAAAATCCTGGCTTTAGAACAACGCTTTGAACGGGTTTTGGAACATCCCGATTTACCATATCCTATTAGAATAGGCGGCTCCGTTGACCGCATTGAAGAGCGCAACCAAATCATTCGGATAATTGACTATAAAACAGGGAAAGTAGAAAAAAGAAACTTAGTTCTAAATACATGGAACGACTTGACTTTAGATATTAAGAACGATAAAATTATACAGCTTTTAGCTTATGCTTTTATGTATGAAGAACAAGCAAAAAACCAACCTCTTGAAGCAGGCATTGTGTCTTTTAAAAACCTAAAAGCGGGGTTTATGCCGTTTGTTTTTAAAGTTGATACCACGTTTTTTAGTACTATTAACAATGCTATATTATCAGAATATTTAGCGCAAATAGTACTTTTGTTAACTGAAATTTTAGATCCAACGGTTCCATTTCAAGAAAAAATTCTTTAAAATAGTCCTTAACCTATTGAAAATAATACATATAAGGAGTGGTTATTAGTAAATTGGAGTTAAAATACTTTTTGCTTTTTCTCAATTGTTATTGCTTTAAAAAATGGAACTAAATGGTTTTTCTATCAGTAGTTTTTTTAATTTTAGTATGCAATGTTTGATCTGCAACGGTATATCAAAGTAAATTTATTGCATCACTAGGTAAATTTATTGCAACTTAAACTAACTGTTTAGTTGCTAAAGTTTGCTAACAGTGTTTTAAGATTAAAATAATGAAATTTGAATTTTCACTATTAAATTACTGTCATTTCTATTCGCATACAATTTGATTAAAAACTGTTTTATTATTAGCAAATAAGGATTGAACTATGTATGTTCCATTTTTCAAACCGTCAATTTGAATTTCTATTTTTGAAGATTGGGTTTGATTTATTATATATTTTTTAACTAACTGACCGTGTATGGAATAAACCGTAACTTCTTTAATTTCATTACCGGAATTATTTTCTAAACAAACAATAGAAAAATTTGGTTTTTTAAATACAATTAAGGGCATGCGTTTAATTGTGTTGGAATTTACGTTTAAATCGTTAAAATATAGTGTAGCAATACCAAAATTATCAGCATGATAAAATAAAGTGGTTGTGTCTTGGCTTGCAAATGCCCAAATTATATTTAAAGTAGATAGCGAACCATTAAAAATAAAATCTGTTGGATCACCAGAATCAAAATTTCTTACAACTTCAATAGTCCTAATTCCAGATACAATTTGATCTGTCAAAAGTGTCCAGTTTTCAATAGGGTCAAGTAATGGTGCTGTATGTGCACCTGTCATTTGAGCATCATGAAATCCATCAGTATATAGCAAACAATCGTGTTGACCAAACATTAAATCACAGTCTAAACCGACAGATATCCATCTTAAGGAAGGACCGGATAAAGTAACTTTTACTTGAGAAATAGAAGTGTTTAAATCAATTTTTACCGACATTGTCCCATCTCCTAATGAAACTACTCCAGTAGTGGAAATTTGACTTTCTGTGGATAAAAAACTTATTAATAGAAAGGCAGTATAGTATATTTTTTTCATAAAAAATTACAAATTTTAATTTCAGAATTGTATTTAAAAATAAAAAGGGGTTGCCATAAAATGACAACCCCTTTCAATATTTGTTGAAATTATTTTTTAACTACTTGAACTGTTTTTGTGTCAGTTCCTTGTTTGATAACAACTAAATACAAGCCAGCTTTTAAATTAAGACCTAATTCTGTAGTAGTAGCATCAATATTATTTATTTGTTTTTGTTCAACTAAATTACCGTTAAAATCGTAAATTTTAGCTTCTATATTTTCGTTTTCTATAGCAGTAACACCACCAAGTCTAAATGAATCAGTAAAAGGATTTGGATATGTATTTGCGATTAATGATACAGGTGTAGTAATTGTACAAGCAGTACCATAACTACCCCAAACTCCATTTACTAAAGTAGCAACTCTTATAGAATAAGTAGTATTGAAAGCAACTGAACCTAAAGCTTGAGTCAAACTGAAAAAATATGATGTAGAATTAATAAATTCAGATAATACTGTACCACCAAGAGAAATTTCAAATTTATAGCTAGTTACTCCTAATACTGGAGCAGCATAAATTACAGTGTTTTTTGTTGCAATTGTAGTTCCGCATTGAGCAGGACTGATTGTAGTTAATGGTGAAGCCACAGGTGTGCTGATATCACAAGTTCTATTTGCATAACTTGACCAAACATTCCCATTATATCTAACTGCTACTCTAATGGAGTAAGTTTGTCCATAAGATGTTCCAGCGGTAAGTTGAGCTAAAGTAAAGTAATTAGATGTATTAACTATTTCATCGATAACTGAACCATTTTGTTTAACTTCAAACTTATAACTATTTGCTCCAAATACACTGTCAGCAATAATAGCCGTGTTAAATGTAGCTATTGTTGTTCCACATTGACCTGTATTAACTTTAGAAGATGCAGGAGCAGCTGGAGAAGTAACAGTACATGAAGAACCATAATCACCCCAAACACCTAACGAACTTTTAACAGAAACTCTTATTGAATAAGTAGTTCCAAAATACCCACCACTAGGAAGACTTGTTAAACGCATTGCAAAACCTGCTGCTGAATTGTATTCTAAAACATTCACTTCGTTTGTAGTTCCATTAGTAACTTCAAATCTATAACCTGTAGCTCCAGTCAATGGAATTGCATTGATTTGGAAGTTTAAAGAAGCTAAAGTTGTATTACAAGCTGTACCTGCTAATGAAGTTGTAGAAAAAATAGGATCACTAAAACTTGCACTATCTAATAAAGCAGAACCTGTAGCAGGTCTGTAATCTAAACCTGTATAGACAGAAGCATCACTTCCATAAGGAGTTGTAAGTAAACCTGTACTAGAAGTTAAAGTTGTATTATTACTAGCTGCATACCAAGTTGCTATGTTGAAAGACGCATTGTTTCCTGTTGCATTTACTTGAGTTACTTTTGAAGTAGTTACAGTACCTGCTAAAATATTATTAGCAAATTTTAAAGTTCCATTTAAAGCTGCAGTTTCAGATGCGTTCCCATCTACGTGAACTCCTTCATTATAATCCATAAAAACAGAATTCAAAATTTTCAATTGAGAAGCTCTTCTAATACGAGCACCTCTTTTGTAACCCGTTGCAAAACTTCCAGCATTAGCTTGGTCTTTTCTATACATTGGCCCTATCATAGTGAAATTTGTAAAAATAGCACTTGTGTATGGATTTACAGCAGAACCTGTAGCATTATTATCAGATTCAAAACCTTCTGAAGTTGAAATTGCAGGATCATCAGAAACATGTGGGTCTCTAATTCCTAATCCGAATTGTACTTTTCCATTATACCCATTATCAGTATCAAAATCATCATCAAGACCTCTAAAAGCTACTAAGTGTTTACAATCTACAGAACCGCCAAACCATTCAAAAGAATCGTCATTTGAATGTGAAACTTGTACATAGTCAATTACAGTTCCTTTACCAACAGCACCAAGTGTCAAACCATTGATTTCATTGTTTGGAGCATATACATATCCTGGGAACTCAATACGAACATAACGCAAAACTCCTGAATTGTCATTTTCGTCTGGAGTTGTTCCACCACCATATTGAGTGTCTGAGGTTGCAGTTATTCCTTCAATGTTGTTAACACCACCATTGATATTGAAATTAGATTTACCTAATAAGATTACTCCACCCCAATCACCTTTGTTTCTAGAACCAGCAGCAACATCAGAAGTAAATACAATAGGTTTAGCAGCAGTACCGTTTGCAAATATTCTTGAACCTTTAGTTATTACTAAAGCAGAACCTGTGTAAGTATGATCGCCTTCAATGATAGTCCCTGGAGGAATAGTTAAAGTTGCACCATTTTTTACGTAAATCAACCCTTGTAACACATACATTACGTTAGCATCCCATGTAGTATTTGTTGTAATTGCAGCGTTAACATAAACTGTTGTAGGCTTGCTGTAAACTGTGTTTTGTGGATCAAAATTAGTCCAACCATTTGTCCACATTGGAGTTGGCGATGGAGCAAATGCTCCACGATAAGAAACTTGCTCAATTTGAGCGTAACCAAGAAAACTTGTTAAGACAAGCAATACTAGCATGTTTAATTTTTTCATTTTTTTAAATTTTAATTAGTTGTTATTATTAACGTTACAAAACTAGATTCCCAACATTAACTTAAAGTTGTGTTGTTTTTAATAAAACTTTAAGTTAATGTTAACAAACAAATTATAAGATTTACTAAAAATTATAAGTAATAACTAATGAGAACGTCCTTCCAAATTTTGTCGACCTTATTAAGTCGTCTTCGTTACTGTTGTACCCGTTTTTGTTTTGTGAATCTCCTGTAAATAGGTTGTTCACTATTCCTTTAAATCCTGAAACATCTGTTTTCCCTAAATCTCTATTTTGATAAAAAATTAAATCCTGTCCTAAAATATTTTGAACATTCAATTTCAACTCCATTTTTTTCTTGTAGAAAGTCTTTGATAACTGACAATCCAAAAAAGTTCGGCTTTTTTCCCATAAATCGGGTTCGGCTTCTGTATTTCCAACCACTGCAATTCTATTACCTACTCTATTTAAGTTAGTTGAAAAAGACCAACCGATTTCTGAATCTGAAAATTGTAAACCTGCGTTAAAGACATAGGGAGATTGTCCCTGCATTTGTCTTGATTTTCTTGAATCAGTAGCAGACGCAATGTTAGAAACATCAACATTTGACTTAATGATAGAAAGGTTGGAAAACAAAGTTAAGTTGTTTAAAATATACGATTTTTCGTAATTAAACAAAGAAGAAAGTACAGTTCTAAATTCCATTTCATAGCCATAATTAATTGCTGAAGCTGAATTTTTATATTGTATTTCTTTATTATTTACTCCTGCAATTGATTCAATTGGATTATCAAACTTTTTGTAGAAAGCTGAAATTGAAAATAACTGGTTTTTTCCAGGAAAAATTTCATATCGCAAATCGCCATTTTGAATTTTTGCAATTTTCAAATCTGGATTACCTGAAGTAAAACTCTGAGTTGTAAAATCGTAAAAACCAAATGGAGCCAATTCTCTAAACTCTGGTCTATTCAATGTTTTGGAATAACTAATTCTAAGGTTTTGTTTCGAATTTAATGAATAAATAAAGTTAATGGAAGGCAAAAAATCGGTTTGCTTGTTGTCAACAATTAGTTTTACTGTCGGAGTATAATTTGTGTTTAACAATTGATGGTAATTTTCTACTCGAATGCCCCAAACAAATCGAAAATTATTAATTTTATTATCCGACATTACATAAGCAGCTTGTAAAGAAGAAGATGCGTCGTATTTGTCAAAATATTTTGTGCCATCATATATGGTAAATCCACCTGTATTGGGAGCAATAAGTCCAATATTTGCTGGGCTAAAAATAGTTTCATTTGGCTGATTCAATAAAGTACCGTCAAAAGAAATTGAACTAGATTCTAATTTGTTGTATTGAAGCTGTCTTGCATAAAAATCTCTTATTCTTTTTTGAGTGTATAATCCATATTTTAATTCATGACGTGATGCTGTTCCAATTTCATGAATACTATTGATGCTGGCAGTTAAAATTGTTTCTTTATTTTCAGAAAAAAACATCCCCCCCCCGTAATCAGGCCCTGCATTTCCAGAAGGAATGCTTGCAGTTAAAGCCAAATCATCGTTGTAAACATATATATTTCTTCTTAAATTTGGAATAGACCGCGCAACTTTACTTAATGAGGTATTCCAATTAATTTTAAATTTTGATTCCTTAAAATTGTGTTCTCCATTAAGCTGTCCTGAATAAATAGTATTACTATTAAACCATCTAACAGTTGATACGATTTTAGTTGGATTGTCGTTTAAAGCTTCGCTAGGAGGTCCTTGACTATCTATAACTTTATCTTCAGAATTAATGCTATAAATATTTTTAAAAGTAATTGTGTTGTTATTGTTAAATTTAAAACTAAAGTTAGCTAATGAACCCAATAAATATTGTTCAGAATAGGTTTTGTCTAATAAGTCTTTTGATAAAATAGGAACAACATTGGGACCTTGATCTTCATAACTTCTAAAAATGGTTTCATTATAATTATTAGTTTTGTTGTAAGATAATGAAAACAAAATACCTAGCGTTTTAGTTTCGTTTACTTTAATTTTTTGACCAAGTGAATACTGTAAACTCATATTTGGTCCAAAATTTTTGTTGTGTAAACTCCAATCGCTTGACAAAAGTTTTGCATATTCTGAACGCTGTAAGCCATCATTCATTCTTTGTAGTGTAATAGCATCTGGAAAACCATCTGGCAAAGCTCTTGTTCCATCATCAACTCCTATCCAATCCGTTTTTCCTCCGTTATAATACAATTGATTTTTGTTGGTTGTAATTGTATTGTATCCGCTACCAACAGAAATTGTTTGAAAGTTTTTATCGGGAATGTTTTTTGTGTTTATTTGAATCACTCCTCCTGCAAAATCTGCTGGTAAATCAGGAGTTGCTGTTTTAGAAATGACTAAATTATCAATCATGTTTGAAGGAAAAATATCAAAAGAAAACGCTTTTCTGTCTGGTTCAGAACTTGGCAAAGGAGATCCGTTTAAAAAACAAGCGTTGTACCGATCGTTTAGACCTCTAACAACCACAAATTTATTGTCCTGAATACTTGCTCCACTGATTCTTTTGATGACATCCGATGTATTTCTATCGGGTGTTTTTTTTATAGTTTCTGCCGAAATTCCATCCGAGACATTTACACTATTTTTTTGTTGTAATAAAAGTGATTTTATAGATTCCGTTTTCATTTTTGTGGATTTGATAACCACTTCGTTCAATACCTTATCACTTTTTAATAACGAAACAGTCAAAGAAGTTGTTTCATTTAGAGCAGTATCAACTTCCGAAACTATTTTTGATTCATACGAATTACAGGTGATTTTTAGACTGAATCTATCTACTGTTAGATCTGTAAAAATAAAAACGCCATTTCCATCTGAAATTACAGTTTTATTTAATTCAACTAATTTAACCTTTGCTCCCGAAATGGATTTGCCACTAATCTCGTCAATAATTGTTCCTTTAATTATCCCTGTTTGACTGAAAGATACTTGTAAAACAATCAATAACAATAGATTATAAATTTTTTTCATAATAAATTTGATTTATTTAAAACTTAACTATAAAAAAAGGTGCCGATTTCTCTGCACCTTTTTTTATAAAATAGTAAGTATTATTTTTTAATAATTTTTGTAATACCAATTCCTTCTTGAGAAGTTATCTTTAAAAAATACATTCCTTCTGTTAGTTCACTAATATTATTTTGTCCTGTTTCTAAATCAGCAACTGTTAAATTTTTTATAGTTCTTCCATTCATATCAAAAATTTCAGCAGCTAAAATTGTAACATCGGTTGTATTTCTTAAAGAGAATATATCTTTTATTGGATTTGGGTATACAACAAAATTAGATTTAAAAAAATCACTTGTATTCATTACTGGTCTGTCTACAGAAAAATCGTCTATACCAATAATATCAGAATGATTTCCGCTTGGTCCTCCATCAACAACATAATATCTAAAACCAAATTTACATGTAGTTGGAGCCGTTAAGCCTGTAACAGTATAACTGTATTGTGTCCAAACAAATGGAAATGACGTTGTGTTTAAAGTAGGGTTAATCTCTACTGCTAAAGTTGTGAAATCTCCTAGATCTGTATCTCCAGAAGTTGGAAAAGTTGTACCATCGCCTAATAAACTTATTCTTAATTCAAGATTATCTGCATATATAGTACCTGTTCCTGTACCTCCTTTTTTTGCATAAAACGTAATTATGTCTCCATTTTGAATAGTAATCGTTGGTGTAAATAACCAATTACTAATTACTCCAGCTCCTACTGTACTATTATAATCACAAGTAATGTACGAGGTATTTCCTCCTGTATTTCCGCCTGTTGCAAATGCTAAATTTGATGCAACCGGTATTGACCAAATAGAAGATCCTATTGGATTACTTTGATTAGATTGCATCCATCCAGAACTAAATAATGTAGAATCGGGCACATCAAAACTATTGTTAAAAATGTTTTGAGAATTAATGTTGTTAAACGCCGCTAAAAGCAATAAGATAAGTAAGTTTTTTTTCATAATGAATAGTTGTTTGTGTTAATTCAGTCGCAAAACTATATCAAAAAAAAAACGATAGCGTTAACGAAATGTTATTATACGGTTAATTAATTCTTACAAATACATAATAATCAAGCGTGTAAAAATTTCAACTTTTGAATTATTTATTTTTTATACACTTATATTATAGTCAAAAAAATATTTTTCAAAAAAAATGCTCCACTAATTGAGGAGCATTTTGAATAAAATAGAGATTGTGTTTTACATTTTAGACAACCAATTTTTCATTGAAACTTCATTTTCGATGATATTTTTCAATTCGGCAATTTTCACTCGGTCTTGTTTCATTGTGTCTCTATGACGAATGGTAACGGTTTCATCTTCTAAGGTTTGATGATCTACGGTGATACAAAATGGTGTTCCCAAAGCATCTTGTCTTCTGTAACGACGACCAACTGCATCTTTCTCATCATAAGTCACGTTGAAATCCCATTTTAATTCTTCTATGATTTTTCTAGCTACATCTGGCAAACCATCTTTTTTAACCAATGGTAAAACCGCTGCTTTTGTTGGTGCTAAAACCGAAGGCAACTGTAAAACAATTCTTGTAGAACCATCTTCTAAAGTTTCTTCTTTTAGCGATGTTCCAAATACCGACAAGAACATTCTGTCTAATCCTACGGAGGTTTCAACTACATAAGGCGTATAATTCGCATTAGTTTCGGTATCGAAATACTGCATTTTTTTACCTGAAAATTCTTCATGTGCTTTTAAATCGAAATCTGTACGGGAATGAATTCCTTCCAATTCTTTAAATCCAAATGGGAAATTAAATTCGATATCTGCAGCAGCATTTGCATAATGTGCTAATTTTTCGTGGTCGTGAAAACGGTAATTTTCTCTTCCTAAACCCAATGACAAATGCCAGTTTAAACGCGTCGTTTTCCAGTATTCATACCATTTCATTTCTTCGCCTGGCTTTACAAAAAATTGCATTTCCATTTGTTCAAATTCACGCATTCGGAAAATGAATTGTCTCGCTACAATTTCATTTCTAAAAGCTTTACCCGTTTGTGCTATTCCAAAAGGAATTTTCATTCTACCCGATTTCTGAACATTTAAAAAGTTAACAAAAATACCTTGAGCTGTTTCTGGACGCAAGTACAAATCCATTGCATTTTCTGCTGATGCTCCTAGTTTTGTTCCGAACATCAAGTTGAATTGTTTTACCTCGGTCCAATTTCTTGATCCGGATTCTGGACATGCAATTTCCAATTCTTCAATTAAAGCTTTTACATCCTCTAAATCGCCATTTCCTAGTGAAAGAGCCATTCGTTCTAATACTGCTTTTTTATTGGCTAAATATTCTACCACACGAGCATTGGTAGTGATGAATTCTTCGCGATTGAAAGCATCTCCAAAACGTACCGCCGCTTTTTCTATTTCTTTTTCGGCTTTCTGGTTTAATTTTTCGGCATAATCCTCAATTAAAACGTCGGCTCGGTATCTTTTTTTAGAATCTTTATTATCAATTAATGGATCGTTAAATGCATCAACGTGCCCCGAAGCTTTCCAAGTGGTAGGGTGCATCAAGATTGCGGCATCAAGACCCACAATATTTTCGTGCATTTGCACCATTGATTTCCACCAATATTCTCTGATGTTTTTCTTTAATTCTACTCCGTTTTGCGCATAATCATAAACCGCGCTTAAACCATCGTAAATTTCGCTTGACGGGAAAATAAATCCATATTCTTTTGCGTGCGAAATTACATTTTTAAATAAATCGTCTTGTTTTGCCATAGTGCTGCAAAAATATAAAAAGTGAGTTAAAAACTATAGCATGTAAACTGATTTTCTTATTTTTATATTTAATTTTTACTAAAATGAAACTTCAACATCTTACAAACTTATTTTTTCCTATGGTTTGCGCGGGATGCGATTCGTTTTTGCTTTCAGATGAAATGGTGATTTGTTCCTCTTGCAGACATGAAATTCCGTTAACACATCACTATAAATCGGATGTAAACGAATGTTTCAAACGCTTTTATGGGAGAATTCCAATTGAATTTGCAGCTGTACATTGCTATTTTCACAAACGTGGCATTGTGCAACAACTTATTCACAATTTGAAGTACAAAGGTCATCAAGAAATTGGAACTCAAATAGGATTTTGGCTGGCAAATGATTTAATGAAAGTAGAAAAACTTAGCACCGTAAATGCTATTATTCCCGTTCCACTTCATAAAAAACGACTCAAAGAAAGGGGTTATAACCAAGTGACGACTTTTGGTTTGGCCTTGTCCAAGCATTTAAACATCAACTACGACACCTCTATTTTAAGACGAAATGTCTATTCTAAAACGCAGGTAAAAAAGAATCTTTTAAAACGAACTGAAGTTATCGGAAATATATTTGAAGTAGAATTTACCGAAAAAGACCACAATAAACATTTTCTTTTAATTGATGATGTACTAACCACAGGATCAACACTTGAGGCATGCAGCAGGGCTTTACTGAAAATTCCTGGCGCAAAAATTAGCATTGTTTGTATGGCAATGTCTCATTCTTGAGTTATTTTTTTGCTTTAGAAATATAGGTTTTAAAATACCCACATTCTGCAATTACTTCTTGGTAATATTTTGTTTTTGAATAGTTATTTTTTAAATTTTTGAAGCCATTCCATGCTAAGAAATTAACCTTAGAATATTCGACAGCTGTTTCATTTTCCCAACTGTCTTTTTTTGGATCGTATTGTTGGTTATAATATTCGTTACGCTCGCATTTTGCTAACATAAACTGGCATTTTGCTTTTTGTTCATCAGTAATTGCAGCTTCTAATGCTTTTTCATAATACATTTTAGGAATAGCACAATTGGTTATCATTTCTCTAATATTATTTTTAAATGCATATGGACTTGAGTTAGAACCAATAATATTTCCCTCATAAAATATCCTAGCATTGCCGAAATGAGTTATGTTGTAAAATGCATTCCCAAGCAAAAGACAATTGGTAAAAATATCTTCGCTTTTAGCAACTTTATCTTGCATTTCTTTAACTGTTGTTAAAAATTCTATTTGAGAATATTTCGTTTTTTGATAGGCTATAAAGTCGCAGTCGTGGCAATCTTTAACATTTCCGTTGAATGGATTCCCTTGAAATTTTGCAAGCTGCAAACTATTTGTTTGCTGCATGTAAGCAACTGCTTCAGGGATTTTATTTTGGAAAGCAGCCACTACAGATTGATACTCATTGATATCAAACAAAGTAATTTTATAAATTTTCTGAGCAATTTTTTCTAAAACCGTTTTATTCTCTTTCGCTAAAAAAGTTTTCATGGCTAGTAAATCATTATTGTTGTCGTAAAAATTTAAATTTCTTACGAACAACTCTGCCATTACACTATTGTTTTGGGATTTATACAAATTTGACAAATACGTTTTACTCCAACTGGAAGCATTCTGATAGCGAAAATTAGAAAGTGGTTCTTTAGGCAATTCTTCATACAGCCATTGTAAATCCTGTAGAATGCTCTTCTGATTTTCAGAATTTATATTTTTAATTTTGCTTAAATTATTAACAAATCGAAGCAATCGCAATTGATTAATAGCTAAAGGTGTTTTAGGCATTTTGGCTTCTGCTTTATCAAAATACTTATCGGCTTGAAGATAATTTTCACTGAGTGTTTCTAAATATCCAGCGGCAATATTCCACAAATGAGGTTTTGACGTGTTTTCTGCCAAAGCAATTCTGCTAACAAGAGCATTGTTTATTATTGACAGGCTATCTTTTGATTTTTTAAACCTATCAATCGTCTTTTGGTCTGGATTGTATTCGTTTAATTTTTTCTCTTGATTGTTTACCAATCTTGTCAGCAAATAATCTAAATGTTCGCTTTTGGGCTGTAATTCATAAATTTTTTCGATGGCTTTTTGTTCATCTCCATAATACCCTTGTAATGCCCAAAGCGCTGCTTTTTCTTCATTGCTTTTTGCCATTACTAAAGATTTATTCCAATCTAAATTTTCTTGTGGTCGAAAGCAATATGCTGCAACAACACGCATTGCCGGGCATTTATCAAAAACCTGACTGTACTGATAATTAGACAAAGCATAATTTTTATTTTTAAAATTTATCCCTGCTATATATGCCAAAGCACGATAATAAAGCGTGTTTTTTGGAACTGTGTTTTCGGTTTTTTGAAAAAAGGAAATGGTGCTTTGCTTATCACCACTATAAAAATAAGCCTTTACAGTTTGAAACCAATAGCGGTTTTTTAAAAACGCATCCGAAACAGTATTGTATCTTTTTTCTATTGCTTTTATAAGCTTTTTGTTGTTAAACTTTTTTTGTGCAACGGGTTCGTATGACCAATTATTAGCGTCACCAACAGAAGCGGTTTCAATTTGTTTTGAAAGGGCTAAAAAAGTGATAAAACTGCTTATTTTTCTATCATTCAAGTCTATTTTTTTAGACCATTTATCGGAAATAGGATTGTTTTTTTGAGAGCTATAGAAACGCTGCAATTTAGCAACATCAACAGCGCTAGAATCTATAAGAAAAAACTTTACCGTTTTATCATCCATTTTCCCTTTTAAAAAATCGGACCAATCTTGAACAATTTCATCATTAAATCTAGAATTATGAATATTATCAAATCCTATCCCATAAAAAAGTAAATCGGTCGAAAGAAATAATGGTGTGTATGATTTGTCTACAAAAGTTTCAGGAGTAAAATTAGTATCAAATTCAATTCCCCAATCTCCATTATCTGCACATGCATAAATAGCTCCGTAAACAAAAATGGCTGCTAAACTAAAACCTATTAATAACTTGTGTAAAAATGTCTTTTTCATATCGTTCTGTGTTGAATTCGTCTAAGTCGTAAAAAATAATTTCATCTGGAATATTGGCAACATTTTCATGTAAATCTCCAGCCATTTCAAGCAAATCACTGTTAGAAACCGATTCTATTTTTAATAAATCATTGGCTTTATAAAAAGTACCATTCTTATAATTGTTGTTTTTAACTTGGAAACTATTCTCTGTTATCTCGACAAAATTAGAATCTTTTTTGAGATTTGAAATAGCTATTTTGCTTTTTAAACCCATTACTTTATTTTCTCGAATGTGAATTGCCCAGGAGTAAATCGGCAAAGCAATATTAAGCGATAAAGGATATTTTTTAATGCTTTTTAAATACCTATCTGCAACACTTTTATCGTAAATAGAATTAAGAGAATCTGTTGCAATTTTTCCCATGTTGTAATACATAAGAACCCCTTTATCTACATTAGGAATTGCTGTTTTTTTGAAATATTTTATTTGATGTAATCGTATTGTTGCCGAAAGTTGTTTGCCGGATATGTTTTTGAAGCATGTAATAAATTTCAAATAATTATCTTTACTAGCCAAAGTCCAATCGCAATCTATTTGAATTTCATTGCAGGTAATACCCGTTTTAGCATTAATTTGTTGGACAAAATTATTGGCTTTTTGTGCCAATTCTTGAACATCAATACTTTTTGAAAGCATCACTTTGTTTTTGATATATAGTACTGGAACAATTTTGAAATCTATGGGTTTATCATTAAAATGAATTGGAGATTGAGGGAAAGCTTCTTGAGAATTGGGATTCAAATCAATGTCAAAATAGCGAATGTATAATTTCTTAACACTATTGTCTTTCAAAGTCTTTTTATCTATCTCAGAAAGTTTGAAGGTTGTTTTCCAATAATAGAAAGCAATAATTGGCTTTTTCTGCTCTTTACAAGCAGTTAGCAACAAAATAACCGTTAGAAAAAGAATTGCTTTTTTCAAGTAAATTAGAAATTGTATTTTGCTTCAAAAATAAGATATTCTTCTTAAAATCGCCTTGTTTTTGACCCAGATTACTTCACTTAGTTTTGACTTTAATAGGATACAGTACACTTCATTTGTGGCAGAATTTCAAACTTTTTAGTAGGATATAACAAATCGCTAGAAAAACCTCCTAATAAAAATGCAAAAGATTTCGATTAGAGAAAATATAATTGTTATTTTGTGCTTTAAAAATTTGAATGTATGTTACAAAACAACCATAAAATCTGGGGACTTCTCATTTTGCTTATACTAGTAGGATGTGCTAGAAGAGGTACTATAACTGGCGGAGAAAAAGACACCATTGCACCTGTTTTGAAAATGAGTACGCCAAAAATTGGAACCACGAATTTTAAAGGAAACGAAATTGAACTTACTTTTAATGAATTTGTCAAACTGAAAGATGTGAATAAACAGCTCATCATTTCTCCTCCAATGAAAAAAACACCCGACATTACACCATCTACGGCTAGTAAGTACATTACCATCAAAATAAAAGATACCCTTTTGCCTAACACCACGTATAGTTTTAATTTTGGCCAAAGCATTCAGGATAATAACGAAGGCAATCCGTACCGACAATTCAAATATATTTTTTCCACAGGACCTTATTTGGATTCCTTAACTTTAAAAGGTACTATTAAAGACGCTTTCAACCTAAAAACAGATCACTTTGTATCGGTAATGCTATACGAAATTGACACTAAATACAGCGATTCTATTGTGTACAAACAAAATCCACGCTACATTACCAATACTTTAGACAGTGCCAAAACCTTTAAACTAGAAAATTTAAAAGCAGGAAAATACCTTTTAGTTGCTCTAAAAGACGAAAATAACAATTACCGTTTTAATCCTAAAAAAGAAAAAATAGGGTTTTATAAAAAGTTTATTACCCTACCAAACGATTCTGTTTTTGAACTAAAAATGTTTAAAGAAAAAGATGCTTTTAGAGTCGAAAAACCCACATTAGGCTCAGGAAATCGTTTTATAATGCCTTACGAGGGCGACCCAAAAAACATGAAAATTACTTTGAAAAATGGCGAAACCGTTTTGCCTACAATTGTAACTCAATTTCCAAAAAAAGATTCGCTACAAATATGGTTTAAGCCACAAAAAACTGATTCACTGGCTATGACAGTTTCAAAAGGCAAGTACTTAAAAAAGTATATTCTTAAACTTAAAGCTGCCAAAAAAGACACATTAAGTATTAAAGCAGTTCAAACTGAAACACTACATTATCGACAAGATTACACGTTACATTCCTCAGTTCCATTAGCTAAGTTTGACCAATCAAAAATGGTATTGCTCAGTAAAGATTCAACATCAGTAGCATTTAAAACAGAATACGACGAATTTCACCAAGATTTAAAATTCATTTTTAAAAAAGAACCATTGGAAAAATACAAATTAAAACTCAGAAAAGGAGCTTTGGCTACCTATTTGGATAAAGAAAATGATTCAATAGTGTACAAGTTTTCAACCAACAGCACTTCTGATTATGGGAATTTAAAAATAAATTTACAGCAAGTAAAACGTTTTCCTATACTTCTAGAATTGACTGATTCTAAAGGTACCGTTTTGGCATCAGCCTATTCCGAAAAAGAAACAACAATTGATTTTGATTTATTAGAACCAGCAAAATATACCTTGCGAATCATATACGATGATAACCATAATAAAGAGTGGGACCCCGGAAATTTTATAGAAAAACGACAATCTGAAGATGTCATTTATTTTCCAAAACCATTAGATGTAAGAGCAAATTGGGACGTAGAACAAGTCTTTGATTTGAGTAAAACACCTTAACTGTTTCAGAAGCCTGACTTTTCCTACATCAAAATTTCAAACTAAAAACTTATATTTGCAACTCGAAAAAAGCACGATTACAATTTAAATAAAGCTGTCCCTCAAAATCCAAAATGAAGATGAAAAACACCAAAATTAAAGAACTACTTTTAAGTCAATTAAAAATACAAGAAGTAAATGTTAAAGGCTGGGTTAGAACTTTTAGAAACAATCAGTTTATTGCTTTAAACGATGGTTCAACACTGAACAACATACAATGTGTAATCGATTTTGAAAACACTGCCGAAGAAATCTTAAAAAGAATAACCACTGGGGCGGCTATTTCCGTTACTGGAAGCCTTGTAGAAAGTAAAGGTGCAGGTCAGAAATATGAGATTCAAGTATCAAAATTAGAAATTCTTGGCGATTCCGATGCAGAGAAATTCCCAATGCAACCAAAAAAACATTCGTTAGAGTTTTTGCGTGAAAATGCACATCTACGAGTACGCACCAATGCTTTTGGAGCTATTATGAGGGTGCGTTCGGTACTGTCTTTTGCTGTGCATAATTATTTTCAAGAAAAAGGATTTGTATATGTAAATACACCAATCATCACTGGTTCTGATGCTGAAGGAGCTGGCGAAATGTTTAAAGTTACTGCTTTGCCATTCGACGGAACTCCAAGAACCGAAGAAGGAAAAGTGAATTACAAAGAAGATTTTTTTGGTAAGGAAACGAACTTAACGGTATCAGGTCAATTAGAAGCCGAAACCTTTGCTATGGCATTAGGACAAGTATATACTTTTGGACCTACTTTTAGAGCTGAAAACTCGAATACTTCTCGCCATTTGGCGGAATTTTGGATGATTGAACCCGAAGTGGCTTTCAATGATTTGAATGACAATATGGATTTGGCTGAAGATTTTATACAATATGTTATAAAATATACTTTAGACAAATGTGCTGAAGATTTAAAATTTTTGGAAAGTCGTTTGTTGGAAGAAGAGAAATCTAAGCCACAAGCCGAACGTAGCGAAATGACACTTTTAGGCAAATTAAACTTTGTTTTAGAAAATAATTTCAAACGGGTTTCTTATACCGAAGCTATTGATATATTAAGAGATTGTACTCCAAACAAAAAGAAAAAATTCAACTACATCATCAACGAGTGGGGTGCTGATTTGCAATCAGAACACGAACGTTATTTGGTGGAGAAACACTTTAAATGTCCAGTAATTTTGTTTGATTATCCAGCGAATATCAAAGCGTTTTATATGCGTTTGAATGATGATACTGAACCAGGAAAAGAAACCGTAAGAGCTATGGATATTCTTTTTCCAGGCATTGGAGAAATTGTTGGTGGTTCGCAAAGAGAAGAACGTTTCGATGTATTGGTTGAAAAAATGAAGGCGTTAGGCATTGATGAAGAAGAACTTTGGTGGTACCTAGATACCCGTCGATTCGGAAGTGCCGTTCACTCTGGTTTTGGATTAGGATTTGAACGTTTGGTACTTTTCGTAACAGGAATGACCAATATTCGCGATGTAATTCCTTTTCCTAGAACACCTATGAATGCTGAGTTTTAAAAAAATTGTTTCAAGTTTAAAGTTTCAAGTTGTTATTAATTCAGCAACTTGAAACTTTAAACTTAAAACATTAAACTTTTAAACAAAAAAAATGTTAAAGCAATTTTTAAATTTAAAATTATCGCAAAAATTATCGCCTCAACAAATCCAAGTGATGAAGTTAGTTCAATTGCACACACAAGCATTTGAACAACGTTTAAAAGAAGAAATAAACGAAAATCCAGCTTTAGAATTAGGAACTGACGAATTGTATGAGAAAGATGATTTTGAAAACGCTGAGGAATATGATGACTTTGAAGATAGTGCAACTATAGAAACAGACGACATTAACATTGACGAATATTTAAGTAACGACGAAACACCTGAATACAAAACCCAAAGTAATAATTACAGCGACGACGACGATGAGCATGAATCACCACTTGCTGCTCCGATAAGCTTTCACCAAGACTTATTGAATCAATTAAACACATTCATTTTAAGTGAAAGTGAGCGAGAAATAGCAGAATTTTTAGTTGGAAGTATCGACGATATGGGTTATCTCCGCAGAAGTGTAATGGATATTGTTGATGATTTGGCTTTTACGCAAGCCATTTATACAGATGAAAAAACGGTTGTAAAAATGCTACATGTAATTCACCAACTTGAACCTTCTGGAGTTGGAGCAGCAGATTTGCAAGAGTGTTTATTGTTGCAATTGAAACATAAAACACCTTCGGAATATGTGGCTTTAGCTATTGCTATTTTGGAAGATCATTTTGACGCATTTACAAAAAAACATTACGACAAATTGCTTCAAAAATACGCTGTTTCACAAGAAGTTTTAAAGAAAGCAATTTCAGAAATTGAAAAATTAAACCCAAAACCTGGAAGTGCATACACTGGAAACAATAAATTGACAGATCATATTGTACCTGATTTTGCAATCAGAATTATAGACGATGAATTGGAATTAACCTTAAATAGTCGAAATGCTCCTTCTCTGCATGTATCAAAAGACTATCAGGAAATGATGCAAACCTATAAAAGTTCTAGTAAAAAATCAAGCGGTCAAAAAGATGCTGTTCAATTTATAAAACAAAAACTAGATGCAGCAAAATGGTTTATAGATGCTGTAAAACAACGCCAAGAAACACTTTTTGTTACAATGAGTGCCATAATGCATTTCCAAAGTGAGTATTTTTTAGACGGGGAAGAAACTAAGCTAAAACCAATGATTTTAAAAGACATAGCAGATAGAGTTGGATTAGACATCTCCACTGTATCAAGAGTTGCAAATAGTAAATATGTGGAGACACCTTATGGCACTAAATTATTGAAAGAATTTTTTTCAGAAGCAATGAAAAACGATCAAGGCGAAGATGTTTCTACTTTAGAAATTAAAAAAATACTAAAGACCGTTATTGAAGAAGAAGACAAACACAAACCTTTAACCGACGATCAATTAGCAGACCTTTTAAAGGATAAAGGATATCCTATAGCGAGGAGAACTATTGCAAAATATAGAGAACTACTTGATATTCCTGTGGCGCGGATGCGTAAAAAAATGTAAATTCTTAAAAGTGAACTTTGCTAGCAATAGGCAAAGTTCTAAAGCAGAATTTCAAAAAAAATGAAACTACTTTATGTATAATTTAAACTAGGAAACCCTAAATTTGCGTTTTAAAAAATTTTAATTGAAACTATTTTCTTCCATTTATGATTTTTATTCAACCAAAAAAACGGTTGTAACAATTGGCACTTTTGACGGTGTTCACATTGGTCATAAAAAAATCATTCAAAAAATTGTTCAGAATTGTGAAAAAACAGACTGTGAAAGTGTTTTGCTTACTTTTTTTCCACATCCTAGAATGGTACTTCAGGACGGTCAGGATTTGAAATTGCTAAACACAATTGAAGAAAAAATTACACTTTTAAAAGAAACTGGTCTTCAAAATTTAATTATTCATCCTTTTGATTATGAATTTTCCAGACTTACTGCAGAAGCATTTGTGGAAGACATTTTAATAAAAAAACTCAATATTCAAAAAATAATTATTGGGCACGACCATCGATTTGGCAGAAACAGAACGGCCGACATAAATGATTTAATTCAATTTGCTGCTGTTTATGGTTTTGAAGTTGAACAAATTTCAGCTCAAGAAATAAATGAAATATCAGTAAGTTCAACTAAAATTAGAACTGCTTTAAACGAAGGGAATATTCAGCTAGCTAATGACTATTTAAATTACTATTATTTGTTAACCGGAACTGTTGTTAAAGGAAAGCAACTTGGAAGAACAATTGGGTTTCCAACTGCAAACCTCAACATAAATGAAAACTATAAGTTAATTCCTAAAATTGGAGTTTATATTGTTAAAAGTATATACAACACTAAAACGGTATGGGGAATGATGAATATTGGATATAATCCTACTGTTGGCGGAACTACTTTCTCAATTGAAATTCATTTTTTAAATTTTAATGAAGACTTGTATGGTCAAAAACTTTCCATTTCTGTAGTTGCTTCTATAAGAGATGAACAAAAATTTGAATCTGTTACTGCTTTACAAGAACAATTGTTTAAAGATAAAGAGTTTACAATTTCGTACCAACAAAATCATGGAATGTAATTGTTATTGCTTAAATTTGAAAACTTAAAAAAATAATATGAGTATTACCAAACATAACTGGACAAAAGAAGAAATTATTGCAATTTACAATCAGCCTTTAATGGATTTGTTGTATCAAGCAGCAACTATTCATAGAGAAAACCATGACCCAAACGTAGTTCAAGTTTCTACTTTATTATCAATTAAAACAGGCGGTTGCCCTGAAGATTGTGGATATTGTCCACAAGCTGCTCGTTACCACACCAATGTAGAAGGTAACGATTTAATGTCTGTAAGTCAGGTAAAAGCACAAGCATTGCGAGCTAAGGAAAGTGGATCGTCTAGGGTTTGTATGGGCGCAGCTTGGCGTAATGTGAAAGATGGACCAGAGTTTGACGAAGTATTAGAAATGGTAAGAACCATTAATAAACTTGATATGGAAGTGTGCTGTACACTAGGAATGCTTACCGAAAATCAAGCACATCGTTTAGCAGAAGCTGGTTTATATGCTTACAATCACAACTTAGACACTTCGGAAGAGTATTACAAAGAAGTTATATCGACAAGAGGTTTTGAAGACCGTTTGCAAACTATTGAAAATGTAAGAAAAACAAATGTTACAGTTTGTAGTGGCGGAATTATAGGCATGGGAGAAAGTATTGAAGATCGTGCAGGTATGTTAGTTGCATTATCAACTTTAAACCCACAACCTGAATCAGTACCTATTAATGCACTTGTTGCTGTTGAAGGCACACCTATGGAAAATGAAAAACCAGTTGAAATATGGGAAATGATTCGTATGGTGGCAACAACTAGAATAATAATGCCTGAAACTCAAGTTAGACTTTCAGCAGGTAGAACTCAAATGAGTCGAGAAGGTCAGGCCATGTGCTTTTTTGCGGGAGCAAATTCAATTTTTGCTGGTGACAAGCTGTTAACTACCCCAAATCCAGATGTTAACGAAGACATGAAAATGTTTGAAAATCTAGGATTACAAGCGCAGAAACCTTTTATCAAACTAATGAAGCCTGAAACAGTAGAAGCTGTAGATTCAAAATTTATACCACTAGGAGAAAAACCAAAATGGTCACGTCCAGAACATAAAATTGATCGTAATTTAGAAGCGGCAGGAAAAAAATAACAACACAAAACTTTTAATATTTAAATAAATCTATTATGTCATTTGAATTACCAAAATTGCCTTATGCTTATGATGCTTTAGAACCGCATATCGATGCAAAAACAATGGAGATTCACCATTCTAAGCACCATCAAGCCTACACCACAAATCTAAATGCGGCTATTGCAGGAACAGATTTAGACGGAAAAACTATTGAAGAAATCATCTCTAATCTTGACCTGAACAATATGGCAGTTAGAAACAATGGTGGTGGATTCTTCAATCACAATTTGTTTTGGAACATTATGTCGCCAAATGGTGGCGGACTTCCAACTGGAGACCTTGCTGCAGCTATCGACAAAGACTTTGGCTCTTTTGAGGCATTCAAAGCCGAATTTGCAAAAGCAGGTGCAACCCGTTTTGGTTCTGGGTGGGCTTGGCTTTGTGTTCACAAAGGAGGCAAGCTTGAAGTGTGTTCAACACCCAATCAAGACAATCCATTAATGCCAAACAGCACTTGCAGTGGATTTCCTATTCTAGCTATGGATGTTTGGGAACACGCTTATTATTTGCATTATCAAAACCGACGACCTGATTATATTGAAGCTTTTTTTAATGTAATTAACTGGAATGAAGTAGCTAGAAGGTTTAACGAAGCCAAATAATTATAGCTCATAAAAAATAAAAAACCGGTTGTTACGCACAACCGGTTTTTTTGTAATTAAAAAAACAACATTGATTAGAAACGACTTTTTTGCCATGAATCTTTTGTAAACATAAAATTAATGCTTTATAAATACAAGAATTAACTGATAAGTAGCTTTAATAAAAACTATCATTTAATTTTTTTCTGATAGAATCAATGTTGACGGTATGTCTGACAACCAAATTGTCTTTATTTCAATAAGTTTTTTCCAGCTAGCGGCACTAATTATCATTAAATCATTTTGATTCAAAAAGTTTTTTTCAATAGTTCGTTCGTTAATTAAATTAATGTGATTTGGTACAAATTGTTCAATAGCTCTAATCAATTCTTTAATTTCAGAATTGTTTTTAATTTGTCCTGTTGCGTCCAAAATGGTAATCTGAGATTCTGAATTTTTAATTAACTTTTGAGCAAACAATACGAGATAAATATCTCTTTCACTAAAAACAGGAATAAACACTTGGTTAATTTTCTCAAAACCTTTGTCGATTAAAACACCAACCGAAGTATCGCTTTTTCCGAGAATAGTCCGAGTTCTATCGTCAAAAGGAGAGGTTTCAAAAAGGCTTTCTTTTCCTGTTACCTGATTGATTAATTTTTCTGGATTAATAATCTTCGTCGTGAAACCCAGTATTTTTCCAAGCAAACTTCCTTCATAAATAGATTTGCCCACTCCAATTAACAACAAATCATAATTCCCTTTATTTGCTACCTCCGCAATATCGGCATCAATATCGTTCGAGGCTTTATAAAGTGTTGTTATTTTTTGATTTAAGCTTTGCGATTCTTGAATGATAGGTTCAAAACTCGCTGTTTCATATTCAGCTGAATTGTAGTGGTGAATTTCGTTACTCTCGGTTAAGTGCATTGCTGTAATGATGGCATTGTCATTTAACTTTTTTGTTAAGCCATTTGCTAGTCTTAAAAGTGATTTTCCGCTTTCTGGATTGCCAAAAGAAACTAGTATTTTGTATTTGCTAATTTCACTAATCGCTTCTGAACTGTCAATCGATTTTGTTTTAAAAATCCAATTGATTATGTTTAATAACGGTCCCGTCATAAAAGTAGTTATTAAAGCCATAATGACCATCATTGCAAATATTTTTGGGGTTAATACGCCAAGGTCGTAACCTATATTTAAAACCACCAATTCCATTAAACCTCTGGTGTTCATTAATGCGCCAATGGTGAGACTGTCTTTCCAATTCTGACCTACAAACTTTGCGGCTAAAGCACTACCCAAAAATTTACCGACTACGGCAACTAAAATGATGACGCCTGTCACTTTCCATAAATAAGGGTCGTTCAGCAAGCCGATTTCTGTTCTCAGACCTGTAAATACAAAAAAAAGTGGCAATAGTAATACCAGTGCAACATCTTCTACTTTCTCTATAAAAATACTTCTAAACCTGATGTTTTCAGGCATAATCGCACCTGCCATAAATGCGCCAAACAAGGCATGAATGCCAATAACTTCGGTTGTATACGACGAAATGATTAAGGTTAAGAAAAAGATGGCAACAATAGGTTTGCTAATGTTTTCTCTAGTTGTATACAAATCGCCAACACGCTTAAGAAATGGTCTAACAACTTTGATCATCAACAAAACATAGGTAATTGCCAAACCAATTACATACATTGCACTTACAAATAATCCTGCTTTTACAATCGCAATTACTACTGCAAGAATGCACCAAGCAGTAATGTCATCGGCGGCTGCACAAGTAATTACAATTGTTCCTAAACGTGTTTTGTGCAAACTTCGTTCTTGAACAATTCGCGCCAATACTGGAAATGCTGTAATGCTCATTGAAATTCCTAGGAACAACCCAAAAGAAGAGAATTGAACTCCCTGTGGTGCGAATGATCGATAGATAAAGTAAGCCAATCCAATTCCAAGTGCAAACGGTATAATGATACTGGCATGACTAATGACAACTGCTTCATGGGCTTTGTTTTTCAAGACTTTTAAATCCAATTCCATTCCCACAACAAACATGAAAAGGATTAACCCAATTTGACTTAGAAATTGTAAATTACCTAATGATTGTGTTGGAAACAATGCACTAGAAAACCCTGGAAAATACATTCCTATTAATGATGGACCTAACACAATACCTGCAATAATTTCCCCAATAACACTCGGTTGACCGATTTTCTTGCAAATCCAACCAAATATTCGAGCAACAAAAATGACAGTAACTATCTGGGCCAATAACAATGCCAAAGGATGTTCAAGATTATGTAATAAAGCATCTGTGAAGTTTTGCCATTGATTAGAATTAGTCTTTGGTATATAAATCATTCTGCCAAGTTCAAGCTTTGTTCCATTGAGTATTATCCAATAGATCAATGCCGAAAAACCACCAATTATGCCTATGTAGAACAGGCTGTTTTTTATGTTTTTCATTATAAATTATTTATTCTTATTAAGTTCATTTAATCGGATTCCTATACCTACACCAAGATGCCAATTCCCATTTTGAACAGCTGTTTTGGCATTGTAATAAAAGGGAATTTGAAGTGCAAATTGTTTGTAACAGTACGTAATTCCAAACCCTAAATTTGGAGTTACAAATGCGTTTTTGGTTGTGCCTTTGTCTTCTTTAAAACGAAGTGATGGCAACATCCCAAAACTAAATTTTGATTTTTTATTGGTGTAATTAATATTTGGTCCAGTGAAGTTTAAAAATCCGCCATTATCAACATAGCCTGCGATTACTGTTCCATCATATGCAGCAAATTTTACTTTTGATTCTTGAGCAATGCAGATGAAATTTTGAATTATTATAAAATCAAATAATAAACGGCTTACTACTTTTGTCATGGTCTTGAATTATTTTCAATAATAGCACAAAAGTAATTGCAGAAGCATTTCCCTTAATTTGTTATAGCGTAAATCAAGAACATTTTGTAATGAGTAGGAAAAAATGTGTAATAAAATTAAATTTCAACCTTCTTTAGAAAATCATTCCGATAGGTTTCGCTTAAAGTAACTTTTATAAATTTCCCATCTGCATCTTTAATTGTAGTGGTAATTTCATCAAACGAAAACAGCTTTACTATTTTTAAAGAAATAAGCTCTTTTTTGTTTACTCGACAAAAGCTTTCCGACGGCAACAAGGTTTCTAGCTTTTCAAAAGTAGCGTTTTTTAAAGTAATTGTAGAACCATCAGCTAGAAAAACCGTTTTATCTCGGCTGTCTGTAGCAGCAATTTTCACGTAATTCAATTGATTGAAATAAATTATAGCCTTGCCTTTGTCGGTGTTCAATTGCATAAATTGTTTTGCCGTTGTGTTACCTAAAAGCAGTTGAACAGCCTTGTTTATTGCTTGTTGTAATCGTTCTTTTTTTATGGGTTTACTTACGTAATCTATGGCATTAATATCAAAAGCTTCTGAGGCGTATTCTTTATAGGCTGTGGTGAAAATTACTGGTTTCCCATTCAATAAATTGGCAACTTGCAAACCATTCATCTCTGGCATTTCGATGTCGAGAATACACAAATCAAAATCAATATTAGGCACTTCAGCTAAAAATAGTTTTG
Source organism: Flavobacteriaceae bacterium (assembly GCA_947453885.1). Classification (GTDB taxonomy): domain Bacteria; phylum Bacteroidota; class Bacteroidia; order Flavobacteriales; family Flavobacteriaceae; genus Flavobacterium. The sequence goes on from CANGIF010000028.1 coordinate 34,978, forward strand.
GGTTGTTAAATGCCTTGACCACTTCCAATTCTGGCAGCTGTTCGCATAGCATTTTTAGATAAGTTAATCCGGGCAACTCATCATCCAATAGCAAGCATTTTAGTTTTGTGTTCAAGTAAATTAATTTTTAAATGTGTAATATATATGTCTTTTTCTATAAATCGATCCAACTTAAAGTTATCTTTATAAATAATCTTTAACCGCTTTTCTAGTGTATCAATGCCAATGCCACTTTTTTCTTTTTTCATTGGGCTTCGGTTCGATATTTTGTTAGAAACTGTAAGATAGAAAGTGCTTTCTTTAAACTCAAATACAATCGAAATAAAAGCATCGGCACTCTGCAAGTCGGCATGTTTAAATGCATTTTCAATCAAGTCAATTGAAATCAAAGGAGCTAAAAATTTTTGTTCATATAATGGCTCCGACTCTTTGATTTTAGATTTTATTTTTAGCTCAAATAACGGACTTACTTTTATTTTATTAATTTCAATTAAATTTAACGCAAACTCAATTTCTTCTTTTGGAGTAACATATTTGTTGCGGCTGTCATATAAAATGTAATCTAAAACATTCGATAATTTGTCTAATGCAAAATACGTTTGATAGGCGTGAGATTGAATTGAATTGAGAATGTTTTTAAACAAATGTGGATTTAGTTTCGATTCCAGCGTTTCGAGTTGAAGTGTGTTTATTTTTCCTTCAAGTAACTGAAATTGATGTGCGACTTCAGTATTTTTTCTTTCTGCATTTATAAGTCGCAAGATCAAATAAATCACTATCGCTAATAGTAGCAACACCAAGATTATAACAAAATAGGAAATTGAAAAAGTAGCGGTAGCATTCATTTCAGTAGCACTAAATAATAATTACAATAGAACCGTCTGCAAAAAAAGTGTTTTTGAAATCATAAAACAATACTATTTGATATTTTTATTTAATGCTGTAACCGATTTCCATAATAATGAATGAAAAAAATGGTTGCTAGAACAACCGCTAATAATGAAAGCTGTATTTTATAATGTGTCTAATATTTTTTTCTTTGCCTTAACGTCAAAGTTGGCGATTTACAAAATAAATACTTAATTATTAATAGGCTCTAGCATCTTTACCCTCGTAAAAATTCATAAAGGCTCTATTAACTACTCGATTGCCTCCTGGTGTCGGATACTCTCCAGTAAAATACCAATCTCCTAGGTTTTTCGGACAAGCTTTATGTAGATTCTCTACAGTTTGAAATATAATTTTTACATTGGCTTTTATTTCAGGTGTACTTAGCATTTGTGCAATTTTATCTGAAATTTCCTGAGGTTGAAAAGGCATGTAAATTTGTTTTACTTCGTTTAAAATTTCCAAATCTGGTTTGCTTTCTTGTGCTTTACATTTTGCATACACCTCGTCCATAATAGCATATAAATTTTGCTCTTTTAGGAGCTCAAGTGCCGCTCTAAATGCAATTAGCCCTTCTAATTTTGCCATGTCTATTCCGTAACAATCTGGGTAACGAATTTGAGGTGCTGACGATACTACCACTATGTTTTTAGGATGCAATCGATCCATCATTTTTAGAATACTTTTCTTTAAAGTTGTTCCTCGAACAATACTGTCGTCAATTATTACTAAATTATCTTTTGGCTGAATCACTCCATACGTAACATCATAAACGTGTGCTACCAAATCATCGCGACTACTATCGTCTGTAATAAATGTTCGGAGTTTAGCATCTTTTACGGCAATTTTTTCTGTTCTGATTTTTACTGCTAATATTTCTTCAAGTTTTTCTTTAGTCAGTGTTTTCCGATTGTTTAAAATAAATTGATTTTTTCTATGGTTTAAAAAATCATTTGCCGCTTCGACCATACCGTAAAATGAAGTTTCTGCTGTATTTGGAATATACGAAAAAACAGTGTTGTCGGTATCGTCTTCAATTGCTTCTAAAACTGCCGGAAGAACTAATCGTCCGAGTTCTTTGCGTTCTTGATAAATTTCGGCATCGCTACCGCGTGAAAAATAAATACGCTCAAACGAGCACGCTTTTTTAACTGTTGGAATTATGATTTCTTCTTCAGTAACGGTTCCGTTTTTCTTAATAATTAAAGCATTTCCAGGTTGTAACTCTTGTACTTTTTCAAAAGGCACATTGAACACCGTTTGGATAACCGGTCGTTCAGAAGCTACCACAACAATTTCATCGTCTTCATAGAAATACGCTGGACGAATTCCTGCAGGATCTCTAAAAACAAATGCATCACCGTGACCAAATAATCCCGCCATGGCATAGCCACCGTCCCAGCCTTTTGAAGCGCGTTTTAAAATTTTAGCAACTGGAAGTTTTTCTGCAATTACAGGTGAAGCTTCTCTTTTTGACAGTCCATTGTTTTTACATTCTTGGTACAAATCAGTAACCTCATCATCTAGAAAATGTCCGATTTTTTCCATAATAGTAACCGTATCTGCCATTTCTTTTGGATGTTGCCCTAATTCAACTAAACTGTTAAAAAGTTCGGTTACGTTGGTCATGTTGAAGTTACCTGCAACAATCAAATTTCTGTGCATCCAGTTGTTTTGACGTAAAAAAGGATGCACACTTTCAATACTATTTTTTCCAAAAGTACCGTAACGTACGTGTCCTAAAAACAATTCTCCAATGTAAGGAATATTTGCCTTTTGCGCAGCTACATCATCAGCATATTCCTGATGAGAAGCCATTTCTTCGTTGATTCGTTCGTTGATTTGTCTGAACACGTCTTGAATGGCTTGGGCATCGTTGGAACGAACACGACTAATGTAGCGTTCACCAGGTTTAACATCTAATTTAATGGATGCAAATCCAGCGCCATCTTGTCCACGGTTATGTTGTTTTTCCATTAGCAAGTACATTTTCTGTATGCCATAAAAAGCAGAACCGTATTTATCTTTGTAAAATTCTAACGGTTTTTTTAATCGTAAAAGTGCAATTCCACATTCGTGTTTGATTGCGTCGCTCATTGTAGTTGTAGTTGTTTAGTTGTGTTTAATAGCCACAGATTCACAGATTTTATTTTTGTGCAAACTTTATATAATCAGAAATCATGGTTGTAATTGTAACTTATTATCTTTTAAATGACACACTGTAAATCTGTGACTATCATAATTTTTAAAATAAAAAATGCCTCGAAATTTCGAGGCATAAAGTTATTATAATTCTATATCAAATTGCGTTAACGCTTTGAATTGTTTCAAGCGATTTTTCACTTCGGTTTCTGTTAGTTCTACCATTCTTTCGGTTCCGAATTTTTCTACGCAGAACGAAGCCAAATTGGAGCCTTGAATGATTGCGGTTTTCATTGTTTCAAAAGAAATGTCTCCTTGTTGGGTGATGAATCCTGCAAATCCACCTGCAAACGTATCTCCTGCTCCAGTTGGATCAAACACATCTGCTAAAGGTAATGCTGGTGCAAAGAAAATATGTTCGTTATGGAAAATTAAGGCTCCGTGTTCTCCTTTTTTAATTACTACATACTTTGGTCCCATGGTATGGATTTTAGCTGCCGCTTTCACTAAAGAATACTCCCCAGAAAGTTGACGTGCTTCTTCATCGTTAATAGTAATTACATCTACACGTTTGATTACGTCTAGCAATTCTGGTAAGGCGCAGTCCATCCAAAAGTTCATGGTGTCTAAGACTACCAATTTTGGTTTGGCTGTCATTTGATTTAAAACACCGGTTTGCACAATTGGATGTAAGTTTCCTAACATCACGACATCGGCATTTTTAAAATTTTCGGGTACGATTGGATTGAAATCAGCTAAAACATTTAATTCGGTTGCTAAGGTATCTCTTGAGTTCATGTCGTTGTGGTAACGACCGCTCCAAAAGAAGGTTTTGCCTCCTTTAACCACTTCAAGACCTGAAATATCAATGTTTCTAGCCGTTAATAAATCTAAGTATTCTTGAGGAAAATCATCACCTACTACCGAAACGATAGCCGATTGTAATTTAAAATGGGAAGCCGATAAGCCGATAAAAGTTCCTGCTCCTCCTAATATTTTATCTGTTTTTCCAAAAGGGGTTTCGATGGCATCAAAAGCAACCGTTCCTACTATTAATAGTTTGTTCATTTTTGCGTTTTCAAATTAAAGGAGCAAAGATAAGTTATAAGTTACAGAGTTGCAACCTTGAAACTACTTATTGAATTTGTCTTTACTATGGAAAGTTATTTGCATAAAATTCGTTTTTACATTTTATAAGAACCCTTGAAAATAGTGGCTTGGACTTTGAAATATGCCAATAAACCATGAAATATGCTGACGAACTCTCGTTTTTATGAAATGGACCTTGTTAATGATGAAATGGACGCTGCTTTTTTTGAAATGGACGCTGCAATATGCCTTTGGATGCTGTTTTTTTTGAAAAGTACCTTAACAATGACCAAAAGGACTGTGTTAAAGACCATTCCCAGTCTGTGTGTTTAGCAATGGAGAACTTGTGAATAACTATTTGAAATTTAAAGAGGATTTTAACGAGTTATTGAAGCAAAAGTAAGTGTGCTTGTAGCTACTTCAACTTCTGCTCTTCTTTTTCATAAAAAGCATCAACTGATAAGTTGGGTAATCCTGATGCATACACTGCTAGTTCATCGCATCGCTCATTTTGTGGATGGTTGTTGTGTCCTTTTATCCATTTGAAATCGACTTGGTGTTTGCGGTAAATTTTGAGAAAGCGTTGCCACAAATCGGGATTTTTTTTGCCTGTAAAACCCTTCTTTTCCCAGCTGAAAACCCAACCTTTAACTACTGAATCTATTACGTATTTAGAATCAGAAACTACCAAAACGGTCATTTTTGGATTTTTGAGCTTTTCTAAACCTACAATTACGGCAAGCAGTTCCATTCTATTATTAGTGGTATATCGGAAACCCTCATAGAATTCTTTTTTGTGTGGTGTCCCTACTGATTCCATGACTACGCCATAACCTCCGTTTCCAGGGTTGCCTTTGGCTGCTCCATCTGTGTAAATGTGAACTTGATGTGAGTTCATGGTTATGAATTATGAATTAAGAGTTTTTCGATTTCTTGAGGGAAAAAATGGTGTTCTAAACTATGGATTTTAGCGGCTATTTCTTGGGGTGTTTGGCAATTTTCTATAGTAATTTCTTTTTGAAAAATGATTCCTCCTTCGTCATAGTGTTCGTTAACATAATGAATAGTGATACCAGTTACTTTTTCTTTGTTGTTTAAAACTGCTTGGTGTACATGCATTCCGTACATGCCTTTTCCGCCATAATTCGGTAACAACGCAGGGTGAATATTGATTATTTTGTTGGGATATTCTTTTATTATATGAGTTGGAAATTGCCATAAAAACCCGGCTAATACTATTAAATTGGGTTGGATTTGGTTTAATTGTTCTAATACAGTGCCGTTAAGAAATGCTTCTTTATTGAAAACCTGAAACGAGATGTTAAAATTTTGAGCACGCTCTATTACTTTAGCGACAGGATTGTTACAAAAGACTTTTGCTACTTTGAAATTATTTTTGTTTTGAAAGTACCGAATAATATTTTCAACATTTGTGCCCGATCCCGAAGCAAATAGGACTATTTTTTTCATTTGACCCAAGTTTATTGGTACAAAAAAAAGAATTATTTATGATATTAAATACATTTGTTGAGTGATTGTGAAATAATTTTTTTAAATTCGTGCTCACATTTAGTAACAAAAAGGTTGTTTTAAAATAAAGTTTTTTATTTTTGCCAACAAATTAAATTTAAAATTAAAAGATTATGTCAGACATTGCATCAAGAGTTAAAGCGATTATTGTAGACAAATTAGGCGTTGACGAAAACGAAGTTGTAACTGAAGCAAGCTTCACTAATGATTTAGGAGC
>CANGIF010000029.1 GCA_947453885.1 Flavobacteriaceae bacterium
AAGATCCCGAAATGGATTGGATAATAAAAGACTGTACTTCTAAAAATACTCTTTAATATTCTTATATTTGAACACAAATTTTAAGCAATGAATACCACCCAAACCATTACCGAATTAGAACTGTATTTCCAACAATTTCGAAAGAATATTATCGGCATTGACCAAGAATTTGAATCCCCCTTCGGAAAAAAGAAAATCATCTATACCGATTGGACTGCAAGTGGTCGTTTGTACCGTCCAATTGAAGAAAAAATGATCAACCAATTCGGACCCTTTGTTGCCAATACCCATACCGAAACCACCGTTTCTGGTACCGCCATGACTATGGCCTACCACGAAGCAAAACACATCATAAAAAAACACGTTAACGCTACCGAAGAGGATATTTTAATTAACACTGGAACAGGAATGACAGGCGTTGTCAATAAATTCCAACGTATTTTAGGATTAAAAATCCTCGAAAATCTAAAACAATACACCAATATTCCAAAGGAATTAAAACCGATTGTTTTTATTTCCCACATGGAACACCATTCCAACCAAACCTCATGGCTAGAAACCACAGCCGATGTAGTGGTAATTCCTGCCGATAAAAACGGTTTGTTCTCCATAGAAAATCTGAAAATTTTATTAGAAAAATACCAAGATCGAAGTTTCAAGATCGCTTCCATCACCTCGTGCTCCAACGTAACCGGAATAAAAACGCCATACCACGAAGTAGCCAAATTAATGCACCAAAACAACGGTGTTTGCTTTGTAGATTTTGCTTGTTCAGGGCCTTACGTGCCAATAAACATGCACCCTCAAGACCCCGAAAGTTATCTAGACGCCATTTTCTTTTCGCCTCATAAATTTCTGGGTGGCCCAGGAACTTCCGGCGTATTAATTTTTAATAAAAACCTCTACAAAAACAGCATTCCCGATTGCCCAGGTGGCGGCACCGTAAGTTGGACCAACCCTTGGGGAGAGCACAAATACATCGACAATATTGAAGATAGAGAAGATGGCGGAACCCCCGGTTTTCTTCAAGTTATTAAAACCGCATTGGCTATTCAGTTGAAAGAAAAAATGGGCGTTGCCAATATTTTAAAACGCGAACACGAGTTGGTAGAATACGTTTTCGAAGCCCTAAATCCCAACCCAAATGTGGTGATTTTGGCACAAGAACACCAAGACCGATTGGGCGTAATTTCTTTTTATGTTAAAGACCTCCACTTTAATTTAGGTGTTAAAATGCTAAACGACAAATTCGGAATACAAACCCGCGGTGGTTGCAGTTGTGCCGGCACCTACGGTCATTATTTACTCCATGTAGACCAAGAAGCCTCCAACGATTTGGTGTGCCAAATTACCTCTGGCGATTTAATGAAAAAACCAGGCTGGATCCGAATGTCCATCCACCCAACCACCACCACCCAAGAGATAGCCTTTGTTTGCCAAAGCATTAACGACCTAGCAAACCACCATCAAGATTGGGAAGACGACTACCAATACAACAACAAAACCAACGAATTCAACCATAAAAATGCCACCAATCCTGAAAAAGAAATGGTAGCCAACTGGTTTTCAGTTTAAAACAACTATAGTATTATCAAGAAAGAAGCAATGTTCCAAAAGAATGTTGCTTTTTTTTAGGAGCGAAACAGTAGGTATTTTAGTAAAGGTACTTCCTGCCATTCGTTGCAATCTGTCATTGCGAGGAACGACGCAATCCAATAACACGAATTGGATTCGCAATGCCAGGATTTCCACTTCTGTCAGGGCTAAGCAGTTTTTGTCTTTTGTAAAAATAGGATTAACCACCACCTTGTCATTCCGAAGCAGGAGGACACGAGCGTTAGCGAACTGGCCAAGCAATTTCATCATTTAATAATATTTCAAAAGAAACAGCAATGAAAATAACAATATATACTTTTCTTAATAAATAAAAGATAATGTATATATTTGGTAAAAATATGCTACACAATTGCGGCAATCAACACTAAAATGGGTTTATTTAAGAAGTTGATTTGCGTATATATACAAGTTATCTCCAACTTTTCTTCCAACCCTCCGTTTTGCACTTAAAGTGCGGTATTCATTGATATTGTTGTTTTTGTAAAAGCAGAATAAAGCACAAAAAAGCAACAAAATACTTGTTTTGTTGTACCCAATGTTGTACCTTAGTACTGCGTTGCACTAGATTGAAAACCCAATAGAATCAACATGTTCACTCTTTTGCTTCGCATTACATATATAGTATAACATTTTAAATTCTCTATTATTATGGCTTCTATCAAACTAATTCTTCGCACCAATCAGAAAGATCAAACAGGACACAGCCCTTTGTATATCCGAATTATAAAAGACAGAAAAACGAAATTTATCACTGCTGGAGTAAAACTCAAAGAGAACGAATGGGACGAAGTAAAGCAGAAAGTAAAAAAGAACCATTCCAATAGTGCACGGATGAATGCTGCATTATCTCAAAAGATTGCAGATGCCGAAGGTCAGGTTGCCGACATGGAACGCAAAATAAAAACCGTATCCGTTAAAAAACTCAAAGAAGCCATAAAAGGAAAAGAAGTGCCAAACTTTTTTGAATATGCCAGAAAGAGACTAGAGAAAATCAAAAGCACTGTTTCTTATTCCACTTACAGAGCATACACCTCCCAGGTTGATAAATTTGAAAAATACATGGGAACAAAGGATGTGTATTTTGATGAAATTACGGTAGCATTATTAAACGACTATAAATTTTATTTAGGTAATACATTAGGCAACGGAGATACAACACAAAGGCTTTCCATAATTGTGCTCGGAACCATATTCAGGGATGCCATAAAAGAAGAAGTAATTCCAGAAACAATGTTTCCTTTTAGCAAAATAACCCTCAAAATCAGTTCTTCTAAAAGATTATTTCTTAATAAAGTACAGATTGACAATTTAACCCAATTAAAACTCACAGAAGGTAAAAAAGCAACCATGTGGAGAGATTTATTTCTGTTCTCGATCTATGCAGGTGGTTTGCGTTTTAGTGATGTTATCGAAATGCAATATTCCAATTACAATGAAGCAGAACATAAAATTCAAAAACACATTCGGAAGACAGGAAGAGTACACCAGTTCAAAATTGGAAAAGTAGCGATTGATATTTTGGAAAAATACAAAAAAGGAAATGCCAATCACGATGATTTTATCTTCCCAGTTATTATCGATAAAGAAGGCTATTTAAACAGTGAAGCCAAACGTTATTTTCAAACTGCAAAATTCAATAAATTGGCAAATTGGCATCTGAAAAAATTAGGAGAAAAAATCAAATTACCTTTCGACCTTTCCTTCCATTTATCACGACACAGTTTTGCAACCAATGCCTTAAATAACGGAATGCGAATAGAACACGTTTCTAAACTTATGGACCACCGAGACATTAGCACCACCCAGGTATATGCCAAAATTATCAGCGAAGAACTAGACAAGGCGGTCGACAATTACATCTATTAATTGACAAAATTTGCTGTATACTAATATGCACTTTTTTGCGTTATTATAAACATAAGCCACTAAACGCCAATATTTTAAAAATAGGGATTTATGCTGTTGTAAAATCCTTTTTATAAAGGATTTTTTTTGTTGAAAATTTAAAATTAAATCGATTTTAATTTCAAAAAAAAATCAAATTGAATCGTATTTGAAGGAAATTTTAAGATACTAGTAATAAATAAAAAAGAGTTGCCAATGAGAGATTTCAAAGATTAAAGAAAATAAAAAATAAGTTCCTAAATTTTCAATTCAATACAAATGAAAGTAAAAACAACTCTTTTTCCTGAGTTCATTTCAGTGACCACCCCCAAATCTGAAAATCCTTTATATGATATTGTAATAAATGAAAATGCAACTAATGAGAATTATTGCATTGCTTTAGTTCATAAAATTTTTGAATTACCACATTCAAAATTTGCTGCATTTATTGACTTCCAAGCAGAACTAATGAAAGACGAATTGAAATGGATTAATAAATTAGAAAAACTTATCACCATTAACGAAGACTTATTTTTTGAAAAAAAAGTCATGGGTCGATACAACAAAATGTTTCTTTACATTGATAAAAAACGAGACGAACTGCAATCTTCGAGAATAAAAGAAAGTACAATCAAAACACCAAAACGCTTCATAAATGCTGATGCAGAAGACCGGCATTTTTCATTTACAGAAGTAAAAAATTCTATTGAAAACATTCAAAATTTCAATGAAAAAATCATTTTTATAACCGAAGAAATATTCGAATACAAACAAGCAGATATTATTTCAGTGAATAATAAATTGCAACATTTCGATGAACAATGCGCGCAACTAATGGAAAAACTTCAAACCATCCGTAAAATGAAAACGGAATTTGAGAAAGAAAAAGAACAATCAGAAAGTAATTTTAGTTCAAATTCTGCTCCCAAAATCCCCATTCAAATAAATGGTCCAATTAATATTTTATCCAATGCTTTTAAACAAATGATGGTAAATATTAATCCAAACGGCAAACCTTATATTCAATATAAAATCAAAGATATTGCTCAATTTATCTGTGAAAATTTTATAGATGAAAACGGTAAACCTATTTCTCAAGCGACAATTCAAACTTATCTTTCACCAAATCGCACCGACAAAGATCCAAATAGTGATATGAAAGTTAGATTTTAGTCAAAAGTGTGTTTTTTACTTTCCTTTATTCATAAGCCCTCACAAACTTTTTAGTCCGATAAGACTAAAAAGAACTAATCGGACTTTTTTTTATTTCTTCCATTTGCACCATAACTTTTAAATAGTAAAAAAAATGGAAGCAATTATCATCACCAAAGACCAGTTCAGCGATTTAATGTCAAAATTAGACACTATTCAATCTCAAATTTCTATCAAGGCAGACCCAAAGAAAGAAACCTTTTTAGACAATCAAGAATTCCTTTTACTGATGAAAATTTCAAAACGTACAGCTCAAACCTGGAGAGACGAAGGCAAAATTTCATTCAGTCAAGTGGGAAACAAAATCTACTACAAACTTTCCGATGTTGAAAAGCTACTACAAGAGCATTACAACAAATCATTTAAAGGACGATAGTATGAGCGATTGTAATGGAACTTGTGAAGTTTGTGTCTGTAAGACAGGCACAAACTTAAAAACTATTCACTATTTACTAATCACTAATTACTCCTAAATGGTAACAATATTCAAGAATTTCAATGAGGTTGTAGAACACAAAACAATTGCAACAATTTTAGAAGAAATAAAAACAGGAAAGTACAAACATGCAATTGTTTATCTCCGCAAATCTTTATCTGAAAAAAAAGAAGAAGCATACAACAAAGCAAAAAAATCACTTACAGCATTTACACCCTCAGGCAAATTTATTGGAGGTCGTAAATTGGAATTTCTAACTGAATATTCAAAGTTTATAATCTTAGACATCGACAAATTAAATCCTGCCGATTTGCAAAAATCAAAAAGTATAGCTGCACAAAGTGAGTTTACTTTTGCTTGTTTTATTAGTCCATCTGGAAACGGTTTAAAAATTCTAGTCAAAATCGATACACCAAAAACGGAACATAAAGAAACGTTCCTAAAAGTTCAAGCTCATTATGAGAATATTTTAAAATTAGAAATAGACAAATCAGGCAAAGATGTAACTAGGTTATGTTTTTATTCTTGGGATGAAAATTTATATCTAAACGAGAATGCTTCCACATTTGTCACATCGAGCGAAGTTGCGATGCCTTTGATTGAAATACAGTCAGAACATAAAACCATAAAACCTGAACCGCTTTTAGATTACGACGCTATTTACAACCATTGCGTAAATTTCACCGAAAAAAAAGTGCAATTTGCGAATGGTAGTCGCAACGTATTTATATACCAACTAGCGTGTAACCTAAACCGTAAAGGAGTTGCATTGCAACAAGCACTGGGATATATTTTAACCGATTTTGGATATGATGAAAACGAAGTAACACAAGCAGTCAACAGCGCCTACGGAAACATCCACGAGTTTGGTAAAAATGAGAAATTTGAACAATCAAATAAAACAAAAAAGGCAGCCAATTTTTCAATAACAGATACTACTGACGATGACGACGAAGACAAACCACGACCAACCCAAATAGACCGTTTAGAGTTGTTTTTATCAAGCAAATACGTTTTTCGGCACAACATTGTATCTGGTAAATTAGAATTCCAATATTTCGGTAAAAAGAAGTGGAATGTGATGAATGATTTTATTGAAAATTCAATGTTGCGCGAATGTTTAAAAGGTCGAATTAAAACAAACCTGTCTTCCTTAAGAAACTTACTGTATTCCGACTTTTGTCCCTTGTTCAATCCATTTGATGATTACTTTTATAATTTGCCTACTTATGATGAAAAAACAGATTATATTACCGAATTAGCGAATACAATAACTACCACAAAACAAGACCTTTGGCAACAATGTTTTAAAAAATGGTTAGTGGCTATGGTGGGTTGTGTTCTTGATGATAAAGTAATAAATCACACGGTTATTGTCTTTAGTGGCAAACAAGGATTAGGCAAAACAACTTGGGTGGAGAAGCTAGTTCCAAAGCAATTAAAAGAGTATTTATTTTCTGGAACCATAAACCCAAACAATAAAGATACGTTGGTACAACTAGCGGAATGTATGTTAATTAATTTGGACGAGCTAGAAAATTTAAACCGTTCTGAAATTGGATCACTCAAAGAAATCATCACAAAAACCCAAATCAGAATGAGAAAAGCCTACGGACACAACAACGAAACAATGCCAAGACGTGCATCATTTGCCGGTAGTGTCAATACCGCTCAGTTCTTAAACGATAGTACAGGTAGTAGAAGATTTCTTTGTTTTGAATTGGAAGGAATCAAATACCAACACGATGTAGATATTAATATGGCTTTTTCACAAGCTTTGTTTCTTTTCAAAAGTGGTTTTAGATTTTGGTTTGACCAGGAAGAAATCAAATCAATAACCGAAAATAATGAACAATACCAACTACACAGCCCAGAAGAAGAATTACTTTTAACGTGGTTTTCACCTTGCGAAAGAAACAAGGCTAATATTTTCCTTAATGCTTCGCAAATAGCAGCCAAATTAGCTGAGAAAGCAAAAATAAACATTACAGACGGGACAATAAACAAGTTAGGAAAAGCACTCAAAAAACACAACTTCATAAGACTAAAAAAGAACGGAATAGCAGTGTACGCTTTAATAGAAAATACTTGGGAAGACGTAGATAACAGGAACAAAGTTGTAGAAGAATAATAAGAATTTATAAAATCTGTGCAAATCCCATTAATCTGTGGCTAAAGAATTTTTTTAGTCACATTTTTTTTATTTTTAAGAAATACTATTCAAAATAAAATCCGTGCTAATCTGTTCTATCTGTTAAATCTGTGTGCCATTTTTAACACCAAAACCTAGAACCCAAAACCCAACACCCAAAACACTCATTTTACTTCATTTTCACAGGGCAGGCAGGGTAACCAAAAAACGCAACAAACATTTTTTGTTTTTTTTTCTTCTCAAACAATTGGGTAACATAAGACCATTTCAAAGTAAATTAATAAAGTAGTCGTTCCACTTTGCACCCAAACAACCATATAAATCTGATTTTTATTTTCTAAAAAAATAAAATATCTTTTACTCTAAATTTGGTTACCCTCCTTGCCCTAAATTTATTTTCACTTTTTTGCAGTATTTTTCTTCCTTTTACGGTTTCCCTCATTTTTATTGCCATTGCTTTTTTGTATGTTTGTAGGAATATAATTTTTTAAGAATCATTTCTTTTGTCAACAAACAAACACGCTATAATTAGGTATCAAACTTTAGATAAATGCTTCCGTAATTTAGGAAGAAATTATGCTATAGAGGATCTTGTAGAGGAATGCAATAAATCAATTTTTGAATATACTGGAAAAGAAGAAGGCATAAAAAAAAGACAGCTTTATGATGATATTCGATTTATGGAAAGTGAACAAGGCTGGAACATTGAATTAAAAAAAGTGAAAGATGGTAGAAGAGTTTTTTATAAATATGAAGATTCTAAATTCTCTATCTCTAATCAGCCATTGAATGAAACGGAAGCAAATCAATTAAGAGAAGCATTATTAACTTTAGATAGATTTAAAGGGTTACCTCAATACAATTGGATTAATGAAATAAATACTAGATTAGAATCTACGTTTAATTTAAAACAGAAGAAAGATATTATTATAAGTTTTGAACAGAATGAATATTTAAAAGGATTAGAATTTATTCCAATCCTTTATAATGCAATACTGTATAAAAAAGTATTAAGCATAAATTATAAAAGTTTCAATTCAGATGAAGAAATAGCTATTACAGTTAGTCCATATTATTTGAAACAATATAATATGCGATGGTTTTTATTTGCGAAATCAAAAGATTATGAAAGTATTTCAAATTTAGCTTTAGACAGAATTGAAACTATAAAAGAAAACAATCAAGAATATATTGAAACAGATATTGATTTTAATGAATATTTTGAAGATGTAGTCGGTGTAACAATCCCTTCAGATAAAACTGAAAATATAGTTCTAAGAATAGATAAGTCTTTAATATTATACATAAAAACAAAGCCATTACACGGCTCACAAAAAATTAAAGAATCAGGTGATAACTTTGAAGTACATTTAAAATTAATTCCAAATTATGAATTAGAAACTTTAATATTATCATTTGGCGAAAAAATACAAGTTTTAGAACCAATGTCTTTAGTAGAAAAAGTAAATGGCAGAATCAATAAAATGAAAAATAATTATTAATGCACGTATAGTGCACAAATCAAACATACATTTGCAAAGTAATTAGTAAAACAGATGTTTATGTTAAATATTTCAAGTAAGGTGAATAGTAATTTTTGGAAATCGTTAGACCAATTTAGAGGCGTAATTGAAATAAGTAGATTAAAAAACTATTTATTGACTCTTGTGTTTTTGAAATTTTTAACAGAGGAAACTAAAAAGAATGAAAATTTTCAATTTAGTATTCCTGCTGAATTGTATTTCGATACATTAATGGAATTATTGAATAATCAATATTTTGGTGACGTAATTAATAAGTACCTGAATAGTATTGCTGAGTTACATCCACAACTAAAAGGTGTTATTAATTTCAATGATTTTAATGACATAATTGGCACAAGAGACAGTAAAAGAAATTCTGAAGTACTTGATAACTTGATAAGATTAATAAATTTCTCAACTGATGGTTTTGAAATTAATAATACTGTTGAAACTAAGTTTTGGGCAGAATTATTTGACTCTATTGTTTTAATGTTTGCAGAGCTAAGTGGTAAGTCCTTCTTAGATATGACAACACCTAAAGAAGTTAATTTAATAATTTCAAAATTATTAAATATTCAGAAAAGAGAAGATAAAATATCTGTTTACGATCCAACATGTGGTATTGGTAATTCATTTATTTCTATTGCTGAAAATTATGAAAATCATTTTAGTTTCTTTGGTCAAGAAATTGTTGATGAATTAGTTAGCACAGCTAAAATGAATTTAATAATTCATGGTATTGAGTCGTTTGAAATTTTAGAAGGTGATGTTTTAAATAATCCCAAATTTTTAGAAAAAAATAATCAATTGCAAAAGTTTGATTATGTAATTTCTAATCCTCCTTTTGGTGTTAAAAATTGGAACAGAAATAATGAATTTGACATTTTCAATCGTTGGAATTCAAATACGGGTTATCCATCAAATAATAATGCAGATTTTGCTTTTGTTTTACATATTGTAGAATCATTAAAACAAGGTGGTACAGCTGTTGTAATTATTCCGCATGGAATTCTTTTTAGAGGTGGTGCTGAATCAAATATTAGAAAACATTTAATTCAAAGCGGATATTTAAAAGGGATTATTGGATTACCTAGTAAATTATATTTTGGTACAGGAATTCCATCTTGTATGATGGTTTTAGAAAAAAGTGAAATTGATACTAATGACAGTATTTTTATCATAGATGCAAGTTCAGAGTTTGTTAAAGATAATTTTACCAATAAGTTAACTACTGAGGGTGTAAACAAAATAATAGATTCTTGGTCTCATAAAAACCAAGTGTCTGAATTTTCAAGGTTTGTTTCCAGAGATGAAATTGTTGAAAATGATTACAATTTAAATATTCCAAGATATTTATCTAATACGGATTACTTTCAAATTCCTGAAGATTCAAAATTAGCAGAGTTGAATGACTATTTAGTTTCTATTCCAAAGATTAGAACTAATAATGATTTTGGTAAATTAATCAAAATTTCGGACTTGTCGGATAATTCATTTCTATATAATATTTCTTTAGACAGCCTTCCAACGGCTGAAGTAAATAGGAATTTTTACAAGTTAGTAGAACCTACACTATTAATATCAAAGCGTTTTAACAAACTAAAGCCTAGTTTTTGCAATGCTAGTATTGCTAATCCAGTCTTTATTTCTCCAGATATTGAAGCATTTAGTTTTACTGATAACCCAATTGATTTGTCCTATTTGATTTTACAATTAAATAGTGATTATGTGGTTAAGCAAGCTGAATCATTTTCAGTAGGTGCTGTAATGCCATCATTATCAAGACAAGATCTTTTAAAATTAAAAATAGTAGTTCCAGATTTAATTACTCAAGAGTCTATAATCCGTCAAAAGGCATTGGCTGAAGGTGCTAAAATTCAATCTGATAAGGGTAAAATTGAAGCTTTTCAACTTCAAAATACTATAGATGCATTACTTAAAGAACGAATGAATGATTTCCAATGGAAATTACATGATATTCGTAATGGTGAATTACTAAATTTAAAAGGTCAGGTAGTTGCTTTGGAAATGTTTGCTGATGCTAATTCCGGGCTGTTTGATAAAGTAATGGATCAAGACAATAATGGGACTGTTCATTCTTCAATTAAAGATATCTACTCTAGTGTTCAAAAATTAGCAGTTATTCTTTCCGATTTGTATGACACTTCAGATAATGCCTCCTTAAAAGAAGATATTGATATTCTTGTATTTATAAAAGATTTTTGTGATAATCAGTTAACAAATAATGGAAATTTATTTGAAATTGATTATAATGATATTGAAAAAATAAAGAATGATTTTGGGATAACAGATTTAGTCATTCTAGTAAATAAGAGGGATTTACAAAGCATTTTTACAAATATTTTTGAAAATGCTATCCGACATGGTGGTTTCGGTGAGTCTAGTCAAATCAACAAAATTAAAATTGAGTTGTCATTAGATTCTAAAAAAGAGATTATTTCAATTGCAATTTTAAATAATGGTAAGCGATCAAAAATAAGTGAATTAGATTATTTTGCAGATGGTGGTAAAGCAGGTTCTTCGTCTAATTCAGGAAAAGGAGGTCACATTATTAAAGTTTTAACAGAACGTAATAATGGTAAAGTTTTTCAAAATAATTACACCGTCGAGGAAGCAGGTGGTTATACTTTTGAGGTAGGTGTTCAATTTAATTACAAATTGTTTTATGAGTTATAAAGTTTTATTGATAGATGACAAACATGACCATCCTTCTCTTGAAGCAATCAAGAAAATGGCTAAAATGGCCAATATTGAATTGGTAGGCGAGAAATATCATGTGCAAGGAATGGAAATATTAAAAAATGATTCCAGTTATGAATACCAAGCAGTTATTTTAGACGCTACTGGCTACAAAAAATCAGATATCGATGAAGAAAAGGAAAGCAATACTGGTTTATTCTATTCTTTAAAATTATTAAGTGAATTATTAGATGATAGAATAATCCCTTGGTTTATTTATACTGGAGCTCCAAGGAATTTGACAAATCAGGAATTTATGGAACCTATTTTAGAATACCAGAATGTTATAAAATTTGGCAGAACGGAATTTGACTATTATACTAAAACATTGCACGATAAAGAGTTAATTCAAGATATTATTAAAGAAATTGATAATTTGGAACAAACTCAAATTCAATTTCAACACAAACATGTTTTTCAAATAGCTAAAAAAATAAATGTACCTTCTGAAGATATCAATCATCTTGTAACTATAATCAAATCGATTCAATCTAAGGGCAGTAATTTAGACCCTTCTCTGTATTTTACTCAACTAAGAAAATATGTTGAATATGTTTTTAGAGACGCTGCTAAATATAAAATCTTACACGAGAATTGTTTTGGTAAGGACGGGAAGCTAAACCTAACAGATTCTAGTTTATTTTTAGCAGGTGAACTAACCAAACATTGTAAACCCAACAATGTTAAATGTTTAAAAACCCATTTTTCCAAAATTATGGCAGAAAACATTAAACACCTATTATTCATAACTGGAGCTGCTTCTCATACATCAGATGTTGACCCAACTGAGAATATGGATTATCAAAGTTATCGGGAACAAATAAAAACACCATATTTATTGTATCAACTTACATTTACTATTTGTGATCTATTAGTTTGGTATGATAACTATTTAAATAATAATAGGGATACCGAATTAAATAAAAATTATTGGATAAGTTTTGAAGAAAAATCATATATCGCAATTGACAAAGATTGGACTGATGGATGTTTTATAGAAAAACAATCAAATGGCTATGGCACATTTAAACCTAATGATGGCTCAAATTCAATTGGTATTCATCCAAAAGCAATAGATAAATATCAGATTTATCCTGGAGAAAAATTAAAAGTTAGAACAGAACTAAGTCCTGACGGCACAAAAATACACATCAAAGAAATTATTAAAATTTAAAAATAGTAGATAAAAATGAACGAATAAGTACCTAATAAATTAATTTCTTTTATTAGGTCAATTGCAAATGATTGCTTTTGCGATTTATTTGTTCCTGGCAAATACAGTGATCTAATTCTCCCAATGTGGTTTTACGTCATTTGGATGCTTTTCTTGAACCAAACAAAGAAGTATATTCTTTATTTGTGTTTAATTTCAAAAAAAAATAATTAGTGCACATCTACCGCACACACTAATTTTAGATTTGATGAAAATTGAAATATATGAGCGAATTTTACAAAATCTTAAAAACCCGTAATCTTGATTTTCACTCAGGTCAGCCTGTTTGGAAATATTCTATTTCTGATTTAGAGTTTAATCAGTTGAAAGAGCGTTTTAAAATCGTTCTACGTTTTTCTGAACTTGACTCAAGGGATTGTGCAATCTATTTTGCTGAGTGGTGGAAAAGAAATTTCAATGGTGGGTATCCATCAAAAGATGAAATATATAATTCATTAGGTTCACAAAATTTGTGCTTTGATGTTAATGAATTTTATGAGTCTGCAAAAAAGGGTGGGGATCTTTTAAATTATAAATGGATTAAAATTCAAAATACTCATTACCTCAAAACCTTATTATTGCAGGGTGGACTTCCACTAAAACATATACAAAATAATAGCGGTAAATACAGAGATTTTCTTTTGAAAATTATTCACTTAAACCCTAATTCTATTGAAGATTTTTCTTCAAATACAGAACTAATTAGTTTACTTCCTAAGTCTAGTCAAAATGAAATTATTTATAGTAGTTGTCTTGAAATTGTACGTGCCGTATTGGATAATGATGAAAATGAGCTTATAAGTTTTAGCGCGAATGCAGATTTAAAAAAGATTACTGAAGATTTAATTGTTGAAAGAGATAGAGTAAGAAGAAAAAACAACACCATTAAATTCAAATGGAATTTTAATTCAAAATCTAAATCTTTTTACCTAAACACTACAATCAATTCAAAAATTGGATTTGAGGAACTGAATTATATTTTAGATGATCAAATTGTTGAATATCAAAATGAATATAAATTATTCGTTGGGGTTGATTTAATTGCTAAACTAATAAAAAGAAATAATGAGACTTACAAAGTAATCCAGTTTAAAGATTTTGTCAGTTATAAAGAAGATTTTGATATTGAAATTTATGTAATTGATTGCTTTGACAAAATTTATTATGCTAATCACTTACTCTATTCCATATTAAACTTGGATTTTCCAACATTATGGGCGTCAGGTAATAATGAAAATTTTGTTTTAGAAAAATCTAGACACACAAATAATAATCATGGTTATATATTATCAAATGATTCTTTTTCAATAGATGGTAATTTTGAAGAAAAAAATGTAATAGAGATAAATAGTAAACCGTTCTCTATTATAAAATTTCAAGATGAAATCAAGTTAAAGAAACTTGATGGCGGTGCAATTAAGTTTAAAACAAATACTGAGAATATATTTGAATGGAGCGTTTTAAGTGAAAAACCAAAATGGCTTGTTAAAAGTAATTTAAATATTGTTAAAGATAATTTAAGAATACTTGTTTATGATAAGAATGGGCAAAGAATTAATAAACCACTCATAGAATGGAAACAAGTAAATAATACGACTTGGAATTCGAACCATTTACCAAAAGAAATAGGCATATTAGATGTCAAAATCTCTCATGATGGTATTGATGAGTTTGAAAAAGTTTTTAATATTGGTAATTTATGTTTGTCAACAAGTTCCGATTATAATAATCCACAAATAGCGGTAAACAACAATTCTTTCGTTTTAGAATTTTATAAATCAGATTATTATGCTTTCAACATAAATCAAAATAAAGTAATTTTTGAAATAACAAATCCGTCGAAGTTTCCATCCTCAATCAAAACAAGAATTAGATTAAATAATCAAAGTTTTGGCATAATTGCTGAAGTAATTTCACCTTTTCAAGGAGTTATAATAGTTGACCAGAATGAAAGTATAATTGAAGAAAATATAATATTTTTAGATAAAATAAAAGGCTGGAGATTAATTGCAAATTCCTATGGAAAAGAATATGAAGTAAGAATTTCAAATAATAAGAATCCAGAAATTGTTATATCAAAAAAGATAGTGAATAAAGTAAAACCGTTATTTGAGTTTTATGATACTTTTAAATCACTATTTCAACTTTATAATATTATTGATTCTGATAATTTCTTAAAAATTGAAATTTTTGAATTACTGCCAAACAATAGAAATAAAAAAATTAAAAGTTGTAGTATAAAACAATTTTCAGAGACAATAAAATGGGAAGTAAATGATGAAAACATAATAAAATTTAACGAAATTGAGAGTATTGATATTTCCAATAGTGTCTATGCTTTACCACTAGATTGCGACCTGGAATACATTAATAAGATTGAAATTATAAAAGAGCTAGATTTTTACTCAATTAATGCAACTAACGCTAAAAAATTTATTCTCTTCTCTGATAAAAATTCAAAATTCAAAATAAAACCTGAGTTTATTTGTGTGAATCCTGAAAATGAGTTAACTACAATTGAGGATAGAAATAATAGAATTACCAATTATTCAGAGCAGCTTTTAGCTGAGGATTTGATGAGCGATGTATGGAACAGGTTTTGGGTTTATTATTACTTGTGCAAAGAAAATGATTTGCCCTTTGCAACATTTGATATAATTAAGGCCATTACAACATCATCTAAATTAGCAGCAAAAGCTTTCGCTTTTTTATCGGTGAAATTTGATGAAGGGCAACATAAGTTTTCTGGGAATGATTTTGTTGAATTAGAAAATGATTTAGGCTTTTCTTTTCATTGGGTTGAGCTTTCAGATTGGGAAAATATTTGTCAAATTACTCCAGAAATATTTGAAGCACTTGCAGTTATGTTAAATTTTAAATGGAACAAATTAAGCTTATGCTTACTTCAAAAAAGCAGGGTTGATAATTTTGTTTTTAATGCAGAACTTAACAATGTTAGAGAGCGATTAGGTGAAAGAGTATTAGGACAGTTACCCTTTTATGATATTCAAAAGGATAGAAATAATTATATTAAACCAATACCTCAAAAGCAATGGAATGACCAAGTTAATATTCTCGTTATAGCATCTTTAACGGTTGCATCATCTATTAGAGGTAATAATACCGGCTTATGGCATATCAATGGGGACAATTTCAGAAGAAGAATTAAGTATGTAGAAGACCTTGATAAAAAGTGGTATGAAGAATCATTAATATATTATTTAAACTAAACTAATTATGAGACAAGAAATAAAATTCAGTAAAATATACAATGAAATTCAAGAAAGGTTAAAAGAATCTATTTTATCACTTTGGGCAACAGGAGATGCAGAATTTCAGGTCTACTTATCTAATTTATTTGAAGATGAAAAATTGTTAGCTGAGCCAGTTTTTCAAAATACTTTTCCATGGACACCTGCAAAAGAAACTTTTGGAGATTTAACGTATTTATTTGACAATAATTTTATAAATAAATTGGATAAAATTAAAGGTGAGTATGAGTTTCCAAAAAATAGAAATCCATATAAGCATCAAATTATCAGTTGGAATACTCTTTTAAAAGAAAAAAAATCAATTGCAGTAACTACAGGGACTGGATCAGGTAAAACAGAATGCTTTATGTTACCAGTTTTACATGATTTGTACGAGAATTGCAAAAATGAACCTGGCGTGAGAGCTATATTTCTTTATCCTTTAAATGCATTAATTGGCAGTCAAAAAAAGAGAATGGATGCTTGGGTTAAAGCACTTGATGGATTAACTTATGCTGTATATAATGGGAATACCCCAGATGGAAACACCCCAGCAAATAAAAGAAGAGAAGCTCATCCTGAATTGATAGATAGAAAAGATATAAGAGAAACTCCACCACAAATTCTTTTCACAAATCCATCTATGTTAGAATACATTTTGGTTAGAGATAAAGACGTTTCATTACTAGAAAATTCAAAAGGAAAATTACGTTGGATTTTGTTAGATGAAGCTCATACCTTAGTAGGTTCAGCTGCTTCTGAAATGGCGCTATTAATAAGAAGAGTTGTTGATGCTTTTGAGGTTGATATTAAAGACTTACGTTTTGCAATAACTTCAGCAACAGTTGGTAGCGGTGAAGAAAGTGAAAATAGTTTAAAAGATTTCATGGTAAATCTTTGCGGTATTGAAAAAAATCAAATTGAAATAATTACTGGTAAAAGAGAATTTAAAGAATTACCAGAGAATTTTCAAATAGATAATAAAGATGAAATAAAACTATTAAGACAAAAGGTTTTCAATTCAGATGCTACTAGTTTATCTGAATTAACCAGTAGTGTCATATCTAAAAATGCTTCATCAAATGAAAAATTAATTGCAGTAGATGAGATTGTTGAAAATAAAGTGGGTAATGTTTCTATTTTACCATTAAGAGCACACTTATTCTCTCGTGGTATTGGTGGTGTTTATGTTTGTTCAAATATCAATTGTGATAAGCATAAAAATTTTGATGCCAAAAGTGTTATGGGAACAATGACAACATATGCAGAAAAAAACTGTTCACATTGTAATTTTCCAATGTTTGAATTAGTCGCATGCCGTTCTTGCGGAAATGAACTGCTTCAAGCAGAAAAACAAAGAGAAAAAAATGATGAATTTTTAAAATTAGCAACATCAATAAATCAGGATAACTTTATAGTTGATGATTTAGACAATGATGAAAATGAAAATACTAGTTCTATATCTCAATCATTCTTCTTTACGAAACGAAATAATAGTAAAAGATATGTAGCTAATACAATTGAATTCGGAATTGAAAGCAATGGTAAATTAAACAGAAGTAAAAATGAGTTTATAGAAGCAGATCGTGATGGGGAATGTGTTTGTCCACATTGTTCAAGCAATCTAGAAAACCCATTACATTTTAGAATTTCCTCATCATTTATGAATAGAATTTTATCCGATGTATTCCTTGAAAACACACCGGGTGCTGATGAAATTCGTTCAGAAATGCTCTGGGAAGGTCATAAATACATATCTTTTACGGATAGTAGACAAGGCACAGCAAAAATTTCAGCTTTAATAAATATTGATAATGAGAACAATTGGATACGTTCTCAAGTATTTCATTTGCTTTGGAAAGAACAATTAAATAATTCACAAAACAACACTTTTAATTCCAGTGATTTACAAGAACTTGAAGAGCAACTAGCACTTCAAAAAAACCCTTTATTAAGAAAAATGATAGAGGAGAACATAGAAAAAATAAAAGCTAATTCTCAAAAAAATGACGACAAGGTTCGTTTATCTTGGAAACAATTATATGATTTTCTAAATCCTAAAAAAGACCTTAAAACATTGTTTAAAAACAATAATCCAAGAGAAGATAATGATGTTAATATAGAAAAATATTCAAGGGCACTTTTGTTTGATAATTTTGCAAGGAGAATTCCTAGAGAACGTTCATTAGAAAATTTAGGTATGATTAGTTTGGTTTATCCGGATTTAGATAATGTGCAATTACCCAAAATAGCTGAACAATATAAAATAGCTCTTGACGAATGGAAAAGTCTTTTAAAAATAGGATTAGATTATGTTATAAGATACCAATTTAGCTTCTTTGTAGATAGTACAATTTATCCTTACTCAACTTCGTTCTTGAGAAGTTCTTTCATACATGAACCAGACTCAAATATAGTAAATGCTAAAAAATGGCCTAATTTCGGTAAGAATGAATTAAGACCAAATAGAATGGCATTATTATTATGTGCCGGTTTGGGGTATTATAGTAGAGCAGAAATAAATAATGAAATAGAGGACGATATTAATGAGATATTAAATGAAATATGGAAAACTATAAGAGGTAGAGTTTTGGACTCAGATGGTACCGGTTATAAGTTAAATTTAGAAGAAAGAACAAGATTTCAATTATCAGATAAATTATGGCTATGCCCAGTAAAAAAACGTTTAATTGATGCGCAATTTAAGGGTTTTTCTCCTTGGATAACGGGCTCTTTTTCTGAAGATAATATTAGACATTTTGAAATAAAACAATCGCAACCATTTACATTTCCAAAATTTCAATTTCCTTTCAACAGAAATGAGCAAAATGAATTAGATCTAATAAATACTAAAAAATGGATTGTTGAAAATTCAGTCGTTTGGAAACAAAATGGATTATGGAATGATATCCATGAAAAAATAATTTTAAATAGACCATTGTATTTATCTGGGGAACATTCTGCACAACAGAATGAAAAAAGATTAAAACAACTAGAAGATAAATTCGAAAAAGCAGAAATAAATATACTAAATTGTTCTACAACGATGGAAATGGGTGTTGATATCGGAGGTATATCAACAGTTATTATGAATAACGTGCCTCCTGGACCAGCTAATTACTTACAAAGAGCCGGGCGTGCTGGCCGAAGAAATGAAAGTAAGTCAATTGCATTTACTGTTTGTGCTCCAAACCCAGTAGGTTTGAATGCTTTCAATAAACCAACTTGGGCATTAACTCATAAAATTGCGCCACCATTCATTTCTTTTAATAGCACGCAAGTTATTGAACGTCACATAAATGCTTTCTTTCTAGGTAAGTTTGTTCAAACAGATGAAGTCAAAGGAATTAAGGTTACTGACAAAATTGAGAACTTCTTTTTTGCAGAAATCGAGCCAATAGCGGTAAAATTTATTAGCTGGCTAATGGGTAATGATGTTATTAAATTTTCACATCAAGTGAATAGCATAACTAAAGAAACTAGTTTTGAAGATAAAAACTTCAATTATATTTTAAATAAAGTATTTTCTAATTTCAATAATGTATCAAATAAAGCTAGAAACAAAAAAGAAGGTTTCGAAATCAAACTAAGTGAAATGGAAGAAGAATTTGGAAAAAACTCTCCTGCTTACAAATCCATAAATATTCAATACATTCAATTTCTAAATAAAAATGCTTTAACCTATTTAGCACAGGAAGGTTTTTTACCTACTGCTGGTTTACCTACTGGTATAGTTGAATTCAATACCACAAATATTGATACTTTAAATAGAAACAATAGAAGCAATAAGGAAAATCCATCATACTTTATTACAAGAGCATTGACTGAATTTGCTCCAGGTAATAATATTGTTATTGATGGTATGAATTATCATTCAGCAGGAATAATATTAGATGATAATAGAGGAACACAAACTTCTAAAGAAATTATTCAACTATGTAACTCTTGCGGTTATCAAAGAATAGTTGAAGTTTCTGCAGGCCAAAATATAGATACTGAGTGTCCACACTGTAACAATAATAATTTTAGAGGTATTAACTTTAATGATTCGAGTCTACGAAGCAATTTTACAGAGATGATTCAACCAGCTGGGTTTGCTGTAGATTTATATCAAACCCCAAATCGTAAAATATCGGAATCATCAAGAATACAATATGTAGATCCTTTATTGATTAATGTTAAGCCTTGGCAGCAAGATAACAATAATGTTTACGACATTAGAGAAAGTGAAGACACTGGTGAAATTTTATATTATAACGTAGGAAATGGCAATGGTTTTCATGTGTGTTTGCATTGTGGAAAAACGGGATTGTCATTAGAAGAACTCAATGATCATAGAAGATTAAGAGGAGGAAAAGATGATAATGGTGGTTCAGCATGTACAGGGAATTTTTCCTCTTCTGCAATACGTCCAAATGTGATTTTAGGCGGTAGATTTAAAACTGATTTTTGTGAAATTAGAATTAGAGAAAATAACGCCTATTCAAGAAATGAAACATTATTGTATTCATTAGGTTCGATTTTCGTAAAAGAATTAGCAAGTTATTTAGCTATAGAAGCTAATGAATTAGAATTTGGTATCAAGCGATATGAAAATTATTGTACTATTTTCATTTTTGATACAACTAAAGGAGGAGCTGGATATGCAAATCAATTCTTTTTATACGCAGAAGAAATATTTAAGGAATCAAAAAACAAATTAGAATGCGAATGTCAAAATGCTTGTACTAAATGTTTAATAGATAGAAAAACACAATGGCATATCAATTTATTAGACAGAAATATAGCCTTAGATTGGTTAAAAACAATTAGCAACTTCAAAGTACCTGAGGAAATTAAAAGTATGTATCCAACTGCAAAAAGAATGTTGGGAGGCATAAAACAAGAACTAATAAAATTAAATTACGCTTCAAAAATAAAAGAAGTTTGGTTGTTTGTTGATCCTCTAATTCAAAATTGGGACTTAGACAATATTTTATTTTTAGAAAATTTAAAAAGCAAAACAAATATTAATATCATCTTTAATAACATTCCTATTGTAGAAAATAATCAAGATACAATGACATTAATTCAGCTTGCTGCTTGGTCAACTTTGTGGATTAATAAAGATAATAAGGATGATTTAATAAATACTATTTCTTTAATCAAACTGCAAGATGGGGCTAATTCTACATATTTTGTAAATAGTCAAGTAAACCTTAGTCTAAATAGTAATTGGGGTGAAACTGAAAATGGTGAGGTTTATAAAATTAATTCTGAAATACCCCTTAATTTTGAAAAATTTGAAACGACCAGTCTATTAAACTCGAGTAATGTTTATGAGGTTTATATAGATACAACATCTAGTATAAAATCAGTTAACTTGGCTGACGAAGTGCTTAAAAATTTAACCAACAAAATAGATTTAAAAACAAAAATGAAAGGTCAAAAGTTCAATGTATCATATTACGACCGTTATTTAAAAACGCCTTTTTCATGTCTATTAATGCTGCAGTTTTTAGACAGATTACAGAGTGTATTAGATTTTAATATTGAAGAGTTTAGTTTTATAGGTCAAAAATTTTACAACGATAGAGCACCATATAAAATTTTTCACGAATTTAAAGACAATGATTCAAGAGATAGCTACATAAAATTACTTAGTCATGAATTAAATTTAGTAACTGCAAACGTGTTATGTGATTCAATTCCTCATTATCGTTATTTTGATTTTAGCAATCAACAGTATAAAATAATCATAAGACCAGATGCTGGTGTAGAGCATGGATGGAAGATAAAAGATAGTAATATAAATTATGATGATGTTTTAGGTTTAGATACACATTTTGAAATACTTAAAATGAACAATCATCCTATCCTTTATACGATTAGTATTGAATGTATTTAAAGCACCCACAATACACATTTATAATCAAACTTTGTACCATAAGTGTTAAATTAAATAAGGTGAAGATGTTATAATAATAACAACCCTTGAATCTTGATTTTTATTATTTCATTTGATATGAAATATATTTTTGAATAACTCTACAATAAAATAAATTTGCATATTTCATTATTTTGCGTATATTTGCACCAGAAACGAATAACATTACAAAAATAATCAAATGCAGGTTAAATTAAAAGAAATTGCAAATATTCAGTTCGGTTATTACGGACAACCTAGTAAAGACGGTACAATACCATATTTACAAGCCAAGCATTTCAATGAATTTGGACAATATATTGGAGAGAATGACACTTTTTTAGAAGAAGACCCAAAAGCAATGGCAAACCTACTGCAAAACGAAGATATACTTTTCGTAGCAAAAGGCTTTCGTTTTTATGCAACATTATATAAAGAAGAGTTTGGAAATGCCATAGCATCTTCAATATTTTTTATTTTACGGACAGATAAAACAAGAATTATACCCGCTTATTTAGTTTCGGTACTTAATCTTCCTAAAAATTTACTGCACTTTCAACAATCAGGTGCCGGAAGTACTATTCCTTCTATTCGTAAAAACGAATTAGCTGACTTTACATTTAATCTAATATCATTAGAACAGCAACAGAAAGTAGTGTATTTACAAGAACTATATCTAAAAGACATTGAGCTTACAAATAATATAATCAAAGAGAAACAAAAACTATTTCAAACAACTATTTCAAAAATTATAAATTAGGAACTATGGCAGAGAATAAAATTACACAAAGGGAAATCAACAATATTGTTTGGAAAGCTTGTGATACTTTACGCCCAGTAATGGGAAGCGAACAATACAAGGATTATATCCTTACACTATTATTTGTAAAATACTTGTCTGATGTGTGGAAAGATAAGGTAGAGCAATACCGAATTAAATATCCAGGCAATGAGGAAATGGTACAACGCCAATTGCAAAGAGAGCGGTTTATATTACCAGAAATATGCAATTTCGATTACCTATATCAAAACCGTAGTGAAGCCAATATAGGTGAAATTATTGATATTGGCTTAACGGCTTTAGAGGATGCCAACCGTGCTAAATTAGCAATGGTATTCCGCAGTATTTCTTTTAATTCTGAAACTGTCTTTGGTCAAACAAAACAGCGTAATGCGATTATGAAAAACTTATTAGTTGATTTTTCAGCTCTTGATTTACAACCATCACATTTAGAAGGAAACGATATTATTGGAGATAGTTACGAGTTTTTAATTTCAAAATTTGCTGGGGAAAGTGGTAAGAAGTCTGGCGAGTTCTACACGCCAGGTGAAGTTAGTACCTTATTAGCAAAATTAGTTGACCCACAACCAGGTAATAGAATATGTGATCCAACGGCAGGATCGGGTTCTTTATTGATAAAAGTAGCAAATGAAGTGGAGGGAAAAAACTATTCGCTTTACGGTCAAGAAAACAACGGAAGTACTTGGGCATTGTGTCGTATGAATATGTTTTTGCACGAACAAGACAGTGCAACAATTGAATGGGGTGATACTATCAATAATCCAAAACTATTAGAAAAGGACAATCTAATGAAGTTCAACATTGTTGTAGCAAATCCACCATTTTCTCTTGATAAATGGGGTGCAGACACAGCAAGTTCAGACCAGTTCAACCGTTTTCACAGAGGCGTTCCTCCAAAAAGCAAAGGAGATTATGCTTTTATCAGTCATATGATAGAAACCACCTATGAAGATGTTGGAAAAGTTGGGGTTATTGTTCCTCACGGCGTATTGTTTCGTAGCAGCAGCGAAGGTCAAATTCGTAAAAAACTAATTGATGAAAACCTTTTGGAAGCAGTTATCGGCTTACCTGCCAATCTCTTTTTTGGCACAGGAATTCCAGCTGCCATATTAATTTTCAACAGAGGAAAAGGAGCAAATAGAGACATTTTATTTATTGATGCCAGTCGTGAATTCGATAGTGGTAAAAACCAAAATAAGTTAAGAGAAATCGACATTGAACATATTGTAACAGCTTTCAAATCTTTTAAAGCAGCTACACCGCTTACTTCAGAAAAAGGCGCTATTGTGGAAGATAAATACAGCTTCCGTGCAACAATGGCTGATATAATTGAAAACGATTACAACCTTAATATTCCTCGTTACGTGGACACGTTTGAGGAAGAAGAAGAAGTAGATATCAAAGCCACACATACCAATATTACACAACTGAAACAACAACTAACAGAAGTAGAAAACCAAATGGAAAACTACTTGAAGGAATTAAACTTTATATAAATGGATATATCTAAATATAAGAACACTTCAGTAGGCTTAATACCAATTGATTGGGATGTTAAGAAATTAGGGGAAATTGCTAAAATAAAACACGGTAGAGATCAAAAACAAGTTATTTGTGATAATGGTATTTATCCAATTCTTGGCACAGGTGGTGAAATAGGTCGAACTAATAGTTTTTTATATGATAAACCATCCGTTTTGATTGGCAGAAAAGGCACAATTGACAAGCCACGTTTTATGGACACTCCATTTTGGACAGTTGATACGTTATTTTATACGGAACTCTCACAAAATATTGTTCCAATATGGCTTTTTAATGTTTTTCAAACAATTAATTGGTATTATTATAATGAAGCATCTGGTGTCCCTAGCTTGAGTGGTTCAACTATTTCCGCAATAAATATTCCAACCCCACCGCTTCCAGAACAACAAAAAATAGCATCTATACTATCAACTTGGGATGCAGCGATTGATGATTGCAAAGCAATTATTGATAATTTAAAAGTTAGGAATTATGGATTAACTCAAAAATTACTTACTGGAAAAATACGAGTAAAAGGGTTTACTGAAAAATGGAAAGTAAGTGCAATAAACGAATGTATGAGTTTTACTCCTAGACCAATTATAAAACCTACTGAAAATTATTTAGCATTAGGATTACGAAGCCACGGTAAAGGTGTTTTTCATAAAACTGATTTTGATCCAGCTTCTATTGCAATGGAAACAATGTACGAAGTAAAAGAAAATGACCTAATCATAAATATCACATTCGCTTGGGAACACGCAGTAGCAATAGTTAGTAAAAAAGATGAAGGAGGCTTGGTTTCACATAGATTTCCAACCTATACATTCAACTCTCAAAATGCAATTCCCGAATATTTTAGACATTTTATTTTACAAAAAAGGTTCAAATTTTTATTGGAATTAATTTCTCCAGGTGGTGCAGGTCGAAATAGAGTAATGAGTAAAACCGATTTTCTAAAATTAGAAATTAAAATTCCTGATGTTGAGGAACAAAAAGCAATAGCTGACATTCTCGATAAAGCAACAGAAGAACTCAACCAATACCAACAAAAACTACAAACCTTGCAAGTACAGAAAAAGGGATTAATGCAGCAGTTGCTTACTGGAAAAACTAGAGTAAAAATTTAAAATAGAGAAAGATATGAATGAATTAATTGAATTTTTTAATCATCCTTTTTTTGCTATTGTGGGTGGTGTAAGTACCGTAGTTGCAATATTTGGTTTTGGGTATACAATTTACACGATTATAAGTGGCGTAATGCCTGTGTGGATTAGACTAGGTAGAGGCTTGTCCAATAAAAAAATTGCAGTTTATGCAGAAAGTGAATTTGATAATTTTAAAGATTTATTAGTTGACTCAGGACTATTTAAAGAAAAAAATATTGAAAAAATTACTAGTGCTTCTTTGGGCAAAGGAGAAAGACATACGATGATGCTAGTTAACTATAATGAGTTTGATGATAAAATTCAAGATATATTAAGGTTTAAAAAGGATAGTGACGCTTTGATTGTTTATGTTTCAAATGGTGTAAGAATATCTCAAAATATTATGGATAACATAAATAATCATAGAAATTCAATTCTAGTAACTTTTAGAGGAAGGTTACTTAACGATATTGTTACATCATTAATTACAACAGCTTATGAGAAAAAGTAATATTAATGCACTTCTAAGAAGTTATGTAAAAGAAAATTTAACACCTACAGCTGATGACATTCAGTTTGTATCAAATATTTATCAATCATTTAACGATTTGTTAGGAGTAAATAATTGTATTCAAATAGGTTCTTATCCTAGATATACCGCAATAAAGCCACTGCACGATTTAGATGTTCTATATATTATGGGTGATTGGAATTCAAGTACTGCCAATCCAATATTTGATTTAAATACGATTGCCAATAAATTTTCTAAAGAGTACAAAAATCCAACACCATTTGATTTAGATATTGTCGTACAAACTCACTCAATTTCATTTAGATATTTAAATAAGAATGAAGAAGTATTTGCTGTTGACTTGGTTCCTGCTTTAATAGAAGGCAGAAATGAATTTAATAGAAATACTTTTCGAGTTCCTGAAATTATTAAATTACATAGAGGAAAAAGAAGAAAAGAATACTATGAAACAAAGTTGCGGAATAAAGAAAGTGTCATTTGGATTAAAACTGATCCGTTGGGATATATTGAGATAGCCTCTGGAGTAAATAAACAAAATGAAGATTTTAGAAGGAGTGTTAAGTTTGTCAAAAGATGGAAACACGAATGCAAAGAAAAAAATGAAAATTTTAAACTTAAGTCTTTTCATTTAGAGCAATTGATTACTGAAAATTATAAGCAAAATGTTAATTTAGAAATTTTTGATAGTGTTTTTAAATGTCTATCCGAGTTGAAAGGAAAAATTGAAATGCCTGTTTTGAGGGACAGAGGTGATAATAGTAAATTTATTGACAGTTATGTTTCTGAATTAACTGATGAAGAGAGAAATTTAATTCACGAAGCAGTAGATGCTATTTTAATCTCATTTGAAAATATTGACACAATAAATAATATAAATCTAATTGTTAAAAGTGGTTTTTATAAAAGAGTTTCAGCATCTGAAAAATTCTTATTCGACCAAAAAATACCTGTTTTAATTGATGACACAGTACAATTGAAAATTGATGGTTTTGTAAAAGATTTAAGTGGGTTTAGAGATTACAAGGCAAATCTAAAACTTGTTAGAGGAGTAGTCGACACAAAAAACAAAATTGATTTTAAAGCGGTTACAAATACAACAAATCACGATATTCTAAAATGGAAAGTCAAAAACGACAATAATTGTACAGAAGCTAGAGGTGAAATTACAGACCATCACACATATGTTAAGCCAGAAAGTACAGCTTTTTTAGGAAACCATTTTGTTGAATGTTATTCGATTAAAAATAACGTTTGTATTGCAAAAGATATGGTAAACGTTGTTGTTAGGCAGTAAAAAGTAAATAAGAAGGGTAAAGTAAAAAAAGCATATAATTATGACAATAGAACAATTACAACACCAAAAAGAAACCGAAGACAAAATCGAGTTCAAAGCAGCGACCCATAATTATTCGTATAATGGTGGTTCGCACATTAGTCAAGAAGAACGTAGAAAATGTTATTTGGGCTACATTGTGGCGTTTGCAAATGAATGTGGCGGTCGTTTAGTATTAGGTATGGCGGATGCAATGCCACATCAAGTAGTAGGAAGCGATTTTGCATTGGGCGAAGTAGGAGCTTTAGAAGATGGTGTATATGCTAAATTGGGTATTAGAATTAGAACCGAAGAACTATATGATGCCAATAGTTTAAGAGTATTGGTTACTCATATTCCATCACGACCTATTGGAAAAACCCTAAAGTTTGAAGGTGTACCATTGATGCGTATTGGCGAAAGTTTACGCAATATGAGCGACGAAGAAGTTTTTGCAATCCTATCGGAACAAGAACCCGATTTTTCAGCCAAAATTTGTGAAGGGATTACTATGGATGATTTAAACAAAGAAGCCATAGACAAAATGAAAATATCCTATGCTCGTAAACAAAACAACCAACAATTTTTACAATTATCCAACGAGCAAATTTTATCCGATTTAAAATTAGTAGTCGATGGTAAATTTACTTATGCTTCACTAATACTTTTGGGTAATAAGGAAAAACTAAACCAAACTCTACCGCAGTCAAAAACCATTTGGGAGTATCGAAACAGTATTTCACAAATACACCACGATACCCGAATTGTTATTGATGATCCTTTGTTTATAGGTATTGATAAAATTTGGAATTTAATAAATCAACCAAGTATAAATCCAAAATATCCAGTCCAA
Source organism: Flavobacteriaceae bacterium (assembly GCA_947453885.1). Lineage (GTDB taxonomy): Bacteria > Bacteroidota > Bacteroidia > Flavobacteriales > Flavobacteriaceae > Flavobacterium. The sequence goes on from CANGIF010000029.1 coordinate 28,122, forward strand.
TCGGACGCTTATATTTTTGACATTTATGCCTTTAATGAAGTGGTAATTCGTGAAGCAGTCTTGAACGCAGTAGCGCATAGAGATTATTCAATTACTAGCGAAGTTGTTGTAAAACAATTCCCTACACAAATAATAATAAATAATCCCGGTGGTTTTCCAAAAGGAGTAACCATAGAAAACCTACTTACAGTTAGCAGTACACCTCGAAGCAGATTAATGACCGATATTTTAGAAAAAACAGGATTAGTAGAACGCAGCGGACAAGGTGTAGATAAAATATTTTCTATCACACTGGCAGAAGGTAAAGCAGAACCCGATTACACCAGCTCTAATTTATTTCAGGTTACATTAAAATTAAATTCCGATATAACCGATAAAGCTTTCCACATCTTTCTAAACAAATACCAGTTCAGCGACAAAGAGCCTAAATTGGGAGTAGAACAAATCATTACGTTATACAAAATAAAAAATGGTTTGTTTCAGCAGCTAAACACGATAATTGTAGAGCAATTAGAAAAATCAGATTTAATACAAAAAGCGGCAGGACATACCAATCGATATATTTTATCCAATGAGTACCATCAATTAGTAAAAGAAGATTTAAAAATTGGGAAACGATATTTAATTAAGGAAGTAGAATTAATTGTGTTGGCTTTACAAGGCAATGAACTAAAAGTAGGAGATTTAGAAAGCAGATTGCAAAATTCATTATCACGCAGCCAAGTGAAATATTTACTGACTAAACTAATGGAGGATGAAATTGTAAAAACATCAGGACAAATAAAAGGTACTCGTTATCTTCTATTGGAAGCTTTCGCAGATTTAAGAGGAGATTTATTAGTTAATGAGGTGGTTAATTATTTACGTTCCAAATATGAATAGTATTCTCCATAATTCAAAAAAAGAGTGCTGTATTGTTTACAACAAAATCTTTTTTAGAAAGGATCAATTATCTGTATTCCACTTTTCTTTAGCCATATCATCATCAGTAATAATAGCAGATGCCTTGTTTTTAGGTAGTTTACAGGTTTTTCAGCATCAGCACCAATTATCTATATTCTGTTTTTTTTCGCTGTATTTATTTTTTTTCGGTTGTCTTTCGGTCGGTACCAATTATCTGTATTCCCATTTTTTTTCTCTGTAAAGTCAAAGAATGCATCTATTAATTCATTGTTTTAAATCATAAAGTAGTTATGAACCCAAGTTATATAGAAGACCACATCAGTCAAATTCCAGCATTACAATTACTTATTAAAATGGGCTATCAATATGTATCTCCAGACGAAGCAATGGAATTACGTGGCGGTAGAACCAGTAATGTATTGCTTGAACCAATTTTGAAAAAACAACTCGAAAAGATAAACAGCATTCAATACAAAGACAAAGAGTTTTCTTTTTCAGATAGCAATATCAATGCAGCAATTATCGCTTTGCGAGAATTACCAATACAAGATGGTTTTATAAAAGCAAATCAAGCATTTTATGACTTGATAACTTTGGGTAAAAGTTTGGAACAAACCATTCTAAACGATAAAAAAAGTTTCTCTTTTCAATACATCGATTGGAAAAATATAGAGAACAATACATTCCACGTTACCGAAGAATATGCCGTATTACGAAGTGAGAGAAATGATACCTATCGCCCAGATATTGTTTTGTTTATCAACGGCATTCCAATGGTAGTAATTGAATGTAAAAGCAATGTGATAAAAGACCCAGTAAATGAAGCCATTTCTCAACATTTACGCAACCAACAAGAAGATGGAATAAGAGGATTATATCAATATTCTAATATAGTGTTGTCATTAGCGGTAAACGAAGCAAGATATGCCACCACAGCCACCCAAAAAGAGTTTTGGAGTGTATGGAAAGAAGTATTTAGAACCAAAGAAGAAGGAATACACTATGGCGATGCTATTAGACAACTAAAAAATAGTGAATTACCTAATACGGAGCGAACTGCCATTTTTAAACAACGATTTAATAATGTATTGCACTATTTTAATCAACTGGAAAAAGAAGAAATAATCGTAACCGAACAAGATAAATTAGTATTCAGTTTATGCCAAAAATCAAGAATATTAGACCTAATTTTCAATTACATAGTCTATGATGATGGAGTTAAGAAAATAACCCGATACCAACAATATTTTGCAATCAAAGAAACGCTCAAAAAAATTAGTGTTGCCGATGCTAATGGTAAACGAACTGGTGGTGTAATTTGGCACACACAAGGAAGTGGAAAATCATTGACAATGGTAATGTTGGCGCAATTAATTGCAACCAAAAAAGAAATTAAAAACCCAAAAATAATCCTCGTTACCGATAGAATCGATTTAAACACACAAATTACAGAAACATTCCAAAAATGCCACGTTGATGTAGAGGAAGCACAAACCGGAAAGCATTTAGTAGAATTAATCAATAGCCCAATAGATGCGGTAATTACGACACTGATACACAAATTTGAAGCGGCTATAAATCAATCAAAAGACGGATTTACTTCGCCTAATATTTTTGTGCTGATTGATGAAGGACACCGAAGCCAATACGGTACGTTTAATGTAAAAATGCAAAAAGTTTTCCCGAATGCTTGTTTTGTAGCATTTACAGGAACGCCATTGATGAAAAAAGAAAAAAGCACAGCCAATAAATTTGGTGGATTAATTGATGTGTATTCAATAACGGATGCTGTCGAGGATAAGGCAGTAGTACCATTATTGTACGAAGGAAGACATAATTTAATTGAAGTAAACGATAAACCATTAGACACTTTTTTTGATAAGGTTTCCGAACCGCTTACGCCTTATGGTAAAGCAGCACTAAAAAGAAAATACAGTTCAACCAACCAACTGAACAAAGCCGACCAAGTAGTATATGCAAGGGCTTGGGATATTAGTGAACATTTTGAAGCCAATATTCAAGGAACAGGTTTTAAAGGACAGTTAGTTGCTCCAAATAAAACAACTGCAATAAAATACCGAGAATATTTAAAAGAAATTGGTAAAGTAAGTTGTGAAGTATTAATCTCTGCACCTGATACAAGAGAAAATTACGAAGATGCTTTTGAAGAAAACGAAGATGTCGTATTGAAGTTTTACAAAGCTATGATGAGTAAATACGGTAAACAATCCGATTATGAAAAATCAGTGATTAGTGCCTTTAAGAAGCAAGAACACCCCGAAATAATTATTGTAGTAGATAAATTACTAACTGGTTTTGATGCTCCAAATAATCAGGTTTTATATGTGACTAGAGCATTAAGAGAACATACTTTACTTCAAGCTATTGCAAGGGTAAATAGAGTAGCGCCAGATAAGGAATATGGTTTTATCATTGATTACTTTGGGAATTTGGAAAACCTAGATAGTGCTCTTAACACATACAGTGGATTAAATGATTTTGAACAAGAAGAATTATCAGGTACTATTATAAATATCAATAAAGAAATTGAGAAATTACCACAAGCACACAGTGAGCTATGGGAAATTTTCAAAACAATAAAAAACAAATACGATGCAGAAGCTTATTCAGAATTATTAAACGACGATAGTATTAGACATCCTTTTTATGAAAAATTATCTGCTTTTGTTCGTTTGTTTAAATTAGCAATGGCTTCAATTGAATTTAATGATAGTAAGAACGAAAAAACCATTGACAAATACAAAAAAGACTGTAAATTCTTCTTGCAATTACGAATAGATGTGAAACGTAGATACTATGATGATATAGACATTTCAGCTTTCGAACCACAAATCCAAAAATTAATTGACAAACATATTACCACAGAAGGCGAAGTATTAAAAATAACGGAACTAGTAAATATTTTTGATAAAGACAAAAGAGAAGCCGAAGTAGAAAAAGTAATGGGTAAAGCTGCTAAAGCCGACCATATTGCTACTCGAACTGTGAAAGCAATTAATGTTAAAATGAATGAAGATCCAATCTTCTATAAAAGTTTATCCGCATTAATAAGAGAAGCCATTAATGATTACCATCAGCACCGTATTGATGAAGCATTATATTTACAAAAAGCCAAAGAATACGAAAATCAATTCCTAACCGGAAAACAAAACAATGTTCCAAATGCTATTCAAGACAAACCTAATGCAATTGCTTTTTACAATTTAATAAATGCAGTATTAGAGAATAGTTTTAGTAATGCGCCAGAACCAAAAGAAGTACAAGCTAGCACAGCATTAGAAGTAGAAGATTGTATCAAAAATATTGTTTATGAAAACGGCACATTAATTATTGATTGGCAAACCAATACCGAGATTGAAAAAGAATTAAAAAACTGCTTGGATGATTTACTTTTCGAGAAACAACAACAATACGATACGCAATTCTCATTTGATAAAATTGATGAATTGATAGAAGAAGTAATCAAAATTGCTAAACTAAAATACGTTTAATGCTAAATACAATCCAGGAAGTAAATTATGGTAGCAAAAGCATCAAATTCAAATTGACTTTTGCGACAAGAAAATCATTAGGCATAAAAGTATTGCCTGACGGTTTAGTAAATGTTATTGCACCCAATGATACAAGTATAATAGACATAAATAAAAAGGTAAAATCCAAAGCCAATTGGATATTAAAGCAACTAGCATTTTTTTGTAGTTACAAACCAAATACACCAGAGCGTAAGTATGTTAATGGGGAAACACATTTGTATTTAGGTAGACAATATAAGTTGCAAATCATTGAAGATAGTATAAATGAAATTAAGATTTATAGAGGCACTATGATTATGAAAACTAAAAAAACCAATCCCGAATATTTAGAAAAAAAACTAAATGAATGGTACAAGGAAAAAGCAATCATTCATTTTGAAGAATTGATAAATAGTTCATTGGAAAAATTCAATAAATATAAAATTGAAAAACCTATTTTAGATATAAGATTAATGCAAAAACGCTGGGGCAGTTGTACTAAATCTGGCAAAATAATTCTAAATACAGAATTAATAAAAGCACCAAAAGGAAGTATTGAATATGTAGTAATTCACGAACTATGTCATTTGATACATTACAATCACAATAAGGATTTTTATGATTTACAAAATAGATTATCTCCCAATTGGGAAAAATGGAAAGAAAAATTAGAACACGCACTTTCATAGATTTTTTAAAATTATAAATGTAATTGCAAACCATAAAAAAAAGATAAAAAGAGAAGTGAAATGAGCGTTCAACAATTCGAGAAAAATAAAATAGCAGCACCATTTTTAGGAGAGCCATTAGTTCATATTGTTGGGCAGGATCCTTTGGGACTTTTAAATACAGGTGGCAAAACTTTTGATTTAGTACTACCAGGATTAAACAACGTAACCGACCGTATTAGATATTACTCTTTTTACTGTTGGTTTTTTCATTGTTATGCAAAGTATATCAGTAAACCTAGTAAGAAAGAACAGTTTGACCACTTGCGAAGAGCAGAATTTATTTTGTCTTTATTAGCAGCTAAAACTGGCGTTCAAGGCATTGGTGGTATAACCAAAGCTTTAGAACTTTATAACACTTCACAAAACGCATTTGATTTAACAATTGGCACAGGCGAAGAAAAACAAGCCAAAGACGGAACCTATTGGATAAACCCACGAGGTATTTTTGGACAAAATTATGTCAGTTCTTTAAAGCAGCTCAATCTAATTAGAGAGTATGAAATCAATAGTGAATTTTTTATAAGAACAGAATTTGAAATTGAAAATAAAATTTCAGGGTATCAACTAGCAATAGCATTTGAAGAAAATTTAGGTTCAGAAATTGCTCAATTATTTGTTGAGATAATGAAGAAAGGAGTTATTACCCAATCAGAAATTGATAAACTTATTGGACCTTTCAATATGCTTAAAATTCCAACAAATACAACCGAGCATAGTTTAATTTGGCAATTAATAACAGGTAATGATGAGCCAAAACAAGATAATTCAAATTTATTCAGAAAAAGAACAATTCAATTAGTATTAGAGAAAGTAAAAAAGTATGATGATGCTTTTTTTGATTATAGATTAACTTTTGATGCCTACCATTCTAAAGGTTTAATTGACAATGAAATAGACGAAACATTTTCATTGTGGTACTTTTATCAGTTAGAGCAATTCTGGCATATGGCGTGTACAGGTTCATTATCAACATTATTAAAAATTTTAAATAAAGAAAGTAATGGTAATTGGATTGACGAAGAAATACTAATTGATGATATTGCAAAACAAGTTGAAGGGTTTTTAATAAAAGAAAATTTTATTGCTAAAAATCAAACGTTCAAAGAACTAAAAATTATTGATTTATCTGAGGAAGAAGTAGTTGAAGAAACCAAAAAAACAAATAACAACTTTGAAAAAGTTGGTTACAATATACTCTTGGTTAAAAAGTTGATATTCAATAATAAATCCGAACTTGAAAGACTTGTTCGACTTACTAAAACCTATGAGTTAAATTCAAATAGTAGTTTCCTTTCTTCAATAGTTGCAATGCAAAACAATGAAGAATTATCAATAAAAGATTTTGTAAAATATTATTTAAAAAAATATGTAATTGTAAGACATCAATGGGTTTCACTAAAGAAAATGAATAACACACAATCAACTGAAAAATTCATTCGTGAAGATGGATTAATTCGTTTTATAGATGATGTAGATTATGCTTATTCTTCTCCAAGATTGAATACATTGATTGATTTTTTAAGGGATATGCAGCTCATAAATGAGGATAAAAAAGACTTAACAACAATTGGTCTAGAACTTTTTAAAACTCTTTAATTATGATTGATAGACATAATATTTTAGACTTATTAGGTGGTGATAAAAGAAAATACCATAGCTGTATAATAACTTGTTTCTCATTCGATTTTATATTTTTTGAGCAAAGAGTTTTACCAAAATTAAGACAAGCAGGAATAACAAATATCAATATCTATGTAGATGCTTATCAGTTTGAAAAGCAAATAAATAGTTTTGTGGGTAGTGAATTACTGGATAACAAAGCTGGTTATAGTATTACGCCAATCAAAATGATTGGAGCTTTTCACCCCAAAGTATTATTAGCAGTAGGTAAAACAAAAGGTTTTTTAGCTATTGGCTCTGGCAATCTTACAAGTTCCGGTTTAAGTTCCAATGAAGAAATTTGGGGAAGTTTTCATTTTACGGAAACAGATAAAATAACAGAGCCATTTTTTAAAGAAACAGCCAAATATTTAAAGAAATTAGAAGCTTTTGTATTTGGAACCAACCTATTAAAATTAAATTGGATAAAAGAAAATTCAAATTGGTTCAATAATTTATTAGACAATGATAATACTACTAATGCAGTTGTAAATAAAGACGAAACTTTGGAAATGCTATTTACCTATCAAGAAGAAAGTATTTATAAATCAATTGTTGATAAATTACCAAAGAAACCTAAATTCATAAAAATACTATCGCCATACTACAATACTAATGGTTCCTTTTTAGATAAATTAATCCAAGATATCCAACCAGATAAAATACATTGTATCGTTGATCCTCTTTATGGTTCTGTTCCTTATAAATATGAAAACAAACATAAAATTGAGTTTTCAGATTGGAATAATTTGATAAGAGCTGAAAAGTATAGTAGTAACAGGTTGCACGCTAAAGCAATTCAATTTGAATATGAAAATGAAACGTATTTTCTTTTTGGTAGTGCTAATGCAACAAACGAAGCCTTTGGAAGTAATACAAATAATTCAATAAATGCAGAAGTTTCAATTCTTACACACAACAAAAAAACAAAAGATTATTTCAAAGAATTGGGTATTAATTTTCCAAAAAAAGGGAATTATTTAATCCAAGATTATGATTTCAAAGGTCAAATTGCATCTAATGAAAACGAAAAATTTAAATATATAGTTTTCATAAATAATGTTGAAATCGATGGTAATGAAATAACTATTTATGTTGAAAGTAAACTCGATACAAAAGTAAATATTTGCATTGAAGATGCTAATGGACTAAATATTTTCAGTCAATATATTGATTGTTTAAATGAAAAAAACATCATAAATATTGAAAACTTAAATCTTATAAAACCCTTTAGATTAGCAATATTTAATTCGTCAGAAAGAATATCTAATTATGCTTTAATTCATCAAAAAGCATTTCTATTAAATACCAATCCCGACGCTAGGATTGCACATTTCAACTCATTATTAAATTCTGACTTCTTTGGTGATTTTGAATTAGAAGAATTGATTGATTTTATTTCTTTAAAGTCTGATTTTAGTGAAAATAAAAATTCTAAATACGTTCAGAATAATAAAAAAGAGGAAGAAGATATTGAAGAAGTTGAAGCAATATCAGAAGAAGAATTCAATAAAAATAGTGCTAATTTTATTGGGAACGAAAGCTTTAATAATTATACAACTTCACGGATTGAGGAGTTTCTTAATAGTTTAAATTTTGAAGCAAATTCTGTAGAAGATGTTTCTGAAAGTATTGAAGATGCTGCTTTAGTTGCTGGAGTAAATGGTTTAGACGATGAAGAACAAAGTATTCAAACAAAAAGAATTGATATACCATTTGAAACAGGTTTGAGAATTGGATATAAAATTGAAAAAACTATAGAAAAAATCACAAAATCATTATATCCTCAAAAAGCAAATCATTTAAAAATAATAAAACTTCCAGAAGCTAACAGCTTAGCTACATTGCATCAACTAAATGCACTATTAATTGGGTTTCACATTATTTTAAAGAAAAGGCACGAAAGCTATTTTGAAAATAGATCATTGTTAAAATTACAATATTCAGATAGTAATATTTTGTACACTATAGAAAAACAATTTTTAATTGAAAAGCTTGAAAAACAAGTGGGTAATCTTAAAAATGAGGTCAGTTATACAATCAATGAAAATAAGGTTAATGCGCTCAAAGAATATGTAAAAGACAAAGCAGCTATTAAAATTAAATATGTTGACGAAACAGCAAGCCAAACACTTACACACTCTTATTTTTCACCTAGATTTTGGAGTAATGAGAGCAATCATCTTTGTATAAATGATTATCTAAAAGACGGTTTAGGATCTTATTTATTACTTCTTACAAAACAAATTGAAATCAAAGACGACAAGGAAAATGCCGTTTGGGTTGAGAAAAAAAGAAGGTTAAAATTATTAAGTATTTGTACTATCTTAAATTATAATTGGACCATAAATCATCAAGACACTAAAAAATTATTACTATTAAACATATTCCATTACCTTGGAAACAATGAAGATTTTGAAACCCTTACAAAGGATTTAGAGAATTACATCGAAAAACTAAACTTGAATTCATTTGTAAAATCTGAAATTTTTATAAATGTTACTGATTTATATAAACAGTATTTGAATTGGTTAAATCAGTATAATACTGATGTTAAAGTTTTAAAGAGAGAATTAAATAACTGGAGTGAGAATAACATTATTTATAGTAAAACCTATGGTTTTTCAAAAATTGTCAATTTCTATAAAAGTAAATTAGTAAATCTTGAAACACCTCTAGGAATATATGACCAAGAAAAGAATGTATTTGGCTTTGTAGAAGTATTTGTCGGTTTGCAACCTGTATTCTTTTAAAATGAGTGCTAGAATATAAACTCATTATCTCATTCAGCTGCACAAAATCCTCGTTTAGTCCAAGTATTCCTAAACTCACAACTGCCGTTTGCTTCATTTCAATAATGACTATTTTCAAAGCTATTATTGGTTTACTTTCAGATTTACAGTAAGTCGTTAAAATCAAAGAAGTTAAACTTTTTTATAATAGTGCACCATATAACACTAAATTCATTATTTTTGCATAGTGAACAAATCAGTAAACATAGCAACAATTTTTCCCAAACACTTATTTTGGGATATGGATTATAGTAAACTTAATCTTTCCAAAGACAAGTCTATTATTATCCCAAGGGCTTTGTTTGCAACAACTCCAGAAACATTTGAAACAGATATTCAAAAATTAGAAGAATTATATTCTACTAAAGATATTGTTAAATACTTAAAATTAACAACAGAAAATATCAGTAACAAAGTTTGTATAAGTGTGGCAAAAAGATACAATGTAAAACCATTTCTTCGTTTTTCACTATAATTTATGACGGCAGTTAATCCAGCAATAATTAAAGCCATCATAGAATTACAAACATTACCAACAGTATCAAAATTTACTTTAGGTGGTGGTACAAATCTAGCACTACAATTCAATCATAGAATTTCAGATGATATTGATTTCTTTTGTAATGAAATAATAGGCAAACAAGGATTTAAAAATATCGAAAATGAAGTCAAAAACTATTTTGGTACTAAAGCAAAAAGCTTTGATGATCCTTGTGATATAAACGACCAATATTGTTTCTTACGTTTCTTCCTTGATTTAGAAGATGGCACAACCATAAAAGTGGAGATGCTTCAAAATATGAAGAATTTGTTTGATGTAGAAGTTAATCAAGGCATAAGTTTACTTTCAAAAAAAGACATCGGCTTATTCAAATTAATCAGTACATCAAACCGTTCTACCAAAAAAGACATTTACGATTTAGACTTTATAACCGATACAATTTCATTAATCGATTTATATGATAGCTTAAAAGTTAAAACACTAAAATTCAACAAAGAAGAGCATAAAACAATATTTGATTTAAGTAAAAACAATACTCCTATTGACAATCCAGAATTATTATTAAAATTTGATGATAATTCCGATTATTCAAGGTTTCCATCACATACAAACGATACCATACAAATCATCGAGGGAAGTAAAACTTGGATTGAAGCAAAAATAAGTTGGCGTTCAAAAGTAAGACGACTTTATAACCATTTAGGCAAAGATTTCCCTGGTCCAAAAGGAATAAAAATCAAATAAGCATTATCTCATTCAGCTATCCAATAACTGTCATTGTGAGGAGGAAACGACGAAACAATCTCAAGTATTCCTAAACTCGCAGCTGCCGTTTGCTTCTTTTCGCTAATTTCATTTTTTATTCAACATTTCGTATCTTTAATTCTAATTTTTAAAGAGGCGTTTTTTATGGAAACTATCGAATTAACTAGAAAAGAATTATACGATATCGTATGGTCAACAACACTTTCAAAGTTGACACAGCAGTATGCCTATACAAATGACGGTATAAAAAAAATTTGCAAACAATATGAAGTTCCAATGCCTGATGGTAGTTATTGGTCTAAACTCAAATTCAATAAAAAGTTCAAAAAAGAAAAGCTAAATCCAATCTTTGGAGGGGTGAACAAAATAATCTTAACAATAAGGAAAGAAGGCAATCCAATTAATGTGGACCAAACACCATTAACCATAAGAACCAAAGAAATTGAGAATGATCCCAATGCTCCTTTAATAGTTCCTGAAACTATAACAAAGCCAGATATACTTACTATTCAAACAAAGGATTATTGGAAAGGAAAAATAAAATTCAATTCTTATCGTGAGGATAATAGAATCGTATATCCTATAAGAGTTGGGGAGCATTGTAAAAAAAGAGCATTACTTTTTATGGATACTTTTACAAAATTATTACGGTATAAGGGACATACCTGGAGTAAAGAATATGGAAGTGAAGGGGTATTAATCGATACTGTTTTCATTGAAATCGATTTAAGAGAAGCTTCAAAGAGAATTCCTCCAACAACAAAATATGACTCTTCTCAATACATTCCAACGGGAGAGTTCATTATTAAAATGGGAAAATACTCTGGTGAAAGAGAATGGCGTGATGGCAAAGCCAAAGTTGAAGAAATGTTAGCAAAAATAATGGCTAAACTTGAAATCTATGCAGCTGAAGAAAAAATCCAGAAAGAAAGAAATCGTATTTGGCACTTAAACTATCAAGCAGAATTAAAAAGAAAGGAAGAAATAAAACAAAGAAAAAACGAAGAGGTCGAAAAATTCAATAAACTCGTAAAATTATCGGAACAATATAATAAATCACTTTTAATTAGGAAATACATTGAAGCAAAAAAAGAGAAAGCGCAAAACGAAAATACTCTAGACCAAGAAACAAAAGAATGGATAAATTGGGCAAATGACAAAGCAGATTGGTTAGATCCATTAATCAACAAACCTGACGATATATTGGACAATTAACTAAGTTATCTAAGCCAGATGTTTTACATTTCAGTTGCCACTCCTTGCCAACGCTCTAAAAAAAATTACTGTCACGGTTATTGGTGCAATAACACGTACGCTTCGCAACTTGCGCCAGTAATTTTTTTCCCCCAAGCTTCTTTACATAATGTGGCATTATAGTGCATTAGGAACTATCCAATTTCTATAGAACTTTATTCATGCACTATAATAACATTACACTAGTGTCCACTAAAGATTAAAAAAAGTTCTATGAAATTATTGTAAATCTGTATTTTAAGTCTCATTTTAGAGCGTGACGATTTGAATTGAATTCTTATGTTCGTAAATTAACTTTACGAAAATGA
>CANGIF010000030.1 GCA_947453885.1 Flavobacteriaceae bacterium
TTAAACGTAGTATTTTTGGCATAGCATTTAAAGAAAAACCCCGTTTTTGACTCTTTTTGAGCAATTTCGGGGTTTGTTTCTTCTAAAAGAACAATTATTTTATTGATATACAAGTAATTGAGTAATTATGAATGCGCCTATTAAAAAAGGAAATTATAGGTAAGTCTAGATTAATTAATGTATGAATTAAAACTTTAGTTTTTCCAAACATTATTATTTGGTTTTGTATCGGCCATTAAACCACTTGGATCTATAGTTATGGTTTTAATTGCTGTTTTAGTTGTATTAATTTCAAAATTGTAAAAAGGATTTCCCCAAGCCCAATCTTTTAAAATGGTTCTTTTAATTTCTGAAATTGGATTTGTTTTTTCAAAATTCATCATTCGTAAAGGAATATAAAAACTTTCTTTTGTTCCGTCTTCATATTCAACTAAAATATCAATTGGCATCGGCATTCTACCAATTCGTTCTAAAGTCACACTTGTTCTTTGAAAAGTATCCGTTTCATTTTCAACTTTTTTAATACCGTAATCAATTGTATTTAATGTTTCCGTCCAATCTGTCAAATACCAATCTAAAGTAGCTCCAGAAACCCTTTCAGCAGTTCGTTTTATATCATTTGGTGTTGGGTGTTTAAACTTGAAATCAGAAAAATAACGTTTTATTGATTGCATTAAATTTTCCTTTCCGATTAAATAGTACAACTGTGCTAAAAACACCTCGCCTTTACTATAGGAAGCTACACTGTAACTTCTGTTTTCGTCATAACGATCGCCGTGTGTAGATAGAGGTTGTTCTTTACCAGAATTTACTAAACCTGTGTACGCTTTATATGCTCCTTCAAATGGATTTTCTACTTTTGAATCCGATATGTGATTCATTCCTAAATCTTCAATAAAAGAAGTAAAACCTTCGTCCATCCAAGGATGTTTGCTCTCATTTGTTGCTAAAATGTGTTGGAACCATGAATGACCCATTTCGTGAGCAATTACTCCAACTAATCCATCAAAAGTACCTTCGCCTAAAATTAGAGTACACATTGCATATTCCATTCCACCATCGCCACCTTGTATAACAGAGTATTGTTTGTAAGGATATTTTCCTACTGTTCTATTGTAAAATTCCATTAATTGAATTGTCTTTGGGGCTACTTTTTTCCAATTTTCAATAATAGCAGGATTGTTTTTGTATAAAAAGTGTAATGTAGTTCCAAAACTTGTTGGAACCACATCATGAATGTAGTTTTTATCAGCTGCCCAAGTAAAATCATGTACATTTGGAGCAATAAAATGCCACGTAAGCGTGTTTTGATTCGAAGGTATTGAAACCTTTACTCCTTTTTCTTGGTAGTTGTAACCAATTTCGTTACCATTCTGCAAATAGCCACTTCCGCCTAAAATATAATTTTTATCAAGAGTAATTTTTACATCAAAATTTCCCCAAACACCATGAAATTCTCTTGCTACATAAGCATCTGCATGCCAGCCTTCAAAATCAAACTCAGCCATTTTTGGATACCATTGCGACATAGAAAATTCAACACCTTCTTTATTGTTTCTTCCCGATCTACGAATTTGAACAGGAACTTGTCCTTCAAAATCCAATGTCAATGTTGTTGCCTTTCCGGGTAATAATGGCTTTACTAAAGTGACTTCTAAAATTGTTTCTACCTCTTTTATAACAGCTAATTTTCCATCTTGCTTAAAATTGGTAACATGTAAAAAGCCGATTTCATTTGGTAGTAACTTAGAAATCCTACTAGTTTTAACTTCTTTACCATCTACTATAGATTTAACAACCATTCGGTTATCTGGATCTTTAATAGTTTGCAATCGCATATCCATTTCGCTTCCTGGTTGAAATGCGTTGTTATAAAGATGATAAAAAACTTTTTTTAAAGTGTCATTTGAATTATTGGTGTAAATTAATTCTTGTTTGCCTTTATATTGGTAATTTTTGACATTTAGATTGACATTCATTTTATAGTCTGCCTTTTGTTGCCAATAAGTTGGATTTTGAGCATTTACATTTGTAATTTTTAAAGTAAAAAGTGTAAAAGCAATTAATTTTTTCATAATCAGAAATTAAAATTAAGGTTTAAATTAAAATAAGCTTGTTAAAAATTAAAATTTTTAACAAGCTTATTTTAAGCAATAACATATCGGTAAAATTATTTTTTCTTTTTAGATTTTGTAGGTATTTTTGAGGTTTTAGACAATTTTTCTGCCATAATTAAAGCGTTGTAAGCGTTAACTATTTTACCTGATTTTGATAATGTAGCAAAAGGGCGAACGTCTTTAGAATCGCCACCAACAACTACATCATTTGAAATTGCTGTACCAGATTCCATTAATATGTGTTTAACTTGTTTAGCAGTTAAATTAGGGTAATATGAACGAATTAAAGCTGCAACTCCCGCTACATTTGGTGATGCCATTGATGTTCCTTGTAAAAACTGGTAGGAATTATTAGGAGTTGATGCATAAATTTTAACTCCTGGAGCAAAAACATCAACATTAAGTTTTCCATAGTTTGAAAAATCAGCTACCATTTTATCACCATATTCAAAATTTAATGCACCTACTGTAATTACGTTATCTACAAATTCTGTTTTTTTATCAGCAGAATCATTTGGAAAATTGTTTTCCACATCTATGTCTTTAGCATCGTTTCCAGCTGCATGAACGAATAATACATCTTTACTTTCAGCATATTTAAGAGCATCAAATACCCATTGCTTGTGTGGTGAAAAACTTTTTCCAAAACTTCCATTAATTACTTTCGCTCCATTATCTACAGCATATCTAATACCTAACGCTATATCTTTGTCATATTCGTCCCCATCTGGCACAGCACGTACTGTAAGGATTTCTACGTTATCTGCAATTCCATCTCCTCCTTTGTCGTTATTTCTAATTTGAGCTATAATTCCCGCAACATGAGTACCGTGAAGTATTTCTTGTTTATCAGGTCCCATTACATTACTGTCACCGTATTTTTTGTCTTTTATATCTTCCGGGTTATCTCCAAGAGCAGTACGGTAATTGGTTGTAAGGTTAGAACCATCTAAAACAGTAGTAAATCCATCGTACTCTTTTTTGATTTCTTTTTTCAAATCAGGAATGCTCATACCATATCCAAACATTTGTTGCATTATTGCTTTACTTTGAAGCACATCTTTATCGGTAGATGAAATTCCTTTTAAGTCATCAAGTGTATAAGTTGGTTTGCCTAAAAATTTAACCAAGATTTCATCAGCTTTTGTTGTCATGTTCATGACTTGTTCAACTTGAGGTTTGGCACCCCTTGCTTCATCCATTTTTTTATCATTTTGAGCTTTAGCCTCGTTAAAAGTTGCGTCATCAACTAATGCTTTATTATTTAAAATACGTTCATATTCTAAATGTTCTTTAGTAATATTTCCTAAAAAATTCCACCCATGAACATCATCAATGTAACCATTTTTATCATCATCAACACCATTTCCAGGAATTTCTTTTTTGTTGGTCCAAGCTGTAGTTTTTAAATCTTCGTGTTCAATATCAACACCTGAATCTACAATTCCAACTATAACTTTAACCCCTTTTTTGTTTTTTAAAAGTTCTTTATAGGCTTTATCGACACTCATGCCTGGGACACTGTCTTTTTCTAAATCTAAATGACTCCATCTCTTAAGATCATTTTCACTTAACTTTCCTTTTTTGGCTGTAAATTTATCTTTGCTTTGTGCATTTCCAGAAAGCGATATTGTTAAAACAGCGAATAATGACAAATATGTTAATTTATTTATTTTCATTTTTATTTGTTTTATAGTTAGTTCAAAAATAGTATAAGATTTTAATTAATCACGATGTAATTAACTTTATTTTAGCAGGTCGTCACATTTAAAAACTTCCTTCAAGCGAACGCCTTTTTCAGTCATTTCTACTGTAATAATTTGATTATGTGCGTCGTGCTCTAAAAATAAATAGTAATTGTTTTGAGCGGCATCAGTTAAAAATTTAGCTTTTTCAGGCATGGTTAAAAGAGGTCGAGTATCATAACCCATAACATAAGGTAAAGGTAAGTGTCCCGCTGTTGGAATTAAATCAGCACAAAAAACAATGGTTTTATCTTGGTATTGAATTTTTGGAAGCATCATTTTTTCTGTATGTCCATCCACATAAAATATTTCAAAACCAAGTTCTTTTGAATAACCAAAATCAGAATTTGAATTTTCAACAAAGTTTAAATTACCACTTTCTTGTATCGGAATAATATTTTCATTCAAGAAAGATGCTTTTTCTCTAGAATTTGGTTTTGTTGCCCATTCCCAATGTTTTTCATTTGTCCAATACTTAGCATTTTTAAAAGCAACTTCATATCCCGTTTTGTCTTTGTTCCAATTTACACTTCCACCACAATGATCAAAATGCAAATGCGACATAAAAACATCGGTTACATCATCGCGATGAAAACCATAATTTGCTAAAGATTTGTCTAAAGAATGAGTTCCCCAAAGCGAATAATAGCTAAAAAATTTCTCCGATTGCTTATTTCCCATTCCGGTATCAATTAATATCAATCGGTTACCTTCTTCAATCAGCAGGCATCTTGCTGCAATATCAATTAAGTTGTTTTCATCTGAAGGGTTTGTTTTATACCAAATTGTTTTGGGTACAACACCAAACATAGCTCCTCCGTCTAATTTAAAATTTCCAGCTTCTATTGGGTATAGTTTCATTTTTTATGTTTATAAAATTCGTTGCAATTTACTAAATCGGTTTGTTTTGTAAACACTATTATCAATTTTAACTATACTAAAATGGTTATAAAATTGAATTGATGAGAGGATAAAATAGAAAATTATAGTAAATTTGTCGTTTATTTAGACAAAATCAAAATAAGCTATGATTAAAGTTTCAGATGATGCAAGTAAAAAAATCGTTGCAATGATGCAAGAAGACGGTTTTGATGCTGCTAAAGATTACGTTCGAGTAGGCGTAAAAAGTGGTGGTTGTTCGGGTTTGTCGTATGAATTAAAATTTGACAAAGAGTTGGGTGAAAACGACAAAGTTTTTGAAGACAATAATGTGAAAATTGCCGTTGAGAAAAAATCATTTTTGTATTTAGCAGGAACGATTTTAGAATTTTCGGGCGGATTGAACGGAAAAGGATTTGTATTTAATAATCCTAATGCAAGTAGAACTTGTGGTTGCGGCGAATCATTTTCGTTATAAAAAAATATGGCAAAATATACAGAAGACGACTTAAAAGTCGAATTAGAAAATAAAGAATACGAATATGGATTCTACACCGATTTGGATTCGGAAACGTTTCCTATTGGTTTAAATGAAGACATTGTTCGTGCGATTTCTAAAAAGAAAGAAGAACCGCAATGGATGACCGATTGGCGTATTGAAGCGTTTCGTGCTTGGCAAGAAATGATAGAGCCAGAATGGGCCAATGTGCATTATGAAAAACCCGATTTTCAAGCTATTTCGTATTATTCGGCACCCAAAAAAGCGGATCCAAATAAAACGTTAGACGATGTAGATCCCGAACTTTTGGCGATGTACAAAAAACTGGGAATCTCTGTCGACGAACAAAAAATGATGAACAATGTCGCTATGGATATTGTAGTCGATTCGGTTTCTGTAGCAACTACTTTCAAGAAAACATTGGCAGAAAAAGGGATTATTTTCATGAGTATTTCGGAAGCCATTCGCGAATATCCAGAATTAGTTCAAAAATATTTAGGAACGGTTGTACCACAAAGAGACAACTTTTATGCGGCTTTAAATTCGGCTGTTTTTTCAGATGGAAGTTTCTGTTACATTCCAAAAGGCGTTCGTTGCCCGATGGAATTATCAACGTATTTCCGAATCAATCAAGCAGGTACGGGTCAATTTGAAAGAACACTTTTAATTGCCGATGAAGGCAGTTATGTTTCGTATCTAGAAGGTTGTACAGCGCCAAGTCGTGACGAAAACCAATTGCACGCAGCTGTTGTGGAGTTAATTGCTTTAGACGATGCTGAAATCAAATATTCTACAGTTCAAAACTGGTACCCAGGAAATAAAGAAGGAAAAGGCGGTGTTTTTAACTTCGTAACCAAAAGAGGAATTTGCGAGAAAAACGCAAAAATCTCATGGACACAAGTAGAAACAGGTTCCGCTGTAACATGGAAATATCCATCAGTTATTTTGAAAGGAGATAATTCAATTGGTGAATTTTATTCAATTGCTGTGACTAATAATCATCAACAAGCCGATACCGGAACTAAGATGATACATCTTGGAAAAAACACTAAATCAACCATCATATCAAAAGGAATATCTGCTGGAAAATCGCACAATAGTTATCGAGGTTTAGTTCGAGTGAGTGCTAATGCTGATAATGCTCGTAACTTTTCGCAATGTGATTCCTTGTTGATGGGAAATAATTGTAGCGCTAACACATTTCCATATATTGAAAGTAAAAATTCAAGTGCTAAAATTGAGCATGAAGCAACAACTTCCAAAATAGGTGAAGACCAAGTATTCTATTGCAATCAAAGAGGAATTCCAACTGAAAAAGCTATTGCTTTAATTGTAAATGGTTTTAGTAAAGAGGTTTTGAATAAATTGCCAATGGAATTTGCTGTTGAAGCACAGAAATTATTGGAAATTTCTCTGGAAGGTTCCGTTGGTTAATTTGAAAATGAGCTAATTTGAAAATTTGAAAATGGAAGCAAAGGAAAATGTCATTGTAAAATTAACGTTTCAATTTGCATTAGAAATTGTTAAGTATTGCGAAGATTTACAGTTGGCCAAAAAGTTTGTAATTGCAAATCAACTCTTAAAATCTGGAACATCAATTGGAGCAAATATAAGAGAAGCACAAAACGCAGAAAGTAAAGCAGATTTCATCCATAAATTTAAAATTGCTGCAAAAGAAATAGAAGAAACAACATATTGGTTAGAACTATGTAACTATTCAGAAAACTATCCAAACACAGATGAATTAATCGAACAAATAAATAATATAGCACGAATAGTCAATAAAATAATAATAACATCTAAACAAAAATAAACTTGGAAGTTCCAAATTTCCAAATTATCAAATTTCCAAATTAATTATGTTATCAATAAAAAATCTACACGCTTCAGTTGAAGACAAAGAAATATTAAAAGGAATTAATCTTGAGATAAAAGCTGGAGAAGTTCACGCGATAATGGGGCCAAATGGTGCCGGAAAATCAACACTTTCCTCCATTATTGCAGGAAATGAAAACTATGAAGTTTCGGAAGGTGAAATCCTTTTAGAAGGTGAAGATATTTCGGAATTAGCACCAGAAGAACGAGCTCATAAAGGTGTTTTCTTGTCGTTCCAATATCCAGTAGAAATCCCGGGAGTTTCTGTTACGAATTTTATCAAAACAGCGATTAATGAGAAGAGAAAAGCTAACGGACTAGAAGAAATGCCTGCTAACGAAATGTTGAAATTAATTCGTGAGAAATCAGAATTATTGGAAATGGACAGAAAATTTCTTTCACGTTCGCTAAACGAAGGTTTTTCGGGTGGAGAAAAAAAACGTAACGAAATTTTTCAAATGGCGATGTTGGAGCCAAAAATTGCCATTCTAGACGAAACCGATTCAGGCTTGGATATTGATGCGCTTCGAATTGTGGCTAATGGTGTAAACAAATTGAAAAACGAAAACAACGCAGTATTAGTAATTACGCACTACCAACGTTTGTTAGATTATATTATTCCGGATTTCGTTCATGTTTTGATGGATGGAAAAATCGTAAAATCGGGCGGAAAAGAATTGGCTTACGAATTAGAAGAAAAAGGATACGACTGGATTAAAGCCGAATTAGAAGTTTAATATGGAACTGAAAGAAAAATTAATCTCGTCTTTTATGGCGTTCGAAGAGAAAATTGACGTGAATTCCGATTTGCACGACATCCGAACTTCGGCTATAAAAAACTTTGAAAATAAAGGGTTTCCGACCAAAAAAGACGAAGCTTGGAAATACACATCACTTAATGCTATCCTTAAAAATGATTTTTCTGTGTTTCCAAAACACGAAGATTCTATTGAATTTGCTGAGGTTAAAAAGTACTTTTTACACGAAATCGATACGTATAAAGTCATTTTTGTAGATGGAAAATTCTCCTCATTTTTATCGGCAACTACGCACGACGGAATTGATGTTTGCTTGATGTCATCGGCATTGACCAAACCCAAATACAAAATGATTATCGACGAATATTTCAATAAAATTGCCAGTAAAGACGAGAGTTTGACGTCGTTAAATACCGCTTTCGCAAATGAAGGAGCGTACATCAATATTCCAAAAAGTAAAGTGGTAGAAAAGCCCATCGAAATCATTTATTTTTCTACTGGAAAAGAAAATGCTTTGATGGTGCAACCTCGAAATTTGGTAATTGTAGGCGAAAATGCTCACGTTCAAATTATTGAAAGACATCAATCGTTAAACGAAAACCCAGTATTGACGAATGCGGTTACAGAAATTTTCGCGCAAAAACGAGCTATCGTTGATTATTATAAAATTCAAAACGATTTGCAATCGGCAAACTTGATTGATAACACCTATATTTCTCAAAAACAAGAAAGTAGAGTTTCGGTTCATACGTTTTCTTTTGGTGGAAACATCACCAGAAACAATTTGAATTTCTATCATTTTGGTGAACGAATCGATTCGACTTTAAAAGGAATTACGATAATTGGTGATAAGCAACATGTGGATCATTACACACTTGTAAATCACGCAACTCCAAATTGTGAAAGTCATCAAAACTACAAAACCATTTTAGCAGATAATTCAACAGGAGTTTTCAATGGAAAAATATACGTTGAAAAAGAAGCGCAAAAAACCGATGCTTTTCAACAAAATAATAATATTTTAATTGGTGATAAAGCGACTATCAACGCCAAACCACAATTAGAAATTTTCGCTGATGATGTGAAATGTTCACATGGTTGCACCATTGGTCAATTAGACGAAAGCGCCATGTTTTACATGCAACAACGAGGAATTCCAAAGAAAGAAGCTAAAGCATTATTGATGTATGCGTTTTCAAACGAAGTGATTGAAAGCATTAAAATACCTGAATTAAAACAACGCATTACTAAGATCATTGCTAGTAAATTGGGGGTTAATTTAGGGTTTAATTTGTAAAGTTTAACCACAAAGACGCAATTAAATCACAAAGAGCACAAATTTTATTAACCTTGTGCTCTTTGTGCTTAAAAATAGTATTCTGCATTAAAATTCTTATCTTTGATTCATAAGATATGCTTTATGAATCAAAACATTCAAAAACTTTTCGAGAAAGAATTGTTGAGTAAGGAGCAACAAGAGAATATTCGAAATTATTTTTCGTTAGGTATTTTTTCCCTTCGAAATGAATTACTTTTTCTGATGTATTTGTCGATTTTGCTATTTACATCGGGTGTTGGCGTCTTAATTTACAAGAACATAGATTCCATTGGACATTCGATTATTCTATTACTTTTGTTTGCTATAATTGTAGGATGTTATTATTTCTGTTTCAAAAAATTAAAAGGATTTACCACCCAAGACATCGATTTTGATAATCCGATTTACAATTATTTAGTGCTATTGGCAACTATTTTGAGTTGTACTTTTATGGGGTATCTTCAATATCAATACCATATTTTTGGAAAACAATTTGAAATTTCCATCCTAATTTCTGCTTTTATAGCTATCGGAACGGCCTATTATTTTAATAATAAAAGCGCTTTATCTATCGGACTTACGGCTTTGGCAACTTCAATCGGAATTACATTAACCCCGCAAACACTAATTGATAACGATGTGTATTGGAATCAAAACTTATCATTTTATGGCTTAATTTTGGGTTTGATGATTATTCTTTGGGCAGTTTATTCACAAAAAATTAATCTTAAAAACCATTTTGATTTCGTTATGGTAACTTTTGCTTTACACCTGATGAGCATATGTTCGATAGCTGGTTTAATCAATGAATATTGGTTTGTATTTATATTTGTTTTAGTAGGTTCTACCTATTATTTTTACAGAAAAAGTTTCGAAATTCAGGCTGTTTCTATTTATGTATTTGCGCTTTTATATGCTTATATAGGATTTAATATTTTCCTGACAAGAGTAATTGATAAGCTTGATTTACCCGATTTTATGGAGTTTCTGTTTGTTTTACTTCCGTTCTATTTCTTCGGTTCAATAGTACTTTTCATTATGGCAATTAAAAAATTTAATAAAAAAACCAATGATAGCCTACAATAAAACCCTATTAGAAAATACTTTTTTGGTTTCGGAAGCAATTGATTTGAAAAAATCGAACTTTATTCAAGAAGCTGATTTAAGCAAGATAAAATCCGAGTTAGAACCTTTAAAAACTAGTAGAAATATTTTTGTACGATTTGGGTTTCTGTTGCTAGGAAGCTTAATGTTCTCATCAATAGTCGGTTTTTTTTCAGTTACCATACTAAATAATTTAGTATTAAAAAATAATTCGGTTGGATTTGTTTTTGCTGCGTTAGGTATTATAGTACTTGAGCTACTTGCCCGTCAAAATTTCTTCCGCCATGGATTGGACGATGCTTTTTTGATAGCAACTCAAATGTGTTTTTATATAACTGTTTTTATTGTAACCGAATCGAAAATTGCTGTGGCTATTGCAATGATAATTATGGGGTTAACCTTTACTATTAGATACGTAAGCACCTTATCTTTTCTCGTTTTTTTATCCGGAATTGTCTTTTTAGTCGGTGTTTTACTTATTGATTACACTACAATTTTATCCGCATTGCCTTTTGTTTTACTAGCAATTGCAATTGGATTTTACAATATTCATCAAAAAATAAAAAACAATGAAGAGCTCAATTTTTTTCGCAATGTGTTGGATTGGTTCTTTATTTTCAGTCTTATTTTAGGTTATGCCTCCATCAATTACTATGTGGTTAGAACACTTTCCGAAGAATTAGTAAACGCTGATTATTCCAAATCAGACGTTCCTTTTGGTTGGATTTTTAATTTGTTAATGTTTTTTTTACCAATAGGTTATGTAATTTATGCTTTGAAAACCAAAAACCGAACTATGCTTTATATTGGAAGTTTAACATTTGTGTTGTCCGTTGCAACTTTCAGGTATTATCACAACATTATACTCGCAGAATGGGCTTTAATCTTGGCTGGCGGACTAATTTTCGGAGCGGTTTATTTTGTTATTCAGAAAATAAAACATCAACCAACCGGAATCACATTTTTACCCGATCATACCACCAATACCGCAATGCTCCATACTGTTGAAGCGCTAATTGTGAATTCACAAAATAGGCTTCATGCTCAAGCAACGCAAGATTCGGACATGCCTTTTGGCGGTGGCGGATTTAGCGGTGGCGGAGCAGGAGAGCATTTTTAAATTTCAACCATATATCTCTTTTTTCATATTTTGAGTTTATCTTAATCTACTAAATAATTCTACTAAAAATCAATTTCAAGATCTATTTTCAATACTAATTTGTATTAACACCAAATTACAACGAATAATTTTCAAAATACATTGCTGATTAAGACATTATGTTTTGTTTTTAATTCATAAAAAATTAGCATTGATAGACCAATAAAGATTAAGAAATAAAAAAAAATAATTACACCCAACAGGTATAAAAGTTATTTTGTCAATATCAATTTCCCATTATTACTGATTGATTCAGTGGTTAGTATCCAATAATATATACCATTTTGCAAAGTACTAATATCATAAAAAAGTGAAGATTTTGAAAAATAGTAATCTTCAAACACCTTTTTACCAGTTGCGTCAACTATTACAAAACTATTATTTGAAGAGATATTAGTATTTAGATTTTTTAATTCTATATTTATACTACCAGATGAAGGATTTGGAAATACATAAACCGTATTGTTTTGTAAAATTGAGGTATTTGTAGTCAATAAATTAGTATAACAAATATCAAGTTTAGGATGCAAAGAAATAGTTGGATTATCACTTGATGCAAAAACTAAAATTCTATAAGGATCTTCGGTTTCTAATTTTAGCATTAAGCCAAATCCTTCCGTTGGATTCGAACGAATGTCTTGAATTAACTGTTTTACATCTAATTGATAGTCTTGAAAAGGATCTGTATTTTCTGGTAAGACAACTTGATTTAACGAAGTGGTACTAGGTTGATCATTCCATGTTACATTTTCAGTCCAAGGCGAAGTAATTCGTTGTAAGAAAGCGGAATTACTTCCTGTTGCATGTGAATGTTGTCCATTTGCAAATCCATTTTGAGCATTTGGATTGTTATAAAGTGTTAATACTGCTGATTGAATGGCAGCACCAACGGGCAAACTGCTTAAATCAAAATCAATAAGACTTCTTATAGTTAAGGGCGAACCAGATATTGTCCAAGCACCTGCATCAAATTCTGAAGAAGTTCCCTGTGAATCATTTGGAACATTATTAGAAATAAAAGCATCTTTTCCTGATGAGGCGTCTGGCTGTAACGTAAGCATGTTGCAAACAATTGAGTAAGTTATTTCTAATTTTGGATGTAAGGCTGCATTTGGATGGTCGCTAGAGGCAAACGCTAACAATCGATATGGCGCTTCTGTTTTTAATTTTAATAAGAAACCATAACTATTACTTGGGTTAGCAATAATGTCATCCAATAAGTTTGTAACATCTAAAACATAATCTTGATAAGGATCAGTATCTTGTGCTAATGTCACTTCATTTTGGCTTGTCGTTGTCGGTTGATTATTCCATGCAACATCTTCTGTCCAAGGCGAAGTAATGCGTTGTAAAACAGCTTCATTACTCCCACTGACATGGGAATGTTGTCCGTTTGCATATCCATTTTGAGCATTTGGATTGTTATATAGTGTTAGTATTGCAGATTGAATGACAGCACCAACAGGTAAACTGCTTAAATCAAAATCAATAAGACTTCTAATAGTTAAAGGAGAACCAGATATTGTCCAAGCACCAGCGTCAAATTCCGAAGAATTTCCTTGACCATTAGTTGGAACATTACTTGAAATAAATGCATCTTTTCCCAAATTACCATTTGGTTGCAAAGTTAATGTGGTTTGTCCCATGGTCGATAAAACCATAAAAAGCAAAAAAGGGAGTAGGGAGTACTGTTTTAACATAAATAGTTGGTTTTTTATTATTTTGTTTTTTGCAAATATAAAGGGTTTAGTTTTATAATAAAAATCGTAATAAATTAAATACCTTACAGCTACGCTTTATTAAACAACTTAAGCTATTATATTTAGATTTAACTATTTTTATCAAAAAAGGAAAAAATTCATACCTATTTTCCTTTTTATATTTTAATAGAGTCCAGCGGTTTTAAATAAATACAACTTTAAATCATTTAGGTTAAGTTGAAGAAAAAATGATGCAGTTTTTTAAGTCGAACAAAAGTTCATATTTTACTAATTCAATTCAAATAAATTGTGCTATTTGAAAAATCTGAAAATATAATATTGTGTTTTTGAATAAAATAGCTAATACTAAAAAGGAGTAGTATACTAAGTATGCTACTCCTTTTCAAAAATTTGGAGCAATAAAAATCTTTGTTGTTTAAATGGCTCTGCTAATTTCTTGATTTTCTTTTACAACTTTCAAATACAAACTTTAGACAGTTATTGTAAATTTGCACATAATTACCAAATTTTTACTCTTTTTTCTGGTGCAATATACATTCCGTCTCCAGGTTGGATATCGAATGTTTTAGCAAAAGAATCTAAATTCAATAACGGCACATAGGCACGATATTGAGCTGGCGAATGTGGATCTGTTTTTACTTGATTTTTCAATGCCTCATCACGAATTTTACCTCTCCAAATGGTTGCCCAAGAAATAAACAATCGTTGTTCAGGAGTGTAGCCATCTATTAATCCTGGTCTCCCATTTTCTTTTAAATACAATTGTAGACCGTCATAAGCAGCATTTATACCGCCTAAATCACCAATGTTTTCACCCAAAGTAAATTTCCCGTCAACATGAATACCCGGCAGTGGTTCTAAGGCAGAATATTGATCAGCTAGGGCTCCTCCTAATGCAGTAAATTGCTTCAAATCGTTTTCTGTCCACCAATCTACTAAATTTCCGTCAGCGTTATAGGTTGCGCCTTCATCATCAAATCCATGGGAAATTTCGTGTCCAATAACGGCTCCTATTCCACCATAATTAACAGCTTCGTCTGCCTTATAATCATAAAATGGAGGTTGTAAAATAGCTGCTGGAAATACAATTTCATTATATGATGGATTATAATAAGCATTTACAGTTTGTGGAGACATGCCCCATTCCGTCTTGTCAACAGGTTTTGATAATTTATCTAAATCTTTCTTCCATTGCCATTTAGATAGGTTGCGCATGTTTTCAAAGTAGCTTCCTCCTTCTGACGGACTAACTATGGTCAAAGCAGAATAATCTTCCCATTTATCAGGGTAACCTATTTTGATAGTAAGTTTGTTCAGTTTTTCAATAGCTTTTATTTTTGTTTCAGCAGACATCCAAGTTAAATTATTAATACGTGTTTTGTAGGCACGTATAATATTCTGAATCATATTAAAAGCTTTTGTTTTTGCCTCTGCTGGAAACATTTTTTCTACATATAATTTCCCCAAAGCCTCTCCAATTGTACCGTTGACAACTTGTAATGCTTTTTCATGACGAGGTCTTTGTTTTAATGCACCAGTTAATGTTTTCCCGTAAAATTCCCAATTAGCTGTTTCGATTTCTGTTGACAATTGACCTGAAGCGCCTCTTAAAAGCATCCATCTCATATAAGCTTTCCAATCTTCAATTTTGTTTTCAGTAAAAATAGTTTGTAATGCAGCCATATAACGAGGCTGTGATACAATAAGTGTGTCTGCTTTTTTGAAACCAACTCCTTTTAAGTAGGTATTCCAATCAATAACAGGAACCATTTTTTGTAAATCTGCAATTGCTGTTGGATTGTATTGTTTTTTGCTATCTCTTCGTTCCACTCTGTCTAATCTAGGAACCGACATTTGAATTTCTAAAGCTAAAATCTTATCAGCGTCAATTTTTGCTTGTTCAGGTTTCTCTCCTAAAAATTGAAGCATTTTTGCAACATGAAGCACATATTTTGCTCTTTTTTCTTTCGAATCTTTATCTTCAGAAACGTAGTAATCTCTGTCTGGTAATCCTAATGCACCAGGTCCTAAATTAATTACATTTCTATTGCTGTTTTTATCGTCAGACCCAACTCCTACTCCAAAAAAGCCAACACCACCTCCTTCAGCTTCAGTTTGCATCATTAATTTTTGAAGGTCAGCACTGTTTGAAACCGCATTGATTTTATCTAAATACGGTTTTAAAGGAGCTATGGCTTGTTTGTTTCTAGCTACTGTATCCATAACAGATTTATACACATTTATCGCCTTTCCTTGATCTGTATTAGCTTTGTATTTTGGATTTTTTGTAGCTTCTTTCAAAATAGCTAAAGCATCCTTGTCTGTGTTTTGGCGTAGCTCATCAAAACTACCCCAACGTGTTTTGTCTGCAGGAATTTCTGTTTTGTCCAACCAAATTCCATTTACAAAGCGAAGAAAATTATCACTTGGCTTTACTGATTTATCCATGTATTCTAAATTGATACCTGGATTTTTCTTCATTGTTGGTTGTTCTGTTTTTACTGCTTTTTTATTAGAATTTGGAGTTTCTTTTGTCTTTTGAGCATTTGCAGTAGAAGCAATACTTAATACTATAATACCTCCAAGCAGTATTTTTTTGTTTAAGTTGTTTTTCATTTTTTCATATTTTTTTTCAAAAATAATAAAGATTTCACAAATATTCTTATTTTTCAAGTCAAATAATCAATAAATTTACATTCCATAAAATAGTTTTTACGCAATGTTAGATTGTTCTATTTAATCTTTTCTATTTTTGTTGAAAATATTTTTTATGATCGATTATCTTAAAAAACACACATTCTATATTGGATTTATATTGCTTTTTTCAATAGTTACACTTATTTTTTTTTATACGGCTTTAAAACCCAAAAAAGCACTTCCTGTTTACGATCCCAATATGGTAAATCCAGAATTAGTTGATAGTACAATTCAATATGTTAGTAAAAATCATACTATTAAAAATTTTTCATTTACCAATCAAAATGGTAAAATAATAACAGAAAAAAACTATGAGGGTAAAGTATATGTAGCAGATTTTTTCTTTACAACATGTGGTTCAATTTGTCCCAAAATGACTACAAATTTAGTTAAAGTACAAAAAGCCTTTTTGAACAATCCAAAAGTTATGTTGCTTTCTCATTCTGTTACTCCAGATATCGATGATGTAGCTACTCTAAAAGCGTATGCACAAAAAAATGGTGTAGTAGATTCAAAATGGAATTTGGTAACAGGTGATAAAAAAGCTATTTATGAAATGGCGAGAAAATCGTATCTTGCAGTTAAAATCGGCAAGCCTTCAGAGCTTTATGATATGGTACATACAGAAAACTTTGTTTTAGTAGATACAAAAAGAAGAGTAAGGGGATTTTATGATGGTACAAAACTTTCCGAAATTAAAAGACTTATTGAAGATATAGATTTTCTTTGTAGTGAAGATATTAATTAAGAGTAAAATTTAAACTTTTAACTTTTCAAATTTGACATTGATTTTATTTTAAATGAATACTATTTATTTTACACCTATACTAAAAATCTGTTCATCAAGTTAACGTTAATTAAGCTAAAAGAAATGTGTGTTCTAATTCAAAAAAATTGTTTTTCAACAATTTAAAAAAAAATATTTCTAGTTTTTCCTATTTCTTTTACCAATACTATTATTTTATTTTCAAACTTCTATTTGCATTATAAAAAATGAAATTAAAAAAGGGATTCAATTTAAATTGAATCCCTTTTTTAAAAAATTAAAAGAATAACTAGTTCTTAACTAGTCGAACAATGTTGTTATTAGTTCCTTGAGAAACTATTATAGTATAAATACCAGCAGCATAATCTTGACCAATTGTTATGTTTTCAATTTCTGAAGTATTAACTGCTTTATTTTCAATTTGTTTACCCATCATGTCATACACGCTTACAAAAACGGTTTCTTCAGTTTCTGTTGTAACTTTTAATTTGAAAGCAGTGCTAAACGGATTTGGATAAGCTGCAACTGTAAATACTTTTGTTTCTTCTATATGTTTAGCTATACTTGTAGGTGTAGTTACGTTACATGAACTACCGTAATTCCCATATATACCATTTACTTTTGCAGCAACACGAATTGCAAAAGTTGTTCCGTTAGTAACTACTACTCCAGCTTGTGAAAGTTTAAAATTATATGTTGTAGAATCATAAACAGTCGTTACACCACCTGTTGTAATCTCAAAAAGATAACCTTGTGCGTTGTAAACTGGAGAAGCAGGTATTTTAGTATCTAAAGTAGCTAATGTTGTACCACAATAGTTTGGATGTATTTGAGTAGTTGGAACCGTGTTTGTACTTAAAGTTGGAGAAGTTACTGGACATGATGATCCGTATGCTCCCCAAACACCTTCAACTTTTATGGCAACTCTAATTGAATAACTTGTCCCGTAAGCTGTTCCGGCTATTTGATTTAAGTTAAAATAATAACTTGGCGTTTCATACTCTAAAGTTGTAGCTCCAGTTGTTAATTCAAAACGATAGGCTTGTGTATTGTACATCCATTTTGCGTGAATAGGTGAATTCATTGAAGATAAAGTTACACCACAATCAGCTGAAATTAGTTGAGTTGTTTGAACTCCGACTACTGCTAGCGCAGGTGTTGTTACCGAACATGATGAACCATAATCACCCCAAACACCATTAACATTAATAGCAACTCTAATTGAGTAAGTGGTGCTATATGTTGAACTTGGTATTTTGGTTAAATTAAAATAATAAATTGGCGAGTCGTAAATGGTAACAGTTGTTCCATTTGTTACTTCGAAACGGTAAATTTGAACACCATATTTCCATTTAGCATGTATCGGAGTATCTAAAGAAGATAAAGTTGCACCACAATCAGCAGCAATAAGTTGAGTTGTTGGAATAATACCTGATGTAGATTCTGTTAATGTTGGTGTTGTAATGTTACATGTCTGTCCATAAGCACCCCATATACCACCCATTTTTACAGCTACTCGAATACCATAAGTAGTTGCGTATATTACTCCAGGAGTTTCTATTAAAGAAAAATTGTATTTGTCTTTTTCAACAGTATTAACTGTAGCTCCATTTGTAACTTCAAAACGATATGCTTGATAACCAGTAACATATTCAGCATTAATATTGTAATCTAATGATGGCAATGTTGACCCACATTGATTGGCTTTAATTTTTACAGTTGGTATACCAAATAACGTAACTAAAGAAGCTCCTCTGGAAGGACTTTCACAACTATTTAAAGTTTGAGAAGCATAATAAGTTCCTGATGTTAAAACCGTACTACTTTCTAGAACTGTACCTCCTGTAGCACTAGTGTACCACTTTAAGTTAGTTCCATTACCCTGTAATAAAGCTACAGTACTTGTCAAAGGTAATGTTTGTGGGAAAGTGCTTGGAGCAGGAGTAATAGTTACTGATACTGTTATTGTGTTACCTATGTCAGCACTACAATTTAAATTGGTAACCATAGCTCTGTAATAAGTAGTAGCAATTAATGATCCTGTATTTAAAGAGGTAGAATCAGAATTATTTATATCTAACCAATTCGTGTTTCCATTGGCTGATTTTTGCCATAAGATAGTTCCTGTATTTCCTGATAAACCAATAGTTGTTGAACTTCCAGAACAAATAGTGGTATTTCCTATTGCATTTCCAGCAACCGATAATTCATTTACAATAACCGAAACAATGTTGCTGTAAGAATTGCTACAAACACCACTTGTTACATTAGCTCTAAAATAAGTGTTGGCAGTTACCGATCCTGTTGATAAAGTGGGTGATGTCCCACCAAGTATGTCTGACCAAACCAAAGGACTACCAATAATAGCTTTTTGCCATTGAATAGTTCCTACATTATCAATTAAAGTAAGAGAAGTTGAACTTCCAGTACAAATTGTCGTTGAACCTGATGCTGTTCCAGATACTGAAGTTTGACTAACTGTAACTGTAACTGTATTACTAATAGAAGAACTACAAGCACCACTTGTACTAACTCCTCTATAGTAAATAGTATTTGTCAAACCACCTGTATTTATAGTTGCTGATGTAGCCCCAGCAATATCAGTCCATCCAGTATTTCCATCAATTGAAGATTGCCATTGAACTGTTCCGGTACTGCCTGTCAAACTTACATTAGTTGAACTTCCTGAACAAATTGACGCATCACCAGAAGCAGTGCCTGAAACAGAAGTTGGACTTACAGTTACATTAACTGCAATTCTGTCGCTTTCCATTCCATATAATGTTTGTGTCACATAGTAAGTGCCTGTGGTAAGTACTTCAGTGCTAGCTAATAAATTTCCATTTGTTGCAGCATCATACCATTTAATTAAAGTACCTGTTGCAACTAAATTAGAAACTTTTGGATTGCTGTCTTGACAAAAGGATTGATTACTTACTGTTGGCTGAACTGTCTTAACAACTCCTCCAAAAGCCAAAGCATCTGCACTTGAATTTGTTGCTGAATAGAATCCCCATCCACCTGTTGTTGTTTGTCCGCTTGCATAATAACGTAAAGTTACTGTTGTCCCATTAGGAATATTTTGTAATGCAGTTTCTCCAGACAAATCTATAGTTCCCATTGTTAAAGAAGTAGATTGAACAGGCGAACCTATTAAATTAAAATTCGTTCCGTTTAAACTATATGCAAATTGAGATGTTACACCTGGAGTAGCATAAAATCCTGCTGTCCCGTTAAATACTGCATCAATTGAAGATAAAGACATCGTTGTACCTGTCAATGGCTGTAACGTAACTTGGAAATAATCATTATTTGTAGTAGCAATTCCATTATTTTGAAATCCTGTAGTTCTAAATGAATTAGCCGCTGCACTTGCTGTAGCGCTTGATCCACGAGTCATAGTGTTTAATCCACCTGTTGATACTAAGTTAGAAAACGTAGTTGCTGTTGCTGTTGCTGTTTGATTTAATCCAAATACATTCCATGCAGCAATTGGTGGTGTAGTTATTTTTAATGAACGAACTACATCTGGAGCAGCTAAATAGTTTGAATTTCCAGCTTGTGATGCAGTAATGTTTGCTGTTCCTGCACCAACAATTGTAACTGTAGTTCCTGAAATTGTAGCTACTGCTGTATTAGAACTAACAAATGTAACTGTTCCTAAAGAAGTTGAAGTTGCTGTTAATGTAAAAGGAGCATCGTTAGTATATCTATTGTTTAAAGTTGCAAAAATAATAGTTTGTGCTTTCTGATTAATTACTAATGATTGTTGAACATCAGTTGCTGAAGCATAGTTAGTACTTCCTAATTGAGATGCTGTTATTGTTACTGTTCCCGCAGCTAAAATAGTTACCGTAGTCCCACTAATTGAAGCAATTGTAGGATCTGAACTTGTAAATGTAACTGTGTTGCCAGAAGCTCCGCCAGTTGCTGACAAAGTAAAAGCAGCATCGCCAAAAGTTTTAGCTGATAAAGCGCCAAATGTTATGGTTTGTGAAATTTGTAAAATTGTTCCAGTAATTCCAGTTGGTTGCGTCAAAACATATCTATCTGCATTTGTTCCAGTTAATGCAAAGTTTGGAGTTACAGAAATTCCTATACCGGCATTTACAGAATCAAACGTTGGTGCATTTGTTAAAGAAACTACATCGCTTCCAACTTTTCCATTCAAGGTAGCAGCAGTAATCGTTGCTGAGTTTGTTCCATCGTAAGTTTTACTTGCAACAGTAACACCAGATACAGTTAACGTTTTAAGGTTAACTACTAACGTTTGTTGAACGTTCGAAGCTGGATTATAAGTACCATTTCCACCTTGTGAAGCTGTAATGGTTACTGTTCCTGGTTTTAATATACTAACCGTACTTCCAGAAATAGTTGCTATTGTAGTATCTGAACTTGAGTAAGATACAGACAAACCAGAATCTGAGGTTGCAGTTAAATTAAAATTTGAATCGCCATAGTTTTTAGCTGCTAAACTTCCAAAAGAAATAGTTTGATTTGTTAAAGCTGTGCTAATTACTACTTGACTTTGATTTACACTTGTAGCAGAATTATAGTTGCTATTTCCAACTTGAGAAGCTGTAATAGTTGCAGTTCCTGCCCCAACAATAGATGCAGTAGAGCCACTAATTGAAATGACACTTGTATTTGAGCTAGAATAAGTTACTGTCAATCCTGAAGTAGCTGTTGCAGTAAGTGAAAAATTAGCATCTGTGTCTAATTTGCTGGCTAATGCTCCGAAAGTAATACTTTGACTAGCTTTATTTACCGTTAACGTTTGTTGCACATTTGAAGCTGCATTGTAATTTGAATCACCAGCTTGTGATGCGGTAATAGTGGTTGAACCTGCGCCAACTATTGTTACTGTGCTTCCTGAAACTGTTGCAACCGCTGTGTTTGAACTTGCATAAGCAACTGTTAAACCAGAAGATGTAGTACCAGTCAATGCGAATGAAGCATCACCATAATTTTTAGCGGTTAAACTTCCAAAAGTGATTGACTGACTTCCTAGTGCATTTGTAATTACCAAAGTTTTAGTATCAACTCCTCCTGTATTTGAAGCGCCAATTGTTACATTAAAAGTACCTGCTTGTGTTGGTGTGCCAGAAATTACTCCAGTTGAAGTATTTAAAGTAACTCCAGAAGGTAAACCTGTTGCAGTATAATTATTAGGTGTGTTTGAGGCTACAATAGAATAAGTAAAAGGGCTGTTTACGGTTCCGCTTGCTGATAAAGAACTTGTAATAGCTGGAGCTTGAATTAAGGTAACAGAACCATTTACTGTCAAATCATCTATTCTAAATGTTCCTGCAGTTGCAGCTGCATTAGCTGTTCCGTTTGCACCCGTTGTTCCGTAAGGATAAAATCTGAAAGCTACTGTTCCTCCATAAGGTGTAGAAAAATCAGCGAAATCCCAAGTTATAGCAGTTCCAGTTGTAGGTGTTGTAGGAGCAGCTCCCCATGATGTAGAAGTTGCAAAACCATCTGTACTATATCGTACTTCTAAACTATTTGGACACGTATTACTTCCTTGTCTAAAGAACGATAAAGAAGTTAGGTTTAATTTGTATCCTGTGTTTCCTGAAATAGTAAATTCCACATAAGATGTATCACTTATACTTGCCGTATTATTTAATGTTGTTGAATTGAAAACATTGGCCGTAGGCGAACAAGTAAGTGTAGATCTTGTTGGAATAATTCCTGAAGCATTAGCAGCAACAGTTGGTGAAAATGTTACTGGACAAACTGCTGTTTGTGTAAAAGCATTTGAATACAACACACCATTTACAGTTAAAGTTTGAGGAACACTAGTTGCAGCAGCAGTATTAGCATCTCCAGCTTGTATTGCTGTTATTGTAGTTGTTCCTGCTCCAACGATTGTAACTGTTGAACCAGAAACTGTTGCAACAGCTGCATTTGAACTAGTGTACGAAACTGTTAATCCAGATGATGCTGTTGCGGTAAGAGCAAAAGCTGCGTCTGTAGTTAATTTGGTTGCCAAAGCTCCAAAAGTAATAGTTTGAGAAGCTTGTGAAATAGTAGCTGTTAAACCTGTTGGTTGTGTTAATGAATAGTTCCCTGCTGCTGTTCCGCCTAAAGTTAAAGCTGCCGTAACTGCTTTAGCTACACCAATATTAGCATCACTAAAAGCGCCACCACCGCTCACAGTTACATTATCAGATCCAACAATTCCATTTAAGGTAGCACCGGTAATGGTTGCTGCTGTTGTTCCATCATACACTTTTCCTTGAGCTACTGCTCCTGAAACGGTAAGAGTTTTAGTGTTTACTGTTAATGTTTGTGGTACGCTTGTAGCAGGATTATAAGAACCATTTCCAGATTGCGAAGCAGTTATAATTGATGAACCTGCACCAACTATAGTTACTGTACTTCCTGAAACTGTTGCTACTGCCGTGTTTGAACTAGCATAAGAAACTGTTAAACCTGAATCAGATGAAGCGGTTAATGAAAAAGATGCGTCTCCATAATTTTTAGCAGCTAATGACCCAAATGTTATGGTTTGACTTGATAAACCAGCTGCTGCTGTAATGTTGGCAGTGGTTGTAAAAGTTGTTAGTGTGTAATTTGCAGCGTTTGTTCCTCCTAAAGAGTAACCACTTATGGTCACTGTTTTAGCTGTTCCGATTGCTGAATCACTAAATGTCGCTGTTCCCGAACCTACTATTGTTACTACATCTGAACCTACTTTTCCATTTAGTGTTGGTGTACCCGAAAAAGTGGCTGAAGTTGTTCCATCATAGGTTTTATTGTTTGCTGTTAATCCTGAAATGGTCAATGCTTTTGTACTAACGGTACTCGAAACCGTTGCTACATTTACTTGAGTTGCACTAGTACTTGTCAATGCGATATTACCGCTGTAACTTCCTGGAGTTGCAGTTGCTGTTAAACGAACATAAACAGTTGTACTACTTATTGTGCCACTTGAGCCTACTGTTACTGATGAAGCATAACCTGAACCTGATGATAAAGACACTTCAAAACCTGAAGGAGGCGTTACTAAAATACCTGCCGACATGTTTGTACCTGAAACGGTAAACGAAGTAGGTGTAGCACTAGCGGTACCATAAGTTGTAGTTACAGCTCCTATAGTTCCTCCTGCAGTAATTGTTGGGGTTGTTGAAGCAGCAGTTACTTGTGCCCAAGTAGTTCCTACTTTAATTCCGTCCACTATTTGTGTTGGTGCACTTCCTGCAGCTCCTTGTCTTAAATAGACAGACGCAATTGATGTTACATCTGCTGTCCCAGAACCTGCTGAAAGTAAAGCCGTAGGTTCAGCAGCACCTAAAGTTGGGTTTACCCATAAACTTACAATGTCATCTGTTGCGCTTGCATTATACGTATATTTGGTTGCGATTAAGTAGGTAGTACCAAAAGTCATAACTGTTGAATCATAAACTACCGTTCCATTTGATTTGGAAAGACCTATTTTAAAACCTCCTGTTGTAGATTGTGCATAAACTCTTACTGGATATGTAGTCCCAGTAGTAACTCCTATAAAATAATCTCCTGTAGCTTGAGCAGCACTTACTTTTAATAAAAATGACAAGTAAACACTTCCAGAAGTAATGGCGGTAAATGCTTTTGAAGCATCTTCTCCAGAAGTTGTCATTGATACCCCACCTCCAATGCCTGAAGCTGGCGAAGAGGCATAACTTAACCCCGCTGCGGCAGTAACCGAAAGGTTATTAGTCCCAACTCCTGATGAAGAAAGCCAACCTGTAGTAGCATTTGTTACTGTTGTGCTTCCAGCTAAAACTGTGGGGTCAGTGTAGTTAAAGTCTTCTGTCAAGACTTGTGCTGAAGTTTCTTGGCTATTTAAAAACAAAAATGCAACTAACAGCATACTGAAAATTGCATTTAATTTTAGAAACCCAATAACACTTGAAAAATGTTGCGTTTTAGAAGTACTGTTCTTTACTTCGGACAACATTTTCTCATAAAGAAATTTTTTTGTCATGGTTATAATTTTTACTTAAATTAAGGTACAAATCTAGTTAAAAATTCATTAAAAAAAATTTTTTTAAATGTTATGTAATTGTAAACTTTTTAACATCATTATCTCATTGTAAGTTTATTAATCAACTTAGAGTACTAATTTTAGATTAGTTCCATGAATATTTGTGATAACTTTATTTTTTAACTTAACTTGCTTTTTTGAGTCAAAGAACTTGTCTGCTCAATAGTTTTTGTCAGCTAATGGTTTATTTCCAAGCAAAGGCCTGACTAGAGGTGCTAATAGTTAGTATTGAAATTCACTTTTTATGTTTTGCTAATTTTCTCTAAAATCAAAGAAGGAATCTTTAGAGTTCATACAAATTTTTTACAGTTTATATAACCCCACCAAAGTAAAAGAGCAACTTGGTGTTTGATATTTTAAAAAAAAGTAACAACTTTTAGATATTTTTTTCATTTCAATTTTAAAAAATTTTACAGAAAAGAAAGTTTTTCTTTAAAATTTGTAATACGCAACTATAATTTGCTTTTTTTTTATAATTTTAAACTCTGAACAAATTGCTATGAAATTATTTTTTAAAATTGGGTTGTGTTGTTTTACTTTAATTGCTTTTTCGCAAGAGCAACCAAATTTTAAGGCATTAGATTCTTTGTATAGAGAAGATCAATTTTATGTTGGGATTTCGTACAATACAATTCAAAATAGACCTACTGGTTTAGGGCAAAGTAAAATTACACCTAGTTTCTCGTTTGGATTTTTAAGAGACCTACCTATAAACAAAAGTAGAACAGTTGCTATTGCTATTGGTTTAGGGTATTCAATTAATAATTACAGTGAAAATCTTTTAATAACTGAAGATAACAACACCAGAAACTATAGTCTTTTAGGAGCTGCGTCTTTATATGATAAAAACAAGTTGTATTTAGATTATGTTGATTTACCTATAGAATTCAGATGGCGCAATTCAACTCCTGATAGTCACAAGTTTTTACGTGTTTATGGTGGTTTTAAAATGAGTTATTTGGCTTTTGATCGATCTAAATATGTGGATTTTCAATCTACGGTAAAAGTTACTAGCAATCCGGATTTTACCAAATGGCAATGTGGTACTTACTTGTCTATTGGTTACAATACTTGGAATTTAAATGTATATTATGGTTTAAAACCGCTCCTTCAATCTGGAACGTTAAACGGCAAAGCATTTGAATTAAAAACAATAAATTTTGGTTTGATGTTTTATATTTTATAGCCAAAGCCTCCAAAGTAGCAATTGAGGTAGAAAACCAATTAAAAGACCAATCGTCAATTCTTTATTGTTGTGTGCCTTCATTTCCAATCGGGATGTTGCTACAAGTCCTGTAATACAAGTTATAGCAGCAATACTGTTTAAAGCGTTTATTTGGTTGTGAATACTCAATCCAATTACAAAAAACAAAAGAGAACCCATGCCTAAAAGGTGTAAACTAGCTTTGATTTTTAAAAACAAAAAAAGTAAGGCAAGAAATGCGCTAATAATTCCTCCCAAAAAATAAAAATAGAGTTCTGGAATCCTGTCTTGTGAGGTTCCTTTTTGAATTAATACGGAAAGTAAGATGATTTGCATCAAAAGAGGTAATTTCCGTTGAGTTAATTCAGAAACCATAATTGTGTCAATTTTTCCTAAGGAGCGCAATAGATAAAAAAAAGCAATAGGTATACAAACCGTAATGATGCTAACTTGAAAAAGAACAAGGCACACTTGAAAACTAGTGTATGATTTATAAGGTTCTGAAAGTAAGAAAAAATATAATGTGCCCAGAACTGGAATAAACAGTGGGTGAAACAAATAAGAGAAAAGAGGTATTATTCTTTTAAAAGCATTCATATTTAACAAATATAGTAATAATAATTTGTTAAAAATCGAATTTTAGCTGGACAACTATTGTTTTTTTTATTTCAGTATTTAAATTACTCAATGAAATACCCAATAATCTTACAGAATCTTTAAGTTTGTCTTGAAACAATAATTCTTCTGTTGCTACCATTAAAAGGCTTTTATCTGCAATGAAATAGGGAAGCGTTTTACTTCGGGTTTGTTGAGTAAAATCGCTATATTTAATTTTAAGAGTAATGGTTTTTCCAGCGATATTTTGTTTTTTTAGTCTTCGCTCCAATTCAGTAGCAATTTTTGTTAGACGCTCTAACATGAAAATTTCTGAAGTTAAATTTGAATCAAAAGTATGTTCAGCAGCTACTGATTTTGTAATTCGATTGGATTTAACTTCGCTGTTATGAATACCACGAACCACATCGAAATAGAATTTTCCGGATTTGCCAAAATTTTTTTCCAAATAATCTAATGATTTGCTTTTTAAATCGTATCCCGTAAAAATCCCAATTTGGTACATTTTTTCAGTAGTAACTTTACCAACACCATAAAACTTTCTAATTGGTAAAGCCTCTAAAAAAGTTTCAACTTCATCAGGATTTACGGTTTTTTGTCCGTTAGGTTTGTTAAAATCAGAAGCGATTTTAGCAACAAATTTGTTTATTGATATTCCAGCAGAAGCGGTTAGCCCTACCTCGTTTAAAATCCGTAAACGAATTTCTTGTGCCAAAAGCGAGGCGCTTGGATTGCCTTTTTTGTTTGTGGTAACATCCAAATATGCTTCGTCTAAAGACAATGGCTCTACCAAATCGGTGTATTCGTAAAATATTTTTCTAATTTTGATTGAAATTTCTTTGTATCGATCAAATCTTGGAGGCACAAAAATTAATTCAGGACAATATTTTTTAGCTAAGTTACCACTTAAGGCACTTCTAACTCCAAATTTTCTAGCTTCATAACTAGCAGCAGAAACTACTCCTCTGTTTTCATTACCACCAACAGCAATAGGTTTTCCTCTTAAATATGGATTGTCCATCTGTTCTACAGAAGTATAAAACGCATCCATATCAATGTGGATTATTTTTCGGAATTTTGAAACTGAAGACATGCTACAAATATAGCGGAATTTTGAAAAATTTTATTGAAGAAACTTAAAGTAAGAGAGGTTATATTGTTAAGAAAGGATTGGTATTGACAAATAAACACGTAACAAAATACCAAAAAAAAGTTCGTAATTTGTTGAAAACAACATTTTACGAACTTTTAAGTTGGTCTACAAGGATTCGAACCTTGAAAGACTGCACCAAAAACAGTTGTGTTACCATTACACCATAGACCAATAATCTTGCTTTAAAATCGAGTGCAAATTTAGTATAAAATTTATTTTAAACAAGTGTTTTTTTTATTTTTTTGCATTTTTTTTAAAACTTAGAAGTAGTATATAAACTAAATCCTTTAAAATGTGGATTTAAAATTCTTTAGTGCTAAAAAAATGTTTAGAAAATTATGTTAATCCCTCGGGCTATAACTAAAAAAATAGTTTCTTTGTAGCCTAAATACAAAATAACTTTTAACCTTTAT
The DNA here is from genome assembly GCA_947453885.1 of Flavobacteriaceae bacterium. GTDB lineage: Bacteria > Bacteroidota > Bacteroidia > Flavobacteriales > Flavobacteriaceae > Flavobacterium. The sequence continues at coordinate 28,062 of CANGIF010000030.1, forward strand.
ATGGTAGCATTCGAATTCAAAAAATGGAATACAATTCTGGGGTGGTTAACTTTTGCTGTAGCATTAACAACTTATACTCTTACTGTTGAACCGACAATGAGTTTTTGGGATTGTGGGGAATACATTGCAACTGCTGCAAAACTTGAAGTTGGTCATCCACCTGGCGCACCTTTATTTCAAATGATGGGTGCCTTTTTTGCGCTTTTTGCACTTGATGAAAAACATGTTGCGTTAATGGTTAATATGCTTTCGGTATTTTCAAGTGCTTTCACAATTCTGTTTATGTTTTGGAGTTCAACCATGATCCTAAAAAAAATAATCAGTCAATTTACAACCTTAGAAAGAAACAATAGTATTGTAATATTAGGTAGTGCTTTTGTTGGTTCTTTAGTATACACATTTTCGGATAGTTTTTGGTTCAATGCTGTAGAAGCAGAGGTTTATGCTATGGCTTCATTGCTAATTTCATTGTTGTTTTGGCTTGGATTACGCTGGGAACAAGACATGAATACCGCAAGAGGAAACAAATGGTTGCTCATTATTTCATTAGTAGTTGGTTTGTCTTTTGGGGTACACTTTATGGCTTTGTTGACCATTCCATCGATTGGATTTTTATACTATTTTAAAAATTACCAAAAAGTTACTATTAAAAATTTCATTATTGCCAATGTAATTGTGATTTCAGTTTTATTGTTTATTTTTAAACTGTTACTTCCTTTAACAATGGCATTTTTCGCAAAAAGCGAAATTTTTATGGTCAATAGTTTAGGTCTTCCTTTTAACTCTGGGACCTTATTTGTTGCCGTTTTGCTAATTGCGTGTTTCTTTTTTGGATTGAACTTCACAAAAAAGAAAGGATACGTTCAAATTAACACTTTGATTTTGTGTGTGCTTTTCATATTAATTGGATTTTCAACATGGCTAATGCTACCAATACGATCCAATGCAAATACTGTAATTAATGAAAATAAACCGTCGGATGCAAAAGAAGTTTTGGCGTATTACAATAGAGAGCAATATGGTGTTAATCCACTGTTTTACGGACCTCAGTACACTGATCTTTTTGCTGGGCTTGATGAGAACACTCCTTATTTAGATAAAGAGCCAAATTACGAAAGAGATTATAAAACAGGAAAATATGTCATTGTAAATAATTTTAAAAACGCTGAGCAAAATTCAGACGATCGTCAAAAAACTATACTGCCTAGACTTTGGAGTACTGAAAACGCAGAAAATTACATGAGTTATACCCACCCTTTAACCTTTAGACTTAATCCAGAATACGATTATGACGAAGATTTAGGAGGTTATGGAATTGATGTCAACAAACTAACAGAAGAAGAACACGACGCCGCAATAGCTCAATTGAAAAACGAAATTTCCAAAAACATTACACAGTTTAGAGCAGCATATGCAAGTGGAAAATTAGATAATGAAGACTATATAAAATTTCTAAAAAGCTACAAAGATTATATAATTGTTGACAAACCTACTACCTCTGATAATTTTGGTTTTATGTTTGAATACCAATTTGGCTATATGTATATGCGCTATTTCTTGTGGAATTTTGTAGGAAGACAAAATGACATTCAAGGTAAGGGAGATAATTTAGACGGAAATTGGTTGAGTGGTATTTCATTTATTGACGAAATGCGATTGGGTTCTCAAAAAGATTTACCAGCAGACACTTTAAATAACAAAGGAAGAAACATATACTTTGGAATACCATTCATTTTAGGATTGTTAGGTTTGGTTTACCATGCCAAAAAAGATGCTAAAAGTTTTTATGTTTTATTAACTTTATTCTTGTTTACTGGGATAGCCTTGAAAATTTACCTTAATGAACGTCCTTTTGAACCTCGAGAGCGAGATTATGCTTTAGTAGGTTCATTCTACGTATTTGCTATTTGGATTGGCATAGGTGTTTATGCGTTTTATGATACTCTTAAAAATTATGTCCAACCTAAATTTGCCGGACCAATTGTAATAGCTTCTTCACTTTTAGCTGCCCCTGTTTTAATGGCTTCTCAAAACTGGGATGACCATGATCGATCTGGAAAATATACTGCTGTAGCGATGGCTAAAGCATATTTAGATTCTTGCGATCCAAATGCTATTTTATTTACAATTGGTGATAACGATACTTTTCCTTTGTGGTACGCTCAAGAAATTGAGAATTATAGAACCGATGTGAAAATTGTAAACACCAGTTTATTCATGACCGATTGGTACATTGATCAAATGAAAATGAAGGCATATAAATCGGAGGCATTACCAATTAATTTTACTCATAATCAATATGTTGGTGACAAGTTGGATTTTGTGATTGAACGCAAAACCACAGAAGATCGTTTGGATATTTCTAAATTTTTAGAATTTATAGCATTTGACGATCCTAGAACTATGGTAGAAATGCAGAATGGACAAAAATATCATTTTTATCCAACTGATAAAATTAGAATCCCTGTTGATAAAAACGCGATAATAAAAAATAAAGTAGTTAATCCTAAGTATTACGATTCTATTGTGCCGTATATTGATGTTGACATAAAAGATCGTGGAATATATAAAAATCGATTGATGATGTTGGACATAATTGCCAATAATAATTGGAAAAGACCAATTTACTTTAGTGGAGGTAGTTTTGGTGACGATGATTATTTATGGATGAAAGAATATTTAGAACTTGATGGTATGGTTTTTAAACTTGTTCCTATTAGAACTAAAATAGGAAAAGATGCTAGTCCGCTAGACATGGGATATATTGACACAGAAAAAATGTTTGCAAAAACAATGAAATGGGATTGGGGAAATAGTGATAGTAAATTGATTTACCACGATCCTGAAACCAGAAAAAACAGTATCAGTTATAGAACAAATTTAGCCAGATTAGTTGAACAATTAATTGAAGAAGGTAAAAATGATAAAGCAAAAACAATAATTGAATTGTGTTTAGAAAAAATGCCAGTAGATAAATTTGGTTACTATACAGCTGTTGAGCCTTTTGCAAAAGCATATTATGAAATCAACGAGAAAGAAAAGGCTAGAAAACTACTAGATCAATTGATTTTAAAATACAAACAAAATTTGAAATTTTACGGCACAATGAGAGCTTCTGAACAACGAACTATTGGAAGTGAAATTATAACAGATATTGAGCGTTATAGAAGTCTACTTTTTGTTATGAAAGAAGCCAATGATATGGAATATTACAACAAATGTAAAGCTACTTTTAACACAATAAACAATTCATTTAGTCATTTTCATCGCGAAGCTGAATAAACAAGTAATGCATTCTACTATTAACATCGGAAATCAAAAATACTAACATTTTGATTTCCGATTTTTTTATGTAATTTAAAGTAGCAGTGGTAAAACGTTTGTTTTTTTAACTTAATTGAAAAGTAATGCTTGAACTTAAAATATTTTTGCGTTTTTTTTAATAAAAAATAAGTTTAATAAAAAATAATTTAACAAAGTGAAATGTCAAATTGTTAAAAACACAACTGAAATTTTATGAAATTTAATTTTTTTTTAACCTTTTTTTAATAGTATTAAAATTATTTGTACTTTGGCTACTTAAACCAACAAAATTTAAGCTAATGAAAATCTATTTATTTATTTTGTCGTTGTTTTTTAGTTGTATAAGCTATGCACAAAATTCAATTACAGGAACTGTTACTAATTCTAACAGTCAACCAATTACGGGAGCCAACATTAAAATAGTTGGTGAATCCTCAAGTACTGTTTCTGATAACACAGGTAGTTTCACATTAAAAACCACCAAAAAAGCACCGTTTAGTATTGAAATTACAAGTGTAGGTTTCGGAGCTCAAAAATTAGAAATAAAAAACACAAGCCAAAAAGTAGTAATTAAGTTAAACGAAGAAGATACTAAACTTGATGAAATCGTAATTGCTGCTTCAAGAACACCAGAAAGAGTGAAAGAGTCTCCGGTTACTATTGAAAGAATGAGTATTAGAGATATTAAAAAAACAGCATCACCTACTTTTTATGATGGATTAGAAAACTTAAAAGAAGTCCAAATGAATACCAGTAGTATGTCATTTAAATCAATCAACACTAGAGGATTTGCTACTGTAGCAAATACACGTTTTATGCAATTAGTGGACGGTATGGACAATTCATCTCCACTTTTAAACTTTGTGATTGGAAATATGATTGGAATTTCCGAAATAGACGTTCAAAATGTTGAGCTTCTACCAGGTGCTTCTTCTGCATTGTATGGTGCCAATGCTTTTAACGGGATATTATTTATGAATAGTAAAAGTCCATTTACAAGTCAAGGTATAACAGCTTATGCAAAGTATGGGCAAACCAATCAAAAAGCAGCTGGAGCTAATCTATACTATGATTATGGTGTAAGAGCTGCTCATGCTTTTTGTCCTAATTTTGCTGCAAAAGCAAACTTTAGTTTTATGAGTGGTACAGATTGGTATGCTACTGATTATCAGGATTTGTCAAATCCTGGAAAAGATAGAAGTTATTATAATTACAATGGAGTAAATGTTTACGGTGATGAGGCCACAACTAATTTAAAAGGGGTAGGTCAAAAATTAGCAACTCTTGGTTTAATTCCAGCTTCAGCAGTTAATTTATTACCCAACTATAATGTTAGTAGAACTGGATACAATGAGACAGATTTGACAGATAGTAAAGTAAGAAATGCTAAAATAGATTTTTCCTTACATTTCAAACCTTTTGCAAACGACTTTGAAATTATTTGGCAAAGTAAATTTGGTTTTGGAAATGCTGTTTATCAAGGTGGAAACAGATATTATTTAAATGGCTTTTTTATGCAACAACATAAATTAGAGTTTAAAGGAAAAAACTTTTTTTTGAGAGGCTACACTACAACTGAAGATGGAGGTAAATCGTACGATATGCTTTTTACAGCTTTAAATGTTAACAGAGCATGGAAAGATGATTCAACGTGGTTTGGACAATATGCTGGTGCTTATATCCAATCTACTTTAGCTGGAGCAACCCCAGAACAAGCACATGCAGCGGGAAGAGCAACAGCAGATACAGGTAGATTAATTCCTGGTACTGATGCTTTTAAAGCCGCCTTTAATAATGTAATTGCAAATCCAGATGTTCTTTCGGGATCAAAATTAGTAGACAATTCAAGAATTTATCATTCAGACGGAAATTACAATTTAAAAGATATTGTAAAATTTGCAGAAATACAAGTTGGTGGATCATTTAGACAATATCAATTAAATTCACATGGAAGAATTTATACGGATGCTTCAGGTCCTATATATTATAATGAGTTTGGTGCCTATACTCAAATACAGAAAAAACTAATAGACGATAGATTGAAACTAACAGGTTCTGTTAGATATGATAAATCTAAAAACTTTGACGGTAATTTATCGCCAAGATTGTCAGCTGTTTATGCTGCTGGTTCTCAAAAAAACCATACGTTTAGAGGCTCATTCCAAACAGGTTTTAGAAACCCAACTACGCAAGATCAATATATTGGTTTTAATGTTGGAACAGCTGTTTTATTAGGTTCTGCACCAGATAACTTAATCAGATATTCAGAAGTTTTACCAGTATCTATTAATGGTCAAGCTTTTACGGGAGGAGCTACAACAGCTACTTTAAATGGATTCAATGCATATCAAAATTCTTATACTGCAATTTCTGCAACTAATTTTGGTGCTGCTGTTACAGCTGCTGGACCAACAAATCAATCTCAACTTGCAGCTGCAATCGTTGCAGCAGCTCCTTTGTTAAAAAAAGCAAATATAGAATATGTAAAACCCGAAACGGTTAAAGCATTTGAATTAGGTTACAGAGGCCAAGTAAAAGATTTTTCATTCGACATCAACGGTTACTATAACATATACAACAATTTCTTAGGAAATTTAAATGTAGTTGCTCCGTATTATGGACTTGCTTCTGACGGAGGGTCTTTTGCGCCTACAACACCAGCATTTCAATCAGCTTTTGCATTAACTCAAGGTGATAGAAGAGCTTACCAACTATATACAAACACAAATGTTGAAATCAAATCATTAGGTTTTGGGATGGGAGTTTCTAAAAAAGTGTACAAAGATTTTGAAGTTGGAGCAAATTATAACTATGCTCAATTTGATTTTGATCAATCAAAAGATCCTGGTTTTAAAGCGGGTTTCAACACACCAAAGCATAGAGTTAAAGGTTCATTTGGAAACGAAAAATTATTTAAAAACTTTGGATTTAATATCAGCGGAAGATGGAGTACTGATTATTTATGGCAATCAAATTTTGCTGATGGGATGATTGAAGCTGCAACTGTTTTTGATGCTCAAATAAATTATGGTTTGCCAAAATTGAAATCAGTTTTAAAAATTGGTGCGGCTAATTTAGGAGGAAAAGAGTACAGACAAGTTTTTGGTGCTGGATTAATAGGTCAGCAATATTTTGTTTCTTTAACAATCAATCCATAATCTTCAAGAAAACAATATAATATTACAATTATGAAAAAAAATTTTAAATTACTATTTTTGGTTGCAGCAACCATTGTAGCATGTAGTTCAAATGATGATACCCCAACTGTAGTTTCAAATTCAGCAGATGGTTTGCCATTAACAGCGGGTTCCGTAGATTTTTCTAAATATGTATCTTTAGGAAATTCGCTTTGTTCGGGTTATAGTGATGGTGCTTTATTTAAAGCAGGTCAAGATAATTCTTATCCAAGTATATTAGCGCAACAATTTGCCTTAGTAGGAGGCGGTACTTTTACAATTCCTTACATGAATGATAATATAGGAGGATTTACAATTGGAGGAACCGTTTTTAGCGGTCCAAGAATGTATTATACAGGATCGGCTTCTAGCCCTGTTTCTACTGTTACTGGTCCACCAACTACAGAAATAACAACACATTTAACAGGGCCATTTAATAATATGGGAGTTCCAGGTGCAAAAAGTTTTCATCTTTTAGCTCCAGGTTATGGTTCTCTAGCTGGTTTGATGAATAATACTGCTAACCCTTATTTTGTTCGTTTCGCATCAAGTTCAACTGCTTCAGTGATTGGTGATGCTATGGCGCAACACCCTACTTTTTTCTCTTTATGGATTGGAAATAATGATGTTTTAGGATACGCTACATCTGGTGGTGACGGTACAAATCCAATTACACCACCAACTGGAGTTGCAGGAGTAGGTTTTGACGGAACATACACTGCTTTAGTAAATACATTAACTTCTGAAAATGCTAAAGGAGTTGTTGCTAATATTCCTTATGTGAATACAATTCCTTTTTTTACAACTGTTCCTTTTAATCCACTTTCTGCTTCAGTTCTAGGAGGCGGAAACGCTGCGACTGGACAAGCAACTATTAACACTTTAAATACTCAATTATACGGACCATTAAAACAAGCTTTAACAGCTTTTGGAGCTGGCAATAGAATTAATTTACTTTCTACGACAGCTAGTAATCCACTTTTGATAAAAGACGAGTCTTTAACAGACTTAACGGCTCAACTTACGGCTGCTTTTACACCAAGCTTAGGAGCGACTACAGCAACATTGTATGGGCAAATATTTGGTAAAGCAAGACAAACCACCAATGCAGATTTAGTTTTACTAACTACGCAATCCGCTATTGGAGTAGCTCCAACTTCTTCAGATTCAGGATTGGGAATGGCACCACCATACCCTCTAAATAAATTTGGTATAACGTTCCCTTTGCAAGACAAGCACATATTAATTCCAACGGAAATTGCAGAATTGAAAGCCGCTACTGATGCTTATAATGCAACTATTTTAGCAGCTGCTAATTCTAAAGGATTAGCTTTTGTTGATGCAAATGGTACAATGTCACAACTTTTTAATGGAGGTATTGTGGAAAATAATTTTACACTGTTATCAACTTATGTTACTGGTGGTGCTTTCTCATTAGATGGAGTACACCCTAGTCCAAGAGGATATGCATTAATTGCTAATAAATTCTTGGAAGCTATAAATCTTAAATACGGCTCAAACATTAAAGGAGTTGATTTAGGCAACTATAGAATTTTATACCCTATGAATTCAAATTCATTTTAACATAAAGTTTTTAAATTTTGAAAAAACCATCACTGTATAAGTGATGGTTTTTTTTGTTTAACTACAGATTTGCTTGTATTAACTCATTAAAATTGAAAAAAGTGAATAGTTTTACAAAAAAAACACTCTATTTTTATTGATTTTCTATTTAGAAAAATTATCTTTGCGCTCTGAAAAACGACTTGTTTTTCATAAACGTAAATAGCTATTTAATAAATACATAAGCAATGTCAAAAGTAATAGGAAAAGTTGCCCAAATCATCGGTCCAGTAGTTGACGTAGTGTTCAACGGTAAGGATGTTGAACTTCCAAAAATCTACGATTCATTAGAAATCACAAAAAAAGACGGTACTTTATTAGTACTTGAGGTACAATCACATATTGGTGAAAACACTGTTCGTACTATTTCCATGGACTCTACCGATGGATTAAGTAGAGGGTATGAAGTTATTGGGACAGGAAATCCAATAAAAATGCCAATTGGACCAGACGTTTACGGTAGATTATTTAATGTAATTGGAGATGCAATTGATGGTTTAGGAGATTTGCCTAAAACTGGAGACAATGGTTTATCTATACACAGACCAGCCCCAAAATTTGAAGATTTATCTACATCTTCTGAAGTTTTATTTACAGGTATTAAAGTAATCGATTTAATTGAGCCTTATGCAAAAGGAGGGAAAATTGGATTATTTGGTGGCGCAGGAGTTGGCAAAACAGTATTGATTCAAGAGTTAATTAACAATATTGCAAAAGGTCACGGTGGACTTTCAGTATTCGCAGGAGTAGGAGAAAGAACACGTGAAGGCAATGACTTACTTCGTGAGATGTTAGAGTCAGGAATTATAAAATATGGAGATGCATTTATGCACTCTATGGAAGAAGGTGGATGGGATTTATCTAAAGTAGATATGCCAGGAATGAGAGAATCAAAAGCAACTTTCGTTTTTGGTCAAATGAATGAGCCACCAGGAGCACGTGCACGTGTGGCACTTTCAGGATTGTCAATTGCTGAATATTTCCGTGACGGAGCAGGTTCTGATCAAGGAAAAGACGTTCTTTTCTTTGTGGATAACATTTTCCGTTTTACACAAGCAGGTTCTGAGGTATCGGCACTTTTAGGGCGTATGCCATCTGCGGTAGGTTACCAACCAACATTAGCTACCGAAATGGGTGCAATGCAAGAAAGAATTACATCTACAAACAAAGGTTCTATTACATCTGTACAAGCAGTTTATGTTCCTGCGGATGACTTAACTGACCCGGCACCAGCAACAACATTTGCTCACCTTGATGCAACTACAGTATTGTCTCGTAAAATTGCTGAGTTAGGTATTTATCCAGCAGTAGATCCTTTGGATTCTACTTCTAGAATTTTAACACCTCAAATTTTAGGTGATGATCATTATAATTGTGCTCAACGAGTTAAAGAAATATTACAAAAATATAAACAATTACAAGATATTATTGCTATTTTAGGTATGGAGGAATTATCAGAAGAAGATAAATTGTCTGTATTTAGAGCTCGTCGTGTTCAACGCTTCCTATCTCAACCATTTCACGTTGCAGAACAGTTTACAGGTATCCCAGGTGTATTAGTTGATATCAAAGAGACTATTAAAGGATTTAATATGATTATTGATGGTGAATTAGACCATCTGCCTGAAGCTGCTTTCAATTTAAAAGGCACAATTGAAGATGTTATTGAAGCAGGACAAAAAATGTTAGCTGAAGCTTAAATCAATCTTTATTTTAAAAATAAAAAATAGACAAAATAAAAATTTCAATTTTCAATTTAAATTATGATTTTAGAAATAGTATCACCGGAAGCCTCAATTTTTAAAGGCGAAGTTAATTCGGTTTCAGTACCTGGAGAAGATGGTAATTTTCAAATGTTAAACAATCATGCTCCAATCGTGTCTATTTTACAGAATGGAATAGTTAAAATAAATGCTGCTAGCTTTTCTTTTGAAGAGAATGAAGCCAAAAAATTCACTAAAGTAAACGATCAGAATTACACATTACCTATTGTTTCAGGAACAATTGAAATGAAAGACAATAAAGTTATTGTTCTAGTTGACTAGTATAAGTTTGGAAATTTAAAAAATTTGAACAGTTAATATATTTTCTTAAACTAAAAATTCAAAAGGCATCTGAAATTTCAGATGCCTTTTGAATTTTATAGGTAATCAAAAATAGATATTGAATTTTAATTTAGATTTCATATGTTTTAACAGGAAATTTAAGAGGAATTTGGCACTACTTTAGAGTATTAAACCACAGTTAATCAGTTTTAAAATTTATAAGACAATTAAAAGGACATCTAAAAAACGTATCTTTTTTTATCTGTATTCTAAAATAATCAAAGAAAACCTTATTCTTTATTTAATTTTTTGTAAAACAAGGCTTAATGGACATGTTTTAGGCTCAGAACCTTGTTAGGCCTTATAGTTACTATCTTTGAATCAAATCAAAGACTATGAATAAAAAAAGTGCTTTTACTGTGGTAAAAGATTTACTAAGAAAAATGGTTTCGTCAAAGGTATTCAATTTTATAAATGTGCTAACTGTGGTAAACAATTCATAGGTGGACAACGATTAAATAACGTTGAACTTTGACAGGAATATGTAAACGGAAAGCAAACTTATTTGCAATTGTCAATTAAATATGGCTGTTCGATTAAGACAATTCAAAGAAGAATTGACCAGCATTTTGTTCACTTTGAAAAGCAAGAACCACGCAAAGTAATTGTACTTATGGACACGACATATTGGAGGAGAAATTTTAGAGTTATGCTTTATAAAGACAATATTACTAAAGAAAATCTCTTAAAATACTATGTAAAGCACGAGACAAATTCGGTTTATATTCAAGGAATAAATGTATTAAAAAGTCTAGGATTTATAATTTAAGCGATTGTTTGTGATGGAAGAAAAGGACTAATTCAATAATTTGAAAGCACACCCGTTCAAATGTGTCAGTTCCATCAATCGGCAATTATAAGGAGATATTTGACTAAAAATCCAAAACTAAAAGCATCACAAGAACTAATGAAGGTTGTTGATTTAATGACTATTACAGACAAAGAGTCGTTTGTTGGAGCGTTAGGATTATGGTATGAGCGGTGGGAAGTTTTTTTAAAAGAACGAACCAAAAGCCCTGTTACAAATAAAAGCACATACACCCATAAAAAATTACGAAGTGCTTACAATAGTTTGAAAAACAACTTACCCTGGCTCTTTACTTGGTATGATCATTTTGAACTAGGAATTCCAAATACAACCAATGCAATTGACGGACATTTTTCAGACCTAAAAAATAAATTAAGAAATCATAACGGACTTTCAATAGAAAGAAAAAAAAGTTTATAAATCAGTTTTTAAAGGCATGAGGCTCTCTAAAAATATCAAAGGAAACAAATATAGATTCCTTTGATTTACATTTTTGTCGAGCATCAAATATATCCCTATCAAGTTGCTCTCCAGCAGAGCCTGGTACCGTTTTTATTTGACAAAACAAATATCTTAAAGAAGTAAATCAACAACAAAAAATAATTAAAAATAGAGTCTAAAAAATGTACACTCGAATGAAAGATCAAAAAAATAGCATAAAATATGTCCATTACACCAAAAAACCAAATATAGTGAAGGTTTTCTCCAGCTATATTATATTGGTGTTATTTAATAAAAAAGGATAGCTAAAAATCTATCCTTTCAATTTATCGTATAATCATCAAACATATTGCTAGTTGTTTTTCCTCAGCAGAATCTACTTATTCTTCAGTTAGATGTTGAAATTTAAGCAATCAAAAATGAAAATTCACCAACCATTTATGACTATGTTAGAAAACAAAAAAGACCTCTCAAAATTAGACTGCCCCCAAAAAGTTAGACACTATTTGGGGGTATTTTTATGGAAAGAAAAGTCAAGTATGATTACACATTTAAACTTGAATGTGTAAAATTAGTAGTAGAGAAACATTATTCTTGGGACCATGTTTCCGCTCAAAAAGGTTTAAGTAGATCTAATATTCGTAAATGGGTTGGATTTTATAAAGAGTATGGTGCCATTAGTTTGTTACCAAGAAAGAATCAAAGTTATTCGTTAGATTTTAAATTGAAAGTATTAAAAGCAATTGACAAAGATTTATTGTCTTTGCGCGAAACAAGTATAAAA
>CANGIF010000031.1 GCA_947453885.1 Flavobacteriaceae bacterium
AGTATTTTTGGCATAGCATTTAAAGAAAAACCCCGTTTTTGACTCTTTTTGAGTAATTTCGGGGTTTGTTTCTTCTAAAATAACAATTATTTTATTGATATACAAGTAATTGAGTAATTATGAATGCGCCTTTTTAAAAGAAGTTCATTGTAACACTTACCTGCTTTCTTTTAAATTTTTAGTTCCATTTTTACAAATTTTTTCATTTTTTCCTCAAAAAATAATGTGAAATAAGTTAATGGTATCGAATCTAATTTATAGCCATAATTCTATTTGGGTAATCGAAATTCTAAACCTCTTTTGGTTGTTTAAAATTTCTAACCTTATCGGCTCTTTTAGTATGAATCCAGCTTGGCCATGTGGTTTGATCTTCTGCATCGTAAATTCTCAAATGCTGTGTGGGATCTTCTTTTAAAACTTGATCTGGTGTACGATTTAAAATAGCGGCAGCAGCGGCAACTCCAGAATGTGTTGCGCCTCCTACTCCATGTGACAAAGTACTGGCTCCGCAAAGAAATAAATTTTCAATTTCAGATTTGTTTTTAAACGAAAAAGGACCAACTTGATTCAACGTTTTCTCTGTTCCGTATACATTGCCGTTAGTGGCGTTGATGTAAAATTGATTGGTTTTAGGCGTTCCTAATTCTGCTTGCACAACATTATTTTTTGCGCCAGGTATTATTTTTTCAATAGTATTTAGTAATTTTTGAACCACCCGTTCTTTCACTTTAGCGTATTGTTCAGTATGGTATTCTTCAAGATCGTTGAACTCCTTAAAGCTGTTGTAGTTGATAAAAGTGACAACTTCAAAATTATGGTATCTCCCATTAAAACTTGTTGGGTCTTTTAATGTGGTACAACTAATAAATGATGCAGGAAAATCTATTCCTTCGGCTATATCGTTTTTCATTAACTGTTCAAAATGTTCGTCCATTTCTTCGTCTTTAAGATACCAGATATTTCCAGAGTCAATTCCAAATTGAGTAACATCGAGATCAAGTGTCAAAAAAAGAATTAAAGAAGTGACTGAGTATTTTGTTTTTGAAAGTTTTTTTAATAACGACTTACTTAAATGCTCTTCTCCAATTAATTTTAAATACGTTATACTTGGATCAGCATTTGAAACTATTGTTTTGGCTTTTAGAACGGATCCATCAGCAAGCTGAACACCTACAGCTTTTTTGTTTTCTATTATAATTTTCTCTACTTTTTGTTTCACACGTACTAGTCCGCCTTTTCTTTTTAAACTAGAAGTCATGGCTTTTACAATGCCGCCGCCGCCGCCCATTGGGTAAAAACCACCGTCAAAATAGTGACTCATAACTGAACAATGAACTGGGAAACATGCCCTGCTTGGCGGTAAACCGTGATCGCCACATTGAATGTTTAAAACCGCCTTTAATAGAGGGTCTTTAACGTGCCAGCCTATCACTTTTTTTAAAGGAAAAAGAGCAAATTTTCCAAAATGTTTTGTTCTAAAAGGTACGGTTATTTTTTGCCAAAAGCCTTTAAGTTTTGGCATCAATTGAAGTTCAAAACTAACTTTTTGAACTAAACCTATATATTCCTTTATGTTTTTTGCTTCGTGTGGAAATCGTTTTGCTAAAACGGTATTCAAATTGTCAATTCCAGCTGGTAAATCAATTACTTCGTCTTTAATGTAACAGTGTTCGTATCCTTTTGGATTCATTCTAAAAAAAACCAAATCGTTTGCTATACCTAGTTTTTTATACAATTCATTAGTTGATTGCCCTTCGTCAATTAGTCCTACATAATGAACACCTGGGCTAAACCGTTGCCCATTTAATGTAAAACTATGTGCCCATCCACCAGGTACGTAATGCTGCTCAAGCACTACTACTTTTTTGCCTTCTTGTGCTAAACAAATAGCAGTTGCCAAACCACCAACACCAGACCCGATAATAATTGCATCAAATTCTTCCATTATAAAGTGGTTTTTGCATTACTTGTTTTAATTAAGATTGTCCCAAAAGTCAAAATAATTGAACCATTGTAGTGGGTACTTTTTCAGCATGTTTTCAACACTGCTTGTGTAAGCTTTTAGCAGTGCTTTTTCATCTCTTCTTTTTGTGTTAGCTTCTTGAGCGTACAAATGATAATGCAAATTAGGCTCTTTCATTACATAAACAAAAACCACAGGAACGTTTAGTCTAGAAGCAATTAAAAAAGGGCCTGCGGGAAAATTTGCAGTTGCGCCTAGAATTTCATTTTGCAACGATTTTGCTCCTTCAAAATAACGATCTCCGGTAAAACAAACTAATTCATTTCTAGCTAATGCAGCATTAATTTCAAAGATGTGACCTAAATCTGCTGTAATGATGATAAATTTTATACTAGATTTTTGGGTAATTTTTTCTAGGTATTTTTTAATTTCTGAATGTTCTAAATCAGTAGTTACAAGGTTAATTTGGAACTCCACATCAATTTTACTAAAAAAATATTCCGCAATTTCAAAATTTCCAATGTGGGCACTAATTAGAACACCACCTTTTTTTTGAGCTAGAAGATTTTGTAAAATCTCAACTCCTTCTGCTTCATGTGTAAATTTATTCTGAACATTAGCGGTAATACAAACTTTGTCAATTATGGTTTGACCAAAGGTATAATAGCTTTTAAAAACCATGCTTTTAGCTTTCCAGAAAGGAAAGCCCAAACGTTTGTGAAAGTAATAAAAAATAGCTTTATTACTTTTTTTTAAAAAAAGAAAATAATAAGAAGCTACAAAATAAAGAATGAAATAGGCGGCTTTTATTCCTGCTTTTTTAATAAAAAAGAAGAAAATTTTATATCCTAATACCGTCCCTTTAGATTTTCCATCCCATTGTGCCATTATGCGTTCTTGGCCATTAATTTATTTTCAATTAAGTCGTAAAAACTTTGAAAAGAGGCAACTCCAGCAAAATCAACTTCTACTAGCTTAACTCCAAAATTTGAATCAATTGAAACTACTAAATCAACATAATCAAGGCTGTCTAGGCCTAGTGTGTCTTTTAAATTTGCATCGGGTTCAATTGCATCTGCATCTACTTCAAATTCATCTACTAAAAATGCGTTGATTTTTGCTATTATCTCTTGTTTGTCCATATCTATTCTTTAAACCTTTTTACAACTAATGCTGAATTTGTTCCGCCAAATCCAAACGAATTTGACAAAAATATATCAAATTTTTTATTTAAGGTAGTTTTAACTAAATTTAATTTCTGAGAATCTTCATCAGGATTTTCTAAATTGATGTTTGGTGCAATAAAATCGTTTTGCATCATTAATATAGAATAAATTACTTCGCTTGCTCCTGCCATCCAACATTCGTGTCCCGTCATAGATTTTGTTGAACTGACATACGGATTACTTTCGCCAAAAACTTCAAAAATTGCTTTTGCTTCGTTAGAATCACCTACAGGAGTTGACGTTGCGTGTGCATTTATGTAGGCAATATCTTTTGGTGTAAGGTTAGCATCATCAAGAGCGCGTTGCATTGCTATAGCTGGTCCTATTATATTTGGAGTTGAAATATGTCCTCCATTTGAAGAAAAACCATATCCAACTACTTCTGCTAAAATGGTTGCGCCTCTTTTTACCGCTGATTCGTAACTTTCTAAAATTAGAGTTGCACCACCGCCACTAGGAACCAAACCATCTCTGTTTGCATCAAATGGTCTTGATGCTTTGGAAGGTTCGTCTTCTCTTGGAGAAAAAACACCTAATCCATCGAAACTACTCATCGCATATTTGTTAATTTCTTGAGCTCCTCCACAAATAATAATGTCTTGAAATCCGTTTTTTATTAAAAAATAGCCCAGCCCTATTGAATGTGAGCCACTAGCGCAAGCTGCACTAATTGTTAAATTTACACCTTTCAATCTGAAAATTGTTGACAAATTCATCGTTACTGTTGAATTCATCGATTTAAAAATTGCTCCAGATCCAATTAAAGAGGTGTCTTTTTTTTCACGAATTATATCCGTTGCTTCAATTATTGCTTTTGAAACACTGTCATTACCATATAGAATTCCAACTTCGTTATCGTCGAAAAAAGCATCTTCTATATTTGCATTTTTTAGTGCTTCAATTGTTGCCATATAAGCGTACTCTGTTTCTTCTCCAATGCTAATTCGTTGTCTGCGGTTCAATAAATTTTTTAAATCTGGTCTTGGAACCAAACCTGTTAAAGCCGATCTAAATCCAAATTCTTTACGTTCGGAATCTATTTGAATTCCTGATTTTCCTTGATACAACGATTCTTTTACTTCGTCAAGTGATGTGCCAATGCAGGAATAAATTCCCATTCCGGTTATAACAACTCTTTTACTCATGATTATGATTCTTGTTAAGAATAAATCCCTCCGTTTATATTGATAATTTCGCCTGTAATGTAACCTGCTTTTTTAGAAACTAGAAAACTTACCAAATCAGCTACTTCTTCTGCTTCGCCAAATCGGTTAACAGGAACCATTTTGATTAATTCTTTTTCATCTAATTGACTGGTCATATCCGTTTTAATAAACCCTGGCGCAACAGCATTCACCGTTATATTTCGTTTTGCAACTTCTTGAGCTAATGCTTTTGTGGCGGCAACAACAGCACCTTTAGCTGCGGAATAATTGGTTTGTCCTGCTGTTCCCTTTACTCCAGATAGAGAAACGATATTTACAATTCTGCCGTATTTATTGCGTAACATTTTTTGTATAAAAAAGTTAGTTACATTAAAAAATCCGTTTAAACTTGTGTTAATAACGCTTGTCCAATCGTCTTGTGACATCCACATAAACAAACCGTCTTTGGTAATTCCTGCGTTATTTACAATGGTTTCTATAATTGCTTCTGGGTTTTTCTCTTGCCAATCGGAAAGCACACTTTGCACCTCTTCACTATTTGCTACGTTAAAACCAAGAATCTCTCCTGTAGCTCCTACTTTTTTTATTTCTTCCAATGTTTGCTGGGCAGCAATTTCGTTGGAATTGTAATTTATTAAAATATGATAATCTGTGTCAACAGCTAATTTATGGCAAATTGCTTTTCCAATTCCTCTTGAACCACCAGTTACTAAAGCACATTTCATGCGTTTGATTTTTT
The DNA here is from genome assembly GCA_947453885.1 of Flavobacteriaceae bacterium. GTDB lineage: Bacteria > Bacteroidota > Bacteroidia > Flavobacteriales > Flavobacteriaceae > Flavobacterium. The sequence goes on from CANGIF010000031.1 coordinate 5,095, forward strand.
TTAAATTTTTATTTTCTAAATGGTTCTGCGTTCTCGTACCATTGGTTTGCTAATGGCTTACCGTCGGTTTTAATGAAACCCCATTTTTTTTCACTTTTTACTCGTGCCAATCCTTTTACAAAACCTTTCTCATCGTCTTTGAAAATTGAAAAAATACCACCCGCTGAAATTTCATATTGAGTGTATATGACCAATTTTCCTGATTCGTTTACGAAACCCCATTCTTTGTCTTTTACTGGCGCAAGACCATCTTCACTAAAAACCTCTGCATCGTTATATTTAGGTTCTAAAACAAATTCTCCTTTTGTGTTTACATACCCCCATTTTTTATCCATGCAAACAGGGGCTAGGTTTTTTACAAAGGCTTTGGCTTTTTCAAACTTTGGTTCAATGACCCAATTTCCTTTCAAATCAACAAAACCTATCTTTTCATTTTTACGAGCGTAAGTAAGATCTTGAGCGTAAAAATCCCAAATTTTATCTACACCGTCAATAGGAATAAATTTTCCGTTGGAAACCAAACCAAAAGCAGTTCCGTTTTTGACCCAAGTGGTATTTTTAAAATAATTCCCAATTTCTTCATATTGAAGTTCAACAACAATTTTTCCTGATTTGTCAATAATTCCCCAATTTTTTCCAATTCGTACTCTGGCATATCCATTTTCAAATGATTTGATAACATCGAATTTTGGCTGTAAAACAATTTCCATTTTGGTGTTAATTAATCCTACCTTTTCAGCTTGTTTGATAAAAGCAATTCCGTCTTCAAAATCGTAAACTTTATCTGAACTTGGCGCATTTATTTTTTCGCCTTTTTGGTTGATATAAAACCAAATTTTATCTTTCAAAACAACGCAAATTCCACTGTCAAAATACTTAACATTGTCATAATTTGCTGGAATAACCATTTCGCCTTTTGAGTTGATAAAGCCCCATTTACCATTTTCTTCAACAGCTGCTAGTCCGTTTGAAAAGTTTTTAGCTCCTTTGTATTTGGGTTGAATTGCAAAATCACCTGAAGTGGAAATATATCCAAATTGACCTTCTTTTCTAACTAATGCTAATTCTTGCGAATTTATTAATTGGGTAAATATTACCGCTAATAAAAGTATCTTTTTCATTTTTTTTCTATTTTTGTATTGCTAAAGTATTACTTATTTATTAAATAATCTTTCACTTTTTGAACAAAAGGATACATCACTTGGTCTTGATCAAAAACGGGAATGATTGCTCGAACATCATTGTATATTTTTCTTGTAGTACTTGAAATTTTATCTTTTTGATTTAAATAATCTATTGCTTGAACAATGGTTATTAATTCAATACTTAAAACTTCAAATGCGTTTTCAATTACTTTTGAAGTAATTACGGCAGCATTTGTTCCCATACTCACAATGTCTTGATTGTCGTTGTTATTTGGAATACTGTGAATGTACATTGGATTAGACAACATTTGGTTTTCGGCAGTTGTGGAAGTTGCTGTAAACTGAACTCCTTGCATACCGAAATTGAAACCTAGTGTTCCTAAATTTACAAACGGAGGTAGTATTTCATTTATTTTAGAATTCAAAAGATAATTCAATTGACGTTCAGCCAACATGGTTAATTTTGTAATTACAATTTTTAGTTTATCCATTTCTAAAGAAATATAATCTCCATGAAAGTTACCGCCGTGGTAAACGTGTTGGTTTTTTACGTCAATAATAGGATTGTCATTTGCTGAATTGAATTCATCTTCCAAAATAGAAGCTGTGTTTTCAATGGTTTCCAAAATTGGTCCTAAAATTTGTGGAACACATCTTAAAGAATAATATTCTTGAACTTTTTCTTTAAAAATGGATTCGTTATTGTCGCCTGAATACAAGTGATCTTCTCTTTTTCTAATTAGTGAGCTGTTTTCTAAATGATTACGCATTCTCAAAGCAATTTCTTGTTGCCCTTTGTGGCGTTTTGTTTGATTTAATTCGGACGAAAAATGATCGTCATACGCTTGAACTAGTTCATTAATAGCACAAGAACATTTTAGCGACCAGTCTAAAAGTTTGGAAGCATTATGCACATTTACAACTCCAATTCCTGTCATTACAGAAGTTCCGTTCATTAATGCCAATCCTTCTCTAATTGCAACTTTAATTGGTTGTAGGTTTTCGATTTCAAACACTTCTTTAGTTGTGCGTCTTTGTCCTTTATAAAAAACCTCTCCTTCTCCAATTAATACTAAAGCAAGATGTGCAAGTTGAACTAAATCACCACTTGCTCCTACCCCACCGTGTTCAAAAATTAAAGGGGTAATGTCCTTGTTGATAAGCTCCGCCATTAAATGAATTACTGAAGGATGCACACCTGAATTTCCTAAAGATAAAGAATTTAATCTTGCTAAAATAGCCGCTTTTACAAAAACTGGTTCTAAAGGCTTTCCCGTTCCTGATGCGTGACTTCTAATTAAATTGTATTGTAGTTGGTTTCTGTCTTTGTCTTCAATTCTATATTGAGCCATTGGTCCAAAACCAGTATTTACGCCGTATATAACTTTGTTTTCAGAAAATTCTTTTAGGAAATTAAAGCTTTCTGTAACTCTTGCTTCAACTTTATCATTGATGGAAACTTTATTGTTTTCAAAAATAATCCCTATGAATTCCTGCAAACTAAGATGTTCATTTATAGTATTCATCTATCTTTTATAGATTTTATTAGAATTAGTTTTTTTTATCAAAAAAATATTAGTTATTTTGAGGTGGCAAATGTAATATAATATACTAATATATATAAAATAATGTTAAAGGAATTTGTAGATGTCTTAGTAATAGGAGCTGGTCCATCGGGATGTGTTTCGGCTTCTTATCTTTTTAATAACAATGTTAAGGTAAAGATGGTAGAGAAAACAACATTTCCAAGACTTGTTGTTGGCGAAAGTTTAATTCCACGGGTAATGGATCATTTTTCTGAAGCAGGTCTTTTTGAATCTTTGGATTCCATGAATTTTGAAAAAAAATTAGGCGCTCGTTTCATCAGAGGAAATGAAATTTGTGTTTTTGATTTTAGCAATAAATATTCTGAAGGCTGGGATTGGACTTGGCAAGTTCCAAGAGCCGATTTTGACAATACTATGGCTCAAGAAGTTATCCGAAAAGGAATAGATTTAGAGTTTGAATCAGAAGTTGTTGAAGTTAATTTTGAAGGAAAAAACTCAAGAACAATAGTAAAGGACAAAGAAGGGAATTTAAAAGAGATTCATGCTAAATTCATTATTGATTCAAGTGGCTATGGAAGGGTTTTACCAAGGCTTTTAGATTTAGATACCCCTTCAAAACTTGACCCTCATTCTTCTATTTTCGCACATGTAAAAGATGTAAACAGACCCGAAGGTGAGGAAGGTACTTTAATTTCGTTTGACATTTTAGAAACACAAGTTTGGCTTTGGGTAATTCCTTTTTCAAATGGAAATACAAGTGTGGGCGTTGTTGGACCAACTGATTTTGTAAATGCGCTTTCAACAAATAAAGATAACCGAGAAGCTTTAAATAATGCAATAAAACTTTCCGATTACTATATAAAAAGATTTGGGAACGTAGATTTTCTTTTTGAACCTGTTAAACTTGAAAATTATTCTCGATCGGTTAAAAAAATGTATGGCGATGGATTTGCTTTAACCGGAAATAGTTCTGAATTTTTAGATCCTGTTTTTTCCTCAGGAGTTGCTTTTGCAACAGAGTCTGGAATGCTTGCTGCTAAACTGTATTTAAAAGAATCTAAAGGCGAAATTGTCAACTGGGAACAAGAATTTACGGGTTATATGAAAAAAGGGATTGGTGTATTTACAACTTATGTAAAAGAATGGTACACTGGAAATTTACAAACTTTATTTTTTCATCAACCTGAAAACCCTGATGTTAAACGGAAAATATGTGCTGTTTTAGCTGGTTATGTTTGGGATGAAACGAATCCGTTTGTCAAAAAGCACGAAAATTTAATTGCCAATATGGCTTATTTAATTGAAAGTGAGAAAAAAGAAATTATAAACAGCCCTAGTTAATTCTAGGGTTTTTTTAATTACCTTCTAAAAATAGCATGAATATAAAAATTTTATTACGTTTATTTTTTTTATTAGGTTATCAGCTTATTTTTTCTCAAAATGATTGTATTAATACCTTAATTATTTGTGGTGATGGTAATTATACTGGTTTATCAGCTAACGGAGCTGGTGTTCAAGAGTTGTCGCAAATAAACAGTTGTAGTAGTCAAGAAAACAATAGTATTTGGTTAAAAGTAACCATTCAAACAGGTGGTACTTTGGGATTTATTCTTACTCCTGAAAATCACGCTTTAGTTGTTGATTTTGATTTTTTTATTTTCGGACCAAATGCAAGTTGTACCAATTTAGGAACTTCTATTAGATGTTCAACTACTAACCCATTAGCTGCAAACTCTACCTCTAACAGCACAGGGATGAATCAATCCGAAACAGATTTGTCAGAAGGTCCAGGAAGTAATGGTAATAATTTTATACATTGGCTCGATGTGTTGGCAAATGAAACTTATTTTTTAGTAATTGACAGACCTGCTGGTGATGGTAATTTTTCTATTAAATGGACAGGAAGTGCAAAATTATTCCAGCCTCCATATTTTAATACTACTTTTTTAGATCTTTTTCAATGCGATCGTTCTACTAATTCAAATGGTACCGCAACTTTCGATTTAACTTCAGTTACAAATACCGCAATTGGAAATCAAGCAAATGTAAATGCAACTTTTTTTACAACACTTAACGATGCTGTAACGAATGAAAATCAAATACAAAATACTTCCTCCTACCAAAATACTTCCAACCATCAAACTATTTTTATACGAATAACAAATTCAATTACAGGTTGTTTTGAAACTTCAAGTTTTACGCTAAATGTTTATGAAACTCCTACAATACATGATTTTAAAATCGTAGTTGAAGATTTAAGTGATGCCAATACAGTGAGTGTGGAATTGACATCTTCAACAACACATTCGGATTTTGAATACAGTTTAGAAAGTCCTACTTTTTTTCAAAATAACCCTGTTTTCTCTAATGTTTACCCTGGAATTTACTATCTCTATATTCATGAAAAAAAGGATTGTGCCACTATTGGTCCAATTAAAGTAAATGTTTTAGGATTGCCCAAATTTTTCACCCCAAACCAAGATGGCTACAACGATACTTGGAAACTTGAAGGAATTGATACAACACTATATCAAAATTCTCAAATTTCAATTTTTGACCGATATGGGAAATTAATAAAAACACTTTCTGTTCAAGGAAATGGATGGGATGGCACGTATAATGGGGTGCCGGCTCCAAGTGATGATTATTGGTATGTGCTAAAATTAAACGAAAATAGAACTACAAAAGGACATTTTTGTTTGAAAAGGTAAGTTAAATCGCTTCAAATAATTTTCCAGGTAATGGTCTAATAAATCCTTTTAATTCCATGTTTAATAAAACACCCGAAACTTTAAAAATTGGTAGTCCACAGTCTAATGCGATAAAATCTAATAGTTGTTTTCCGTTTTTCTGGAGGTAATCGTACAGTAATTGTTCGTCAGGTTCTAAATTTACAAAAAGTTGTTTTTGAATGGTTTTTGGCGCTCTTTCAATATCCCAATTAAGCATGTAAATCAAATCGGCCGCAGATGTTAATAGATTTGCTTTTTGTGTTTTAATAAGCGTGTTACAACCTTGACTGTATTTATCAGTTGTTCTTCCTGGAACGGCAAAAACATCTCTATTGTAATCATTAGCTAACGAAGCTGTTATTAAAGACCCCCCTTTTTCTGCCGATTCAATTACTATTGTAGCTTCGGACATTCCTGCTACAATTCTATTTCTGCGCACAAAATTTTCAGCAGCAATTTCAGATGAACTCCAAAACTCAGTTAAAAAACCTCCATTTTGTTCCATTTTTGCTACGTATTTGGTGTGTGTTTTTGGATAAATTTGGTTCAACCCATGAGCCAATACTCCAATCGTTTGAAGTTGGTGCTCCATTGCTGCTTGATGGGCTACAATATCTACTCCATAAGCAAATCCACTCACAATTATTGGGTCTAATGGTGCTAAATCTGCTATTATATTTTTACAAAAATCCGAACCATAAGCGGTAATTTGTCTTGTTCCAACAATGCTAATTATTTTTTTTGTGTTAAACGAAAAATTACCAGAGCCAAAAAGCAAAACTGGCCCATCAAAACAATGTTTTAATTTTTCTGGATACTCCTTGTCTTTAAAATACAGAACCTGAATGGAATTATTTTTAATGTATTTTAACTCTATCTCTGCTTTCTCAAAGACAGTTTTATTGTTCAGTTTTTGTAGTAAAATAGTGCCAATTCCCTCAATGTTTTCAAGTTGTTTTGACTTTGATTTGAATACATTTTCAGCAGATCCACAATGATTTATAAGTTTTTTGGCTAGTACATCGCCAACACCATCTACTTTCAACAACGCTAAAATATTGAATAATTCTTGTTCTGTCATGCTTTTAAATTAGTTCCGAAAAGTAATTATTTTTATGGAAATTGTTAATAAAAATTGTGGATAAAATTTTAATAACTATTTTCAATGGTTAACTTTGTAGCATGAATTTAGAATTATCACTTTCTCAACTTTTATTTCGTTACCAGTGTGTAACGGTTCCTGGCTTTGGTGCTTTTTTAACCGAAACTATTTCTGCACAGTGGGAAGAAAGTACAAATTCATTTTATCCTCCTTCTAAAATTGTATCTTTTAATTCTTATATAAAAACCAACGATGGTTTATTAGCTACACATATTGCACAATCCTCTAAAATTAGTTACGATTCGGCAGTTCAATTGATTGAAATTGAAGTGTTTTCTTGGAAAAATAAGTTGCAAAACAACGAAACATTGACGTTAAAAACAATTGGTGATTTAGTTATTAACCAAGAGCACAATTTAGTATTTACGCCTTCGCAAAAAGTTAATTATAATACCCAATCTTTTGGGCTTACTTCTTTTGTTTCTCCAGTCGTAAAACGCACTGTTTTTTCTCCAGAACCTGAAGAGACCGCAAAGGTGATTGAATTTTCAAGTAAAAAATCCAATGCTTTATTAAAATATGCAGCTGTTTTTATTCTAACTACAGGAACTATACTTCCAATTGGATATACTTTGTATCAAGATAAAATTAAGGCAGATACGTTGGTGGTTGAGCAAGCGGTTCAACGTAAAATTGAACGTAAAATACAACAAGCAACTTTTGAAATTTCAAATCCAATTCCTGATGTTACTATAGTTGTTCCTAATGAAAAAAAGTATTACCACATTGTAGCCGGAGCTTTTAAAGAAGTTAGTAATGCTGAAAATGCTGTTAAAGAACTTGTTGAAAAAGGTTTTGAAGCAAGAAAGATAGAACCTAATAAGCATGGTTTGATTCCTGTTTTATATGGTAGTTTTGCTACATATCAAGAAGCAAAAAAAGCGCTAACAACTATTCAGAAAACTGAAAATGCCGACGCTTGGTTACTGATTCAAGAATTTTAACGTTTACAATTTCAACACTTTAAAGTTCATTTCTTTTTCTCCAAATTTCACTTTAAAAAAGTAAGTTCCTATTTCAAAATTTGAAATATCTACATTTTGAGATAATGTATCCGTTTTTTGGTTCCATAACAACCTACCTTCAACATTAAATACTTGAAGTTCCGTCATTTTTGAATTTGAGTTAAGCACTACAGCATTATGACTAGGATTTGGATAATATGAAAAATCAATCGTGTTTAAAAAATTTGTAGATGCTAAATTCAAACAACTAACGGTTGCTTCATAACCCGCTGCAACAACTCCACCATCTGAAGTAAATTTTATAGTTAAAGCCCCATCAGTGGCGGTCGATTCTATTGGAGCTGGAATTGTAGTTCCAGTAAATCCTCCATTACTAACCTCCGGAAAACTAGTATCATGTCCGTCATAAACAAATAGGTAATCGTAATTCAACTCAAGGTCAAAACTTGTAAATGTAATTTTAGCTTTTGCATTTGGGTCAACTGGAAGTATGGTTCTAATAATTGTTTCAAAATCTTGGTAATTACCGTTTGGCCCCCCTGTGTCTGTTAATGGAATTCCGCTACAAAAATCGCCAGTCGTCGCAAAAACCAGACTTTGTTCTGAACCTATCAATCCTGCTGAACAATTGTTCCTAACTAATGCTTTATAATAGGTATTAGGAGTTAAACCAGAAACGTTAAAAGAAGGCGAACTTGGTGTATTCCAAGATCCTGAACCAGCAGACAATGGAAATACAGAAATTTCTGAAGATGCTACGCCTCCTATTTCCGTCCAACTTATAGTTGCTGAAAAATCTGTAATCGCTGAGGCATTTACAGCTGTAATGTTATTTATGCAAGTGTTTATACAATCTGTACTTAAGCAGGTGCCACTATTTACAGCGTTTAAAATAGCCGCAGCTGGCTGAGGACCAAAACCGTTATTAAAACTAATACCAACTCCTGAAATTAAATGACAATAGCTCATTATTGTTCCTTTTACACTAACGTCTGGAATTGTTCCATCAGCACAAGAGCCTTCGTGATAGCCCGCTTGTTGTCCACATCCGTCAATGGCTGTGTTGTCGCCATTCCAGTAGCAACCGTGTGTGTGGGGTGATCCTAAAAGATGTCCTAATTCATGTGTAATTACTTCAACGTCCCAAGAGTAGGTTGGCACATTACTATACGATACACTAACATCGCTATAACTAAAATTGTTGTTGGAACAAAGTCCATCTATAGTAACAGCAACACCTCCTAATCCTCCTGGGTCAATACCAACTAATTGTCCTAAATCGCCATCAAAAACTGGTCTAAAATCATGAAATTTATACAAATAATCAGCAGAGGTTGTACCTATTCCTTCATAAGGATCTTGAGTTGTCCAAACATAAATCGATTTTATCGCTACTGAAATACCGTCGTTTGCGTATAGCGTTTGAACGTTGTTAAAAAGAGCTGTCATCCAATTTGTAGTTTCCACAACATCATTGTTATTTGATTGGAACAAATTAAAATCTATTTCAAAATAAATTGTTGCACAACGCGTGCTTTCAATGTTTCTTAGATTTTTTGAATTTTTTTTTTGTCGCTCTAAAGACTTGTTCTTTGTGGTACAGTCAAAAGTGTTTTTTATTTTTAAATCGGCATCTTTGTAAATAATGTACTCTGAATTGTCGGTTGCTGCTTTCATTTTTCCAACAACTAAATTACTCAATTGATTGCTTGAAATAATACCGTTACATTCCGATTTGAAAAAATTAAAAGAAACTACTGAATTGCTGTTTCCTTTTACAATACCTCTGTAAAAAAGTCCTTTTTGGTACTCCACATTTTTGTGTTGATCTGTGTCTACATGAAAGCCTTCGGCTAAGGGATGAACTTGAAAAAGTTGTACTTGAATTGTAGTACCTTGGTATGGGATATCTATTAAAATAGTTTCGTGATGGGCTTCTAAAATTTGATTCAAAACTTCTTCCTGAAGCGAAACATAAGTTGCTTTATCTATCAGTTCGGTTACCTTTTTTTGGGGCGTAACTACTTTTTCTGTAAAAGGAGCAAACTCATGAAAAACCGTTTTCTTTGCTAATAATGTTGCTACGTCTTGGGCAATTTTGTTTTGAGCAAAAACGCCGAAACTATTCAAAACAACCAATAGAATTACAATTTTTTTCATAGTATTTGGGTATTAAAACAATACAAATGTAACCGATGTTTTTTTATTTTTAAACATACGTAGCGTTTTTTAAATTTTTAATCACTTTAAATGCAGCATCAACTTGCGAATCATTCACTAAAATAGTAAACTCGTTTGAGGTTGAAATCACTTCATTTATAATAATTCCCTCCCAAGCTAAACATTGAAAAATGTAATAATAAATTCCTGGAATTACAATGTTTTCTTCCGGAAGCTTTACAGTTATGGACGCTAGATTGCTTAGTTTTTGAATCATTTTTTCGGCAGCAAAATGTTTTTCTACTAAGTGGGTTACGCTGTCGCTAATTACAATATTGGTTTCGTTTACTCCTCTTGATGAAGTGTAAAAAATGTTGCTAAACGTGTTTATTTCTGAAATTAAACCGGCCTGTTTGTTCAATATGGTGCTGGAAACTTCAAACGTATAATCTGTTAAGGACGACCGAACCGTAATTTCGCCAATGTTTTTAATTACTTTCAATATGTGGTGATTGGCTCTATAATCCAAATCATCCGTCAATCTTTTTAAGGACATTACAACAGCACCTTGTTTTACCTCTTTCCCGAATTCGGATTTCAAATCTTCCATCATTTTTCGGGACAAAGATGTTAAATTGACAATTCCTTGCGATAACGCATTCAATAAAAAAGGTTGTGATTTTATGTAATTTTCAACTACGGACGATACGGTTTTCATGACCTGCGGTTTCGATTTTGATACAAATATAAACATCTATTGCTATTTAGCAGTACGAAACTTGGTTTGGGGAAATAACTTTAAAAATAATAAAAAGCATTTTCTAAATGTTCCAATTCAAAGTTATTAGCCGTTTTATGAATTGCAATAATGTCAAACCGAACCGAAACATCCATGTCATTTTGAATTACATACTCGTTTATGGCTTTTGTTAACAACTGAATTTTTTTTGGTTTTACAAAATCTTGGGGCAAACCAAATTCCAAACTCGACCTGGTTTTAACCTCAACAACTGCCAATATATTGTTTTTAAAAGCAATAATATCTACTTCGGCTTTCTGAAAAACCCAGTTCGTTTCCAAAATATCGTAGCCGTTGGATTGTAAAAAAGCAACGGCATGTTCTTCGCCTTGTTTTCCTAAATCATTATGCGCTGCCATGTGGCTCTATTAATTGTTAAAAATTACTTTACTCTCTAATTCATTGACCTCAAGGGTTACTTCTTTACCTAAAATTAACGCACGATTGTCCTGAATATGACCTGCGGGAAAATTGTAAAGAACCGGAATTTTCAAGTCCTTTATGGCGTCTTCAATTATTTCTAAAGCATTTTTTCCCCAAGGAATTTCGTTGTCGTTCATTTTGGTCATGCTGCCTACAATGATCCCTTTTAAACCTGACAAACAACCGTTTCGTTTTAAATTCAACATCATTCGGTCCACGTGGTACAAATATTCGTCCAAATCTTCAATAAAAAGAATTTTATCCTTACAGTCCACTGCCGATTCCGAACCTAATAAACTGTAAAGAATGGATAAATTGCCGCCAACAAGTGTGCCTTTTGCTGTTCCTAAATGATTCAAAGCGTCGCAGGTTAGAGTGTAGGACAACGGTTCGCCAAACAAGGAACGACACAACGTTTCCTTGGCTTCGTCTGTTGCTCGTGGCAAACTAATTGGCATAGTGCCGTGAATAGACGCTATACCCAACCGGTTTAAATGGCTGTGTAAAACCGTTACATCACTAAAACCAACAATCCATTTTGGGTTGTGTTTAAATTTCGTGAAATCGAGTAAATCCAACATTCTAACAGTGCCATAGCCACCTCTTACACACCAAATTGCTTTGATGTTGGGGTTGTCCATTTGGTTTTGAAAATCAGCAGCACGCTCTTGGTCGGTGCCGGCAAGTTGGTTAAAGTTCAACCCTATCGATTGACCTATGATCACGTGAAGTCCCCACGATGCTAACAATTGTACAGCAGGTTGCAGGTTGTCTTCTAGGTTTTTGCGGGCGGTAGCTACAAGAGCTACAGTGTCGCCTTTTTGTAAATAAGGAGGTATAATCATGTGTGTTTGCGCTTGACTGTTACAAATTAGTCCTAGAAAAAGTACTATACATTTTGCCTTTTTTTTCATTTGACTGGTTAAAAATCAGTACTGCAAAGGTAAGATAATATCTAAAATGACGATTGATAATTGCAGCTTTCAAAATTTGTGGTGCTAAACCGCTAACTAAGCGCCTACTTGTAGCTACTTCAATATTTAATAGCTATTGGTTTTTCCGTTGGTTGGAATATTTTATATATTTGAAGGAATTAATAGGATATAAAAACGCAAGAAACCACTCCATTCCATAAACTGAAAAAATGAAAAACAAACTTTTTACAATTCTAATTTCTTTGCTAGTAGCAAGTTGTGCCACTTTTACCCTTTCAAAAGAAAGTTTGGTTGAACAATTAAAGGACAATCAAAAAGTAGCAAAAACTAGTAATGCACTTTCTTTAGGAACTGAATATTATTCAAACCAGCTACAAAAAATAAAATGTACTGCTAAAAATGGTAAAGAAGTGTATTTGTACACGGCTAAAAACATGAATTGTATCATCACAAAAACCTCAACAGGAAAAACGGTAAACTTGTATTTTGATACTGTTTATATTAAAAACGATACTTTGTTTGGTTTAAAATCAAGAATAATGGGCGGAAAAAGAAACGTTCCTTTAAACGACATTTCAAAAATTGTTATCCAAACAGAAACAACAAAATTTGATAACGTAACTGTTTCCGTTAAATAATTAAATCGCAAACCGAGTACTACACTTTATACTATGGCATTCCGCCCTAGTTTTTTTCAAAAATTAGAAATTAAAAAACCTCAAAATAAGTTTTGGAGGAAAATGATATAAATTTTCTTTATTTTGTACAACTCTTACTTTTTAGTCCGTTTTAATTATGTCAATCAAATACTATTTACATCAAAATGCTATTGCAAATACTGCCGAAAGCCATAAAGCGGTAATCATTCCTCATGCGGTTCATAATTTGCAAAGTATCATCAATCAAATGCTTAAAAGAGGAACAACACTCTCTGAGTCCGATATTTTGGCTTCACTTCATCTCTTTTTTGAAGTCGTTGCTCAGGAAGTTCAAGAGGGCAATCATGTAAATTTACCAATTGTGAATATTAAACCGGGTATTTCTGGAGCATTTACTAGTGCATTAGACCATTTTGATCCCTCCAAACACAGACTCAAAACCACTACTTCGTCTGGGATTTTGTTGAAAAAAAACATAAAAAACACGACAGTCGAAAAAATAAATAGGCCGCTTACCATCCCTATTTTGAGTGCTTTTGTCGATATCATGTCGCAAACCATAAATGAAAGTATCTCGCCAAATGGTATTGGTCAAATTGTGGGTAATCATTTAAAGTTTAACGATAGTAATCCATCCGAAGGAGTGTTTTTTGTAAATGCCAACAACCAAACTTTTCAAGCTACTTATTTTGCTACACGGCATCCGCGCAAACTTGTGTTCAGTATTCCCGAGGGGATGCCTGCGGGAAACTATACTTTGGTAGTAAAAAAAGCTTTCGGAAAAACAGCTGCAACCCTTCGAGAAGGAACATTCCCTTTTGCCTTAAAAGTAGTTTAAAGTACTAGCATCCAAAAACTCGTCGACTATTTAATATAAACTCTATGATTTTTTGTTACAAAGTCGAGGACTTTTTGTGTGCTTAGTTAGCATTTTATTTCTAAAAAAGCATTTCCAAAAAAGTGCCCTTTCGTTCTATTTAAAATCCGAATACGCTGGGCTTTTTTTGATTTATAACTAGGGTAAAGAAATGTTCGCAACACTTTTAAAGCTATCTCGAAGTTGGAGACTTTGCGAAACGGGATTGTCTTGAACTTCTATTGGGCTGAATTAGTGGTGTTTTGAACGGTCGTGGCGTTTTTTTAGCTATAAAAAAAGTTACTTGGTGATTTTGATTATATTTGAATGTATTTTGTAAATCAACAACAAAATGAAAAAAATAGTTTTATTAGTTACAATAAGTAGTATTCTTTTGAACTCGGCAGTAAAAGCTTTTGCACAAACAGCCGGTACACTGACTTTTACTTATACTCCAGTTGAGCATGTAACTGGGAATTTCAATGCGGACAAAAGATATGTGTTGGCAATTTATATTATGTACGGTTCAGCTTTAATTAAAACAACTAATAAATACTGTGAGACCGCCTATTATACTAAATTACCTAATTGGGCTATTTGTGCTAGTTGTGGTTTTACTGGTTCGCCATTAGTAGCAGATGCAACAAGTCCGTTTTGTGAAACAACTGGGGCTATATTGGGAGGGGTACAAACCAGTTATGCGCCCAGAACAATTATATGGGACGGCTTGGATAAATATGGTAATATTGCACACGATAGTATTACATATACTATTAGAATAGAGGAAACTTGGGGTCCTACTTCTGCAAGTTATACGGTTAGAGTGTTCTCTTTTACAAAAGGTCCCAATGTAGATGATCAAACTACGGGTATTCCTAACGATGCTAATTTTAAGGATATTTCTTTAATTTGGCAACCTACATTGTCAACAGAGAGCTTTGCTGACGCAACCGCAATGGTGTTTCCTAATCCGTCCAACACGGGTGTTTTTAACTTAGCGGTTAAGGACAGTGTTACAGCGGTTAAAGTATATTCTATTTTGGGCGCAACCCTTTCCAATGAAACCGTTTCGCTATCCAACGGAGACACTAAAACACTGGATTTGTCAAGCTACAACAACGGTTTGTACATAGTTTCGGTAACCAACAACAAAGGAACGACTAACTACAAAGTGGTTTTAGATAAGTAAAACTTTTTGTTCAGTTGCATTTTTTAAAACAACAACCCCATTGTAAAATAATGGGGTTGTTTTGTTTTAAAGGAGTCTATACAAGTAAAAATAAGTAAACCGCTTTGTTTTAATTCCTAACCAGTCCCTTTTGAAATTTAAAAACAATAGCGTTTCCAACGCAGATACTAGCCCCCTTGTTGTTGCGAAAAATTAAAAACTAGAATGTGTAACACTGTAATTCATCCTGGCTAAAAAGTAGTATATTTGGGTTTACTAAAACTTTTTAACTGTTATGAAAAATAGCTTTGTTTGTATTTTCCTGTTTGTAGCGCAATCGTTCCTTTTTTGTCAAACTTTTCCAAAGGCAAAATCAGTACCTAAGACCATTACAAAATTTGGCTTTTCCTTTCAGGACGATTATACTTGGCTAGAAGACATGAAGTCAGAAGAAACTAAAAATTGGACAACTGCTCAAAATGAAGTTATTAACTTGCACTTTGTTGAAATTAAAAAAAAGTACGATGCACTTTCAAAAATAAAAGAATACCACCATTATTCCTCTAGCGGCCTTCCAACAAAAAAAGAAGCTTACTATTATTCTTTATACATCAAAGACAAAGACAAACCAAGTGTTTTGTTTTACAGAAAAGATGTAAATGATAACTCTATTGAACTCTTTAATCCTTTTAAAATATATAAAAACACCAACACCGTTTTGATGGATTACAATCCGTCTAAAAACTCAAAATATTTAGCCTGTAAAGTTAGTTTAGACGGAAGTGACAGAAATGAAATCCGATTTGTCGGTATTGAAAATAGTAAAAATTTAGACGATGTAATTTCCAATGTAAAGTTTTCTAAAATGGAATGGAATTCTGATTCCGGCATTTTTTACAAACGAAATACCAATCAAAATACGTTTGCCAAAGACTCCACCTACCAGTTATATTACCACAAATTAGGAACCAATCAAGAAGCAGATCAATTGATTTTTGACGCTACTAAATCGAGAAATGGTTTTACCTATTTTACTAAAAAAGACCGCCTTTTTATAATTGAACAAGAGCGACGAACCGATGCTAAAAATTATTATTACGCTTCGTTGAAAGAGGAAGAATTTAAACTTGAAAAATTTATAGCTTCGGATGAATCGGAATTTTCATTATTACATTACAGTAATAATAACATTTACTTTTCGAGCAAAGAGTATGATTGGGGCGAAATTAGAACTTTTCCCATTTCCAATAGAGCCGATGAAAAAGTGTTGATTTCTCAAATTTATAATAACTTATTAGTTGGCTCTTTTTTTTCAGACGGTTATATCTTTTGTAAATACAAAACATTAGGCAAAAATTTTGTCAATGCTTATAAAGAAAACGGGGATTTTATTAGAAAAATAGATGTTCCAGAAAATACTAATTTTGATTTTAAATTCTTTGACCCTACAACAAAATGCTTGTATATAAGTGTGTTTTCTACAACCATTTCGCCACAAAATTTTAAATTAAATATTGAAACTGGTGCTATAAACCATTTTTATAACGAGTATTTAGCCCCTCAAGTTTCTTTGTTTCCATTAGACCATTTTATTACTAAAAATACTTCTTTTAAAAGTCGCGATGGTAAAGAAGTTCCTATAACAATAATTTATAAAAAAGGCACTGTTTTAGATGGAAACAACCCAACCTTACTGGAAGCTTATGGCGGATTTGGTGTTGTTTCTGAACAAAATTATAATCCTTCCTTGCTGTATTTTCTAGAAAAAGGAGGTGTGTATGCTTTTGCGGCAATACGCGGCGGAGGCGAAAAAGGATTAAATTGGCACAAAGGAGGAATGGGTTTAACAAAGAGGAATTCATTTAATGATTTTATTGATGCTGCCGAATATCTAATCAAAGAAAAATATACCTGTTCTAATAGACTGGCCATAACAGGAGCTTCTAACGGTGGTTTGGTAGTTGGTGTTGCAATGACACAAAGACCGGAATTATTTAAAGTTGCTGTTCCAAAAGTGGGTGTTTTCGACATGATTAATTTTGAAAAATATACCGTAGGTAAGTATTGGAGTGAAGAATATGGAAACACTAATGTACAGCCAGAATTTGAAAATTTGTTACTGTTTTCGCCATTGAATTCCATTAAAGAAAATGTAAACTACCCTACTACATTAATTATTACTTCAAAAAATGACGATAGAGTTCCTCCGTTTCATTCTTATAAATTTGCCGCACGATTACAAAATAGACAAGCGCAAAAAAATCCAATTTTTCTACAAACTTTAGACGATGCTGGACATAACGGAAAAATTGCCAACTACAACAGTTACTTTGAAGAAAAAGCCAATTTTTATGACTTTATACTGTATTATTTAAACAAATAAAAAAAGAACCATTTAACTTTTTACTTGATACGCCTGCTCTAACAACAAAAAACTTACTTTTTAATTTAGTAAATCCTTATTGTTATAACGTAGCCTATTGAGGTTAACGGTCGGTTTATGTAGAAATTGGAGTTTTTGTGAGGAACTGATGTTATTGCGGAAGCCCAGAAGAATTCTCATCCATTAAACAACTGCTTGTAAACGTGTGAATCATGTAACTTTTAGAAGTAATAGTACAACAGCTACGGTGGGTATTGAGGCTAACTTTGTATTGTAATTAATCCAAAGCAATTAAAATGAAAAAGTTATTCTTAAACTATTCTGTATTTTTAGTAACAATTGGTTTTTTAGTAATGACTTCTTGCGATGATAAAAAGAAAGAGCTAAAAACAACAACCAAAGAACACATGGACGCAGAATCTAAAACAATTGAAAATATGCAAGCGGCATATAAAGGAGAGAAAACAGCAACCGCAAAGTATGCAGCGTTTTCAAAGAAAGCGGAAGAAGAAGGCTTTCATAACATTGCACTATTATATAATGCAGTTTCAGCAGCCGAAAACATTCACGCAACAAACCATAAAGCAGTAATTGAAGATGCCGGAGCAACTGTACCTATAATAACTCCTGAATACAAAGTTAAAACCACAAAAGAAAACTTAGCTGACGACATAAGCGGAGAAGCGTACGAAGCCAAAACAATGTACCCTGACTTTTTAAAAACCGCAGAAACAGCAAACAATCAGATTGCTTCTTTAAGCCTTACTTATGCAATGAAAACGGAACTAAAACACAACTTCTTTTTTGTACAAGCCTTAGGAGATATTAACAGTAATACCTTGAACAGTTTGCCGACTAAATATTTTGTTTGCCCTGCTTGTGGTAATACCTATGCCACTACCCCGCCAAGACATTGTGATTTTTCATTAACCGATAAAGAAAAATTTATTGTATTTCAATAAACTAAAAATTCAAACAATGAAACAATTAGAGAACAAAGTAGCAATAATAACAGGTGGCGCAGGCAGCATTGGCAAAACAACTGCTAAATTATTTTTAGAAGAAGGAGCAAAAGTCGTATTAGTTGACATAAGTGAAACCCAACTGAAAGCCGTGGTAAGTGATTTAGGTAGCAAAAACGTAGCCTATTGTGTTGCTGATGTATCAAAAGCAATTGAAGTACAGGGCTATGTAAATGAAGCGGTAAAATTGTTTGGTAAAATTGATGTGTTTTTCAACAATGCAGGTATTGAGGGCGTGGTACAACCAATCGTTGATTACCCAGAAGATGTTTTTGACAAAGTAATAGCGGTAAATGTTAAAGGAATATGGTTAGGAAATAAATATGTATTACCACAAATGAATGAAGGTGGAAGCATTATTATGACCTCATCTGTAGCTGGACTACTTGGTTTTGCTGGTTTAGGAGCTTACGTAACAAGTAAACACGCTGTTGTTGGTATTATGAGAGCAACAGCTATTGAAGCAGCCGCACTAAAAATTCGAGTTAATTCTATTCACCCTTCACCAGTTAATAACAGGATGATGCGGTCGATTGAAGAAGGAGCGGCAGCAGGACATGGAGAAGAAGTAAAAAAACAATTTGAAGCATCAATTCCCTTAAAAAGGTATACGGAGCCTGATGAAATTGCACAACTAGTTGTATTTCTTGCTAGCGATAACAGTCAATACATAACTGGAACTACTCAAGTAATTGACGGGGGTATGTGCGCACAGTAGTACGTTTTGAAATTTATATGTAGTAACATACATTTCTAATGATCTGAAAATCAAAAAATAAAATGAACCAAACACACGTTCACTTACTCATTACCCATCTTCCAATTTTTGGATCACTTTTAGGTGGATTTGTGCTTGCATACGGGCTTTTGTCTAAAAGTAACAACACGAAAATAGCTGCCTACTTTCTTTTTATAATTAGTGCAATTGGTGCAGGAATAGCCTATAGTACTGGAGAAGCAGCAGAAGAAACAATTGAAGATATACAAGGTGTTGTTGAAGCTACTATTAAAACACACCAAGAATTTGCACTATTTGCATTACTTTCATTACTTGTTTTAGGAGTTGCTGCTGTTTTAGGTTTAGTTTTTACTATTAAGAAATCTCCATTAACTAGAACGACAGCGTTTGTAATTTTGTTAATTGCTTTAATTAGCTTTGGATTGGTTGCAAGAGCAGGCTATTTAGGTGGACAAATCAGACATACCGAAATTACAAATACTCCACAACCTGCCGAAAGCTCAGAAAAAGATGCAGATTAGTAAGTAAGTATACTATTTCCTCACAGATTGGCATCAATAGTTAGTAAAACAATTGCTTTTTTAAACTATTAAAACAATAAAATGCCAACCTCTTTCAACCTTCATTTGCGTCAATTATTGATGCTCGGCATTGTTTTTTCGCTGGGCATACTACTTATAGCTACGTTATATAATTTTTTACCTGCACTTTTAGGAAGTATAACGTTATACATCCTTACTAAAAAACTTTTTAAGCAATTAACGATACAACAAAAATGGTACAAAGGTTTTACTGCTATTTTGTTTGTAATCCTTTTGATACTTCTCATAGCTGTCCCCTTGTTTTTTTCATTACAATGGGCTGTACCTAAAACCAATACGCTTCTTCACAATCAGAATGAAATAATCAATCGGTTGGAAATTGTTTCTAAAAAAACAGAACCTTATCTGGGTAAATCGATATTTACTAAAGAAACTGTGAGTACTGTTGCCAAACAACTAACAACCTACATTCCAACAATTGTAACTACTTCGGTTAATTTGATGGCTAATTTTTGTATGCTGTTTTTTTTCTTGTTTTATTTTTTATATAATACATATGATGTTGATTGTTTTTTAAAAAAAATCATACCTTTAAGCACATCAGATTATAAACAACTAGCGGATGAAACTTTTATTATCATCAGAGCAAATGCTCTAGGTATTCCTTTGGTTTCCATAGTTCATGGATTGGTGGCTTGTTTGGGCTACTCTTTTTTTGGTGTGGAGAATTGGGGGTTTTGGGGATTCTTAACAGGACTTTTTTCGTTTTTCCCTTTCGTGGGAATTATGGTGGTTTGGGTACCATTATCGATTTATTATTATTCTATTGATCAAAATTATGTAGCGGCAGCTGTCGCCTTGTACAGCTCAATAATTACTGGCAATGTAGATTATATAACTCGCATTGGCATTATAAAAAAACTAGGGAAAGTACATCCTATGATAACTTTATTAGGGGTAATTGTTGGCTTAAAATTGTTTGGTTTTATGGGACTAATTTTTGGTCCGTTATTAATCAGTTATTTTATGATTCTAATTAAATTTTACCATAAAGAATTCATCACTAACATTAGTACCAATAAATAATTTATTTCTAATTTTTTAATCAAATGAATTACTCAAACATCAAAGGATTAACGGCAAACGAAGTTATCCTATCACGAGAAAAGAAGGGCGAAAACAAACTAAGCTATAAAAAAGAGTATAGTTTTTTAGATATTTTGCTTCAGCTTGTAAAAGATCCCATGATGATTTTGTTGGTAGTAGCAGCAGCAATTTATTTTATAAGTGGAAAAACTGGAGACGGAATCTTTTTAGTAGTAGCCATTGTATTTCAAACGTCCATTTCGTTATACCAAAGTGCACGAAGTAAAAATGCTTTGGAAAAACTAAACGATTTATCGCAACCCAAATGCAAAGTAATCCGTGAAGGTAAAGTGGTTGAAATAAAAAGTGAAGCGTTAGTTGTGGGCGATTGTTTATTAGTCGAAGAAGGGACTGCTATAACAGCCGACGGCATCATTATTCATTCTAATGACTTTTCAGTAAATGAATCGATACTAACAGGCGAATCGCTTGCCGTTTTTAAAGATAAAGAAAAAGAAGATAACTTTGTTTACAGCGGAACATCAGTAGCCAGTGGTTTAGCTATAGCAAAAATTGAAGCGATTGGTAACGAAACCAAATTAGGCAAAATTGGAACCAGTTTAGAAGCTATCAAAGAAGAAAAAACACCTTTAGAAATTCAAATTTCTAATTTTGTAAAATGGATGGCAATTATTGGTGCCTTTGTTTTTGCAATTGTTTGGGCAACTAACTATTGGCATTCTAAAAATATATTGACCAGTTTATTACAGTCGCTAACACTAGCCATGAGTATATTGCCAGAAGAAATTCCTGTGGCTTTCACTTCCTTTATGGCAATTGGGGCCTGGAGGTTAATGAAAATGGGGATCGTCGTGAAACAAATGAAAACCGTTGAAACATTAGGAAGTGCCACCGTAATCTGCACCGATAAAACGGGAACTATCACCGAGAATAAAATGAGTTTAGCCAAACTATTTGTACTCAAAAGCAATACAATAAGCAGCCTTGAAAAAGAAGTAACCGACGACGAAAAAGAAGTAATTACACTAGCCATGTGGGCAAGTGAACCTACTCCTTTCGACCCAATGGAAATAGTCCTACACCAAACGTATAAAGAGGTTATACAAAATGACGAAAGACACCATTTCAAACTTATTCATGAATATCCATTAAGCGGTAAACCTCCAATGATGACGCATGTTTTTTCAGATACTACAGGTAAAAGATGTATAGCTGCCAAAGGAGCTCCAGAAGCCTTCCTAACCATTTCTAATCTTTCGGAATCTGAAAAAGAACAAATTCATGCAGCTATCCAACTATTGGCTACAGAAGGGTACCGTGTTTTAGGTGTTGGTGTTTCCGATTTTAAAGGGAAGGACTTCCCGGAAAAGCAACAAGAGTTAGTGTTTCAATTTAAAGGGATTGTTGCGTTTTATGATCCGCCTAAAAAGAACATCCAAAACGTATTGGAAGCTTTTTATAAAGCCGGTATTGCTGTAAAAATTATTACTGGTGATAATGCCGCCACTACCACTTCTATTGCAAAACAAGTAGGTTTTAAAGGGTATGAAAAAACCATTTCTGGCGATGCTTTAATGAAAATGTCTGATAAAGAATTGCAAATCTGCGTCATGGATACTGCTATTTTTACAAGAATGTTTCCCGAAGCCAAACTTAAAATAATTACCGCATTAAAATCCAATCATCAAATAGTAGCAATGACAGGCGATGGCGTAAATGACGGTCCGGCACTAAAAGCAGCACATATTGGAATCGCAATGGGCAAAAAAGGAACCGAAATAGCCAAACAAGCCGCCTCACTTATTCTATTAGAAGACGATTTGTCTAAAATGGTCGATGCCATTGCTATGGGCAGAAAGATATACACCAATCTAAAAAAAGCCATTCAATACATCATTTCCATTCACATACCGATCATTCTTACGGTATTCATTCCATTAACACTAGGATGGATTTATCCGAACATTTTCTCGCCTATTCACATCATTTTTTTAGAAATAATTATGGGACCAACTTGTTCCATAATATATGAAAACGAACCCATGGAACCCAATACCATGTTGCAAAAACCAAAACCACTCACCACCACCTTCTTTAATTGGAGCGAACTATCCATCAGTATTATTCAAGGATTGTGCATCACGGCAGGAACCTTGTTTGTGTATCAATATTCGGTGCTAAATGGGTTTAACGAAGCGCTTACCAGAACCATGACATTTACTGTTTTAATTACAGCCAACATTTTTCTGACCCTAATAAATCGTTCTTTTTATTATTCTTTTCTTACGACTTTACGGTATAAAAATAATATGGTGTTACTAATCATTTTTATAACCATTGCCATAGTAGGACTTATCCTTTACTTACATCCATTAACTACCTTTTTTGAATTGGATACCTTAAATTGGATGCAACTAGTAACTTGTGTAATCATTGGTTTTATTTCGGTAATCTGGTTTGAAATAGTGAAACTTGTTAAGAGAATAAAAACAAGTTAAATCAGAAAGTTGGGCTAAACGAGAAAGGAAATTAATATTTTAAACTCTCTCCAAATACAATCTTACTAATTGGGGTTTAACTCATATAATAAATGGATTTTCTATTGGTTTGGAATATTTTATATATTTGGTGGAAAGTAGACTCTATATTTTTATAAACAAAGTGAACTAATTAGTAGTTAGATTAGTTAAATTCAAGCAGACGTATTAATACGTTATGCGTAATTTTAGTTGTACAACAAAAAATAAAAAAATGAAGCTAAATACACTCCTGATCTTAATTGTAATATTCTTTATTGCTTGTAATAAGAAAGAAAAAAAATCAATAAAAAATAGAACTTCAGAGAATATTGAAATTTCAAAAAAAATAACTGACACTCTAAGAATTACAAACAAATGCGCGGTAATATTTGAACCAACTGCAAACAGTATCGACAAGCAAAAAAAGGAAGTTGGTGAAGAAGATTTTTATATAAGTGCTGACGATTACTTATTCTACCTTAACGAATCAAATAAATTTTTAGAAAAGCAAAAAATAAAAATTGCACATACAAAAAATGATAAAATTTTAAAATTTGTTTCAAATGATAAAAGCGAAACCATTATAAAACTAAATTCGGAAAAAGAAACTTGGGGAATTTATTTATTTGACCCAAAACGCAAACCGAAAAAAATTGACATGACAACAACCGAAGAAGAATTTAAGAAATACATAAAATAAAAAGGCTAACATTCAAAAACTAAAGCTTATTTAAGATTGAAAAAAACAATCAACTTTCCAATAGCTTTTTAACTAAACCAGATATTCACTAAAAACTATATTTATATAACCATAGTCAACTGAACCCGCTTTCTATCTTCATCGACTTCAACAACTTTTACCTGAACATGTTGGTGTAATTTCACAACTTCGTTCACGTCAGAAACAAAACCTGCTTTAAGTTGCGAGATATGAACCAGCCCACTTTCTTTAATGCCCACATCGACAAAACAGCCAAAATTGGTAATGTTATTTACAATTCCAGGTAAAATCATTCCTTGTTTTAAATCTTTAATGGATGTTACATTAGGATCAAATTCAAAAACTTTTGCAGCTTTTCTTGGGTCTAAACCTGGTTTTATCAATTCTTTCAAAATGTCTTTAATTCCAAGAATTCCAATAGTTTCGTTAGTGTACTTTTCGGGATTTAAAAGGGCTATTTTTTCTTTATTGGCAATTAATTCGTACGTTTTTAATCCCAAATCTTTTGCCATTTGTTCAACAATAGAATAAGCCTCTGGATGAACGGCTGAATTATCCAACGGGTTTTTCCCATTGTGAATTCTAACAAAAGCTGCCGCTTGTTGAAAAACTTTTTCGCCCAATCGAGGCACTTTCTTAATTTGTTTACGGTCTTCAAAAGGGCCGTTTTCAGAACGATAGGTAACAATGTTTTCAGCCATCTTCTCCCCTATTCCACTCACGTAACTCAACAACGATTTGCTAGCAGTATTGATGTTAATTCCTACTGAATTTACACAACGAATAACGGTGTTGTCCAACTCTTCTTTTAGTTTGGTTTGATCCACATCGTGTTGGTACTGACCCACTCCTATTGATTTTGGGTCAATTTTAACCAACTCCGCTAAAGGGTCGCTCAATCTTCTACCAATTGAAACCGAACCCCGAACGGTTACGTCATAATTTGGAAATTCTTCTCGTGCAATTTTACTTGCCGAATATACTGATGCTCCAGCTTCCGAAACTACAAAAACTTGAACGGGCTTATCAAAAGCAATTTTCTTGATAAAAAATTCCGTTTCACGAGAGGCAGTTCCATTTCCAATAGAAATTGCTTCAATATTGTAAGCATTCACCATCGATTTTATCTTTTTCATGGCCATTGCCGTTTCGTTTTGTGGCGCATGTGGATAAATGGTTTCGTTATACATCAAATCACCTTTTTCATCCAAACAAACTATTTTGCAACCGCTTCTAAATCCGGGATCTATAGCTAAAATCCTTTTTTCTCCTAATGGTGGCGCAAGTAATAATTGACTTAAATTGTTTGCAAAAACCTGAATAGAATTGCTGTCGGCTTTTACTTTAGCTTCCAATAAAGCTTCGTTTGAAATTGCTGGTGCTAACAACCGCTTAAAACTATCTTCAACTGCTAAATGTAGATGAGGCGTAGTTTCGTTTTGTTTTTTAATAATAATTTCATCTATTACAGCCATTGCCTCTTCGTTGTCCACTTCAATTTTCATACGAACAATTCCTTCTTGTTCCGCTCTAAGCATGGCTAGTAATCTGTGAGGCGGCGTTTTGGATAAGCTTTCTTGCCAATCAAAATAGTGTGAGAATTTTTGTGCCGATTCCTCCTCTTTTTTTGATTTTGAAACTTTGGTGGTTATAAGTGCCGTTTTTGTATAAATTCTTCGAAGTTGTTTTCTAACAAAAATAGTTTCATTAATCCATTCTGCGATAATGTCTCTTGCGCCTTGAAGTGCTTCGTCTTCGTTTTCAACTTGTTCATTAATGTAATTTGATGCTAAAAAGTCAATATTATCTGCATTTTGAGCCATAATAATTTGCGCTAATGGTTCTAAACCTTTTTCTCTAGCAACATCGGCTCTCGTTTTTTTCTTCTTTTTATACGGCAAATACAAATCTTCTATTTCTTGTAAATCGAAACTTTTTTGAATTTTCGATTTCAATTCAGGAGTTAGTTGTCCTTGTTCTTCAATTGTTTTTAAAATAGCTACTTTTCGTTTTACAATCTCTTCAAATTGTTTGGATAGTTTAGCAATGTCTTCAACTTGAACTTCATCTAAATTTCCGGTTTGATCTTTTCTATATCTAGAAATAAACGGAATGGTGCAATATTCTGAAAGCAATTTAAGGGTTGCTTCGATGTTTTTATCAGCAGTATTTACAACTGTTTTTATATAGTGTATTTGGTTCATTTTTATAATAAATTCTAAATAATTTTGTTTGTTAGTTACCTTAAAAATAGCATCTGGTTAGGTTTTTCCATAAGCAGTTGGAATTTTTGCTTTTAAGTTTTCATTCTGTTTGAATTTAAAACCTTCTAATTTTTATTTTCTTCTTCTAACCAATCACTTTTTTGCTAGTCGTAAGTAAGTAAACAGATAATTATTTGCTCCTTTTTTCAAGGTAATTGTTATGTTTTATTCTTTCGATTACAAATTAATTATCCAACGTCGTTTGGCTTATAATGAAGTAATATTAAAGATTATTCCATTAATATGTTGACTAACTTACTGTTTTTATATTCGATTTAGTCTTGAACTATAATTTCCTTTGAATCTTCTTTCTTAAATTCTGGTTGAATATTAATGTGGTTGATGTTAAATTTATCAAATAAAACGTGCTCTATTTGTTCCAAAAGTGCGTTGAATTCACTCATTTTTATATCTTCCGAACAATCTAAATGTGCTTCTAAATGTAATTCTTCGTCGTTTAAATTCCAAACATGAACGTGGTGTAACTTTTTGACACCGGAAATAGTATGAATTTCATTCACTATTTCTTTTATACTGATACTTTCGGGTGTAAACAACATTAGCATTTTAGTTGATTCAATTACTAATTTAGTACCAACAAGAATTAAATAAACCGCTATTGCAATTGTCATAACGCTATCTACCCAAAACCATCCGTAAAATTTCATTAACAATCCACCTACTAAAACCGCTACAGAAGCCATCATATCGGTTAATAAATGCAAATAAGCTGATTTCATGTTGATGTTGTGTTCTGCATCTTTTTGTAACAATAATACCGAAAGTCCATTCACAATAATTCCTAATAACGCCAGCCAAATTACCAAACTAGATTCAATTGGTTTTGGGTTAACGAATCGAGTAATCGCTCCATAAATCAAAATAAAAGCAACTATTACTAATGTTGATGCATTTACAAAAGCTGCAATTAATTCTGCTCTTTTATAGCCAAAGGTTAGATGTTCTGTGGCTTTTTTACGTGATAATTTGTGAGCTAGTAAGCTAAATCCGAGCGAAAGTACATCAGAAAAATTATGAAGCGCATCTGATATCAATGCTAAACTTCCTGAAATTATGCCGCCTACAATTTGAGCAATTGTAATAAGTAAATTCAGTAGAATTGAAAAGACCAAGTTTTTTCCTCGTACCTCGTGTTTGTGAATATGAACAGGTGAATGATTGTGTGCCATTACTTAACAACTTATTTTATTAACTCGTGTTGCGTGTCTTCCACCTTGAAATTCGGTATTAAGAAATGTGTCTACAATTTCTATCGCTTGTGGTATGGAAGTAAAACGAGCCGGAATACTTACCACGTTAGCATTATTATGTTGGCGCGCAAGCGCCGAAATTTCTTTGGTCCAACAAAGTGCCGCACGAATTCCTTGATGTTTGTTGGCAGTCATCGCAATTCCGTTTCCTGAACCACAAATTACTATTCCTAAATCGGATTTTCCTGTTTCTACATCAATTGCAACTGGATGTCCAAAATCAGGGTAGTCAACACTGTCAAAAGTGTCTGTGCCGTGATTGATAACTTCATGTCCTTTTGTTAGTAAAAAGGCAACAATTGCTTTTTTATATTCTGGCCCTGCGTGGTCGTTTCCGATAGAGATTTTCATAGTTATTTTAATTGTAGTTGTGGAAACAAATTTAGTCATTCTTATTAGTATATCGTTTTAATTTTTATAAAAATATAACTACTTGATTTACTATTGATAAGTATTTTTTGTTAATTAAAAAATTTTATAATACGCTGTAAATCATTGATTTTTATTAAATTACAATATTTATTTTTTCGATTGTTAATAGTATTTTACAATTCATTGATATTCAGTTAACGTTAAATTAACAACAACTGTTAACAACTTAAGATATAAAATTAGAAGTTTTTTTTGGTAGTATCGTATTAATTTGTAATCCAAAATCAGATTGTAAAAAGCTAAAAAAGTTTTGTCTTTTTTTAGAAAAGTTATCAATATTAAAAAGTGTTTTTTCAACAGAAATTAACAATTAAAGTTATCTACAAAATGGTGTTATTTATACTTGTTAACAACTGTTGATTTAATTTAAAATTTTACTAAAAATGAGCTTTTTACTAATTTAAAATGCTGTTGATAAATAAGGATAAAAAAGTATAACTTAAAAAACTGTTTTTATGAAATAAAGTTATGCTACAAATTAACAAGCTATAATAACCATCATAAATTAATTTAAATTTAAATTTTCTTTTTGTTGTTTTTAATTAATGTTGACAACTTTCCATTTTTTAAAAATACAATAAAGAGAAAAGAATATAGATTTTAAACTATTTCTAAATTGGTATTTAAGTTATCTAAAATCTCTTTTACTTTTTCAATATCGTTGGGATGAACTTTTATATTTATTCCACCGTAAGCAATTGTTGCTAATGGATTGATACCAATTAGATTTTCATTTTGAAATAAATAAGGAATTTCTTCATGGTCTAAAATAGTTTTTAAAACAATGATTTCGTGAGCAAAATTGAAAGTTGCAACGGTTATGAATTCAGTCATTTTTTAATTTTTTATAAAGATACAAAAGTTATATTTTTACGATATAATTTACTTTTTGTAAATTTATACTTATTTGATATTATAATAATTCTTAACTTTGAATAAATTTAAATTACTGGTTATGAAAAAATTATTATTTATTTTATTTATTGTAGTTAATTTTAATATAGTTTCTGCTCAAGATTTTATCCAAAATCATCTTTATTATTCTTTAGTTTCTGGAACTAATGAGGTAAGTGTTCAAGGAAGCATAAACATTAGCGGTAATATTATTATACCTTCAAATGTAACTAATAATGGTATAACTTATTCCGTTACTTCAATTGGTGATTTTGTTTTTTCTAACTGCACTAATTTAATTTCTGTAACTATACCAAATACTATAACTTCTATTGGAAATTCTACTTTTAAGGAATGTACAAGTTTATCGTCAATTAATATTCCAAATTCTATTACTTTTATTGGAGATTCAGCGTTTTATCATTGTTCAAGTTTAACCTCATTAGTACTTTCAAATACTATAACTTCTATTGGAAATTCTACTTTTAAGGAATGTACAAGTTTAACCTCAATTAATATTCCTAATACTGTAACTTCTATTGGAGATTCAGCGTTTTACAATTGTTCAAGTTTAACATCTATCAATATTCCAAATACCATAACTTCTATAGGAATTTCAACGTTTTATAATTGTTCAAGTATAACATCAATCAATATTCCAAATACCCTAACTTTTATAGGAAATTCAGCGTTTTATCATTGTTCAAGTTTAACCTCACTAGTACTTTCAAATTCTATATCTTCTATTGAAAATGAAACTTTTAAAGAATGTATAAATTTAACCTCAATTAATATTCCAAATTCTGTAACTTCAATAGGAAATTCAGCTTTTTATAAATGTACAAGTTTAACCTCATTAATACTATCTAATTCTTTAACTTCAATTGGTAATTATTCATTTACTTTATGTAATAGTTTAATTTCAGTTACAATTCCAAATTCTGTTGCTACTATTGGTGAATATGCATTTTTTGGTTGTAATGGTTTAATTTCTCTAACAAATTCATTATCATTATCATCAATTCAAAATCATACGTTTTTAGGATGTACTGCCCTAACTTCTTTAACTATTCCAAATTCTGTTACATTTATTGGTGATTCTGCTTTTGCTAGTTGTTCAGGTTTAACTTCATTAACGATTCCAAATTCTGTTACTGCTATTGGTAATTCTGCTTTTTATTCTTGTTCAGGTTTAACTTCTTTAACGATTCCAAATTCTGTTACATTTATTGGTGATTCTGCTTTTGCCGGTTGTTCAGGTTTAACTTCTGTTATGATTCCAAATTCTGTTACTGCTATTGGTAATTCTGCTTTTTATTCTTGTTCAGGTTTAACTTCTTTAACGATTCCAAATTCTGTTGCCTCAATAGGTGATTCAGTATTTTATTCTTGTTCAAGTTTAACTTCTTTAACTATTCCAAATTCTGTTACATCCATTGGTAATAATACTTTTGCTAGTTGTTCAGGTTTAACTTCTTTGACGATTCCAAATTCTGTTACATTCATTGGTAATTCTGCTTTTTATTCTTGTTCAGGTTTAACTTCATTAACGATTCCAAATTCTGTTACAACCATTGGTAATGGTGCTTTTTATAATTGTTCAGGTTTAACATCAATTTTTTGTTATGTGATAAACCCATTAGTAATAAATTCAGATGTATTTTCTTATGTAAATAAATATAATTGCAAATTAATTGTACCAACAAGTAGTATTAATGCTTATAAAAATGCTCTTGTATGGAAGGATTTTAATAAAATAATTGATTATTCAACGTATTTATTAAATTCAACTTTTAGTATGAATGATAATTTAAAATTATATCCTAATCCAACCAAAAATGAATTGTTTATTGATGCTAATAATTTAAATAATATAAAATTAGAAGTGTTAGATCTAAGTGGAAAAATATTATTTAATCAACAATTAAATATTAATAACACAATCGATACAAGTAATTTTTCTAATGGAATCTATTTATTTAAAGTAACTTCAGATGAAGGTTCAATAATTACTAAGGTAATTAAGAATTAGAAAACAAAATAGCTAAAAATTGTTCCAAAAGGTTTACTTAATTGTGAACCTTTTTTGTTTTACAAAAGTTATATTTTCGATAAATATTTCTTCTAATTACTATTTACTAATTACTATTCACTAATTTTAAACTTTATTAAGAAAAGATTATGAGTAAATTCCCAAAAAAGTTTGGAAAAAAAGAGAAAACTTTCTCTGAAAAGATTTTAAAAATACTATCACAAAACGCCAATAAACCTTTCAATTACAAGCAAATATGTGCTGTTCTTGAATTAAACGATACCAAAAGCAGAAATGAAATTATTAAAGATTTAAAAATTCTTGCTGCTCAAAAAGTTATTATAGAAAATGAACCCGGAAGTTATTTAGTTAAAGCCATAAGTAGAGATTATTACGAAGGAAAAATAGACATGACTTCTCGAAAAACTGCTTACTTTATTTGTGAAGATATTGAAGAAGATGTTTTTATTCCAACCAATAATTTAAATCATGCTTTAGACAAAGATAAAGTTAAAGTTTATGTTTACAGTAGAAGAAATGGTAAAAAACCAGAAGGCGAAGTAATTGAAGTTTTAGAACGACATAAATCAGAATTTGTTGGTGTAATAGATATTCAAAAGAATTTTGCTTTTGTAAGCACTGCTAATGCAAAAATGTACACTGACATTTTTATTCCAAAAGAAAAATACTTGGATGCAAACAATGGGGATGTGGTTATAGTAAAAATTGAAGATTGGCCTAAAAAAGCCGATTCGCCATTTGGTTCAGTAATCAAAGTAATTGGAAAACCTGGTGATCACAACACAGAAATACATGCTATTCTCGCCGAATATGGTTTACCTTATGATTTTCCTGTAGAAGTTGAAGTTTTTGCACAAAAAATAGATACTACAATTCATCCAGAAGAAATTGCCAAACGCAGAGATATGCGTAATACACTTACTTTTACCATTGATCCTAAAGATGCTAAAGATTTTGATGATGCTTTGTCGTTCAAAAAGTTAGAAAATGGAAACTTTGAAATTGGAATTCATATAGCGGACGTTTCACATTATTTAGAAGAAGGTACTATTCTTGATAACGAAGCTTATAATCGAGCTACTTCAGTGTATTTGGTAGATAGAGTTGTGCCAATGTTACCTGAAGTTTTATCCAATTTTGCGTGTTCACTTCATCCGAATGAAGAAAAATATACGTTTTCTGCCATTTTCGAAATCGATCATAAAGCAACAGTAATTAACCAATGGTTTGGTAGAACGGTTATTAATTCTGACCAACGTTTTGCTTACGAAGAAGCACAAGTTATTATTGAAACCAAAGCTTCTTCAATTCCTGCAGCAATTTCGTTAACAGGAAAAGAATACAAAGCTTCTGATGAAATTACTGAAGCCACTTTAAAATTGGATGAATTAGCTAAAATTCTTAGACGAAATAGAATGAATAATGGTGCGATTTCCTTCGATAAAGTAGAAGTAAAATTCAATTTAGATGAAAATGGTGAACCAGAAGGTGTTTATTTCAAAGTGTCAAAAGATGCGAATCATTTGATTGAAGAATTTATGCTTTTAGCTAATAGAAAAGTAGCAGAATATATAGGAAAACAAAAGAAAACTTTTGTTTATAGAATTCACGATGAACCTAATGAAGACAAGCTTTTTGCTATGCAAGCATTAATTTCAAAATTTGGATATAAAGTAGATTTTAAAAATAAAAACGATATTTCTAAGTCATTAAATACATTAATGCTAGAAGTAAACGGTAAAAAAGAGCAAAATTTAATAGACACTTTAGCTATTCGTTCTATGAGTAAAGCAAAATATTCAACAGACAACATTGGTCATTATGGCTTAGCTTTTGAATATTACAGCCATTTTACATCACCAATTAGACGTTATCCAGATGTTATGGTACACCGATTACTTCAGTTTTATTTAGATGGCGGAAAAAGCGTTGATGCAGAAATTTTAGAAACAAAATGCCAACACACTTCCAATATGGAAAGTTTAGCTACTAATGCAGAACGTGACAGTATTAAATATATGCAAATAAAATACATGCAAGATCATAAAGATCAAGAATTTTTAGGAGTTATTTCAGGAGTTACAGAGTGGGGTATTTATGTAGAAATTGTAGAAAACAAATGTGAAGGAATGTGTAGAATTCGTGAAATTAAGGACGACTATTATACATTTGACGAAAAACAATATGCACTTGTGGGAGCAACAACAAAAAAAATATTACAATTAGGAGATGAAGTGTATGTAAAAGTAAAAAATGCTGATTTAGTTAAAAAACAATTGGATTTTTATTTCATTAAAAAGAATTAAATTATGAATAGATTATCTTATATACTATTAATTATAAGTCAACTAACTTTTTCACAAGTGACAAAAAATTTAGCTGAATTTAATAAAATTACTTCTTTTGATAAAATTGATGTTACTTTAATTCAAGCTACAGAAAATAAAATAATATTAAACGGTTTGGGTTCTGAAAATGTAGAAACTGAAATAACGAATAATGAATTAAAAATAAAAATGCCTTTAACAAAATTACTTTCAGGCGATAACGTTTCTGCAACTGTTTATTTTAAAAAAATTGAAGCTATAGAAGCTAATGAAGGTTCTAGAATTGCATATGATAAACAGATAGATGCAACCATTTTTTCCATTATCATTAAAGAAGGTTCTGAAATAAATGTAAAACTAAATTGTAATAAACTAATTTTAAAAGCTTCTGCTGGTTCTAAAATTGATTTAGAAGGTAAAACCACAACACAAGACATTCTTTTAAATTCAGGTGCAGTTTTAAGAGCAAAAAATTTTAAAAGTAATCAAACAACAGTAACCGCTAATACAGGAGCTGAAGCACAAGTATATGCCTCTGATTTTGTTGATGCTAAAGTTAGAGCAGGTGGTAGTATTTATATATATGGAAAACCAAAGCAAATAAACCAAAAAAAGATTGCGGGAGGAAAAATAGAACAAGCGCAATAATTTTATTTTATATTTTAAATATAAATTTTAACTTGCAAGATAATTTTATTCAAAAAAACTATGCTCAACGATATATTTGCAGCTATACTTCCAGGATTTATTTTAAGTTTCATGATTGGCCCTGTTTTTTTTGTATTACTTGAAACTAGTGTAATTAAAGGATTTAAAGCTGCTTTAATTTTTGATTTAGGCGTAGTTCTTGCAGATATTATTTTTATTTTAATTGCTTATTTTAGTAGTTATCGCTTAATACAAAGTATTAAAGACGATCCTGCTTTATATATCTTTGGAGGTTTAATTATGCTTACTTATGGAATAATTACTCTAATTAAAAACAAAAAATCAGAGAAAAATATTGACGAAGAAGATCCAACAGAGTTAGCAAAAAACAACTATTTCAGTTTATTTATAAAAGGATTTTTTCTTAATTTTATAAACGTAGGTGTACTTGGGTATTGGTTGTTAATATTGATTACAATTGGTCCTCAATTAAAACTAGAACCAACCAGAATGTTCACATTTTTAGCAACAATGGTCTGTATTTATTTTTTAACAGACATTTTTAAAATACTACTTGCTAAGCAATTAAGAAATAAACTTACTTCTAAAAACATCATGCTTATTAAAAAATTTATAAGTATAGTTTTAATTATTTCTGGTTTGTTTATACTTTCTCAAGGATTACTTCCAAAAGACAAGCAAATTGTAACTAAAGCAACTGAAAAGTTGGAAGAGAAAAGGTGAAAATTTGTTCGTAAAAAGTTAACAATCTACTTTTTATTACTATTTCACTTTTATTTTAAATTACAAATAGTAAGAATTTGTATATAATTTCACATCTTTTTTCATCAAAAAAATATACAAAAAAAGAGTTACAGAAATGTAATTCTTTCTGAGGCATCGTCCGGATTCGAACCTAAATTTCACCTCATTTTTTTAAAAAGGCAAATTCAGAAGTAACCTTACTTTTTGGCAAAAAATATAAAAATGACCAATTTTGATTTTCATTTTTGGTCATTTTTGTTTTTCAAAAGATTCTTTTGTGTGAAAAATGTTTTTTTGATCGTGACGAGGCGCACGTTCCC
>CANGIF010000032.1 GCA_947453885.1 Flavobacteriaceae bacterium
CTTATAACTTCTAAAACTCTAAAATAATTTTTTACTATATTTGTCATAAATGTTGGTTTGTTTTGCGACTTCAAGATACTGAATTTCAGTATCTTGACCAACATTTAAGCAATATTTTTTTATTTTAAATAATTACACCCAACGGGTTAACAAAATAATAATATGAATCATACACCTCTTTGTTTTTATACATTTGGACAACTGCCAAACCCAATCGATTCAAGAATTTTAAATTATTTTTCATCAACTCATAATGTGCCTCATTACCTTGCAAAGCGCACAAATCTGCGAACCTATGTTGCAATACATCATTCATGATGATTTTATAAGGCATGCTCAACACATCTTCTATTTCGTAGAGTGGAATTTTAGAATCTAAATTTAAACCGTTAATTTCCATATTACTATCATTTTATATCTTCAAAATCATCAAAAAACGCTAAATTTTCACTAATTTTTTTTCTAACTTCCTTTCGATAATTATTATCTAACACCGTTTTTGAAATTGAAACCAATTCAAGTTTTTCTCTTGAATTGAAATAATCTTCTAACTCTTGCCAACTGTAATACATTTCATCGCCTTGACCAACTCCTTTTAAATGGCTGCATTGGTCATTTACAAAATAGGCTTTGTTTCCACCAAACAATAATGTATCTTTCATTATTTGTTTTCTGAAATTTTGATAATCATCATCGTCAAAATAGTTACGTTCTTGAATTGTTTTACAAAATTCCCACCACTTTGAATAATAATGTAAATCGTTTACTATTATTTCATCATAGATACTCATAAAACCATTTTCTTCCATTTCGGAATGATAATCTAATGTATAGCTTTTTAATTGAATAGCTCTTTTTTCTAATTCGATTTGTTCATTACTTGGCTTATCTTTATTGAATTGTTTAAAGTCAAACCAATACCAATATTCCATAATTTCAAAAAGAGCATCGCCATGTTTTTCATACAATTGTTTTTGTTGAAAATTTTCGTCTATCAAAAGAAATCTTTTATTCAATAGTATATCACCTATTGTACCTAATGAAATAAAAGTTTCATCCAAACCATTTTCTAATAGTTTATTATACTCTTCTACAGCATAGTAACCATATTCAATGGTAAATTCATATTTATTATATATATCAAAAGCTAAACTTTCAATATTAGTAATGTCTAAATTATGTTTACTTAAAATAGAAATATTATGACCCATATCTTAACTCCCCTCAAAAACCTTTTTTATTACTCATTTATCTAGTTTCTTTCTAACTTCCCTTTTTAGCTTTAAACTTATCATTATTAGGGTTCAAAGTGTCCGATTTAAGATCATTAGCTTTTTTAAAAGTTATTTAAACTCCTGTTGTATCTTTGTTTTTATTCACAATATAGGCTTCGTGATTTTTTACTTTTTTCATTTTTTTAAATTTTAGGTTAACTATTTTCTACTATTTTTACTTCCTCTTCACTCAAACCATACAACTCATAAACCATTATATCTATCTCACGTTCCAATGCGCTAGTATCTGCCTGTGGATTTTCTTTTTTTAGAGAAAGGATTTGGTCGACTTTATCGATAAACGGTTGTTGGTTTATTGTTTCTAAATAGACTAATGGTAAGTTTTTACAGTTTTCAATTAATATTTTTTGAAATAAATCTTTTTCAATATCTAAATACATAAATTTATGATAGAAGTTAACTAATTTACTATTCAATAAACATAAAAGATATTTTGTATTAATTCCATTTTTTGTAATGATAGAAAAACCAATTTGAGTAAAATACAAAGGTTTATCAGAATATCCAGCGAAAATTTTGGGTGGATTACCTGAAACAATCTGTCTAACAATAATTCTAGGTTCTGTAAAGAATCTTTCCTCTCTTGGAGCTCCTAACCAATTTCCATACTTAATGAATTCTGATGAAGATTCAGTTACAATGAATGGTACAATATTTTCTCCTTTTATTAGGGGTTTATATTCTTCAGAGATTTTAGTACTACTATGAAACTCTTTGTTTTTTATTAATTCTTGAGAATGACCTCTATATTTATCGTAAGGTGTAATTCCTAAAGTAAAGTCTGCATAATCAGATATTTTAAATTTAGTATTTAATTTGTTTAATATATTAAATGTTTTTTCATTTGCATATACATTAAATTTTAAATCTTCAAATGATTTCCACACTTCTCTATTTGTTTGTTCTGTCTTGTTTAAATCAATAGAAGATATTTTTTCTTTACTACTATATTTAATTATTTTACAATAATTACTTACATTATCTTTTACAAGTCTAAAAATTATAGTTTCAACAGTTGCTTCATCAAAGATATTGTCTGGTAATTTTATAATTTCATCAATGTCATTGACTATTAATTTTCTAATCTCTAAATAAGAAGAATTCATCAATATTGAATTTGGTATAATAAAAGAGAAATTTGCTTTAGTTTTTAATAACTCATATCCTTTTTCTATAAATATTGAATACAAATTAATTCTATTTGAACATGTTGAATAATTTTTAAAAAAATAATTAACATTATCTTGATTCAATTCTTTTATATCAACATAAGGAGGATTACCAATTACCACATCAAATCCCACAAAATCACCATCATCATTCAACACTTCAGGAAACTCAAAGCGCCATTCAAAAGCGTTTTCATAAATCTTGTTGTTTTTTATCTCTTCTATTTCGGCTTCAAGGGTTGTAATGTCGGCACCTAAGGTATTCACTTTTTTATTCCACTCCGTTTGTTCTTTCTTGCTGCGTTCAAACAAACCCACTTGTTGGGTGTAGTTAAACAATTCGCCTTTCAGCTTTTCAAGTTTCAGCTTTTTAGGGTCGTTTATGGCAATCTCGCTTCTAAAGTTGCCTTTAATATCCGCAATCAAGCGTTCCATTTCTCGTTTTTGCTCTTTACTCTCGGCATTGCGGTAGGTATCTACGGCTAGTTTGTAGCTTTCAATGTTCCATTTGCTTTGTTTCAACGCCTTTTTCAAATCGGCATCCAACCCAAAACGAGAAATTAAAGAATTGCCACATTTAATATTAATGTCAATATTGGGCAACGTTTCCAATTCTCTTGCTTCTTGACTCTTTCCTCTATTCTCTTTATAGTACGCATTTTTCAACAACTCTATCCACAACCTGAGTCGACAAATTTTTACAGAATTGGGGTTAATGTCCACACCAAACAAACAGTTTTCGATAATGGTTTGCTTTTCGTGAAACAAAGTTTCTTGAATCCGTTGGCTTTCTTTATTGCTGGGGTTGTATTGAAAAAGTTCGCCCTCTTCATTAGTCACCACCAGTTCGTCATTTACAATCTCTACATTGGCTTTGAGCAACAATCCTTCTCGGTCGGTCAAGATGCCTAGTTCGTTTTTAATAGCAATTATTTCATTTAACGCCGAAACCAAAAAATGTCCAGAACCCACCGCAGGGTCGCAAATCTTTATATCGTTAATCAAAGCATTAAAACGGGCTTTGTCTTCTTTTTTGTAATGATGAAAACAAAAGGCCTTTAGGTCGTCAAAATCGGTGAACTTTCCTTCTGGGGATAAGGGGCAAAACTTTTCTACCACGGCGCGCCGCAAGGTTTCCTTACACATGTACATCGTTATAAACCCAGGCGTAAAAAACGAACCGTCTTTATAGCCGTTAATCTTCTCGAAAATCAATCCTAAAACAGAAGCGTTAATCAGTGTTTTGTTTTCTTCTTGAATAGCTTCGCTGCCTTCGCTCGCAAAATCGTAAGCATCCAGAAAAGCAAAGAAATAATCGAGGGCGTTTTTAGTGCCGCTAAGTTTTTTGCCAGTGCCGTCTTTCATTACGGTGTTGGGCAAGACTTTCAAAGGTACATCATCGTCCAATTGTGAAATAGGCAAAGTTTCATGCTCTAAATCGGTTGGTTCAAAAAGCGAACTATTCAAATAAGGCACTTTGGCAAAAATGGTTTTTACTTGTTCGTTGCGCTCTTCTGGTTTTTTTGCCAAGACTTGAAAAAACAGCGCATTCAAGTTGTTATAATCGTGCAACAAATTGCTGTTTAAAAACGAGTAGTTTTTGTCGCCTTTATGATAGCTTATCAGTTGGGCTTCGAGCAATTTGAGAAACAAAATGCGGTTGACCCAAGTAATTGTAAGCTCTAAAGCAACAGAAAAAAGGCGTTCGTTATAGGTTTCGCCATATTGTTTTGGGTGGGTCAATCGAGAAATTTTATCCAGACTTTCCAATTGCACAATGGCGTTTTCAAGCAACGAACCAGTGTTTCTGCTGCCTTCTTTGTGGCGTTGTATTAGTTTTTTACCACCGTCTTTTACTTCGGTCAACCCGATAAGGTGCAACAACTCGCTATAAAAATTCTTGTCGAGCGAATTGCTGTCATTTACAAAAGACAATTTCAACAAATGCTCAGGCGACAAGAGTTTAAACAACGCTATTAATTGGCTGTCATCGGCTTTGTCGGCATTGCGGAGCGGTTTGTCGTATTTTCTGATGTCAAAATGGGCAAACTCTATGGTGTGGCTCAAACCGTCAATAAACGGCTTGGCTATTTCTTTATAAAAATAATCGGTCGTTTTTCCTGAGGCGCGACCTTCTTCAAAATCGATAAATTGTTTGACAAACTTTTTATCCTCGGCAAAAACTTTATTAAACAATTGCGCATCAAACACAAACCATTCATAGATATTGGAAACAACGAGGTGTTTCAATTCGGTGTTTTTGTGTGTAATGCGTTCCCGCATATAATACAAAACCAATTCTTGCAACGCCTTTCCGTTAAGATTGGCGGTTGTAATCATTTCGGGTTTATTGGTGGGGCTTTTAACTTCAATAATAACCCCAACGTTGCTTTTGGCATCTTTTCCGTTATGAATCACTAGGTCGTTTCGCCCTTTGGTATTCACAAAATAGTTAGGGTCATAATAGGTTTTCTTGAGAAAATCAATGACCAAATTCTTGTGAAATTCTTCACTTTCTTTTTCATTACAAGCATCAAGCACACCAATTAATTGTGATTTAAACAATTCAATATGGGAGCGCACCGGTTTAATCTTTAAAAAAGCTTTGTGCAAAGCTTTGCGAGGGTCAAGTAGCGTACTATTCATAAAAATAAAACTTGTAGTCTTCAAACTTAATAATAAATACCCACACAAAAAAATATAATAGTGAGGAAAACTTATCTAAACCCTGGGAGGTTTGAACTAATGATTCACTAACAGCAGTAACTGAAAAGTTAACTGCAGTGGTGTTTTTACTTACAGCAGTAACTGAAAAGTTAACCGCAGTGGTGTTTTTACTTACAGCAGTAACTGAAAAGTTAACCGCAGTGGTGTTTTTACTTACAGCAGTAACTGAAAAGTTAACCGTAGTGGTGTTTTTACTTACAGCAGAAACTGAAAAGTTAACCGCAGTGGTGTTTTTACTTACAGCAGAAACTGAAAAGTTAACCGCAGTGGTGTTTTTACAAATAGCTTGGAAGCAGACCACTATTTCTTCAAAACTTCTCGATACTATTATGATTTAAAAACCAAGGTCTCTTGTAGTAGTGAAATTATATTTCAAAAAAAGGTACTACTAAAAAAAAGTAGCAAACAAGTTAGTAAATGGTTGTTTTAAAGTAAATTTCAATTGAGGTAACTACATTAAAAAGCATAACCTACAGAAATTCCGTACCTTCCTTTTACACCTTTGCTATTTTCATCGTTTAACGTAGGTGTCGATTTGGTGAAATAGTAGGAAAAACCTAAATGGGTGTCAATTAAAATGGCATTGTGTTGTGCAATTGTTATTTTCCATTGGTACCCCAAAAGTACCCCCAGTGCAGCAATGTTGGCTTTTTCGTTTGCATAATTCCTATTGCTACTTTTTCTTCTTGCTTCTCCATACGATCCTACGGGTGCAACATAAAGTCCTTTAAATGTAGAAGGAGTTGCGGCTACATAAAATTTGTAGCGCAACTCCATCATATAAGCATTTAAATTAGAACCACCATCGTTGCTTTTACTGCTAGCATAAGCAATTAAAAGCTCAGCCGAATGGCTACTGTTGGGTTCGTGACTTTCAAAACTCAATTCAAAACCGTTATTGGCAAATCCGAGTGGATTGACTTTAAACGCATTGTTTTGCGCCTTTACCGAAAATGAAACAACAAGTAAGAGAGTAAACAGTAACGATTTCAAACTATTTTTTATAAAACGGTAATTTTACAACTTTAGCTGGCACATCGTTTTTTCTTATACGAATAAAAACAGTACTGTCTATTTTACTGTTGGCAACCGTAACGTACCCCAACCCTATTCCAATATTCATTGAAGGCGACATTGTTCCTGATGTTACAACACCAATTATTGAACCGGTTGCATCTACAATTTCATAATCATGTCTTGGTACAGCTCTTTCTTGCATTTCGAAGGCAATTAATTTTTTACTAACGCCATTTTCTTTTTGAAGTTTTAAATTTTCAGAATTCACAAATTCTTTATTGAATTTGGTAATCCAACCCAATCCCGCTTCTAGTGGTGAGGTGGTATCGTTTATGTCGTTTCCATACAAACAAAACCCCATTTCCAAACGCAAAGTATCTCTAGCTGCCAAACCAATTGGTTTGATTCCAAATGCTGCACCAGCTTCAAAAACGTTGTTCCAAATTGCTTCTACTTGGTCGTTTTTACAATAAATTTCAAAACCACCTGAACCTGTATAACCTGTTGCCGAGATAATTACATCATTAAATCCTGCAAAAGTGCCAATTTCAAAATGATAATAGGCAATTGCGGCTAAATCAATTGTAGTTAAGGCTTGCATGGCTTCCACTGCTTTAGGTCCTTGAATGGCTAACAAGGAATAGTCATCCGAAAGATTTTTCATGTCAACACCATAGGTATTGAATGAAGAAATCCAATTCCAGTCTTTTTCTACATTTGATGCATTTACAACCAATAAATAGTTGTTTTCTTGCAGCATGTAAATAATTAAATCATCTACAATTCCTCCCTCAAGATTTGGCAAACATGAATATTGTGCTTTTCCAACTGTTAATGTAGCAGCATCGTTTGAAGTTACTTTTTGTAGTAATGCTAAGGCATTTTCTCCTGATAACAAAAATTCACCCATGTGTGAAACATCAAAAACACCCACTCCTTTTCGAACGGTTTCGTGTTCAGCGTTTATTCCTTCATAAGTAATTGGCATATTAAAACCTGCAAAAGGCAGCATTTTTGCTCCTAATTTTTCGTGTATGTGCGATAACGCAGTATTCTTTATCATATAGTTTTTTTAAACGGCTAATTTATGTATTTTAATTGTATTGTTCCAATTTATTCAATTGCTAGGATTCCATTATTTATAAAAATCCCCATCGGAATCCTAAAAATAAATCGGCTTGCTTGGTATCGTTAAGAACAGCCGTTACAACGGATCCTGAACCTAAATAAAATCCACCAACACGAATTCCTAAACCTCCTGTAATTCCTGATACTTCTGCACTTGACCATGGTGAAAAAATTTCAAAATACCCTGAGTTAAATCGAGGTGTTAGTGTCAGTATATTTTGTGAGGTTACTTGATCATTTTCATTGTCTGGATTGACCTTTTTTTGAGCATAAGCCGACACATATAGTTTTGAAATAATTTTAACATCCGTGTATACTGTAAGCATTGTAGGTAATTTTACTTTAAAATCTTTGTTGGAAACCGTTTTATGCAAATAGCCTGACTGAATCAATACGTTTTCAACATCTATTAAACTACTTGTATTGTTGAATTGGTTCAAATTCAAACCCGGATTAGCAGGAGTTGCAGGAGGAATTGTTAAATTATAATCCGTTGATTTATTGTTGGCGTCTTTGAACGTCATACTACCTAAATTACGCAACGAAATTCCTGCATTAAGCTTGTATTTATTGGTGTATTTACTGTTTTTTGTTGCATGATTCACTTTGTCTTTCCACTGATAATTGCATCCTAAATCTGTTGCAAATCCATTTAGACTGCCGTACAATGATTTTGCATAATCACTAAAATTAGAAAAATCATTAGCTAAAGTTCCTGAATAAGCAATGTTGACATGTGCCGAAGTAGTACTCATATAAGTTTGTCCAGTTGTAGTTGAAGTTATGGTTCCATGAAATTGATCGGCACCTAAATTGGCGTACGAACCTGGAAAAAGCAATTTGAATGTGACTCCGCCACTGAATTTGTTATTGTCATTTTCGTATACTTTTCTTGCTATTGTAAAACCCAACTCGCCCCAAGTTGTACCAGAAACTCTTTGATTGTAGTTGTTTGCAATAGTGGTGGTACTAGTAGTTAGTAAATTAGAAACGGAATTGGTTACGGCTTCTCCAATTTTTGTGTCTATATCCACTATATCCATTTTAGCAACTACTTTTGTAGTTATTCCAAATGCCCATTTATTCCATTTCATAGCAAATCCAGGACCGTATGTTTCAAAATCAAAACGCATATTAGCGGCGTCTCTACCCGTAAAAACTAAATCTTTTAAATTTTGATTGGACATTAAATCGGCAAACCCCACTTTGTTATTGGAAATAGTAAAGCTTGATCCAAAAAAGTTGGTTTCAAAATGATTCGTCATGTTGGTTAGTTCAGCGGGATTGAATCCGGCAGTTAGAATTCCTGTTCTACTCGACGTGTTTAAACCCGTAAAATGTTCTTGCGAAAAAACGGAAAGACTTGCAACGAAAATTAAAGTTAGTAAAAGTTTTTTCATGTTGTAAAATTTGTGATTAGTATTACATTAAAAAAATGATGAATTAAATTTAAGAGCTATTAATAATTGTAAAATTAGTATTTTTTTAAGATAAAGTAGTACAATTGACAAATGATTTTTTTTTGTAATACATTTAATAAAAACTTTATATTTACCAACTTTGGTTACACTCTCGCGATAATGTATTATG
The DNA here is from genome assembly GCA_947453885.1 of Flavobacteriaceae bacterium. Taxonomy (GTDB): domain Bacteria; phylum Bacteroidota; class Bacteroidia; order Flavobacteriales; family Flavobacteriaceae; genus Flavobacterium. The sequence continues at coordinate 8,927 of CANGIF010000032.1, forward strand.
CTGTTTAACAAAATAGAATTTGCCTACTTTTTTGGTATAGTTTACGTACTGTATTGGTTTGTTTTTTCTAAAAATTTAAAACAACAAAATGCAGTAGTACTCATTGCTAGTTTTTTTTTCTTTGCTTGTTTTGATTGGCGATTTTTGTTTTTACTTTTTTTTACAATTGTCCTTGATTTTTTTATTGCACATAAAATTCACAATTCGCAATGGCATAAAAAACGCTGGCTTTGGGCTTCTATAAGTATCAATTTATCTTTTCTTGGTATTTTTAAATATTATAATTTTTTTATTGAAAACGTTGCTAAAATAGGCAATCATTTTGGGTGGAACCATCAGGAATGGGCGCTTAAAATCATCTTACCTGTTGGAATTTCTTTCTATACTTTTCATGGTTTGTCCTACGTAATTGACGTTTACAATGGAAAAATTAAACCGGTCGATAACTTTGTAAACTATTCTCTTTTTGTGAGTTTTTTTCCGTTACTTGTGGCAGGTCCAATAGAAAGAGCTACGCATTTACTTCCACAAATTCAAACAAAACGAAACTTTGATTACGCCAAATCCGTTGACGGGTTGCGCCAAATTTTATGGGGCTTAGTAAAGAAAATTGTAATTGCCGACAACTGTGCCGTTTATGTCAATTCCATTTTTGAGGCGCCCAACCAGTATTCCGGCAGTTCGCTATTTGTAGGTTGTTTGCTGTTTTCATTTCAAATTTATGGCGATTTTTCGGGGTATTCCGATATTGCATTAGGAACTGCTCGTATGTTGGGATTTGAATTGTTTCAAAATTTTTCGTTTCCGTATTTTTCAAAAAGCAGTTCTGAGTTTTGGAAACGTTGGCACATTTCGCTTTCAAGCTGGTTTCGGGATTATGTTTACATTCCTTTAGGTGGTTCAAGAGGGTCTAAATTTCAAAGTATTCGTAATGTTTTGATCGTATTCTTATTAAGTGGTTTTTGGCATGGTGCCAATTTTACATTTCTCTTTTGGGGATTTTTACACGTACTGTTCTTTTTACCTAGCTTTGTAAGCGCTGACAAACAAACTAGAATTTTAGAAGTAAATACAAATAGTGCTATCTCAACGATGACCGATTTTTTGAAAATGACGAGTACTTTTTTAATGGTTTCCTTTGCTTGGATATTTTTTAGATCGAGTTCCATTTCGGTAGCTTTTCACTATGTTGATACGCTTTTTTCGGCTTCTTTATTTCAATTTCCAGAAGTAGTTCCTAAAACAGTTATTGGTTACCTGTTGCTTTTTATTTGTATTGAATGGATGGGCAGAAACGATTTGTACGCAATTGAAAAATTGGGTTTACAATGGAACAAAGCCCTTCGGTTGGGTTTTTATTACCTATTAACCTACTTAATTTTATATTATTATGGCGCTGATTTTCAATTTTTATATTTTCAATTTTAGATGCGTAAATTAATTCTAAAAATAGGTTGGTTTTCAATTCCAATTGTAGTTTTTTGCGGTGCCATTGAACTGTTTTACCGCTTTGTACCCAACGATTATTCTGTAAAACACGCAACAATTCCAAGTAAATTCAAAAACACCGAAGTTTTGATTTTTGGGAATTCGCATACTTTTTATGGTTTAAATCCACATTATTTTGATAGACCTACTTTCAATTTGGCTTTTGTGAGCCAAACGTTGTATTTTGACAAGTTGCTTTTTGATACCTACATTTCAAAATTTCAAAACTTAAAATGCGTAATTCTTCATATAGAATATACCAGTTTGAGCGAACTTGTTGCTACAAAAGAAAACAATTGGCGGAAATACTATTATCGTTATTACTTGAAATTGAATGTTCCATCCATCTCTAAATTTGATATAAGAAAGTATTCGTTAGCAACCACCCGAACCATCAATTTCAATACAAAATTAATGGTGCAGTATTGTAAAGAAGGAAGTATCGTAAATTGTGACTCTAACGGATTCGGAATAGATTATACACCCGAAAAAAGCATTAAAATAGAAAAAAAAGACGCTTTAAAAAGGGTTGAAAATGTTGAAGACCATTTGATGGATTTTACAGAGAATTACAACCGAATTCAGTCAATGATTACCACTTGCAACAAAAGAGGCATAAAAGTAATTATTCTAAACATGCCTGTTACAACCTATTTTTCGGAAGCTGTAAACCAAACTAAACTTAAAAAAATTCAAAAAACTTGTAGCGAAATTGCGCAACAAAATAAAAATGTAACCTATTTGAATTTATTCCAAAACCGTACTTTTATTGCTGATGATTTTTATGATGTTGACCATTTAAATACAAACGGTGCCAAAAAATGTTCCTTACTAGTAAATCGATTTTTAAATGCGTATTTGGGAAATTGATGGGAAAAAGATTTTTTAATTACCTAATTTTATAAATACAGCTTTGAAATCATGGCAAAATTCTGCTTTTATCAAACTTAAACTTCAAAAGATTCTTGTATTAAGTCATTTTTAAGCTCTTTTTCACAGCAGCAATTTTGTTCTTAATTGTATATTTTTCAAAGTCTAACAACGCATAATTGCTAAAAAAAGTAACTAATTGATAAATCATAACACAAAAAAATAAATATACAATGTGAAAATAATTTAGATTTGTAAATTAATTTTTTGAATACTGCTTGCTAAAAGAGTCAAAAACGATGTGTTACTAAGTATTTTGCCTCTGTTGGGTTCAATCAGGTGTTTTATTGCCCTGAAATTATTTGTATTACATTTAATCAATTAACTAATTAAACATTTATCAATAAAACTTAAATAGTTACTATCTTTTTATAATAGTTAAAAAAAACAAAACATACAATTTCATCTATGTGTCCCTATACAATAAAAAAAACGATCTTAATTGTAGAAAATAATACTCTAATTGCAAAAGATCTAAGAGAAATTGCAGAAGAAATGGGACATCTAGTTATTGATACTGTTCCAACCGTATCACAAGCGAAAGCATACATCGATACCACATCGCTCGACTTAGTGTTGATTGATATCAATCTTGGCGACCACGAAGACGGAGTTAGTTTGGGTGAATACCTTTTAAAAAAAGATGCTGTTCCTTATATGTATATCACTGGCGCTTGTAGCCCAGATGTTCTAGATCGTGTCAAAGAAACCCGTCCCTACGGCTATTTAGTAAAACCTTATAAAAAAATAGATGTTGAGGCCTCAATAACCATTATTTTAAACAATTTTATTCATAGAAAAATTGATGTTCAAAGGCAAAAAGATGAGAACATATCAGAAATTCCCTTTATCTTAAAGAAAGCCATTGAATTTATTGATGCTAATATTTATGAAAAAATTGATATTAACGATGTGGTAGCAAAAACCAATTGGAGCTACACCCATTTTCTGAGAGTTTTTAAAGAATATGTTGGCATGTCGCCCTATCAATATGTATTGCAAAAAAAAATAAAAAAAGCCTTAGCACAGTTAGTTGAAACCAATTTGCCCATTTCACAAATAGGCTACAATCTGGGTTTTGAAAGTCATGGTACCTTTTCAAACACCTTTAAAAAAATAGCAGGGCAAACACCAGAATCTTACCGAAAACAAAAAGCTGTTGAAAATAATTTTTTGAAATAAGTAACGTTTCGATTTATTAAAAACTGGTAGTTCAAATTTCCTTTGCTTATAGCTTAAGTAACTAAAATTCATATGCAATTTAAATGAACTGAAGTGTTCATACTTTTAATAAAGTCGCAGTTTTACTATTAAAAATTAGTCCATTTTACTGTTTGTACCCTTTTAAAAAATAGACAATTTTTAGTTTACTTAGGATATACAGTACATTCAAACCATGACATTTTCCTTTCTAACTACTTCAAATACAATCGCCAATAATTTGTAAATAAATAGTATTAAAGTATTTGCATTTTGGCAGCTTTAACTTTCAAAAAACTATCATCTACTCTACTTTTGAATTTATACAAAAACAAATAATGTTGTTTTTTGATAAACCATGTCTTAATTTAAATACTATTTCTTGAAGCATAACAATACTTTTGCGCTAAATTAAATACCACATTTATAATGTGTTAAGTTACTGTTAAAAAATATATTCTATCCCTATGAGAACAAAATTTTACTTTTCAGTGTTGTTTACGCTTGCTTTTATGTTACCATCCAGTTTTGGAGCAATCATTACTAGCGTAGGAGGAACGGTTTCTAGCGACCAAAACATTTGCTACGGTACACAGCCAGCAGCTTTAACCCTTTCAGGAAATGTCGGAAACGTTTTGTATTGGCAAAGTGCCAACAACCCATCGTTTACTTCTCCAACAACTATTTCTTCCACTGCAACTAGTCTTTCAGGAAGTACAATTGGAAGTTTAACAGCAACTACTTATTTAAGAGCTGTAGTTCAATCTGGTGTTTCACCAATTGCTTATTCAACTTATGTAACCATAACTATAACTTCTAACAACACTGTTGGGACAGCTTCAAGTTCGCCAACTTTATGTATAAATACTGCTATGCCCGATATTACACATAGTGTAACTGGGGCAACAGATATTGGGATTGCAACAGGACTGCCTGCTGGAGTAACTGCGTATTTATCATTTAATACCATCAGTATTAGTGGTACACCTACTGAATCTGGTACTTTTAATTATAGTATTCCATTGATTGGAGGTTGTGGTAGTGTCAACGCAACGGGAACTATTACAGTTATTCCACTTAACACAGTTAGTGCAGCTTCATCCAGTCCAACACTTTGTATTTATACACCTTTAACTACAATTACACACGCAACTTCTGGCGTAACAGGTATTGGAATAACAACAGGGCTTCCTAGTGGATTAGTTCCTTCTTGGGCAAATAATACGGTTAGCATCGATGGAACTCCATTAGAATCAGGTACATTTACATATACTATTCAATTAACTGGAGGATGTAATAGTGTATATGCAACTGGTACAATAATAGTCAATCCAGAAAGTATTTCTCAACCAGGTAGCATTTCAGGTCAAGGAACTGTTTGTGCTGCTAGTAACACAACAACCTTACAGTTATCCGGTTATTTAGGAACTGTTCAATGGCAATCTTCAACTGATAACATCGTTTTTAATACCATTTCTGGTCAAACCAACGATACTTTAATTTTAAATAATTTAACTGCAACGACTTATTATCAAGCGATAGTTACAAATGGAAGCTGTACTAATGGTACGGCAACTGCTGTTAGTATTATTGTAGATCCAATAGCCAATGCAGGAACTATATCTGGAGGAAGTATTGTTTGTGCAGGTGTAAATTCAACCACCTTAACAACAACTGGATACAGCGGAAGTTTGCAATGGGAACTTTCTACAGATGGTTCATCCTTTTCTCCAATTACTAATGCTACGGACGATACTTATTTGGTTTCCAATTTGAGTACTACATCCTATTTTAGAGTTGTTTCAAGTAGTGGAACCTGCGGAAATGCAACTTCAAGTACAAAAACCATTACAGTAATTTCAAGTGCAAGTTTACCTACTATTAGTGGATCATCAATTGTTTGTAATGGAACAAATTCAACAGTATTGACTTTAAGCGGAAGTAATTCAAATATTCAATGGCAATCGTCTTCAGATAATAGCAATTTTACTGATATTTCTGGTGCAACTGGAGTTACTTTAACTCCTACAAATTTAACATCAACTACCTATTACAGAGTTATTGCTTCAACTGGAAGTTGTGGAGTTTATACCTCAGCGAGTGCAAATATTACTGTAAATCCTGTTTCAGTAGCAGGTACAATAGCAGGTGGTGGAGTTACTGTATGTTCTGGTGTGAATTTGAACTCATTGACTTTGACAGGAAATGTAGGGACACTTCAATGGCAAACTTCGACAGATAATATTAACTTTACAAATAGTAGTGGTGCAACAAATGCTACATACGATGCCATAAATCTAACTACAACCACCTACTTCAGGGCTGTGGTAACCAGCAACCCTTGTTCATCTGCTACAACGGCATCTGTTGTAATTAACGTAGATGCTATGCCACAAATAAGTTCCATTACGGGAGCTAGTAATGTTTGTACAGGTACGAATTCAAAAACGTTAAGTGTTACTTCAAGTTTAGGCACAATACAATGGCAATCATCAAATGATAATAGTTCTTTTACTGCAATAAGTGGAGCTACAACTAACACTTATACTGCTTCAAATTTAACAGCAACAACTTATTACAGAATTCAAGTAGCTTACGGAACTTGTTTACCTGTTTCTTCATCAGTAGCCATCATTGTTGATCCAACATCGGACAGCGGTACTGTTAGTGGTGGAACTGCATATTGTTCAGGAATTAATAGCACTGCACTTAGTTTAAATGGGGCAGTTGGTAGCCAAATACAGTGGCAATCATCTGCTAATAATACTACATTTTCAAATATAAGTGGAGCAAATGCTACAAATTACAGTGCACAAAACGTGAGTGCAACAACGTATTATCGAGCGATTGTTACTAGTGGAGCTTGTGCTTCTTCTACTTCAGCATCAAATGTAATTACAATTAATAGCTCTTCTACACCTGGTTCTATTTCGGGTGGAGGTATTACTGTTTGTGGTGGATCAAACAGTACTGTACTTACCCTTTCTGGCTATTCTGGAAACATTCAATGGCAATCTTCATCAGACAATTCTAATTTCAACGCTATATCTGGAGCTAATGCTGCTACATATACTGCATCTAGTTTAAGTAGTACGACTTATTTTAGAGCAGCTGTTACAGCAGGAACATGTGCAGTTGCCTATTCTGCTTCTTCTGTTATTGTAGTAAGTCCAAGTACAAATACAGGAACTATTTCAGGAGCAGGTTCGGTATGTAGTGGTACCAATAGTACCGTTTTATCAATTAGTGGCAATACAGGAAGTATTCAATGGCAATCGTCAACGAACAATACTACTTTTACAAGTATTACTGGAGCTACCAATAGCACTTATACCGTTAATAATATTACTACCAACACTTATTACAGAATACTAGTTGTTAGTGGTGTTTGTACTTCTTCTACTTCAACTTCAGTATTGCTTACCGTGAATCCAACTTCATTAGGAGGTACTGCTAGCGGTTCAGCAACGGTTTGTTCAGGAACTAATTCGAGAACCATTACTTTAGCTGGAAGCAGAGGAACAATACAATGGCAATCATCAACCGATAATGTTAATTTTTCTCCAATCTCAGGAGCAAATGCAAGTACTTACACAGCTACAAATTTAACGGCTACAACTTACTTTAGGTCGGCAACAACCAATGGTGTTTGTTCAACAGCTAATTCAAATACAGTAACGATTACTGTGAATCCAATATCCGTTTCAGGAACCGTTAGTGGTGGAAACTCCGTGTGTACAGGTTCAAATACCACAACGCTTTCAGTTTCTGGAAATACAGGAAATATTCAATGGCAAACTTCTTCAGATAATATTACGTTTAATTCAATTGGAGGCTCAACTGGATCGACTTATACTGTTTCAAACCTTACAGCAACTAGATATTATAGAGTTGTAGTTACTAGTGGTGTATGCGCAGTATCGAATTCTGCTTCTAGTGCTGTAGTTGTTTCAGCAACTTCATTAGCAGGTACAGTTTCAGGAGCAGGTTCTGTTTGTAGCGGTACTAATAGTAAAACACTTACCATTGCAGGCTATCGAGGTTCATTACAATGGCAGTCTTCGTCTGATAATAATACCTATACAAATTTGTCAGGTCAAACAAGTACTACATATACAGCGGTTAATTTGAATGCTACTACCTACTACAGAGTGGTAGTAACCAATGGAGCGTGTAGCTCGGTAATCACTTCACCAGTAACCATAATTGTTAATCCTACTGCGGTAGCAGGTACCATTTCTGGTGCTGGTTCGGTATGTTCGCCAACAAATAGCACTACACTTACTTTAACTGGATACACTGGTAACATTCAATGGCAGTCGTCTCCAAATAATGTTACTTTTACAAATATAGCCGGAACAGCTACAGCTAGTTATACTGCAACTAATGTAACTGCTACTACTTATTATCGTTGTGTGGTTACCAACAATGGTTGTACGGCAACATCAGCTTCGACGTCCATTACTATTGGTGCTCCTGGTGACCAAACAAGCTATGGAAACAATTCTTGGATTGGCTATATGTATGGAAATTATACGTCAGGAGCCACTCCACCAACTGATTTATTTACTTCTACCTATAGAGGTTACATTACACAAAATCAAACTTTTGATATAAATAACACACCATTTACTGGACCAAATACTTGTGGAAGTTATAATACTTATGTTGGTATTCGTTTTAAAATGCAAAAAACATTTACAGCTGGTTACTATAACTTTGTAATTGGAGGTGATGATGGCGTTCGATTGAGTTTTGATGGGGGAGCTACTTTTCCACTTTCAGGCTATAATTACCAGGGGTATAAAACTTTTAATTTAACTGTATATTTGAGTGGTTCGACCAATCTTGTAATGGAATATTTCCAAGGAAGTGGTGGTTATCGTGTATCATTTAATTACAGTTCATGTGGAAGCACCATTACAACAAGTGCTCCAACTTCAATATCTGGAGCCACTACAATTTGTACAGGAGGTAGTACAACCTTAACAGCTCTTGGTTCAACAACTCAAACTGGAGATCAATACCAATGGGGAACAGGCACTTATTCGAGTACGAACACCAATATCATAGCAAATACTCAGGCGGCAACTTTAGCCCCTACTACAACAACAACTTACTGGGTTAGAAAGACTGCAACTTGTGGGCTTCCAACAACTCCAATTGCAGTAACAGTCAATGTAAATTCAAATTCTACTGTTGGCGGAACAGTTACTTCAAGTAGCATAGGTTGTGGCGATACAAGTACTACGTTAAGCCTAACTGGATATACTGGTACATCATTCCAATGGCAGTCTTCAAATTCTGCTACAGTCAATTTTACTGATATTGCAGGCGCAACAACTAATCCATATACTGTAACTGGAATAAATTCTACAAAATACTACAGATGTATGGTCTCTGATGGGGTTTGTAGTAACTATTCAAATACAATAGCATTTACTTATTCAACCACCTTAATTCAAGGTGATCAAACCAGCTATGGTAACAATTCATGGATTGGTTATGTATATAATGCTTATTCATCAACAGCGAATCCACCAACTGATGTCTTTACAGCACCCTACCGTGGTTATATAACACAATCTGAAAACTTTGACTTAAATAACACCCCATATAGTGGTACTAATTTATGTGGATCGTATTCTACTTATGTTGGAATTCGATTCAAAATGCAGAAAACATTTTCACCAGGCTATTATTCATTTACTATAGGTGGCGATGATGGTATAAGGTTAAGTGTTGATGGAGGAGCCACTTTTATAGCTTCAAGTTGGCATAGTCAAGGATACACAACAATTACACAGTCAGTTTATTTAAGTGGTTCTACAAATCTTGTATTGGAATATTATCAAGGAAATGGAGCCTATAGGGTTTCATTTAACGACACGCCTTGTTTAGTTTCAGATGCGCCAACTGCAATTACTGGAACCACAACAATTTGTAGAAATGATACTACTACTCTGACTGCTTCAGGAGGTACAACAATATCTGGTGTTACTTACCAGTGGGGAACGGGTTCAACTGTTGGTTCAAATATAATTGCAGGTCAAACAAGTGCGTCAATTTCTGTAAATCCTACCAATACAACTACTTATTGGGTTAGAAGGGTTGATACGATTGGATGTTTGATAACCAGTTCTGGTATTACAACCACAGTTACTGTAATGACTCCAAGTGTAGCAGGAACAATTAGTGGAGCAGCAAATGTTTGCGCTACTTCAAATTCAACTGTACTAACTTTAACAGGTAATACAGGTTCATCTGTACAATGGCAAAGTTCAGTCGATGGAATCAATTTCACAGATATTGCTGGTGCCAATGCTGCTACTTTTACAGCAAGTAACTTAACAACCACTACTTATTACAGGGTTTCTGTAACTAACTCTCCTTGTACAAATGCTTATACCAATGCAGTTGTAATTACTGTTTACACTGCTTCATTAGCAGGTGCTATTGGAGGTGCTTCAACTGTTTGTTCAGGGACAAACAGTACTTTACTAAGTGTAACTGGTCAAAATGGAGCAATTCAATGGCAGAATTCAACCAACAATAGTACTTTTACTAACATTACGGGTCAAACAGGTGCTACCTATACAGCCACCAATTTAACAACTACAACTTATTACAGAGTAGTAGTTACCAATAGTGCTTGTTCAAGTGCCACTTCAAGTAGTGTTGCTGTTACTGTAACACCAATTTCAGTTGCAGGTACAATCACTGGCGGTGGAGGAACTGTATGTAGTGGAACAAATTCAACTACACTGACCTTGGGAGGCTATACAGGAGGAATTCAATGGCAATCTTCAACTGATAATGTTACTTTTACAGCTATTTCAGGTGCTGCAGCTACCACATATACAGCATCTAATTTAACTACTACCACTTATTATCGTGCTGTTGTTACCAATGGTGTGTGTAATAGTGTAACAACAACAGCAACCAGTGTTCTTGTGTCACCAAATGCAGTTGCAGGAACTGTTTCTGGTTCTGTAACTTATTGTTCTTCATCGAATAGTACTACTTTAACTTTATCAGGATATTCAGGTTCAATACAATGGCAATCTTCAACAAATGGAACTACTTATAGTAACATTACAAACGCCACTACTGTTTCTTATGTAGCCGCCAATTTAGCAACGACAACTTACTATAGAGCATTAATTAGTAGCGGTGTATGTACTCCTGTAAATACGAATGTAGCTACAATAACCGTATATACCACTCCTAATGCAGGTAGTATTTCTGGAGGTGCCACTGTTTGTTCAGGTACCAATAGTACAACACTAAGTTCAACTGGAACTGTAGGAGCTATTCAATGGCAATCTTCTTCAGATAATAGTACATTTTCAAATATTGTAGGTGCTACTGGAACTACATTTACAGCAACCAATTTATCTGCTACAACTTATTATAGAATTAGTACATCTAACGGAACTTGTACTGCTATCGGATCTTCAATAGTTATTACTGTTAATCCTTCTTCAAATGCAGGAAGTATTTCAGGCAATACAACAGTTTGTACAGGAACTAGCACAACTCTTACCGTTAGTGGAACTGTAGGAGGTGTTCAATGGCAGAGTTCACCAAACAATACTACTTTTACGAATATTACCAATGCAACAACTTCAACCTATACTACACCGACACTTACTTCATCAACATATTACAGAGTCATAGCAACAAGTGGTGTTTGTTCCGCTTCAACTGGTTCATCAGTAACCGTAACCGTAACTTCTCAACCTTCTGGTGGTACCATTACTGGAGCTACAACTGTTTGTTCAGGATCAAATTCAACCACGTTAACTGTTAATGGTACAATAGGAACAATAAATTGGCAATCTTCTCCTGACAATAGTAATTTTACTACTATTACAGGTCAAAATGGGTCAACATTATCAATTACAAATCTAACTTCTAATACTTATTATCGTGTGTATGCAGTAAGTGGTATTTGTTCTGCTTATTCACCAGTTGTTAGTATGGTCATAAATACTGCATCTAATGCAGGTAGCATTACAGGTAGTTCAAATGTATGTACTGGAACCAACAGCACTACTCTATCTGTTTCTGGTACTACAGGAACAATCCAATGGCAATCATCAACTAATAATAGTACTTTTTCTACTATTACTGGAGCTACTTCTGCTAGCTATATTGCATCAAACATGACAGCAACAAATTACTATCGAGTATTAGTTACTAACGGCGTTTGTTCTACAGCTACTTCTGCTGTAGCAACAGTTGTAGTTAGTCCATTGTCTGTCGCTGGTACTATTTCAAATAGTTCTTCCGTTTGTTATGGGACTAATTCAACAACTATTTCATTAACTGGAAATACAGGAACTATTCAATGGCTATCGTCGTCTGATAATAGTACATTCTCACCTATAAATGGTGCAACATCTAGTTCTTATAACGTTTCAAACTTAACTTCAACAACTTATTATAAAGCTACAGTTACAAGTGGAGTATGTTCTTCTGTAAACTCCAGTGTCTCAAATATTGTTGTTAGTCCTAGTTCAATAGGAGGTAATATAAATGGTTCGACTACATTATGTGCTGGAACAAACACAGCTACTTTAACAATATCTGGACATACGGGTTCTATCCAATGGCAGTCATCAACTGATACTATTAATTTTAGTTCAATTTCTGGTGCTACAACTTCTTCTTTTACTGCTAATAATTTAACTACTACTACCTATTATAGAGCACAAATTACAAGTGGTGTCTGTCCTTCTGTAAACAGTAGTGTAGGTACTATTACTGTAAACATTCCTTCAAATGCAGGTACAATTTCAGGAGCCACTAATGTTTGTACTGGAACAAATAGTACTACTTTGATCCTAACAGGAAGTTCTGGGAATATTCAATGGCAAAGTTCAACAAACAATTCAAATTTTGTAGATTTATCAGGTCAAAACGCAACAACTTTAGCAATAACCAATCTTACGTTAACAACCTATTATCGTGTAGTTGTTAGCTCTGGAGTTTGTGGTTCTGCAACATCTCCATCGGCTACAGTTACTGTAAATTCACCTTCGGTTGGTGGTGTTGTTTCTTCAAATCAAGCAATTTGTTATGGATTACAACCGTCTAATTTAGTTTTATCTGGCTATACAGGAGGTGTATTAAAATGGCAAAAATCAAGTAGTTCTTCGTTTACTAATCCAATAGATATTGCAAGTTCGTCAACAACTTTAGCAGGAACAACTATCGGAAATTTAACAGCAACTACTTACTTTAGAGCGGTAGTTCAAAATGGAGTTTGTGCCACAGCAAACAGTGGTATGGTTACTATAATTGTTACTCCAAATAATACAACAGCTGCAGCATCTAGTACACCTACTTTATGTATTAATACAGCTTTAACAGCAATAACTCATGCAACAACTGGTGCAACCGGAATTGGTACTGCATCAGGTTTACCAACTGGTGTAAATGCGAATTGGGCAAGCAGCACAATTACAATTAGTGGAACTCCAACAACTTCAGGAACTTTTACTTACAGCATTCCATTAACAGGAGGATGTGGTTCCATAAATGCAACTGGAACGATTACTGTAACGCCAGCGAACACTGCTGGAATTGCAACAAGCTCTCCTACTTTGTGTATTAATTCTGCTTTAACTGCAATAACACATACAACAACAGGGGCAACAGGAATTGGTACTGCTACAGGTTTACCAACAGGTGTATCTGCTAATTGGGCAAGTAACACCATAACAATAAATGGAACACCAACCATAGCAGGTACTTTTACTTACAGCATTCCATTAACCGGAGGTTGTAGTTCAGTAAATGCTACAGGAACAATTGTTGTGACTCCTACTACAATTGCTGGAACAACAAATGGTGATCAAACTATTTGCTTGGGATCATTAGCATCAAATATAACATTGTCCGGAAACGTTGGAAGTGTTATAAAATGGCAAAAATCAAATGATGCAGCCTTTACAAGCCCAATAGATATTGCTAGTACATCAGCAACTTTATCGGGTGCCACAATAGGAATTTTAACTACAACTACCTACATTAGAGCCGTGGTTCAAAGTGGGGTTTGTACTTCAGCGAATAGTAGTTTAGCTACTATTACTGTTACTAATTCTATTGGAGGAACTGTAGCTTCAAACCAAACCATCTGTTCAGGTGCTCAACCTTCGGATATAACATTGTCAGGAAATGTTGGAAGTGTAGTAAAATGGCAAAAAGCTAACGATGCTGTTTTTACAAATCCAATCGATATTAATAGTTCTTCAACAACTTTAGCTAGTGCAACTATTGGGAATTTATCAGCAACTACCTATTTTAGAGCAATAGTTCAAGACGGAGCTTGTTCAAGTACTACTTCTACTATAGCATCTATTCAAATAAGTAATGCTACTGTTGCAGGAAGTGCTACCGGTGATCAAACCATTTGTGCAAATTCACAACCCGTAAATATAGTATTGTCTGGAAATGTTGGTAGTGTAGTAAAATGGCAAAAAGCGAATGATACTGCTTTTACAAGTCCAATAGATATCGCTAGCTCGGCAACTACTTTAACAGGAGCAGTAATTGGTTCGCTTTCGACAACTACCTACTTCAGAGCTGTGGTACAAAGTGGTTCTTGTTTGCCAGTAAATTCTAGTAGTGCAACAGTTTATATAATTACAACCACTTGGAATGGAACGAGCTGGAGTAATGGCGAACCAACAGACAGTACTATCACAAAATCTATTGCATTTACAGGGAATTATTCAAGTACAGCAAGTTTATATGGATGTGTAATGCAAGTGTCAAATAACGCAATAGTCACACTAAACTCAAGTCACAATATTACATTGAATGGTGCGCTTACTGTAGATTCAGGAAGTAATTTCACTATGGAAAATGATTCAAACTTCATTCAAAATACGGATGTAGCTAATACTGGAACGATTACTGTTAAACGTAATTCCTCGCCTCTATTTAGATTGGATTATACACTATGGTCATCGCCAGTTGTGAGTTCACAAACATTATATGATTTCTCTCCGTTAACTTCATCTACTAGATATTATATTTATAACACCTTAACAAATCTATACAATAGCGTTGTAGCAACTTCAACTACTTTTAGTTCTGGAAAAGGTTATTTAATTAGAATGCCAAACAATTGGATTCCTTTTAATGGACCAAATAGTTTAACTCCAGGTACTAATCTACCTGCTGCCTATAATGGAAGTTTTACAGGTGTGCCTACAAACGGACCAGTAACTGTTTCTGGATTAGTGGATGGTGGAAGTCCAGTACTAAGATATAACGCGGTAGGAAATCCCTACCCATCTACAATAAAAATTCAAGATTTCATTACTCAAAACAGTAACACAATTGATGGAACTGTTTGGTTATGGAGAAAAACAAACGACATGAACAATATGACTTCCTATTCAACTTGTACAATAGCTGGATGTACTAGAAATAATGGACATACATTCTATTATGATGACAATCTAATTTCTGTTGGACAAGGATTCATGGTTCGTGTAAAACCAAATCAATCGACTTTGACTTTCACAAACTCCATGCGTATTGCAGACAATGTAGATCAATTTTTTAGAACTACTCAAAAAGACCGTTTTTGGTTGGATATTGCTAATTCAACGGGAGCTAAATACGGACAATTGATGTTAGCCTATGTTCCAAATGGAACAACAAACTATGACGATGGAATAGATGGTGTATACATTAACGACAGTCAAACAGCTTTGACTTCAGTAGTTGATGGTAAAGAATTGACTATAAATGCTAGACCTATATTCGATGTTACTGATGTTGCACCAGTTCAATTTAGAACCGATTCTGGCGATACTTATACCATTTCAATCAACAGAACAGAAGGTGTTTTTAGTGGAAATCAAGACATTTTTATAAGAGACAACCAATTAGGAACGGTTCAAAGTTTAAAAGATGGTAATTATACTTTCGCTTCAACCGATGGAACATTTACTAATCGTTTTGATATTTTGTATCAAAATCCAACATTAGCTACAAATGCTCCTAAATTCAACGAAGAAAGTGTGGTAGTTTATAAAAACAATGGAAGTATTCACATTAATGCAGCAACTACAATGATTGATAATGTAAAAATATTTGATATTAGAGGTAGATTAATTATTGAGAAGAAAAAAGTAAATGCTACTCAAACTTCAATAGATACTTCTGCCCTACCTAATCAAGTGTTATTGGTTCAAATAACTTCAGATACTCAATCAAAAGTTAGCAAAAAAGTGGTAAACTAAAAAAGTTACAAAATCAAAATGTAACTGATTTTTATACCGTTTAGTTGTTAAATAGTAGTGTTTTAAAAACCCCTTTGGTTCGAGAACCAAAGGGGTTTTTAACATGTTAAAGAGTACTTTCATTATTTTTTAACAAATCGCAATTCTTTAAGCATGACTTTAAACTTTTTTCCTGGTCTAAAGAGTATCGATGCACTTTTCACATTTTTTGGTGCTACAGCTTCTGGTGTTGGACTTGGTGTACCTTTAACACTGATTTGAAATGCACCTAATTGTCCTAATCGTACAATTTTTCCTTCTTCTAATTCTTTTGAAACAATAGCAACTAAGCTAATGATTACAGCATAACAATCTGCTTGGGTAAGTGAGGAACCGTAAGCAATTTGGTCCGATAGTGCTTCAAGGTCTATTTCACCAGTTTTAGTTGCTTTTGGATAATAAAGCATTGGTGCTGTTGAATTGTTAGGGTTTGTTTTTCCAATTGGAGTAATCGTAATAGGCATAATTTTAAAAGAGTATAAAGTTCAAAAATACTTGTCACTACAAAAATACAAAATCTTCTTGACGAATGAAATAATTTACCACGGTAGTTTACATAATTTACCGCGGTAGTTTACGTAATTTACCGCGGTTATTTAACCAATTAACCGTGGTAAAGTTAATATTTTTCCACGGTAAACATACAATAGAGACCTGTCGAGTTTAATAAAACAATAGTACGTATAAAAAGATTGGAATAAAGTAAACTTATTTTATTCTATATTGAATAACCAATTAAAAGGTATGTATCTGTACTACTTGGAATAATTATTTAGTATTTCAGTTTACTAATGATTGAATAATTACTATTTTTACCAAAATTAAAAGAAACATGCGTAACGTCCTTTTTTTAACTCTAGTGGGTATTTTACTTTCCCTTTCCTCTTGTAGAAAAGATTTTGAAACAGTAGCAAGTAACGGAACACTTGAATTTTCCAAAAGCAAAGTGTATTTGGACACTGTTTTTTCAAAAATTAGTTCTAGTACTTATACTTTAAAAGTGTACAACCGTAGCAATAAAGACATTTCAATTCCATCTATCCAACTTGAAAAAGGGCTAACGTCAAAATTCCGATTAATGGTGGACGGTATGACTGGCAATCAAGGCAAACAGTTTTCAAATGTTGAACTTTTAGCAAAAGACAGTTTGTATATTTTCATTGAAGCCACAGTAAACGTTAACGAAACACAAGCTGATTATACCTACAACGATCGAATTTTATTTGACAACGGTAATAATCAACAATCGGTAGATTTGGTAACGCTTGTTCAAGATGCTCATTTTATTTTCCCAACTAGGGCATTGAATTCAACAGTTAAAGAAAAATTGAACATAGCAGGAGTTGTAGGGGTCGAAGGGCATGTTTTAACCGATTCAGAATTGCATTGGACTAAAGACAAACCTTATGTAATATATGGTTATGCTGCAGTTCCAGACGGTAAAACTTTAATTATAGACCCCGGTACTAAAGTGTATTTTCATGCAGACACCTACTCCGGTTTAATTGTGGATAGTACTGCTAAAATACTTGTAAATGGAAGTCTTAATGAGATAAACACCACTACAGGCGCAATTATTACCCAAAACGAAGTAACCTTTGAGGCAGACCGACTCGAACCTGATTTTGAAGACACACCAGGTCAATGGGGAACAGTTTTGCTTTTTTCTGGACAAGATAATTTAATTTCACATTTAGTTTTAAAAAACGCAACTGTTGGACTCTATATTCAATCGAATGTGTCCAATACTACCGCAAAATTAAACATTGAGAATAGCCAAATTTACAATTGTTCCAACTATGGGATATTAACGTTTTATTCGCAAATAACAGGACAAAACCTTGTAATTAATAGTGCTGGACAAGCAAGTTTAGCATGTTACGAAGGCGGACCTTATATGTTTACACATTGTACTTTTAATAACAATTGGCAAAGTTCCAAGCAAAGTGCTGTTTTGGTAAGTGATTTTCATTATGAAAATTCGGTTGCCGCAAACCCTACTTCTGTTACTGCTACTTTCAAAAATTGTATCATTTATGGATCGAACAACTTTGAGCTTTATTTAGGTCATGCTTCCAATTCGTTTGCGGCTACTTTTAATCATTGTTTGGTAAAATTCAATGAATCTGGAAATTCTAATATGAACGCAAATACAGATTACGATGTTATTCGATCTAGCAATACTTTTGGGAATATTACTACTCCTGAACCTAAGTTTAAAAACATTTACAAGAATCAATTGACTATTGAAGCTAGTTCTGGAGCAATTGGTACTGCACAATTTGACCCTCTTTTTCCGTTTGACATTTTACATAATACAAGAACCAATCCATCAGATATAGGCGCATATAAATTTATGAATTAAAATAAAAAAACTTTTAATTATTTCAAATATAAAATGCTTGAAAACTTAATATTGTAACTATGAAATTAGTACTTCTTGAAGATGATTACGCACTTTCAAACGAAATAATTACTTTTTTTAAACAAAAAGAATTTGAATGTTTCCCTTTTTACGATGGATCTATTTTATTGAAAAAATACCAAAAAGCCTTTTACGATTTCATTATTTTAGACATCAATGTTCCGGGCACTAACGGTTTGGAAGTTTGTAAAAGTATTAGAGCAATAGACAAAAAAACACCTATTTTAATGTTGACCGCATTTGGCGAAATAGAAGATAAAATTTCAGCTTTTGATTACGGTGCTGATGATTACTTGGTTAAACCTTTTCATTTTGAAGAACTTTTTGCTAGAGTAAATTCGCTCCTTAGAAGAAAGGATGTGCCGCAAAATGAAATTGAACTTTTTAAACTCGATACTTTAGAAATCAATCTATCGGAAAAACGCGTTTATAGAAACAAAATTGAAATTCAATTAACACCAAAAGAATATAATTTATTAGTCATATTAGCTAAAGCTAACGGTCGAATTGTGGGTAAACTCGACATTGCTGCTAAACTTTGGGACTACCACATTGAAACCAATCAAAACACAATTGAGGTATATATTAATTTTTTGAGAAAAAAAATTGATAAGGAGCATCCTGTAAAACTAATTCACACCAAAATTGGTTACGGTTATTTTTTAAACGATGAAGAATGACATTACGCAATCGAATTTCATTATTAGTTAGCCTTTTATTTACATTTCTTTTCGGAATTGCATCTGCCGTAATTTACATTTCATATTCAAATTTTAGAGAAGCTGAGTTTAAAGATCGCTTAGAAATTAAAGCGCTTTCCACAATAAAATTACTATCAAACGTCAAACATTTTGATCAAAGTATTATGAAAATGATTGATCAAAACTCTATTAATACACTTTATGACGAAAAAACATTGATTTTTGATTCAAAATTCAAATTGATTTACAGTAGTATAGACGATTCAAAAATCAATTGGTCCATTGATGATTTGAAGTTTTTGAAAGTTCATAAAAAGTTTATAAAAAAACAAAATTCCAATGAATATTTAGGAGTTATGTTTGATACTAACACTACAGAATATTATGTGTTAATTTCCGCTAATGATAATTATGGAAACCGAAAATTAGTGTTTTTAAAGTACATTTTAATTGCTTCATATCTTGTTTTCACAACACTTTGTTGGATTTTAACTTCATGGATGGTAAAAAAAGTAATGCAGCCCTTAAATTCTTTTTTAGGAAACATAAAAAAAATTAACGAAAACAATTTAGATTCTAGGATTGCTTTTAAAAAAACATCAAATGAAATTGATTTATTAGCTAACGAATTTAATTTCATGATGGATCGAATTGAAATTTCGTATAGCAAGCAAAAAGAATTTACAGCACATGCATCACATGAATTGCGAACACCGCTTACTAAAATTACGGCACATATTGAAAATACCATTTTAAATCCTGATTCAAATTCAGAATTAAAAAATGTTTTACAATACCTTTTAAAAGACATAAACCATTTGACAGAATTAATAAACTCACTTTTAATTCTATCAAAAGTCGATTCAAATGCAATTGAAAACAAAGAAAAACACCGATTGGACGAAATCATTTTTGCTTCAATAGAAAAAACCATTAAAATGTATCCTGATTTTAATGTTCATTTTGAAATTGAAGAAAATGACAATATTGATACAGCTCTTAATGTAGAAGGGAACAACAAGCTATTGGAAATCGCGATTACCAATGTTTTAAAAAATGCTTACGTCTATTCAGACAATAAACAAGCTATTATCAAAATAGGAACTATCAACCAAAAACTAAGCGTTGCTATTTCAAATTCAGGTAAAACATTAACTGTCAATGAGCAAAAAAATTTATTTGAACCTTTTATGAGAGGTATAAATGCTCAAGGAACAGTTGGTTTTGGCCTTGGTTTACGAATTGTACAACGTATTTTAGTACTTCACAATGCTTCTATTGTTTATAAAATTCCAGAACCAAACCTCAATTTATTTCAGTTGACATTCCGTTTTTAAGTAAAATTTAAGTACTTCTTTAAGTAGTCCTAAAGTATAGTGGCTGTATCTTTGCTGTCAATAAAACAAGGACGTTATGCGAAAATTTTTAATGGTTTTTTTATTCTTAATTGTAAGTCAAATTGTTCTTTCTCAAAAAATGATAACCTTACAGGAATGTGAAAGTCAATTTTTGAAAAACAATTTAACTTTATTGGCTGCTCAATTTAATATTGATGCATCAAAAGCCGCTACTATGCAAGCTAAAATTTGGGACAACCCAACAATTTCAGGTGATGTGAATTTTTACAATCCTGAAAATGGCAACTATTTTGACGTTGGAAAGCAAGGTCAAAAAGCATTTGGAATACAACAACTAATCTACATGGGCGGTAAAAAAAGAAATGGGATTAAGCTGGCTCAAACGGGAGAAAAAATTGCTGAATTTCAATTTGCAGATTTACTTAGAACTTTAAAACTCCAATTGCGTAAAAGTTTCTATAACGCATATTTTATTTCAAAAAACATTGAAACAAGTGACAAACAAATTATTCACATTGAAGATTTGATAAACAATTACACCATTCAAACCGCTAAAGGAAATGTTCCTTTAAAAGAATTGGTGCGTTTGCAATCCTTATTCCTAAATATAAAAAATGAAAGAATGGATTTGTACAATAGTTTGATGGATGAACAAGCAAATTTGAAATTGTTTTTAGCTACCAATGAAACAATTATCCCTAAAATGACGGAAAGTGAATTGTCAAAATACACCAAAGACATTGCCTTCAATGCTATTGAATTTGAAAAAACAGCTTTGGCAAACCGACCAGATTATTTAGCGAAACAAAAAGCAATTGAAGCCAATGAATGGAATGTAAAATTGCAAAAATCATTAGCAATACCAGATGTAACTTTAGGTGGCTCGTACGACCAACATGCTGGTGCTTTTAACGATCAAAAAAACATCAACTTGTCGCTTCCCCTTCCCCTTTGGAATAAAAATAAAGGAAACATTAAATTGTCACAAGCAATTTTAGAGCAATCGAAATTTGATGAACAAAATTTTCATCTTCAAATTCAATCTGAAATTAGTTCCAGTTGGAACAAATGGTCTGAGGCTCGTAAAAATTATTTAAAGATAAGTCCTTCTACTAAAAGTGATTTTGAAACAGTTTATAACGGTATTTTGCTAAATTTCCAAAAACGAAATATCAGCTTGCTTGAATTTACCGATTTTATGGAAAGTTATAACCAAGGTAACATTCAATTGAATGAAATCATGAAAAAATTAGCTATTTCTGCTGAAGAGTTAAACAGTACAATAACAAAAGAATTATTTTAAATCTAAAACACAAAAAAAATGAAATATTATTTTATAATTTTAATTGCAATTGCACTAACGATAACTAGTTGTAAAAAAGCGGAAGAAGTAAAAAATACGGAAACTACTTTTGTTTTAAGTAACGACATGTTGAAAACTACAACTACTGCGGTAGCTTCGTTACAAAAAATCAAAAACGAATTAACATTTTATGGAAAAATAACAGCGGATAACAACAAATCAATTGATGTGTATCCATTAGTTGGTGGAAATGTTGTGAAAGTTAATGTTGAACTTGGGGATTTTGTGCACAAAGGTCAAGTTTTAGCCATTATAAAAAGTACTGATATTGCAGATTTTGAAAAACAATTAATTGATGCAAAAAACGATTTATTGGTAGCTAAAAATAATTTAAAAGTGACACAAGAACTTTTTGAGGGCAAACTAAATTCTGAAAGAGATGTTTTAGAAGCAAAAAGTATGGCAGATAAAGCTCAATCACAAGTAAATAAAATTCAAGAAACCTATAAAATTTATAGTATCAAAACTGGATCTATTTACGAAGTTAAAGCTCCAATTAGTGGTTTTGTAATCCAAAAAAGCATCAATCAAGACATGTTAATCCGAAATGACCGTTCTGAAAACATATTTGACATAGCTGAAATTAGCGAAGT
Organism: Flavobacteriaceae bacterium; assembly: GCA_947453885.1. GTDB lineage: Bacteria > Bacteroidota > Bacteroidia > Flavobacteriales > Flavobacteriaceae > Flavobacterium. Next base: position 31,290 of record CANGIF010000032.1, read on the forward strand.
TTGGGCAATAGCTAACGTTAACGAAATTGACATCAATCAAGTTAAAATTGGCAATAACGCCGATGTCACCACGTTGAGTTATCCTGACAAAGTGTTTCATGGAAAAGTTGATAAAATTTTCAACATCATCAATCCAGAAACAAAAGCAATGAACGCCCGTATCATTCTTCAAAATAATGATTTTTTACTAAAACCAGACATGAATGCTAGCATCAAAGTTTCGTACCAAGAAGACAAATCCATGATTGCTGTTCCTAGTGCTGCCATAGTTTTTGATAAAAGTAAAAGTTTTGTAATGATTTTTAAAGACCGAAACAATATTGAAACTAGACCTGTTGAAGTATTTAGACAAGTGGGCGACACAACATATATTTCTAGTGGATTAAAAGAAAATGAAAAAGTTATAACAAAAAATCAATTGTTTATTTACGACGCTTTAAACGACTAAAAACATGAACAAATTCATAAAAAACATTATTTCTTTTTCATTAAGAAATAAAGCTTTCACATTCTTTTGGGTAGGAATTGTTGCTCTTGCTGGCGTTATTTCTTTCAAGAACATGCCAATTGATGCGTTTCCGGATGTAACCAATACTCAAATTATAATTATTACGCAATGGAATGGTAGAAGTGCGGAAGAAGTAGAACGTTTTGTTACCTCGCCAGTTGAAATAGCAATGAACTCGGTTCAAAAGAAAACAAGTGTTAGAAGTATAACCATGTTTGGTCTATCTGTAATTAAAATAATTTTTGACGATGGAGTTGACGATTCATTTGCACGCCAACAAGTCAATAATTTACTAAAAAATGTTTCATTGCCTGATAGTGTGGAACCTGAAGTTCAGCCTCCATATGGTCCAACTGGAGAAATTTTTAGATACATAATCAAAAGTGACAAAAGAGATAGTCGTGAATTATTAACATATCAAAATTGGGTAATTGACCGACAACTAAGAGCGTTACCAGGTGTTGCAGATTTGAATGCTTTTGGTGGTCAAGTTAAAACGTATGAAATTGGTGTTGACCCAATTAAATTAGCAAAATACAACATTACGCCTCTTCAAGTTTATAATGCTGTTAATGCTGGAAATCTTAATGTTGGTGGCGATATTATTGAAAAAAATGGACAAGCCTTTGTTGTACGTGGCGTTGGTTTATTAAAATCAATTGAAGATATTGGTAATATTATTGTGGACGATGCGAATGGTAATCCTATTTTGGTTAAAAATCTAGCCAAAGTTTATGAGAGTGCCATGCCCAGAGTAGGTCAAACTGGTTTAGGTTTGAAAGACGACGAAGTTGAAGGAATAGTAGTAATGCGAAAAGGTGAAAACGCAAAAGAAACTTTAGCATTAATTAAAGCAAAAATTGAAGAATTAAATACTAAAACATTACCCAAAGACATTAAAATTGAAACGTTTTACGACCGTGATAACTTAATGAACTTTACTACTGAAACAGTAATGCACAACCTTTTTGAAGGAATAATTCTTGTTACTGTAATAGTCTTTTTATTCATGGCAGATTGGCGCACCACTTTTACGGTTTCCATCATCATTCCTTTATCGCTTTTATTTGCTTTTTTGTGCCTAAAATTAATGGGGATGAGTGCCAATTTATTGAGTTTAGGAGCAGTCGATTTTGGGATTATCATTGATGGAGCAGTCGTCATGGTCGAGGGATTGTTTGTGATGCTGGACCATAAAGCCCATAAAGTTGGTATGGAAAAATACGACAAACTAGCCAAAGGAAGTTTAATTAAAAAAACAGGAACTGGCTTAGGTAAAGCTATTTTCTTTTCAAAATTAATCATTATAACGGCTTTATTACCTATATTTTCGTTCCAGAAAGTAGAAGGAAAAATGTTCTCTCCCCTAGCCTTTACACTTGGATTTGCATTAATAGGAGCTTTAATTTTTACCTTAACACTAGTCCCTGTGTTATCGCATTTACTTCTTAATAAAAATGTAAAAGAAAAACACAATCCTTTTGTTAATTTTTGGGATAGTATTGTGGAAAAAGGATTTGCTTGGACTTTTAAACACAAAGTAAAAGCATTAACTGCTTCATTAATTTTACTAGTAGGCGTTTTCTTTTCAGCAGGGTTTTTGGGAACTGAATTTTTACCGCAGTTAAATGAAGGTGCATTATGGGTAACAGCAGAATTACCTATGAGTTCATCACTTCCAGAAAGTGTAAAAACAGCCGCTATTATTCGAAAAGATTTACAAAGTTTTGCAGAAGTAAAAAAAGTGCTTTCTCAAACTGGTAGAAGTAACGACGGAACAGATCCTAATGGATTTGGATTTGTTCAATTTCAAGTTGATTTAAAACCTAAAGAAGAATGGAAACGTAAAATTTCTACCGATCAATTGGTTGAAGAAATGGATGCAAAATTAAAAGTGCACCAAGGAATAACTTATAACTATTCGCAACCTGTAGTAGATAACGTTGCAGAAGCCGTTGCAGGATTCAAAGCATCTAACGCCGTAAAAATTTATGGTGACGACTTGAATAAATTAGATGAATTGGCTAATAAGGTCATTGCACAAATTAAAAACATTCCTGGTATTAAAGACGTTGGTATTTTAAGAAATGTTGGACAGCCAGAAATTAGCGTTATTTTAGATCGCGAAAAAATGGCCGGCTATGGCGTTTCTCTTGCTGATGCCCAAGCAGTCCTTGAACTTGCTTTTGGTGGAAAAACAGCAACCGAAAAATACGAAGATGAGAAAAAATTTGATGTTCGAATTCGATATGCTAAAGAATATAGAAAAGACGAAAAAGACATTGCAGATTTAAAAGTGCCTACTTTAAGTGGTGCTAAAATTCCTTTAAAAGAAATTTGTAATGTCAAAAAGATTACTGGTCCGGCTTACATTTACCGAGACAATACAAAACGTTTTATTGGTGTGAAATTCTCTGTTCGTGACCGAGATTTAGGAAGTACTATTGCAGATGCACAAGCAAAAGTAAATAAAATAAACATGCCAAGTGGTTATACTACTGGGTGGACAGGTGAATTTGAAAATCAAGTTAGAGCCAGTGCTCGTTTAGGACAAGTAGTTCCTATCAGTCTTATCGGTATTTTTGTATTATTGTTCATTATGTTTGGAAATCTAAAAGATTCCTTACTCGTTTTAGCCAATGTACCTTTTGCAATTATTGGGGGAATCATAGCCTTACATCTAACAGGAATAAATTTCGGAATTTCCGCTGGAGTTGGTTTTATTGCCCTATTGGGAATCTGTATTCAAAACGGGGTAATTCTAATTTCTGAATTTCACAACAATTTAAAGCAAAAAATATCTTTAAACGATTCTATTCTCCTTGGGGTAAAAGCAAGAACTAGAGCGGTAGTAATGACAGCCCTAATGGCATCCATCGGATTAATGCCAGCAGCTTTATCAACAGGAATTGGTTCCGAATCGCAAAAACCTTTGGCTATTGTAATCATCGGTGGTTTAGTAACAGCAACCATATTGACATTGCTTGTTTTCCCAATTTTGTTTTGGATTTTCAACCGTTCAAAACATGAAGTAATAGAATAGCTTTGTATGTAGCATAAACGTTAAAATCCGTCTTAAAGACGGATTATAACGTTTATTATAATCTTATTTTATAAATATACAAACTAACAAAACTAAAATAATAAACTACTGTTTGGCTTTTATAATCAGCTATAATTCTATTTAATTTGAATTTTAAAAAAATTTAACCAGATAGCCCTTAACAAATATAAAAACAGTACAAATACGAAAATTCAAACTCGAATTTATAAATCACACTTTGATTTAGCATTTTAATTGAGTTTATTTGCACCCAATTTTAATGTGCATGCTAATTATAAACGTAAATCAATTAAAAGAGTTCAAAATTACTTTCAATAAAACTAATCCCTAATGAAACAAATTCTACATTTAGTACTAGCACTACTGCTGCTACCAACCGCTTTTGCACAAAAAAAAGACACGATTCCAAGCTACACTTTAAAATACCAAACAACTTCTATATACCAATACCACCAAGGTTTTAAAGCAGACTATACGGGCGACAACAGCCTTCATCCTTATGAAGAAAGAGCGTTATCATTAACCTCTACCCTGTACCTTGATGTCCCACTTTGGAAAGGGGCAACCTTTACCTTTAATCCAGAAATGTCCGGTGGTGAAGGCGTTTCGCAAGCCAAAGGTTTAGGTGGATTTCCAAATGGCGAAACCTTTAGAATTGGCGATCACCAACCTGTTGTTTACCTAGCTAGAATGCTTATAGAACAAGAATTCAAGTTGAACAAAACACACGCATTAACTCTAGTTTTAGGTAAGTTTGGTTTAGCCGACTATTTTGATGCAAGCACATACTCTCACGATCCCCGAACACAATTTCTAAACTGGTCGTTAATGACGCATGGTGCTTGGGATTATGCTGCAAACACAAGAGGTTATACCGATGGATTGTACCTCAATTACCAATTCAATTCTTGGCAAGTACGAGGAAGTATTGCTGCGTTACCAACTAATGCGAATGGCCCCAACCTCGATTTTAGTTTCGATAAATCAAACGGAATTAATGTAGAAATTGAAAAAGAATTCAAACTAAAAAACAACAAAGTTCTTAATTTAAAACTACTAAGCTACCGCAACGTGGCAAGAATGGGGAGTTACCAATTAATTAACGAAACCTACACTACTCTAACACCGAATATTTACGACGCAAGAGCTGAAAAAAGAACCAAATACGGCATTGGTTTAAACGTTGAATACCAAAACAGCGAAAACTGGGGACTTTTTTCTAGAGTTAGCTACAATGACGGAAAAAATGAAACTTGGGCATTTACCGAAATCGACCAATCGGCTTCATTAGGACTTAGTTTGAATGGAAAAATTTGGAATCGAAACAAAGATTTTGCAGGAATTGCGGTAGTAGCAAATGGACTTTCAACCGATCATCAAAAATACCAACAACTAGGCGGCAATGGCTTTATGATTGGGGACGGTAATTTGAATTACGGAACAGAAAGCATAGTAGAAGCTTTCTATTCCTTTGCTGTACCACATTCAAACGTTGTCCTTTCTCCCGATTACCAATATGCAAGTAATCCAGGATACAACAAAGACAGAGGTCCTGTACAATTTTTTGGCATTCGGTTCCACACTGAATTTTAAAACCTAACCTTTTTTGAATTGAAGAAATGATTTCAATTATAAGCATAAAAAAAACCGGTGCTCCCACCGGTTTAAAACTCAACTCTAAAACCATTTTTAGTCCATGTAATCTAAACAACGTTCAAATATAAAAAAGAAAAAAATACTACTGAAATTTTTTAACATTTTTTTCTTCTTTACTTTCTTCCGAACCTGTTCCTATTAGAAAATATAAGCTATTAAATTTGAAATTCACTCTTTTAGTTGCTAACCAAAAAGGAGTTTAAGGTTGGTATCTATTCCAAAAAAACCTAGCCAAATCGTTCTCTTTTTGGTTTAAAGAAACGAAACGGTTTGAATTATTGCATACAACCATACTAAGGCAAATTCAGAAGTAACCTTACTTTTTGGCAAAAAATATAAAAATGACCAATTTTGATTTTCATTTTTGGTCATTTTTGTTTTTCAAAAGATTCTTTTGTGTGAAAAATGGTTTTTTGATCGTGACGAGGCGCACGTTCCCTAATAAG
>CANGIF010000033.1 GCA_947453885.1 Flavobacteriaceae bacterium
CAGCTAGAGTTTCGTTGCGTGCGTAGCACGAACAATGAAACTCCTGTTGAACGGAACCGATTACATGCCGTCAACACTATGGAGTTATCGTTAAAATTTTAGAAAGAATAGTAAGAGGATTTGTGTCCTCTTTTTTTTTGGAGTGTTCTAATGCATTCCTTTTTCAATCAAACTAAAACGACAATTTTTAATTTAGCAATTAATCATTGCTAAAAAGTAGTATATTTGAACTTAAGAAAATTGGTTTGTAAAGAAATGGAGGTTTTTGGTTGGACAGGTAATAGTGGTTATGTTATTTTAGTGTCTCAAAGCCATTTTTCTTTAATTTGGTTATATTTGCAATTATGAATGAAAAGAATTTATACCTAATTGCAGGATGTAATGGAGCTGGAAAAACAACAGCTTCGTTTACTATATTACCTGAAATTTTGGATTGTAAAGAGTTTGTGAATGCAGACGAAATTGCAAAAGGACTTTCTCCATTTCAGCCTGAAAAAGTTTCATTTGAAGCTGGAAGAATAATGCTTCATAGAATTACGGAGTTATTAACTCAAAATGAAAATTTTGCATTTGAAACAACTCTTGCAACTAGAAGTTATAAGAATCGAATACTTGAAGCTAAAGAGAAAAATTACAATGTAACACTTCTCTTTTTTTGGCTTAAAAATCCTGAATTAGCAAAAGAAAGGGTAAAAACTAGAGTGCTTGAAGGTGGTCACAACATACCTGAAGATGTAATTGAAAGACGTTATTACAAAGGAATTAAAAATCTTTTTGAGATTTATCTTTCTATTGTTGACCAAGCATTAATCTTCGATAATTCTGAAGGAAAACATAATTTGATTGCTGAAATTTCCGCAAGTGAAGAATTAAACGTTATAAATGAATCAAAGTTTAACGAATTAAAAAACTACTATGACTCCAGAAGCTAAAATAGAAAATAGAAATAAGATATTAAAAGGTCTTGAAAAAGCTTATGAAAAAATGCTTCTTTTTAAAAAAGAACATAAAAGCGATCTTGTAATAATTCAAGATAACAAAATAGTTAAAATAAAGCTATAAATAATAAACACTTCAGTTAACAGCTAGAGTTTCGTTGCGTGCGTAGCACGAATAATGAAACCAACTGTGCGAAGTCTCCCGACTTAGTACTAAATCCAACAAACCGTTTTCCAACAAAAATAACTACAATTTTCTAACTTTAAAATTAAAAAAAATGATGAAACAGGCATTCCTCGGCGAATTTCAACACGAAGCCGAAAACACAAGAAAGTTACTTTCAATGATTCCGGACAGTGCTTTGGAATATCGTCCACAACCGCACCTTTGGTCTGTTGGACAATTGGCATCACACATTGCTGAAGTGTACAATTGGTATGAAGATACCTTTAACAGTGATGATTTCAATATGGACAACTATAAATATGACAAAGGCGACATCAGTACAGCGTCCAACATTGTAGAAAAATTTGAAGCCAATCAGAAAATGGCAGCAGCAGCTATTGAAAAGTCAGACGAATCTCAATATATGAATCCTTGGACTATGAGTGCTGGTGGTGCTACATTTTTTGGACCAATGCCCAAAGTACAGGTAATTAGAGGGTTTTTGTACAATCATTTGTACCATCATAGAGGAGAACTCGTTGCACATTTAAGAGCTTCGGGAAATAAAGTGCCCTCTATGTATGGTCCAAATCATGAAGAATCTCAACAAATGGGGCTATAATTTAATCCCTGATAATAAAAGGTAAAGGTTGGATTTTCCAACCTTTACCTTTTAATGTTTACCGACAAATTCGGAACAAACGGAACAAGTAGAATTGTTTAAATTATTGGAGTGGCTAAAAAAATAAGACTATTAAAATAGCTCAGTGTTATAAAGTATTTTTCATTGTTTTTAGTTTACTAAAAAAGCATTCAAGGCAGCTGAAGGTTTGCCGTCATTTTGCCAACAATTCAGTTGATAATTACTCCACGATTTTGCTCCTTCTGGCTCCCAATACACAACGCCCAATCCCTTATTGTTTGGTACGTTTTTAACTGCATATATAACCGCTGCTAACATATTGTTGGTGTTTTGAACCAAAGTGAAATCGCCACCAACTTCTACTACCATCACCTCTTTGTTATACCTAGAAACCATATCGGCTAAATTGGCGGTAAGATTATTAATTGTAACTGTATAATCACTTCCTAACCAATAGGGATAATACGACATCCCAATTACGTCGTATTTTACATGATTTGCTGTAGCCAAATCAAAAAACCATCGGAATCTTCCGTTATCATTTCCTTGGTCTAAATGAATAATTACTTTTATTGTTGTGTTGATGTTTTTTGTTGCTTCATACCCTTTGTTTAACAACTGCGCCAATTGGCTAAAATTATTAGTATGCCCATCTGGCCATAATATACCACTTGGAATTTCATTACCAATTTGAACCCATTCTGGAGTAACTCCAGCCACATGCAAAGCCATCAAAACATCAAAAGTATGGTTGTACACATCGTTTAATAATGTGGGAAAAGAATGGTTGGTCCAAGCAGCTGGCTTTGTTTGCTTACCAGGATCTGCCCACGAATCGCTGTAATGAAAATCAATCATTACCCGCATTCCAAGATTTTTAGCCCTTACTGCCATTGCTACGGTTTCTGCGGTACTACAATGTCCGTTGATGTTATCGGAAGAGGGATTGACCCAAACTCGCAATCTAACGGTGTTGATGCCTCTGTCTTTTAACAATTGTAAACATTCTTTTTGTGTACCGTCCACATCAAAAAAGTGAAAATTAGTAGCTTCCATTTGTGATAACCAACCAATGTCAGCGCCTTTTGCAAATTGACGACTTGCATTGTTTTGAGTAGCATTTTTGGGAATGTTTTGCATTCTACTGCAAGAAACCAAGCTAATACTAAGTAGTATTAAAAAAACATATTTGTTATTTTTCATGATGTCATTTCCTTTTAATTGATTGAAGCAATTGCCTCCTACATTTAGATGTACAGCTGATTGATTTGTTTTTATACTCCTTTTAAATTTAGATTCCTGACTAGTTTCAATTGCTATACTATTTTCAGGATTTTGAACCAAAAAAGTATTGTCACCAACGGGTGTAAAACCAACTACTTTATCCATTTTTGTATTCACTTTCTAGATTTTTTAAAAATTAGCTTTAAATTTCCAAAACAATACCATTTGAAAATCAAAAGTAGCTTGTATTTTTAAATAAACATACCAGTACCTACCAGTTTTTGTGTCTTATATAAAATTTAATTACTATAAACCATTTTTTGATTAGAAAGAACATCGGAATTCTTAAATACAAGCAACTTATTTTCGAAATTGAAAAAGCAATTGGAACGGTTTTTTTTTAAAGATGCCATGCTTTCTTCTGTAAACAAATTGTGTATAGTAACTACTATTTCCAGAGACACCGTTATACAAGCCTGTACTGAACTTAAAAAAAGAGGTGTACTCTATGCTACTCTTGGTAAAGGATATTATATTAAAAACACTAAAGCTACCATTAAACAAAAGGTCTTTTTGCTTTTTGATGAATTAACTATATTTAAAGAAGATTTTTACCCTAAGTGCCTTATTAAATTGTAAATTACTATACAAATTCATTAAAAAAATGAACTTTTTACAATTCTGTATAGTTTATATATACTATTTTTTAGTAAAATATCAAAAGCATAGTGTTTTATTTGTAATTATTTAAAAGTTCAACTTATGAAAAAATTTATAACATTCTGTTTTGTTTTGTTTTCTATTGTAGTTTCTGCACAACTTACTTTTCAATCTACGATTCATAATAGTTCAGGGCAAATTGTACCTAACAAGGTTTTGTCTTTACGTTTTTCAATTAAAGTAGGTTCTATAACTGGTACAACTGTTTACAGTGAAATTCAATATCCGGTTTCCGATTCTCAAGGAGCAATAAGTCTAGTAATAGGAACTGGCACACCTACATTTGGAACCTATTCTGGAATTGATTGGACTGCCGGAATTCATTTTGTTACTGTTGAATTGTACACAGGTTCAGGAGCTTGTCAATGGGTTGAGATTCCAATTGGCGCTAATGGGCAAGTAGCTTCAAAATGCAATGGCGCTGTAGTTTGGGGATTGTGTTCTACAGAATTCACAAATTTAGTATGGGCTGACGAATTTACCTCATCAGGAGCCGTTTTGCCTCAAAATTGGTTTTCTGAAACGGTTCCTCCTAATAATGGAAATTGGTCCAATGGGGAGGTACAGCATTATACTGATAGAATTGACAATGCAACTGTTTCAAACGGTACTTTAAAAATTACTGCAAAAAAAGAAAATTACACTTTTGCAGGAGTCACAAAACAATATACATCTGCGCGTTTAAATTCAATGTATTCGTTTACTTACGGGAGAGTAGATGTTAGGGCAAAACTACCTGTAGGTGCTGGTACTTGGCCTGCTATTTGGATGTTAGGAACAAGTATGGGTAATAGTTATACTACAACCACATTAAATTGGCCCTACTGTGGTGAAATTGATATTATGGAGCATTGGGGTAACAATCCAAATTACATTCATGGTTCAATTCACAACGGTTCTTCTTACGGTAGTACTGTAAATACAAGTGTAACTTTAGCAACAAATGTTAGTTCATCCTTTCATGTGTATTCTATAAAATGGACTGCAACTGAAATTGTTTTTTTAATTGATAATGTTTCATTTTATACGTACCATCCTTCCGTTAAAAATGCAAATACATGGCCTTTTGATTCTCCTCAATTTATTTTACTTAATATTGCCATGGGTGGAACAGGAGGAACAATTGACTCCTCTTTTGTTTCAAGTGAAATGGAAATTGATTATGTACGAGTTTATCAATAATAATTACTTTACAAGTGTGTTTTGTCATTATTACTATTTTTGTTATTTACAAAATATTCAAACAAATGTAGAATTGTTTACTATCAAATTATAATTTGAAATTTTATTTATCGTTTTAACACAAGAAATACAAGTACTTGTCGTCTAAATTTCAAAACTTAATCCCAAAATTAAAATGAAGAATACTTTATCTCTCGTAATCACGATGTTGTTTGCTGCTTTTTCACATGCTCAATACAACACCATGACCATGCCGGAAGCACTAACAGGCACCACTTTTGACTTAAACATCCATGAAAGTACAAAACAATTAGTGTCAGGAAATCAAACTATCACCGGATCAATTAATAATGAAACGTTTTGGGGGCCTACTTTATTTATCAATAAAGGAGATTTAATACATATGAATGTAACGAATAATTTAAATGAATCTACAACAGTTCATTGGCACGGTATGCATTTACCTTCAGTTATGGATGGAGGTCCACATCAAATAATACCAGCTGGAACTTTGTGGCAACCTTATTGGACAGTAATGAATCAAGCTACTACTTTATGGTATCATCCACATTTGCATCAATCGACTCAAGAGCAAATGACCAAAGGAATAGGAGGTTTTATTATTGTTAAAGATCCTGTTGAATCAGCTTTGGCATTACCAAGAACTTATGGAGTTGATGATATTGTTTTAGCATTGACTAGTAGAAGTTATAATACTACAACTAATACTTTTGTATCACCACCTGCTTCAACTAGAGTTTATGGAGATTATATGTTAACAAACGGAACTCCAAGTGCACAATATACTTTACCGAAACAGTTTGTTAGAATGAGAATTTTAAACGCAGAGGTAGAAAGAGGATACAATATTGGATTTAGTGATAACCGAACATTTTACATTATCGGGAATGATGGTGGACTTTTGAATGCTCCAGTAGCAGTTACAAGAGTAAAATTATTAGTTGGAGAACGTGTTGAGATTATGGTTAATTTAGGCAACGATACCGTAGGGTCTAGTATAGATTTGAAAGCTTATAATTCTGGTCAAGCGTTTGGATTCCCTGGTGGAGAACCTAATACAACTGGAGATTTTGGAAGTTTATTAAACAATATTGATTTTAATCTTTTGCACATCAATGTTGGTTCAACTACCACTACAACTACTCCAATCACAGCTGTTCCGACAACATTATTAAACGACACCTATTGGACGGCAGCTGATGCAACAGTAACTCGAGCAATAGCAGTTACAAACGGTAATCCTGGTCCAGCTAGTGTTCCTTTTAATTTTGACAACGTTACTTATTCCTTAACAATGACTCCTAAAGTGGTTAATTTAAATGATATAGAAAAGTGGACAGTTACCAACAGTAATGTTTTTGGTCATTCTTTCCATTTACATGATGTAGAATTTAAAATTGTAGCAAGAAACGGAAGTGCTTCTGCTGTTGGAACTCACGAAAGTGGTTGGAAAGATACCTTCTATTTGCCAAAAAATGAGTCGGTTACTTTTGTTGCAAAATTCAATGACTTTGCCGATTCTGATGTAAATCATCCCTATATGTATCATTGTCACTTTGGTGGACATGAAGATGGAGGAATGATGGGTCAATTTATCGTTACTGGGACAATGTCAACTTCAGAAAATGCACCATCTACTGCTTTTAGTTTGTATCCAAATCCAGCAAACGATAAGTTGTTTGTGAATTTGAAAGATGCTTCAACTGAAATTTATTATGTTACAATTTCAACTATTCAAGGGCGCGTGGTAATGATGTTACCGCAACCTGAATGGCAAAATGGAATAGACATTTCAAGTTTAGAATCGGGTGTTTACACTTTCCAAATGATGGACAAACAAACAAAAAGCGTTACTACTAAAAAGTTTGTTAAAAAATAATTAATGAAAAAGACCGTATTCCTTATTTTTATAAATGTTGCTGTATTTTTATTTTCAAGTTTTGTATTTGTTGAAAAAGAGCGTTCAATTGCTACTTTTAAATTAAAAAGTGCTACTACTAATGAATTAGTATCTCTTTCAGATTATAAAAATGCCAAAGGTTTTATGGTAGTTTTTACTTGTAATAAATGCCCAATGGCTAAGTTTTATTCGAAAAGATTGAATCAGATGGATGCTAAGTACAAGAAATTAGGCGTACCCTTGTTAGCAATAAATTCGATGGATACATTGGCGTATGCTGAGGAATCGTTTAAAAACATGCAAAAGAAAGCACAAAAAGAGCTTTTTACTTTTCCGTATTTACAAGATAAAAAACAAAAAGTTGTAAAAGAATTTAAGGCAACCCACACTCCTCAGGCATTTGTCATTTGGAAATTAAAATCCGGGAAATTTGTTGTGAAATATGAAGGTGCAATAGACGACAATGCAGGAGAACCAGAAAAAGCAAAAAATCATTTTTTGACCAATGCAGTTGATGATTTATTGTCCGATAAAGCAGTAGCCACTCCAAAATCTGAATCTTTTGGATGTAAAATATTTTTGAGAGGTGTAAAGCAAACAATGGATTAAAAAAACAACAAAATGCAATACTTTAACGAAAAACACTCTTAAAGTAAATAAATAATATTCTAAGGTAGTATTATATTTTAAAAAAACTTTCAAAATTTTAAAAAAGCAAATTTGCAAATGGTAGATAAAAAAGTTTACTATTTGCAAATTTGCTTTTTTTACTCAACCATAAATCATTGATCCTAAATTTTAGGTTTTTTTGTAAATATTTATAATTTTTTTGGGTAACATTTACAATTCACATTTTTCCCACTTATTCCCTAAAACTTACCAGTTATTAAACATATAGAAGCATTATGTATAAATGGTACTTGATGTTAAAAATTATTCGGTTATTTGTTTAATTGGTTTTTAGTACAGAATTTAATACCCCCTAGATTATGAAAAATTTTACCTTACTTTCTAAGTTTTATCTAGCTTTAACATTTACTTTATGTTTTGCTTTATTTAGTCAAGCGCAAGTTCAAGTCACTGGTGCTGTTTCCGGAAATGGAAGTTATACCACATTAAGGAATGCGTTTACTGCTATTAATGCAGCTGCACAGACTGGGGCAATTATCCAAATTTCATTAACTGGTGACACCAACGAAGGGGTTAATTCTGCAGTTCTAAACGCTGGAACATGGACTACATTGTTCATTCAGCCATCTGGAAGTAGAATAATTACAGGAGCTACTACTGCGGGAAATCCGTTAATTAATTTGAATGGAGCAGATAATGTTCAAATAAATGGGCTAAATGTTTCAGGAAATTCATTAACAATATCCAACACCACAGCTTCTGGAACAGCTAACACTTCAACCATTCGATTTATTGGAGATGCTTCTCAAAACACCATTACTAATTGTACCATTGTAGGTTCCGAAACATCAAGTAGTTCTGGAACAATTTACTTTTCTACAGGAACAACCACTGGTAATGATGCTAATACAATTTCAAATTGTACTATAAGTGCTGCTGGAACTAATTTGCCAGTTAATGCCATATATTCCGCTGGAACTTCTGTAGCAATTGACAACAGTAATAATAGTATTAACTCAAATAACATTCAAGATTTTTTCAACCCTTCGATTTCTTCTGGAGGAGTTAATCTTGCTTCTAACAGTGCTAGTTGGACAATTTATAACAATCATTTTTTTCAAACAGCAACTAGAACAACAACTGCAAATACAATATATATAAGACCAATAATTATCAACACTGCGTCTGCAGGAGGTTATACAATTACCAATAACATTATTGGATTTTCAAATGCTTCTGGGACTGGAGTTTCTACCTATAACGGAACAGCAAATGTTGCTTTTAGAGGAATTGAATTGACTTCGAACACCACAGTTTCTTCTATTCAAGGCAATACTATTGCTGGAATTGATTTTACAACAGCTCTTGGAACTGGTGCATCTCCAGGCTTATTTTGTGGAATTTATGTAGCAAGTGGCGCTGTTAATGTAGGTACATCTACAGGTAATAATATAGGTAGTACAACAAGTAATTCCTCAATAGTAGTAACAACAACATCTGCTACCGTTTCCAGATTTCAAGGAATATATATAAATACATCTAGTTCTAGTTCTAGCATTCAAAACAATACGATTGCAGGGATAAGTACCGGAGGTACTGCTACAACAGGATATTCTTTTATGGGAATTTATACAAATGGAACTTCAGGGAATTTTACAATAAACAATAACATTATAGGAAGTTCATCTGTAAGTAATTCTAATTCAATTGGAATAAGCGGCACAACTACAACAGGAGTATGTAGTTTTTATGGTATTTACAATACCTCCACTGGAACCCCAACAATTACCAACAATCAAGTTAATAACGCATCGATTTATGGAACAGGTGCTTCACTGATATTTGGAATTTATAATAATGGGGGAATTGGTTTTCCAGTTGTAATTACAAGCAACACTATTAATGGCTTAAAATTAACAGGAACTGGTAATTTCAGAGCAATTTATAATGGAATTGCAGCTAGTTCTGTATCTATTTCTCAAAACACAGTTAAAAATCAAGTTGAAGCATCTGGAACATCAAGTTTTATTGCAATAGCAAATGGAGGAGCTGTTACGGGAGCAATTGTACTAGATAGTAACAAATTAGGGGATACTACTGGCGGGTTAATAACCTACACAGTTGCTAGTTCTGGTGGATTATTAGGTTTGACCAATACAAATGGAACTAGTACAGCCACTTTAAGCATGCAAAACAATGATATAAGAGGAGTTGTTCATAATGTAACTGCTAGTAATAGCCAAACTTACTATCAAAACAGTTCGGCTACATTATCCCAAAATATCAGTAACAATACTTTAACTAATTTAGCTGTTGCAACCTCTGGAAACATTAATTTGATTTCAAACAATGTGGCACTTGCAGCTTCAGGAAGTCAAACGGTTTCAAATAATTCAATAGTCGGATCATTTTCTAAATCAGTTGCAGGAGGTACATTAACTATTTTTTCAACGGTTGCCGCTTCTGCTACTGGTGCCACAATTATAAACAATACTAATAATTTTTCTAATATCACGATAACAGGAGCAACAACTCTTAACGGATGGATAAACAGAGATACTGGATTGACTAATAAAACTATTTCCAATAATGTTTTTAATAATTGGGCAGGAGGAACCTCAACTATTGTTGTAATGGATTTAGATGGATTTTCTACAGGATCTTCAATATTTTCAAATACAATATCCGGAATATCAGATCAAGGTACTATTACAGGAATCAATATTAGAACTAATGGAAATGCAAGCGCTTTAAACGTTTATAGCAATTCAATAACTAGTTTAAGTTCAACGGGGACCGGAAATACAGTAACTGGAATTAATAACAGTAATAATTCAACTGCTATAAATATTTATTCAAATACTATAAATACATTAACTTCATCGGGTTTGTCATCAACAGTATCTGGAATTAGCACTTCAGGTTCAACAGGAACAACAAATATTTATTCTAATACAATAAATGGTATTTCTGAATCAGGAACTACTTCGCCAAAAGCTTATGGAATTCAAGTGTCGGGAGGTAACAGTATAAAAGTGTATAAAAACACAATTTATGATATTTCTACTACTGGAATTAATACTACTGGAAACGCAACTGGTATTTTATTGTCTGGTGGAACTTCAGTAACTTTAAATAATAACAAAATTGCAGATATAAAAGCCCCATTATCTAACAATCCTAATGCAGCAAGTAGTGGTGTTTATATTTCTTCAACCTCAGCAAGTAGTACATATGAATTGTATTACAACTCCGTTTACTTGAACGCAACATCTACTGGAACCAATTTTGGTACAGCAGGTATATATGCGGTTACTAACACAATAGCAACTACTGGAAAGTTACTACTTAAAAACAATGTAATTGTAAATATTTCTACAGCAAACGGAACAGGTAAAACAGTTGCAAACATGCGAAGTACCACTACGGTAACAAACTTTGATTCAACTTCTGACTATAATTTATATTATGCTGGAACGCCAAGTACAACCAATTTAATTTACTATGATTTTACAAATAGCGACCAGGCACTTGCAACTTACCAAAACAGAGTTACACCAAGAGAAGCTAACTCGGTTACCGAAAACGTTAGTTTTTTAAGTACCTCTGGAAGTAATTCTAATTTTCTAAAACCAAATCCTGCAATTGTTACAAATATAGAAAGTAATGGTATTACTGTTTCTGGGATTACAGATGATTTTTATGGAACGATTCGTCAAGGTAATACAGGATATTCAGGTACAGGAACTTCACCAGATATGGGGGCTGTTGAATTTGAAGGAACTGCACCAATTTATGCAGTGGTAGTTAGTGGAGCGTTATCCGGAAATGGTGGATATAATACGTTAGGAAGTGCATTTGCAGCTATAAACGCAGGTTCCCAAACAGCAACAGATATTATAGTTTCGATAAAAACGGATACAAGTGAAGGCACTGCAGCTGCCACTTTAAATGCTGGGGTTTGGAACACACTATCTATTCGTCCTTTTTCTGGAAATAGAATTATTTCAGGAGCAACCACAGCTGGAAATGCATTAATAAACTTAAATGGAGCAGATAATGTTACAATAGATGGATTAAATACAGGAGGCAAATCTTTAACCATTGAAAACACTACTGTTTCTGGAACTACAGGTACGGCAGCAATTAAATTTATTAATGATGCAACAAATAACACTATAACCAATTGTACTTTAAAAGGATCTGAAACTACAACAACTTCAGGAGTAGTTTTTTATTCATCTGGAACAACAACAGGAAACGATGGAAATACCATTTCAAATTGTACAATTACTGCTTCAGGTACTAATTTACCTACAAATGGTATTTATTCCGCAGGAACATCTGTTGCTGTTGATAATAGTTCAAATATTATTACAGGTAACAACATTCAAGATTATTTTAATACTACTTTAAACTCATGTGGAATTTTATTAGGTTCAAACAGCGCTGCTTGGACTATCACTTCTAATAAATTTTTTCAATCTGCCACAAGATCAACTGTTTCAGGCACTATTTACATTAGACCAATAGCTGTAAATACAGCATCTGCTGGAGGTTATACCATTTCGAATAACATTATTGGTTTTGCTAATGGATCTGGAACAGGTACAACAATATATGATGGACCAGCCACTACTTATTTCAGAGGAATTGAAGCATTAGTAAATACTACCACATCTTCTATTCAAGGAAATCAAATTTCTGGAATTAACTTTTCGACTGCAAATGGAACTACAGGATCACCTGGTATTTTTACAGGGATTAATTTATCAGGAGCGTTTAATGTTGGAACAATTACAGGCAACACAATTGGAAGTAGTTCAACAAATAATTCAATTGTCGTAACATCTTCTTCAACAAATTCGTCTAGAATGGAAGGAATTTATATCAATTCTACAACTACAAGTACCATTCAAAATAATATAGTTTCTGGAATAAGTACGGGTGGAGGAGCTACAAACGGTTATTTTTTAATAGGAATTAACACTAATTTATCCGGAAGCTTCATAGTAGATAGCAATACTATTGGTAGTTTATCACAGACTAATTCAATATCATCTGGAACAAATGGTACAACTACTACAGGTGTATGTTCTTTTTATGGGATTTATGGTGGTGCAACTGGTTCTC
This sequence comes from Flavobacteriaceae bacterium, assembly GCA_947453885.1. GTDB lineage: Bacteria > Bacteroidota > Bacteroidia > Flavobacteriales > Flavobacteriaceae > Flavobacterium. The sequence goes on from CANGIF010000033.1 coordinate 12,558, forward strand.
CTCAAACCATTACAAACAATAATATATTTAATGTTAGTGTATATGGATCAGGTGCTACAAGTGAAGTTGGAATATTAAATATTGGAGGAACAGGTTCAACAATTTCTATTTCAAACAACACAATTAATGGAATATTAGCATCAGGAACAGGAACCATAAAAGGGATTTCAAATAATGCAGCGGCAAATTCAATAACTATTTCAAATAATTTATTGAAAAATTTCACTATAAATTCTACAACAGCTGGTTTTTCGCCTGTTGATAATGTTGGAGTTGTTACTAATACAATTGCTTTAGAAAATAATCAATTAGGTGATGCAACAAACAATTTAGTTACCTATTCCGTGGCAAATTCCGCAACTTTTTATGGCGTTAGCAATGGAAACGGATCGAGTACAGCTACTTTAACAATAAAAGGAAATTCGATAACTGGAATTAATCATACCATTACTGGTAGTTCTGCACATAGGTATTTTTACAATAACATTGCTACCTTATCGCAAGATATTAGTAATAATACTTTAAATAATTTATCCGTAAACACAACTGGAAGCATTACTTTTATTTCAGATAGTGTAGCCTTAACTTCTACAGGATTTCAAACTATTACGAATAATTCTATTGTAGGTAATTATGCAATTACAGCCTCAGGAGGATCTTTAACTGTATTTACTTCTTCGGCAGTATCTGCAGTAGGGGCAACTTTCAACAACAGCAATAATAACTTTTCAAACATTACGGTTTCTGGATCAACTTCTTTAATTGGTTGGGCTCAAAAAGACACTGGACTAAATACTAAGACTATTAACAACAATACTTTTTCAAATTGGACTGCTGGCACAGTTGTAATTATCCCAATGGATTTAAATGGTTTTTCAACAGGATCTACTGTTACTGGAAATACCATTTCTACTATTAATGGACAATCAACTATAACTGGAATAAATATTGGTGCGAATGGAAATGCTACTAATTTAGCCATAGCATCAAATTCTGTTACTGGTTTAACATCATCTGGAGCTTCGTCAACAGTAACAGGTTTAAATTTAAATATAGGTTCCTACACAACAAATGTGTATTCCAATACAATAAGTGGCTTAATAGAATCCGGAACTACAACACCTGTAATAAATGGAATACAAGTAACTAGTGGAACTTCTGTAAAAATTTATAAAAATAAATTATATGATTTTACATTAAGTGGAGCCAATTCCACAGGGGTTTTATATGGACTTTCCTGTACCGGTGGAACATCAGTTATTGCTTACAACAATATAATTGGTGATTTAAAATCTCCAATATCCTCTAATCCAACTGCTGCTATACGTGGAATTAGCGTTACTTCTTCTACTGCAAGTACTTCTTTTGAATTATATAATAACACTGTTTATCTAAATGCAACTTCAAGTGGTACTAATTTTGGAACTGCTGGGCTCTATCACACAGTAAGCGGTACTTCAACTACAGCAAATTTACTTTTAAAAAATAATTTAATAATTAACAATTCAACCCAAATAGGAACAGGATTAACAGTTGCCTATTTTAGGTCAGCAAATAATTTAAATAATTACAATACTGCATCAAATAATAATTTATTTTATGGAGGTACGCCAAGTACTTCAAATCTTATTTTTTATGATTTTACAAATAAAGATCAAACAATAACAACTTTTATTGCAAGAGTTACTCCGAGAGAAACTCTATCTCAAACTGAAAATACGGGTACACTTTTTCAGAGTACAATTGGTAGTAATAGTAATTATTTACGATTACCTAATGGAATAACTTCTTATGCTGAGTCTGGTGCTGTTCTAATTTCTACACCTGATGTAACTAAGGACTTTTGGGATGTAAGTAGACCCTACACATCTCCTGCAAATTATGGAACCGCATCTGATATAGGAGCGTCTGAATTTGATGGATTTATAAATTGTGCAACGCCTACAACACAAGCAACTAGTTTTGTTGCTGGAAGTGTAACCGATACTACTGCTGCGGGATCTTTTACAGCAGCAACTGGTTCGCCTACTGGATATTTAGTTGTACGAAGCATTGGTTCGTTAACTGTTAATCCAACAGACGGTACTACGTATGCTACAAATGCAACTTTCGGTAACGGAACTGTAGTTCAATCAGGAAGTACTTTGTCATTTACAGCAAGTGCATTGTCACCAAATACTGCTTATACTTTTACGATTTACACTTACTATACCAATTTTAACTGTGGGAATGGTCCTAAATACAACAAAACAACACCACTTATTGCTACAAACACTACATGTTCTGCAGCTCCAACGGGTGCTACAACTCAATTATTTTGTATAAGTGCAACAGTTGCAAATTTAACAGCAACAGGAACTGCGATTAAATGGTATAACGTTTCTACTGGCGGAACTGCATTAACTTCTACGACTGCTTTAGTTGATGGAACTACTTATTATGCTACCCAAACGGTGTCTGGTTGTGAAAGTAAAACAAGATTCGCCGTTTATGTTGTTATTGGCACTACTTCTGTTGGAGGAAGTGTAGCTTCTAACCAAACAATTTGTTCAGGAACACAACCTACCAATTTAACAGTATCAGGAAATAATGGTAGTATTTTAAAATGGCAAAGAGCAACAAATACCGCTTTTACTTCTGCTACAGATATAACAAGTACGAGTTCAACATTAACTGGAGCAACAATTGGAAATTTAACCGTAACAACCTATTTTAGAGCAGTATCTCAGAGTGGAAGTTGTACGGCAGCTAATTCAAATTATGCTACTGTTACAATTGATGCAGTACCAGTAGGAGGAACTGTTTCTAGTGACCAAACAATTTGTACCGGTACTCAACCTTCCGGATTATCAGTTTCTGGATTTATAGGTACTGTAGTAAAATGGCAAAAAGCAACAGATGTTTCTTTTACTACACCAACTGATATAGCATCAACTTCAACAAGTTTAACTGGAGCTACAATTGGAAATTTATCAACAACTACTTATTTTAGAGCTGTTATTCAAAATGGAGTGTGTTCAACAGTTAATTCTAGTTATGCAACAATTACTGTAAATCAAATTTCAAATGGAGGAACTTTAGTTTCTGATCAAACAATTTGTACTAATACACAACCAGCTGATTTAAGTTTGTCAAGTGCAATTGGTACTGTTGTAAAATGGCAACAAGCTACTTCATCAACTTTTGTAGGGGCAAGTGATATTAATGTTACTTCAAATGTTTTAAATGGCGCTACTATTGGTAACATAAGTCAAGTAACTTATTTCAGAGCAATTGTTCAAAATGGAGCTTGTGCAAGTGCTAATTCTAATTATGTGACTATTAGCGTGACTTCGCCACCAACTGCTGGAAGTGTAAGTTCAAATCAAACTATTTGCGCAGGTTCAAGCCCTGCTAGTTTAACATTATCGGGTAATACTGGAAGTATAGTAAAATGGCAAAGTTCTTCTAGTTCTTCCTTTAGCACTTCTGCAGATATTGCTAGTACAGCTAGTACTTTAACAAGTCTATTAATAGGAAACTTATCACAAACTACTTATTTCAGAGCTGTAGTTCAAAGTGGCAGTTGTCCATCTGTATATTCTGCTTATGCAACAATTACTGTTAATCCTGGTTCAGTTGGAGGGTCGATAAATTCTAATCAATCCATTTGTACAGGAAGTCAACCTACTAATTTATCTCTTACAGGTTATTCAGGAACTATTTTAAAATGGCAAAGTGCTACAGATGTAAATTTTACAACAGTAACTGATATCGCTTCTACAAGTGCTACTCTATTAGGATTTACAATTGGAAATTTAACGGTTACTACCTATTTTAGAGCTATTGTTCAATACAATTCTTGTCCATCTGCTACTTCAAATTATGCTGTAGTTACTGTAAATGCACAATCAGTAGGAGGATCAGTTACACCTGACCAAGCTATATGTACAGGAACTGCACCAGCTGATATTAGCCTTTCAGGAAATACGGGTAACGTTGTTATTTGGCAAAAAGCAACAGATATTGATTTTACAACTCCAATTGATATTTCAGTTTCGACAAACACCTTACAAGGAAGTACAATAGGAAACTTAACTGCTACAACTTACTTCAGAGCCATAGTACAAAATGGAAACTGTTCAGCAGTCGCGTCAAGTTATAACACAGTTGTAGTGAATTCAGTTTCTATTGGTGGATTCGTTACCTCTTCGCAAACAATTGGTTACGGAACGCAACCTTCGGATTTAACATTAAATGAAAATTCAGGAAGTATTTTACGTTGGGAAAAAGCTAGCGATATTAATTTCACAGTACCAACAAGTATTACAAGTACATTAAATATTCTAAGTGGAAGTACTGTAGGAAATTTAACAGACACCGTTTATATAAGAGCAATTGTTCAAAACGGAAGTTGTTCAAGCACAAGTTCTGATTCTGTCTTGATAACTGTTGCACCGCCTTCAGTAGGAGGTCAAGTAACTAGTAATCAATCATTATGTTACAATACACAACCAAATGATTTAACACTTGCAGATTACCTAGGTGATATTGTAAAATGGCAAAAATCATCGACTAGTGATTTCTCTTCTCCAGTAGATATTGCAACTACTTCAACTGTTTTATCAGGAAGTAGTATAGGTAATTTAACTGCTACTACCTACTTTAGAGTTGCTGTACAAAATGGAATCTCACCGGTTGATTATTCAAGTTATACAACGATTACGGTTAATCCAATTACTGTTGGAGGAACAACTACACCTAATCAGAATATTTGTACAGGATCTCAACCAGCAGATATTTCACTTACTAGTAATGTAGGAAGTGTCTTAAAATGGCAAAAAGCTAGCGATAGCTCATTTACTAGTCCAATAGACATTTTTCTGAGCACTTCTGGCACCTTAACATCTGAAAATATTGGGGCTTTAACCGCTACTACTTATTTTAGAGCTATAGTTCAAAGTGGAAATTGTGCTATAGAAAATTCAAATTATGTTACAATAACAGTGTCAACTACTTCTGTAGGTGGAACAGTTGCATCAGATCAAACTATTTGTGCTGGATTAGCACCAAATAGTTTAACCGTAACAGGAATTAATGGAAATGTAATCAAATGGCAAAAAGCCAACGAAAATACTTTTACTTACCCTGTAGATGTTACAAGTTCTTCAACTACTATTACATCTGGCGAAATTGGTGTGCTTTCCGATACAACCTATTTTAGAGCTGTTGTACAAAACGGTGGTTGTTCTAGTGTTCCTTCAACTAATTATGCAACAATTACGGTTAATCCAGCTTCTATTGGAGGAGCAGTTTCTTCTAGTCAAGCTATTTGTACAGGCACAAGCCCTGCAGATTTAACACTTTCAGGATATTCAGGAACAATCGTTAAGTGGCAAAAATCAAGTTCGGCAGTGTTTAGTTCTCCAATAGATATTGCGAGTTCAGCGGCTACTTTATCAGGAACCACAATTGGTAATTTAACAACAACTACTTATTTTAGAGCTGTTGTACAAAATGGAAGTTGTGCTGTTGCTTATTCATCACTGGCTACAATTACTATAAACGCAACTTCAATTGGCGGAAGTGTTGCATCAAGTCAAACTATTTGTTCAGGTTCTCAACCTAATAGCATTACGCTTACTGGACAAACGGGAGGGGTAGCAAATTGGCAAAGTGCAACAGACCCATCATTTTCTACTTACACAACAATTGCTGGTACATCAACTACTTTAACTGGAATTGTAATGGGTGCTTTAACTACATCTACTTATTTTAGAGCTATTGTTCAAAACGGAAGTTGTTCTACTGTTCCTTCAGCAGCAGTTTTAATTACAGTTTCAAATCCGCCATCGGCTGGAACAGTTGCTAGCAATCAGTCTATTTGCTCTGGAACTGCATCTTCAGATCTTAATTTAACTGGAAACACAGCTTCAATTTTAAAATGGCAAAAAGACACTAATTCTTTATTCTCTACTGCTGTTGATATTTCAAATACTTCAGCTACATTGAGTTCAAGTACAGTAGGTAGCCTTACGGCAACTACGTATTTTAGAGCTGTTATTAATGGAGGATATTGTGCCAATCAAAACTCTAGCTTTGCTGTTATAACTATTATTCCAAATTCAAACGGAGGTGTTTTAAGTTCCGATCAAGTTATTTGTTCAGGATCACAAGCTTCAAGTTTAACGCTTGCTAGTACTGTTGGTACTGTTGTAAAATGGCAAAAAGCTACAACAGTTAACTTTGCTTCAGCAATTGACATATCAAATACAAGCACAACTTTAACAGGAGCAGAAATTGGAACTGTTACTCAAACAACTTACATTAGAGCTGTTGTTCAAAGCGGCAGTTGTACCGAAGCGTATTCTAACTACATTACCCTTTCTGTTAATGCTACTGTGCCAGGTAGTGTCAGTTCAAATCAAACGGTTTGTGTAGGAAATAATGTTGCTGATTTAACATTGTCTGGCGAAATGGGAACTATACTAAAATGGCAAAAAGCAACAGATTCTTCTTTCTCAAGTCCAATTGATATAGCAAGTACTTCTAATACTTTATCTGGAACAAGTGTTGGAGCAATAACTAGCACAACTTATGTTAGAGCAGTTGTCCAAAATGGAACATGCGCTGTTGCTAATTCAGATTATGTAACCATATCGTTAGAAAGCACAACTTGGGATGGAACATCATGGAGTAATGGAGAGCCGTCAAATAGTGTAATTACTAAATCGGTTCTTTTTACCGGTAATTATTCAGGAGCAATAAACTTGTATGGTTGTTCTGTTTTAGTATCAAACAATGCTGTAGTCAATTTTACTTCGGGTTATAATTTATACGTAAACGGAGCTATAACAGTTGAAACTGGAAGTAGTTTAACAATGAATAATGATTCAAATATTATTCAATATTCTAACGCAACAAATTCAGGAAATGTTACTATTAATCGAAATTCTAGTCCTTTATTCCGACTTGATTATACTTTATGGTCATCTCCCGTTTTAGGCAGTCAAACGTTAGAACAATTTTCTCCATTAACTACCTCAAATCGTTTTTACACCTATAATACTTTGACAAATGTATATAATTCAGTTAATCCAACTACTTCTACATTTGATACAGGAAAAGGCTACTTAATTAGAATGCCTAACAATTGGGTGCCTTATAATGCTACTACACCTACAACGCCATTGCCTTATCAAGCTAGTTTTGTCGGAACGCCTAATAATGGTAGTATCACTGCAACTAACTTGGTAGATGGAGGGGTAAATTATAGATACAATGCTGTTGGTAACCCCTACCCTTCAACCTTGAAAATTGTAGATTTTATTAATGGAAATTCAAATGCCATTGAAGGAACTATCTGGTTGTGGCGCAAAACAAACGATGCAAATAACAGCACCTCTTATTCTACTTGTACAATAGCGGGATGTACCAGAAACAATGGACATACTTTCTACTTTAATGATAATTTAATCTCAATTGGGCAAGGGTTTTTAGTAAATATGAAAGCCAATCAGACAAGTTTAAGTTTTACAAATAGTATGAGAACTGATAATAATGTTGATCAATTTTTCAGAACTACTCAAAAAGACAGATTTTGGTTGGATTTAACCAATAGTACTACTACTGCTAAATTTGGGCAATTGTTGCTTGTTTATTTACCAGGCGCATCTACCGGTTATGATTCTGGATTGGATGGAATATACATAAACGACTGTCCAACTGCAATTTCTGGATTAGCAGGAAATGAAGAACTTACCATTAATGCTAGACCAATATTTAACGCACAAGATATTGCCCCTGTTCAATTTAAAACTGATAATGCTGGAACCTACACCATTTCAATAAACAGAACCGAAGGAGTATTTAATGGTAGTCAAGAAATTTTTATTCGTGATAACCAATTGGGCATCGTTCAAAGTTTAACTAATGGAGGCTATACGTTTGCTTCAGCTGCTGGAACTTTTCCAAATAGATTTGACATACTGTATCAAAATACGGCTTTATCAACCAACACTGCTGTATTTAACGAAAACACAGTTGTTGTTTATAAAAATCAAGGTCAAGTACATATAAATGCGGGAACAAATACTATTGCAACGGTTAAAATATTTGACATTAGAGGAAGATTACTGCTAGAAAAAAATAAAATAAATGCTTCGCAAACAGCTTTAGACACTAGTACAATTGGAAATCAAGTATTAATTGTACAAGTAACTAACGACTCTCAAGAACAGATTAGTAAAAAAGTAATCAATTAATCCATTACATTTCCATTACCTGCAAAATGGAAATGGTTGACTGGTAATTCTTAAAGTGATTGTATAAAAAAGAGACTGATTCCACAAACGGAATCAGTCTCTTTTGTTTCTTTTATTTTATGATATTAAGAAATAGCGTATAATATAATTTTCAGTAAATTAATATTGTTTTAAAAATATAACTAATAACTCCTATATTTTCAATTTAAAAATAAACAAAAAAAACTGCAAGCATGATTTAACATACTTGCAGTTTTAGAACAATTAAATATAAAATTAAAGTTGAGGACCTGCTGTTACTAAACTTTCACCCTCTTTATTGACTGTATACTGCGCAAAATTTTTAATGAATAGTTTACCTAAATCCATTGCTTTTTCATACCATTCATTTTCGTTACTATACGTTTTTCGAGGATCTAAAATGGCTGGGTTAACCCCTTCTAAAGCATTTGGTACTTGTAGATTGTATATAGGTACAATATAAGTTTCCGCTTTTTCTATAGAACCATCTAAAATTCTGTCTATAATTGCACGAGTGTCTTTAATAGAAATTCGTTTCCCTGAACCGTTCCAACCTGTATTTACCATATAGGCAGTTGCATTATGTTGTTCCATTTTTTTTACCAATTCTTCTCCGTATTGAGTGGGATGTAAGGATAAAAAGGCCTTCCCAAAACAAGCTGAAAATGTTGGTTCAGGTTTAGTAACTCCTCTTTCAGTTCCTGCTAATTTAGCTGTGAAACCAGATAAAAAATAGTATTTAGTTTGCTCTGGTGTAAGTTTGGAAACTGGAGGCATAACTCCAAAAGCATCAGCGGTTAAAAAAATAACTTTTGTTGCATGTCCTGCTTTTGAAACCGGTTTAACAATATTATGGATGTGGTAAATTGGATAAGAAACGCGTGTGTTTTGTGTTACGGAACCGTCTTTAAAATCTATTTTCCCATTTGCGTCTACAGTTACATTTTCAAGTAATGCATCTTTTGTTATGGCGTTAAAAATATCTGGTTCATTTTCTTTACTCAAATCAATCGTTTTAGCATAGCACCCACCTTCAAAATTAAAAACCCCATCGTTATCCCATCCGTGTTCGTCGTCTCCAATTAATTCTCGTTTTGGATCTGTGGATAAGGTGGTTTTACCTGTTCCCGAAAGTCCAAAAAAGATAGCTACATCTCCTTCTGTGCCTTTGTTTGCAGAACAGTGCATTGATGCAATTCCCTGTAAAGGTAAATAGTAGTTCATCATAGAAAACAATCCTTTCTTCATTTCCCCACCATACCATGTTCCTCCAATTAATTGAATTTTTTCAGTTAAATTAAAAGCAACATAAACTTCGGAATTTAAGTTATGTGCTTTGTAATCTTTAAAACCAGATTTGGAAGCATTAAGAACAACGAAATCTGGTTCACCAAAATTGTCTAATTCTTCTTCTGTTGGCCTAATAAACATATTTTTTACAAAATGGGCTTGCCAAGCCACTTCAACAATAAATCTTACTTTTAATCGGGTGTTTTCATTTGCACCACAGTAAGTATCAACAACATATAATGTCTTATTCGAAAGCTGTGTTAAAGTATTTTCTTTAAGTGCATTCCATGTGTTTTGAGAAATAGACTTGTTGTCATTTACAGCTTTTTCTGACGTCCACCAAACAGTATCTTTAGTTATACTATCTTCAACAATGTATTTGTCTTTTGGAGAACGACCAGTAAAAATACCCGTCATAACATTTACAGCACCAAGTTCTGTTAATTGGCCTCTTTCATAACCTTCTAAATTTGGATTTAATTCTTCATTGTATAAAAAATCAAAAGAAGGATTATAGTGTATAGTTTGTGTGTTTTTGATACCATACTTTTCTAACGAAATCGATTTCGTAAATTGAGCGTAATTATCCATAAATTTGTATTGTGTTGTACTATTAATAAAGTGCAAAAATAAAAATTAAATTTAAATTGAAGTTATTAATTTTAATTTTTGTCATTTAGGATGATTGAAAAACGACCAAATTAGATACAACCATCCTGAAATTAGAAATAATCCTCCTATTGGTGTTACAACTCCAAAAGCGTTAAAGTCAATAAAAGTAAGGGTTTTTGTTGCTAAAAAATAAATTGATCCCGAAAAGCAGAATACTCCGATACTAATGAGATAAAAAATAATTTTCTTTGCTTTTTCATTAATCATTTGAATATTACCAACAAGTAATAAAAAAAGGGCATGATACATTTGGTATTTAACTCCTATTTCAAATGTATTTAATTGTTCAAATGTTAGTACTTTTTTTAAAGCATGAGCCCCAAAAGCGCCCAAAACAATTGCAATCATCCCTAGAAACGCACCAAAAGACATCATTTTTTTTTCCATTACTACTAAAATTATATTTTTTTAGTTGATTCCCGTTGCCGCAATTCTGTTTTGACAACCGTCGTTTTACAGGCATAATGATCTCCTTTAAACTCGAGTTGTTCAATTAACAATTTAGCGGCGACTTCCCCAATTTCAGGGCCGTGTTGACTAATTGTTGAAAGGCTAGGTGACATTCTTCTTGACCAAACTCCATCTGCAAAACCAATAATGGAAAGATCTTCTGGAATTTTATAGCCTTTTTTTAGACTCATTTTTAAACCACTAACAGATGCATGCTCGTCTAATGCAAAAATGGCATCTATCTTTTCTTTCAAAAAGAATTCTTTTATTTTTAAATCAAAGTCTTCTTCGTTTTCTTTAAGAATAATTAAATTAGGGTCTACAACAATTTTATTATTTTCTAAACATTGAAAATAACCTTTAGCTCTTAACTTTCCAACGCTCAAATTATCAATTGAAGAAAAAAGTGCAATTTTTTCACATCCAGAATCAATCAAATGTTGTGTTGCATGAATTGCAGATTCAAGATCGTCAACAATGACTTTATCACAATTTACTTCATCAGCTATTCTATCAAACATTACTATTGGAGTCCCTTCTTTTATAATAGTTTGAAAGTGTTTGTACTCATGCATTTTTTGAGCTTCCTCCGAAATAGATAAAATAAATCCATCGATGGTGCCATTACTAAGCAAATCTAAAGTATGAATTTCTTTTTCTATGGATTCATTCGAAATACATGTAATTACATTATATCCTTTCGACTCGGCAACTTTTTCTATCCCTGTAAATACTTTTGCAAAGAATGAGTTTAAAATATTTGGAATAATTACACCAATAGTTTTTGTTTTTCTATTTTTTAAATTGAGTCCAATAATATTAGGTTTGTAATTTTTTAATTTTGCGTACTCTTGAATTCGTACTTTGGTCGGATCACTAATTTCCGGACTATCATTAAGAGCTTTTGAAACTGTCGAAACAGAAACTCCTAATTCATTTGCTATTTGTTTTAAAGTTGCTTTTGATTTCATTGTAGTCTGTATAATGGGTAAAAATAGTGAATTTTTTTATTGAAAAAACAGAAAATTCACATATTAAATCAAACTTAACATACTTATCAAAAAGACATTTGGAAACTGGTACAAAGATTTTAGAAATGTAAAATAAAAAAACAAAGTTAAAAGTACTGTAAGCCAATTAAATGTAGATTAAAAATAATCTTTAAAAAGGAATTTGGTTTTATAATAAATAATTGTACTTTTGCAACCCCTTTATTGGGGATGGAATGTTTAATTAAAAAAAATTATTGTGAACACATTAAGCTACAAGACAATGTCAGCAAACAAAGCCACCGTAACAAAAGAGTGGATTGTTGTAGATGCTGATGGTCATAACTTAGGTCGTCTTGCTTCAAAGGTCGCTATGATCCTTAGAGGTAAATACAAACCAAGTTATACACCACACGTGGACTGTGGAGATAACGTAATTGTTATCAACTCAGAAAAAATTAACCTTACAGGTAACAAAATGGATGAGAAAACGTACATCCGTCACACTGGTTATCCTGGAGGACAAAGAAGTTTAACAGCTAAAGTATTGCAAGCTAAAAATCCTGCATCATTAGTTGAAAAAGCAGTAAAAGGAATGCTACCTAAAAATAAATTAGGAGCGGAACTTTTTAGAAATTTAAATGTTGTTGTAGGATCAGAGCACAAACAAGGCGCTCAAAAACCTAGAACTGTTAACCTTAACGATCTTAAGTAATGGGAGTAATTCACAAAATCGGTAGAAGAAAATGTGCTGTTGCACGTGTTTATGTTACTGAAGGAACAGGAAAAATCACTGTAAACAAAAAAGAATTTGCAACCTATTTCCCAACTGCAACTTTACAATACAAAGTATTACAACCAATGTCTATGACAGAAAATGTAACTAACTATGATGTAAAAGTAAACGTTTATGGAGGTGGTTCAACTGGTCAAGCAGAAGCTGTTCGTATGGCTTTAGCTAGAGTAATGTGTGAAGTTGGCGAAGGAAACAGAGCTATCTTAAAACCAGAAGGTTTATTAACTAGAGATCCAAGAATGGTTGAACGTAAAAAATTCGGTCAGAAAAAAGCTCGTAAGAGATTCCAATTCTCTAAACGTTAATACAACCTGTCTTGTACAATTCGTACAAGACCTATTGCTTATTAAAATTAAAAACAATGTTGTTGTTGTCCCAATGCGTTGGGAAATTAGTTTAGCATCTAAATGTATTCAGCCGATCAATCGCCATTTATACATTGCTAATCAACAGAACGTAAACTAAACAAAAAATGTCAAACAAAGTAGAAGTAAAAGAATTACTAGAAGCAGGTGTTCACTTTGGACACATGACTAGAAAATGGGATCCAAATATGGCCCCTTACATTTATATGGAACGTAATGGAATTCACATTATCAATCTATATAAAACCGCTGCAAAAATTGAAGAAGCAAATGATGCTTTAAGAAAAATTGCAGCTTCAGGTAGAAAAATATTATTTGTAGCTACCAAAAAACAAGCAAAAGACATCGTTGCTGAAAAAGCAAAAGCAGCTAACATGCCATACATCACTGAAAGATGGCCTGGTGGAATGCTAACTAACTTCGTAACAATCCGTAAAGCTGTTAAAAAAATGGCTACGATTGATAAAATGAAGAAAGACGGTACATTCATGACGCTGTCTAAAAAAGAGCGTTTGCAAGTTGATCGTCTTCGTGCTAAATTAGAGAAAAACTTAGGTTCTATAGCTGACATGTCAAGAATGCCTGCTGCATTATTTGTAGTAGACATTAAAGCAGAACACATTGCTGTAAAAGAAGCTCAAAAATTAAACATTCCAGTTTTTGCAATGGTTGATACCAATTCTGACCCACGTCAAGTTGATTATGTAATCCCTGCAAATGATGATGCTTCTAAATCAATTGATAAAATTTTATCTTTGGTTACAGCTGCTGTTATTGACGGTCTTGCTAATAAAAATACAGAAATAGCTCCAGATGAAACTGCTACCTCAGAAGAAACTGCAGATGCAGTAGAGACTTCAGTAGATGCTATTGTAGCAGAAGCTGCAACAACTGAAACTGAAGAAGCTACAACTGAAGAATAAATCAAATTAATTACGAATTATGAATTAGGAATTACGTGTTTTGGCGTACTACTAAATTTGTAATTCGTAATTTATTTTAAAAAGAATTTTTAATCTTAAAACATAATTAAAATGGCAACAATTACTGCTGCAGATGTAAATAAATTAAGAACAATCACTGGTGCTGGTATGATGGATTGTAAAAAAGCACTTGTAGAATCTGATGGAGATTTCGATTTAGCAATTGAAAACTTACGTAAAAAAGGTCAAAAAGTAGCTGCAAATCGTTCTGATAGAGAATCTACTGAAGGTGCTGCAATTGCTGTTGTAAATGCTGATAAAACTGCTGGAGTTGTAATCACTTTAAACTGTGAAACTGACTTTGTAGGAATGAACGAAAACTTTGTTAAAATGGCTACTGAAATGGCTAATTTGGCGTTAAACTTTGATTCTAAAGAAGCATTTTTAGCAGCTGATTTCCATGGAATTTCGGTTGCTGAAAAATTAATTGAGCAAACTGGTGTTATTGGTGAAAAACTTGAAATCAGAACTTTTGAGAAATTAGAAGGTGCTTTTGTAGGATCGTACATTCACTCAGGAAACAAAATTGCTACATTAGTAGCGTTGTCTGCAAATGTTGCTGGAGCTGAAGAAGCTTCAAGAAATGTGGCTATGCAAGCGGCTGCTATGAATCCAATTGCTTTGAACGAAGCTGGCGTAGATGCTGCTATTGTTGAAAAAGAAATTGAAATTGCAAAAGAACAATTAAGAGCTGAAGGTAAACCTGAAGCAATGTTGGACAACATTTCAAAAGGTAAAATTCAACGTTTTTACAAAGACAATACTTTGGTTAACCAAGATTACATCAAAGACAGTGCTATGAGCGTTGCTGCTTACATTAAAACCGTTGATGCAGGCTTAACTGTTACAGGTTTTAGAAGAGCTGCTTTAGGTTAATCTCTTAAAATAATAAGCTAAAAATCCCTTTTTCAGTTTTGAAAAGGGGATTTTTTTTTACAAATTGTTTTTACTATTTTTGAAGTTAAACGATCATTTACATACAACTTTTTGTTTGTATTTGTATTGTTTTGAAACTTGTTTTTAAGAAAGGTTTTAAAAAATTTTATAAGTGATAACTCGTTTACAAAAAAACAGTAATATGAAGTTAAAAGTTGTTGTTTTATTGCTGTTCACAACTGCTTTGTGCGCTCAAAAAACTTTAATTCCCTACCGCAATGGTGCGTTGTGGGGATTGTGCGACAAGAAATTGAATATGGTCCTACCCCCTACTTTTGACAGTGTAAAATCAATGGACTATTTACAACTCTTTCGATTGTACAAAAACAGAAACGAAGGCGTGGCCTATCAAGGCAAAGTTGTGATTGCGCCCAGTGCTACACATACATATTATGATTTAGAAAGCACTTTTATCGTTGAACAAGACAAGAAAGATTCACAATCGGGTTATACCGCTATTTATAATTTGAATGGCGAAAAATTGATTACCATTCCTGTTTATACTATTAATATTACCCCAACCGTAAAGCCGACAGACCCAATAGTTGTTGTTGTTGCTGGAAAGAACAAAAATTCGGGGGTTTTTATTTATGATAAATCAAAACAAAAAATTGTGCAATGGCTTTATAAAGACAAAAATGCCTATTTTTCTTGCAAATTCAAACCTTCGGACAAAGCAATTCACATTTATTTTCACGACGAAAAAACAGACAAAAGTTGTTATTATAAAGCAAATTATAACAACAAACTCAAGAAATATGATGTAGCACCCGACAAGCAAGCGCAAATAGAAGACATGAGTTCTAACCTAGAAGTTGTTGAGCAACGTGAGGATAAATATAATTTTTATGAAGTTAAAAATAATTATGCCGAAAGAATTTATGCGTTTGCTACCAAAAAAGGAAAAACAAGACTATTGCGCACCGATAGAAGATATCACGAAAGTAAATTCAAACATGATTCCATTTTTTTTGATATTCCTGAAGCCGATTTAAGAATAAATAAATTCATTCAAGGCAATGGATATGCGCTGAGCCAATATGACACCTCGCCCAATAATGAAACCGATAAAGAAAAAGTTGATACTATTTTTACGTATCACAATTACGTTACGTATAAAAAGAACAACAAACTCGGACTTATACTTGGCACAAAAGTTTGGGAAGCAAAATATGACAGCATTCGCTATTTTAGAGCCGAAAGCGGATTAAAACCCTACTTTTTAGTAGCCATAAAAAACGAACAAGGCATTGCAAAATGGGGTGTAATTGCCGCAGAAAATCAAACCATATTGCCTTGTGTTTATGACGAAATCACGGTTAATTATAATGGTGGTTATGGCACTTTGTGGGCAATTAAACAAAACGGTCGCTATGGCATAGCTAATAATCGAGGTACAATTTTGAAAGCACCACAATATGACAATGTGTATCCGAGAGAATTATTTTATGCTATGCACATTGTTCAAAACAACAAATTCGGCTGGTACAGCCATGACAATGTGTTTCACGAACCTGTTTATCCTTATAAAATTTATTTTGAAGAAACCTTCAACAAAGAACGTTTTGTAAAACTGATTGACGATAAAGGAAAGCTAAAAGGTTTCGCCAATTTTGATGGAACTTTGTATTTTAAGGATTAAGACATAGATTTCTGGATTGAAGGAAAATGTCATATATAAAATAACTCAAAAATATCAACTGAAAATAAATCGCCTGCGCCAAATTGGTTAAAAGCATTTGTCAATATGCTGTTTAGAATGCTGCTAAGATTGTAAACCTAATTTTTTATATTTCTTATGATAATAACATGTTCGGAATGGAACATTAATTCAGTATTATTGGTGGATAGTAAACAATAAAAAACTCGCTAAGCACGAGTTTTTTATTGTTTATTGAAATAGGTAATGATAGTTATTTACAACTAGATTAGCTTTAATAAAGCGTGTAATTTATTAGTGAAGTTGTATGAATTTGTGATGATGTATTATTGTCATTGTATCGAATCAAACCAACATTTTTAGAAAACCAATAATGAAATTCAGGAACTGACTGACTACCAGAAGATACTAAATTATGTTTTACATGAATTACATTTGTATAAGTAACTCCTCCAATAGTTAATGAAATACCTGTTTCCATTATTGTTCCAGTATCGGTTGTAGTTGTTGTAGTAGGGGGAATTCCATTTAAGTTTAATGTCTGGCTATAGGTGGTTGACCAAGTACCTCCAACAGCAAGATAATCTTTTAATATAATCATTTCAAAACCTGACATAGTTCCAGCGAATGTACCTGAAAATTGAATAGTTCCATATTTAACATAATAGTCACCATTGTCTTTTTTAATGCTTGTAGGAGAATTCGCAGCAGTTCCTCCTGAAGTATTGCCTACAAAATTATCAAAAAGATAATAACCTCCATTAGTAGAAATAATTTTTGCTGGTGTTGAGGTAGTTCCGTCACTATAATTCCAAATATTATTAACCGCAGTAGGCCAATAATCACCAGTTGAAAGTGAAGGAGTAGCTGCAGTATCTGATTTACTACAAGAAGTTATAATTACAAAAAGTAAAAACAACACTGAAAATAATTTTAATTTTTTCATAATTTTTTTTTCAAATATATAACTTGTTTTTTAATTAGATTGTGCTGTCGTATTTTTTTTATTACTAATTTCTCCAATTAACTCGAACATATTTCTACAACTTTTAGCACCCACCCCATTTACTCCCATAAAATAAGCCCTGCAAATTTTCAGGGCTTATTTGTGTTATGCTATTGGGGTTGTAGGTGGATTAGTTCCTCCGCCACGCAACCCAGCAAAGTATTTTCGGCTGTAGTTTATAGTAGTGATGAGCTCATTATAAAAAGCCGCTTGCGCAGGCCGAACATCGGCAATGACCACCACATAGTTGACCATTTTTTTATAAGCAGCCAATACTTCTATGCGCAATTCTTTAGTATTGTACGTTTGAGTCGAAATAACCTCGGTCGATCTTTGGTTGAACTTCGCTTCAAAAGCAGTGTTGTCAGCGTCAAGCTCGTCTAAAAATTTATTGATGGCTAACGTTTCACTCTTGTCTGACAGGATGCCGACAAATGGCGGCAGGTCGTCAGACTGGTCTGACGGTTTTTTTAATCCGTCAGACCAGTCTGACGCGTAGCTGTTTTTTTAAACTTGAGCAGCACAAATGGGGAGATAATAGATGCAAGAAGCAAGAGGTGAATATTTTTATATATTTGGGGGAATGAAAGAGTAAACAAACTTTTGAAGATTTATCTGTTTTGGGTGTATGTATGGAGGTTAGTTTTGCGAAGTTTCATTATGTACAAACATTGTTAAATTTTCAATCTATTGAATCATATTTCTTATGTGGTATATTATTATAATTATTCTGTTGATTCTATTCTTTTGGTTTATTAAAGTAAAAAGTAAAGTTGATAGTAATCAAACAGAAACGGATTTAGAATCGAAGAGAGGAACACAATCTGAAAGAGCTTTATTGTCTAAACTTTTAAAATCAGGAATTCCATCCCAAACAATTTTTCATGATTTATATTTAAGAAAGAACAATGGAAATTATTCTCAAATAGATTTAGTGGTTGCTTCCAAAGTTGGTATTCTTGTATTTGAAGTAAAAGACTTTAGCGGTTGGATTTTTGGTACTGGATATAAACCACAATGGACACAGGTTCTTAACTCCGGTAGAGATAAATATAATTTCTATAATCCTATTTTGCAAAACGCTAAACATATTGATGATTTAAAAAAGCAACTTAAACAGCTTGAAAATATTCCTTTTTATTCAATTATTGTATTCTATGGAGACAGCAATCTCAAGGAAATAAGTTTCGTCCCAAAAGATACATATGTAGTAAAATCAGGAAGAATATTAGAAGTCATGAATAAAATTCTTTCTGAAAGTATGCCAGCAAATTATTCTAACAAAAGAGAAATAGTAAATTTATTGGAGCAGGCTGTAAAAAATGGAGAAAACAAAGAAATAATAGAGCGACATTCTAAAAATATAAAAGATATGCTTGGTAAAGAAAGAGTTTACAATTAAATATTGTTAACCTTTGGTACTAAACGTATCTTACTCGTACCCACAAACATTATTCTAACCGTTTTGCGAAGTCTCCAACATAGTGAAAGCGAAAAGTGCTATAAACTTTGTCTCTTTTAAATTAAAAACACCAAAAAGTTGGACTCCTGCGCAATTTAATTATTTTTGTTACTAATTATAATTCCTTTTTAAGGACTAACCCCTACTTATACCACTAACTCTTTATACCCTATGAAAAATACAATTGTTTGCCTTTCCCTTTTTACAGTGTCGCTTTTACATTCACAATCCAAAGTAGTTGATTTTCAAACGGAGAAAACACTTATAGAACATGCCTATTTAGCAAACGGAGGCGTGTACCTACAGTTTGGAAACCTGACCGATAGATCAGGAACTACCGAAGGAAAAAACATGATTGTACTTTCTGAAAATCTTGAAAAAAAATTGGATTATGATTTTTCAGACAATACTGTTTTTTCAAAAGCACTACTAACACCTACTGGAAAAATAAATGGTTTTTATAAATACACGAGCCAGCCAAATGAAAGAGAGGAAGAATTTAAAAATAGTGACATTTATTTTCTATCTGCTACTGATAAAAAAAAATACGATGTAACCAATAATGCTGTGGGTTTTGGTGATTTAAAAGAAATTATAAGAGGCATAAGTACCGATAGTTATCAAATTTATATTGGTAAAAAAATAAGAAGAAAAGACAACGACATTAAAAACGGCACTGATTACAAGGGACTAATGCTATACCGAAAGGATTTAAAAAGTGCAGAATCAAAAATGGCACCACTTACTTTCCCTACTCAAGAGTATCCTGATGGAATAGTGTACTATCAATACCAATACCACACAAATGAAAAGGTGTTTTACACGCTAAACAAACTACAAGACGACGACAAGAAAAATGTTTGTCGCCTAGTGTCTTTTGATTATGATGGTAAAATGATTGACAATATCCCATTTACATTGGAACTACCCGATAAAACCCATTTTATAAAATCGCATTATGATTCAGAATCAAAATACGAAGGGTACAATAACAATAACGTTCCTTCGGTATTTGTAAATGAAGCAGCAACTGTAGATGTAAAAATAGCACCCGATGGAAAATCATTTTACACTTACGGTATTTATATGTCTAAACGAGCTGTCGTTTTTGGGTATTATATCTATAAATATGATTTTACCGGAAAAGAACTTTGGCATTTAGTTAATAACAATGTAAATGAAAAAGACAAACAAAAGTACAGTCCCAAAACAAAAGAGTTTGATTTGTTTTTTAAAAACAATAAAACAATCGGTTTTTGGTGCCATAAAGCCAAAGCAGATGAAAGAACATTATTTGAAATTGATTCAGACAAAGGCACCATTCTACAAACTAGAATAGGAAAAATTACTGGTGACGAAAGAGGTACATTTGACGATCAATACAATCCTTTTGGTTTACCTAATTCCTTAACATATATTGAAAATAAAACCAATACAAAAGTAAGTTTAGATGAAAACACCATCTATGCTGTTGGGTACAATTCACAAGTAGAAAAATACGTTGAAAATGCTAAAAAAGGAACACGATTTGAAACTTACATGTGTGAAAATGGCATTTACATGATTGAATACAACAAAAAAGAAAATCACTATAGCGTTTTAAAGTTTGATTGGTAACATTTAACTACATAAATAGTCGCCATTTACTTCAAAACAAAAACGGCAACTCTTAACTGAGATGCCGTTTTGTTTACTACTATAACTTGAATATGCTATTAAATTATCTGTTTAATACTTGCTCAGTTTTGCCTTAAGCATAAAATCTTCGGCTTTTTCAACCATGTTGAAACTACCGCAGAAAAAAGGTACTCTTTGGTGGAGTTCTGTAGGTTCAATTTCCATAATTCTTCCAAAACCATCAGATGCTTTGCCTCCTGCTTGTTCGGCAATAAATGCCATTGGATTGCATTCATACAACAAACGCAGTTTTCCTGCTTTTGCTTTTGAACTGGTTGGGTAAATGTAAATACCGCCTTTAATCATGTTTCTATGAATATCCGAAACTAAACTACCAATATACCTTGAGGTGTATGGACGTTCCTCTTCTTCTAATTGGCAATATTTGATGTAATCTTTAACACCTTGTGGAAAATGAACATAATTGCCTTCGTTTATGGAATATATTATTCCGTCTTTAGGGAATTGCATGTTGGGATGTGACAAATAAAACGTGCCAATTGCTGGATTTAAAGTAAACCCATTTACGCCATGTCCGGTGGTGTATACCAACATTGTAGAAGTACCGTAAATTACATATCCTGCTGCCACTTGGTTAATGCCGGGTTGCAAGAAATCTTCAATGGTAACTGGAGTTCCTACTGGAGTTATGCGTCGGAAAACGGAAAAAATAGTTCCAACTGATACATTAACATCGATGTTGGACGAACCATCTAGTGGATCCATCAAAACGACATATTTGTTGTTATGACTGTTGTCTGAGCCAGAAACAGTAATGAAATCATCGTTTTCTTCAGATGCGATGCCGCATACTATTTCTCTGTTTATAAGCGTTTGAATAAAAATATTGTTGGCATAAACATCTAGCTTTTGTTGGTCTTCACCTTGAATGTTTTGCTCACCTGCAGCTCCTACTATATCTACCAAACCAGCTTTATTAACTTTGTAGTTAACCACTTTAGCTGCTAATCTGATTGAGTTGATAATTCGAGACAATTCGCCCGAGGAATATTGAAAAGCATTTTGATTTTCAATAATAAATTCACCTAAAGTTTTGTTGCGTTCTTCCATTGCGAAAACGTTGTAGTTATTTTGCAAATATCGTATTTTTTATCAAAAAAAGACTGTTTTATGCAGATAGTTTCTAGGATTTGTATATTTGTTAAAAATAAAGAAGTATTCATGACAATTAGAGTTGGAACAAAACAAGACATGTCTGCAGTTTTGGAGTTGATTAAAGAACTTGCTGCTTTTGAAAAAGAGCCGGATGCGGTTATTCTAACTGTTGCCGACTTAGTCCGAGATGGTTTCAATGAAAATCCATTGTTTGACACTTTTATTGCTGAACAGGATTCGGAAATAATAGGAATGGCATTGTACTATTTTAGATATTCTACTTGGAAAGGAAAAACAATTCATTTAGAAGATTTGATTGTAAAAGAACACGCAAGAAACTCGGGGTGTGGCTCAGCACTTTATGAAGCCGTTATGCGTAAAGCAAATGAAGAAGGAGTTAAAAGAGTTGAGTGGAATGTTTTAAATTGGAATACACCAGCTATTGCTTTTTATGAAAAAACAGGCGCTACAGTATTTGAGGATTGGCGAGTAGCTCAAATGGATGCTGGTGGAATTGTAAATTTTTTAGATAAAAAATAAAAAAATAATATAGTAAACTACTTTGTTATGAAAATTTTTAAATTTGGTGGCGCATCAATTAAAGATGTTGATGGAATTCGGAACGTTCATAGTGTTTTGAAAGAAGTTGGTTTTGAAAATGTGTTGTTGGTTGTTTCTGCAATGGGCAAAACTACTAATGCTTTGGAAATTGTAGTTTCAAATTATTTTGAAAAATCACCTAGTTTGTTGGCTTCTATCCAAGAGGTAAAAAAATACCACAACCAAATAGCCATGTCGCTTTTTGAAGATGAAGAACACGATGTTTTCTTTGATTTAAACAATCATTTTGCCGATTTGGAATATTTTATTAGAAGTAACAAATCACCCAATTATAATTTTGTTTATGATCAGATAGTAAGTTTTGGAGAGATAATTGCTACAACTTTACTTTCACATTTTATGAATTTAATGAATATTCCAACTCAATGGCTTGATGTGAGAGATTTTATAAAGACGGATTCTAATTACCGAGATGCAGAAGTAGACTGGGAGTTGACTCAAAAAACAATTGCTAAAAATATAAAAAAGAATACTTTAAATATTACTCAGGGTTTTTTAGGATCGGATGAAAATCATTTTACGACTACTTTAGGTAGAGAAGGTTCTGATTATACTGCTGCAATTTTTGCTTATTGTTTAAACGCGGAAAGTGTTACTATTTGGAAAGATGTTCCAGGGGTTATGAACGCTGATCCAAGGTATTTTGAAAATGCCACCTTGCTAAATCAAATATCGTATAGAGAGGCTATTGAACTGGCATTTTATGGTGCAAGTGTTATTCACCCTAAAACATTGCAACCTCTTCAAAAAAAGGAAATTCCATTGTATGTAAAATCGTTTATTAACCCTACCATACCTGGAACTTGTGTTTCAAAAGGTGTTGATTTAGAACCACTTTTACCTTGTTATATTGTTAAAAAAAACCAATTATTGCTTTCGCTATCATCAATTGATTTTTCGTTTATTATGGAACAAAACATAAGCGATATTTTTAGTTTGTTACATCAATATAAAATGAAAGTTAGTTTAATTCAGAATTCTGCAATTAGTTTTTCGGTATGTATTGAGGATAAATTTGTCAATTTTACTACTTTAAAAGCTATATTGTCTAAAAAATTTAAAGTTTCGTATAATGAAAATGTCTCTTTATACACCATTAGGCATTTTACAGAAGAAGCCTTAAAGAGAATAGAAAAAGATAAAACAGTTTTACTTAAACAATTTAGTAGGGAAACGTTACAATTAATTACTAAAGAGAACTAGTGAATTCTACATATTGCTAACTTAAGTTTTAGAAATGGAATGTTTTTATTAATTTAAACAATTAATAAAGAATATAATCTTGGATTAAAATTTACATTTTACTTATAACTTAATTGTATGAAAAAAATATAGTTGCTTAATTTTGAGTTATAATTTTCTATTTAGGCAAATTCAGAAGTAACCTTACTTTTTGGCAAAAAATATAAAAATGACCAATTTTGATTTTCATTTTTGGTCATTTTTGTTTTTCAAAAGATTCTTTTGTGTGAAAAATGTTTTTTTGATCGTGACGAGGCGCACGTTCCCTAA
>CANGIF010000034.1 GCA_947453885.1 Flavobacteriaceae bacterium
ACGTAGTATTTTTGGCATAGCATTTAAAGAAAAACCCCGTTTTTGACTCTTTTTGAGCAATTTCGGGGTTTGTTTCTTCTAAAAGAACAATTATTTTATTGATATACAAGTAATTGAGTAATTATGAATGCGCCTAAAAAATGAAATACAAAAAAACCTCCAAGTTTCCTTGAAGGTTTCTGAGGCATCGTCCGGATTCGAACCGGAGTAGGAGCTTTTGCAGAGCCCAGCCTAGCCGCTCGGCCACGACGCCATTTATTTAATGGAGTGCAAATATAACAAAAAGTTTAAAGTTTTAAAGTTTAAAGTTTAAAAAAATAGCTTTTACTAAAATTATCCCAATCTGCAATCCAAAATCATTCATCAACAATCCCAAAACTTAATTTCTATATTCTTCCATTTCAATAGTAACTGCTTCAACATCACCGCCAATAGGTGGATTTAATTTTGAAACACTTAAAATTATTCTTGAAATTGCAGGGATTTCTTTAAAAAGGCGTGTGATAATTCTATGACCAACATGTTCTAATAAATTTGCACGTACAGCCATTTCTTCTACAATTATCTTGTTTAAAACCACATAATCAACTGTGTCTTTTA
Organism: Flavobacteriaceae bacterium; assembly: GCA_947453885.1. GTDB lineage: Bacteria > Bacteroidota > Bacteroidia > Flavobacteriales > Flavobacteriaceae > Flavobacterium. Next base: position 601 of record CANGIF010000034.1, read on the forward strand.
AATCATCCGTTACAGATGATTTTCTTAAATCAGTTTTTACTTCTAAATCTATTCTGTAATCAGATCCAATTTTAGCTTCTTCAAGTAAACATCCATGAAAAGAAAATGTTCTGATATTCTGTAATTTAATAGTTCCCATTTTTTTAGTATTCAGTTAAAACAAGTAAATAATATCGTTTCTATTTTCTATTCGTCTATTATCTCTCATCAATTTTTTTATCTTTGCTAAAATTACAAAAATTATATGTCAACAGAAGAAAAGTCTTTAAATTTTATTGAACAAATCATAGAAGAAGATTTAAAAAACGGATTATCAAATGATAAACTTCGTTTTCGTTTTCCGCCTGAACCTAATGGCTATTTACATGTTGGACATGCAAGTGCAATTTGTTTGAATTTTGGTTTAGGAATTGATTACAATGCGCCAGTAAACTTACGTTTTGACGATACCAATCCCGCTAAAGAAGAACAAGAATTTGTTGACGCTATAAAAAAAGATGTTGAATGGCTTGGCTTTAAATGGGATTCTGAATGTTATGCTTCTGATTATTTCCAACAATTATATGATTGGGCTATAGAATTTATCAAGAACGGTGTAGCTTATGTTGACAGCCAATCTTCAGAAGAAATGGCAATTCAAAAAGGTACTCCAACAACTCCAGGAACTGATTCTCCCTATAGAAATCGTTCAGTAGCAGAAAATTTAGATTTATTTGAAAGAATGAAAAAAGGTGAGTTCCCTAATGGAACTCACATTCTTCGTGCTAAAATAAGTATGGGCGCCAACAATATGTTAATGCGTGACCCAATTATGTATCGAATTTTACACGCCCATCATCATAGAACAGGTGATAAATGGTGTATTTATCCAATGTACGATTGGGCACATGGTGAAAGCGATTATTTAGAACAAATTTCGCATTCATTCTGCACACTCGAATTTTTACCTCACAGAGAATTATACGATTGGTTTTTAAATCAAATTTGTGATGTTACCAAAACACGTCCGAAACAAAGAGAATTTGCACGTAGAAACCTTTCTCATACGGTAGTTTCTAAACGTAAATTACTACAATTGGTTCAAGAAAATCATGTTACGGCTTGGGATGATCCAAGAATGAGTACAATTTCTGGTATGCGAAGACGTGGTTATACACCAGCTTCCATCCGAAATTTTGCCAAAACCATTGGAATTGCTAAACGGACCAATTTAATAGATGTTTCCCTACTAGAGTTTTGTGTACGCGAAGATTTAAATAAAACAGCACCTAGAGTTATGGCGGTTTTAAACCCTGTAAAGTTGGTCATTACAAATTATCCTGTAGGTAAAGAAGAATTTTTAGAAGCTGAAAATAGTCAAGAAGATGTAAGTTTAGGATTCCGTGAAGTACCTTTTTCTAGAGAATTATACATCGAAAGAGAAGATTTTCAGGAAGAAGCCAACAAGAAATTTTTTCGTTTGACTTTAGGAACAGAAGTTCGTTTAAAAAATGCTTACATCATCAAAGGCGAAAGCGTTATAAAAGATGCGGCCGGAAATATTACTGAAATTCATTGTACGTATGATGAAGATTCTCGCAGTGGAAGCGGTACCGAAGCTTCTCAGCGAAAAGTAAAAGGAACGATTCATTGGGTTTCAATTCAACATGCAATTCAAGCCGAAGTTCGTTTATATGACAGACTTTTTACTCACGAAAATCCAGATGGAGATAAAGAGGTTGATTTTAAAGAATACATCAATCCAAATTCACTTGAAATCATAACTGGCCATTTAGAACCAAGTTTAGCAACCGCAAAAGACGGCGATAGATTTCAATTCCAACGATTGGGTTATTATTGTGTGGATAAAGATTCTTCAGCAGAAAAATTAGTTTTTAATAAAACAGTTGGCTTAAGAGATACTTGGGCAAAAGTTGAAAGTAAAGAATAATTACTAAATAGTTTTTATATATTATAACCCGACAGAAATGTTGGGTTTTTTATTATTATAAAAATTTATAATTAATAAGATAATTATTAATTTTAATTATTAAAAACAGCTTTCATAAATTGTGTTTAATTGATTTAAAAAAAGAGTTGGTATAAATTATCAATCTATATAAAACCATTGATAATTTCGCTTTAAAATAAGTTTCGATGCTTTAACGGTCATTTAACACTATGTTGTTTAATAAAGCTGTATATTTATTCAAATTAAATTTCAAAATTATGTCAAGTAAAAATGCAAATAGCGTTTTAGCAATTTTAGCAGGCGCTGCGATAGGAGTAGGGTTGGGAATTTTGTTTGCCCCTGATAAAGGAACTCGAACAAGAGAAAAAATTAAAGATGGTTTTGATGATTTAAAAAATCAAGCAAAATCAAAATGGGACAGCTTGGAAGATGAAACTAAAGATCAGTTTTCTAAAACTAAAGACGACTTGAAAGAAACGGTTGAAGAATTACTTTCAAGTACTAGTTATAAAGCCGAAGAAGCCATTACTTTTTTGGAAGAAAAATTAGCGGAGTTAAAAATTCAAAACGCCAAACTTCAAAAATAATGGCTTTCGAAGAATTAAAAGAAACAACTCAAGCTATACAAGAAAATGCTAAAGCATATGTAGAAAGCAGTTTGGCTTACTACAAACTTTGGGGTTTTAAAGTAGCTATGAAGTCAACAACTTTAGTACTTAAGTTTTTCTTGATAGCACTTTGTTTGCTGCTTGTTTTATTGTTTGTTTCAATAGCAGGAGCAATGGCTTTAAGTGCTTTTTTCAATAGTTATCCTTTAGGTTTTTTGTGTATTGCAGGAATATACTTAGTATTGGCTATACTCTTGTTTTTAGTGAAAGATAAAATTATTGAAGGACCAATTTTAGAGAAATTTTCAGAAATATTTTTTAACGACTAAATTATGGAACATAAAAAATATTCTTCTTACGCTGCGATTGAGAATGATTTACAAATTCTTAAGCTTGAGCGTGAAATTTATTATCAAAAAATACTTTTTACCATTGATAAAGCAAAAGAGAACATTCTGCCAACTAATTCTCTTTCCTTTATTGAGAAGGTGTACAAAAATGTTTTTTCAGGAACTTATGGAACTATTTTAAAAATAGTAGTTCCTTATATCATCAACTGGTATTTAAATAGAAAAAGAGGCGAATGAGCCTCTTTTTTTTTACACATATTTTTTTCTTAAAGGATTGGATTTAGATACTACAATTCTTTAGAATTAGTCTGTAACATAAGCTCTGATTTGGTTTAGTTTTTATTATTTTGTTTATTGTTTTTTTAAAATTACAAAACAAAATTAAAAATATCTTAAAATTATTCAAAAGTTATTTTAGTTTTGTAAAAAATTACAAATTAATTTTAACAAAATGAAAAAAACAGTACTCTTTTCCCTAGCTTACATTAGTACAATAGCTTTTTTTAGCTGTTCTTCAAATGAATCAATTGCTTGTTATTTACCTCCCACAACCGTTTCTAGCAATTCGCCACTTGTTCCTGGAGGTACATTACAACTAAACACCCCTTCATACGGTAATGGAACAACGTATTTATGGTCTGGTCCAAACAATTTTCAATTAACTTCACAAGATTCTACTATTTCTATTGCTAATGTAACTACTGCTATGGCTGGTTCCTATCAAGTTAAAGCGGTTAAAGGAATTTGTGCAACTCCAGAAGTTGCTTCGGTTGTTGAAATTGTTGCACCTTCTATTCCATGTAGTCCCGCAAGTAATAAAATTACTTTTCAAAGCAGTATGATTCCAAACAGTGTAACTTTTAATTCAATTATCTCTTCTACAAGCAGCGGAAACTATGAAATTAGAGCAAGTGGAGCTAATGCTGATTTAACAATTGAATTTGCTAGTTCCGCAACTCCAACAGCAGGAATCTACAGCATAAATGGAAGTTGTCCAACTTCCTTTTTGTCTAATGGACAAGTTTGTGTATCACTAAATTATAATAATCAGTATTCAAATGCACATTCAGGATCTGTTTACCTTACAAATGAAAATGGACATTTAACAGCTACTTTTTGTGATTTGAATTTCCAAATATCAACAATTACTCTTGTAGCATCAACCAAAGTAATTGTACCTTAAATGAAAAAGCTATCATTTTTTCTACTTTTATTTGTCTCTTTTTCGTTTGCCCAAAATTCTTATATAATTGATAAGAAAGGTACTAAAACTATTGTTAGAGACGATTTGACAGAAGTTATTTTAATTGATAAACGTATTTCGTACGTTATGGTAGGTAAATCTTGGGAGAAATACATAAAATTTGACGACCTTGATTATGCAGCAATTGGCTCGAGTGTTTTAAAATCATTCAATTTGAATCCAAAGAAAAAATCAAAAGTTTATTTTATATATGGAGACAAAAAAGAGCAACAACTTATAGGAGTTGCCGTTACTGTTACAACTACATCGGGAAATTTAAGCTCTTCAAAAACTTTTTATGAGTTATTAGTAATTGATTCTAATCAAAACATACTCGAAGAACTTACTACAGATAGTGGAAATTCAAAAGGAGATATTGCAACTAGAGCAAAAATTTCTCCAATGATTAAAAAGTATTTTTCTGATTGTCCAGAAGTACTTTCAAAACTTCAGAAATACGATATAGCAGACGAAAAAAACACAGCAATTTTAGGATTTTTCCACGACACAAATTATATTAATTGTAAATAAAATATTAAAATGAACAAACAAATACTACTTTTCATCAATCTATTTTTTTTAACCTTTGTTGCTTCAGCTCAAGCTCCCAGAGGTTTTTATGCTACTGCCGGTTATAGTCAGACAAGTTTAAATACATCCGATTTAGCTACTACATCAAAACCAGGTTTTTTTGCAGGAATTAATTTCAATATGGGCTATCATGAAAGCTATAATTACCAATTTGAAGCCCTTTATAGACAAAACACTATAGGTGCAAAATATGTAGATAACACTTTTTTAGAAGCCAAAGATGCCAATTTAAAATTCTCTACCGTTGAAGTAGGTTTTTATTTAAACTATTACATTTTAAAACCAGAAGAAGACAAGTTTTTTCTAGGACCACAAGCTGGTGTATTTGTTACTGTTTCTGATAATCTTGAATCAAGTAGTATAGATGAAAACGGTCAATATTATTTGCCTTATTTAGTAGATAGTAATAGTTTAACCGATTTTAGTAAAATAAATTATGGTTTAGGTCTCGGCTTTACAGGAGGTTATAATAAATTTAGATTCGATTTTCGCTATAGTTTAGGTATGGCTAATTCCTTAAACAATGTTAAAACAAATAGTTATGACGAATTCAACAGATATACTGGATCTTCACTTTCTGGAAAAACCAATACCTTAACTTTTGGATTGAGTTATCTCGTATTTTCAAGGACAGGTAAACGCTAATTTACAAAGCCCTCTAGTACAATTTATACTAGAGGGCTTTTTTTATTACGTAACATCTTATTATATTTTTTCATTATTACTAGTTGCTACTTTTAAAATTCTATTTAGAATCTTACAAATAATTTCATAAATTAAATTTACTATTTAAGATTCTATAACTCTATTACAAAACACTAAGTAACTTAACCAAAAGAATTGTAACTAAATAATAAGTTTTTTTAATTTAAATTACATTATAGCAATCGCTTGTTGCAATCGCTTGTTGCAATCGCTTGATGGTTTCGTCTTTTCCAATCAGTGCTACAATATCAAAAAGATGTGGGCCTTTTAAAGCACCCACTAAACTCAAACGGAAAGGTTGCATGATTTTTCCCATTCCGATTTCGTTTTTGGTCATCCAATCTTTTACTATGGTTTCGATATTTGTAGCTGTAAAATCAGTTATTTCGATAAGAACCGATATCAATTCTTGCATCAAAGTAGGTGTTTCGGGTTTCCAATTCTTAGCTGCTTTCTCGTCATAAGCGGTTGGTGCAACAAAGAAATAATCGGACAATTCCCAAAATTCATTGACAAAATGGGCGCGCTCTTTTATAGCAGCAACAATTTTTATTAGCTTGCTATTCTCAATAGAAAACCCTTTTTCGGATAGGATAGGAGTAAAGGCAAGGGCTAAACTTTCGTTGCTTTGTTGTTGCAAATACTGGTGATTGAACCATTTGTTTTTCTCAGGATCAAATTTTGCACCCGCTTTGTGCACTCGGCTTAAATCAAATTTTTCAGTTAGTTCTTCTAATGAAAATAGCTCTTGATCGGTGCCGTCGTTCCAACCCAATAACGCTAAAAAGTTGATAACTGCTTCTGGAAAATATCCTTTTTCTCTATACCCTGATGAAATGCCTTCTTCGGTTTGCCATTCTAATGGAAAAACGGGGAACCCCATTTTATCGCCATCTCGTTTGGATAATTTTCCGTTTCCGATAGGTTTTAAAATCAAAGGTAAATGTGCAAATTCAGGCGCTTCCCAACCAAAAGCTTTGTATAACAAAACGTGTAACGGCATAGAAGGCAACCATTCTTCGCCACGAATCACATGGGATGTTTCCATTAAATGGTCATCGACAATATTCGCCAAATGATAGGTTGGCATGCCATCGGATTTGAATAAAACTTTATCGTCTAACAAATTCGTTTCAAATTTAATATCTCCACGGATGATGTCGTGCAGATGCAAGGTTTCATTTACAGGTGTTTTAAAACGCACTACATAAGTTGCGCCATCGGCAATTCTTTTAGCTGTTTCTGCATCAGAAATTACTAAAGATGTGTCTAGTTTTTCTCGATTGTGCCAGTTATAAATGAAGGTTTTTCCTTGTTCTTCGTGTTGTTTTCTGTGTTCATCCAATGCTTCGGAGGTATCAAAAGCATAATAAGCCCAACCGGATGCAATCAATTGGTCGGCATATTGTTTGTATATTTCTTTGCGTTCGGATTGGCGATAAGGGCCAAACTTTTCGTTTTTACCAACGGTTTCTTCGGGCGAAATTCCTAACCATTCTAAGGCTTCCATGATATATTTTTCGGCTCCAGGCACAAATCTATTTTGGTCGGTATCTTCAATGCGAAGGTAGAAAACGCCCTTGTTTTTCTTGGCAAATAAATAATTAAATAAAGCGGTTCTTACGCCACCAATATGTAATGGTCCTGTTGGACTGGGTGCAAAACGCACACGAACTTGTTTAGACATTTTGTAAAATTTGATGCAAAGATAGGGTTTCAAAAAGAGAATTATTCCATCTGTTAATTAGATAATTTGGATTTATTTCTATTTTTGTTTCAAATATTTACTATGAAATACTTTCGTTCTAAAATTGACTTATGGCTACCAGCAGTACTTTGTATAGCTCTTGGTTTTCCGATTATTAATGGTATTTATGAGCGTGTTTGGCAACCTTTGGCTATTTTGTTTCCAGTTGCCCTCTTTATAATTTATGGATTTGTGAAGTTACGCTATTGTATTGATGGCGAAGTTTTGATTATAAAAGCAGGATTTATGGTGTCGAATAGAATTAACATTCACGAAATAAAAAGAATTGAAAAATCGAATTCTATTCTCAGTTCACCTGCGCTATCATTGGATAGATTGTCTATTTCCTATGGTAAATATGAAGAAATTTTAGTTTCACCCAAAGAAAAACAAGCTTTTATTGATGCACTTTTGTCAGTTAATCCTGATATACAGGTTTCATTATAAGTATTAAAAAACTTCTTTCGTAAGAAATTTTATTTAACATTTCTTTATTCATTAAAATTATTACTTTTAGCGGTTATAAACAAACGATTAACAATTTTGGAAAATCAAACCCTAATTTATACCAAACTAGAACAGTTTATTAAGAAGTTTTACACAAATGAATTGCTACGTGGCTCTATTTTCTTTGTAGGAATTGGTTTATTGTATTTTCTTTTTACACTATTTATAGAATATTTCCTTTGGTTGAAACCAACTGCCAGAACCGTTTTGTTTTGGACTTTTATTGCAGTTGAATTATTTCTCTTTTTGCGATTTATTTTGTTTCCAATTTTTAAGCTGTTCAAACTCCAAAATGGAATTGATTTTAATGATGCTTCTAAAATAATTGGAAATCATTTTAGCGAAGTAGGGGATAAGTTGACAAATTTTTTACAATTATCTATAGACCAAAATCAATCAGAATTATTATTAGCTTCGATAGATCAAAAAGCCAATTTGTTGCAACCAATCCCTTTTGGAAACGCTATCAACTTTCGCAAAAATCAAAAATATTTACCATTAGCTATTCTTCCAATTTTGTTTTTTTTGTTTTTTTATATAAGTGGAAACAGTAATTTAATTTTTCAAAGTTTTAATCGTGTGGTTCATTACAAAGAACAGTTTTTACCACCTGCTCCTTTTGAATTTCAAATTTTGAATAGCAATTTACAAACACAACAAAATCAAGATTTTATTTTAAAAGTTAAAACAATTGGAAAAATTGTTCCTGAAAACACGGTTATATTTATTGGAACTGAAAGTTATTACATGGAGCGTACCAATTCAGGAGAATTTCAATTTTTAATAGCTAAACCAAAAGAAAACCTTGAATTTCATTTAGAAGCCAACGTTGTTAAATCTCACGATTATGAACTAAAGGTCATTACTGTTCCTTCTATTTCCAATTTTGAAATGGTATTGAATTTTCCTAGTTATTTGGATAGAAAATCTGAAATAATAAAAGGTTCAGGTAATGCAGTTTTACCAGAAGGCACAAAAGTTACTTGGCGAATGAATACATTAGCAACGCAAAAAGTAGAATGGATAGATTCTAAAACTAATATAGTATTTTCTAAACAAGATAATCAATTTTTACTTTCTAAAAACATTAATCAAAATATAGAATATCAAATAGTTACATCTAATAATAGCGTTCAAAATTATGAAAAACTTGATTATCAAATTTCGGTAATTAAAGACCAGTTTCCATCAATATCTATAAACGCTATACCAGATAGTTTAAAAACTACTAAATCGTATTTATTAGGTCAAATAACAGATGATTATGGTTTTTCAAAATTACAAATAGTTTATTATGAAAAAGATAAACCTCAAACCGCTAAACATGGTTTTTTACCAATAAAAGTGGGTAATTATGATCAATTTATTTTTTCATTTCCTGGAAATATATCTGTTATTACAGGCTTGTCTTACGATTATTATTTTGAAATTTTTGATAATGATGTACTTCATAATTTTAAATCAACAAAATCTACCGTTTTTACTACTCATATTTTAACTGATACAGAAAAAGAAGCACAAGTACTTCAGCAACAAAATTCAAATATTAATAGTTTACAGAAATCTGTTAAACTTCAAAACAAACAACTTTCAGAGCTTGAAAAATTACAACAATCAGGTAAGAAAAAGGAAAGTTTTGAATTTAAAGAACAACAGCAAATCAACGATTTTTTATTACGTCAAGAGAAGCAGGATGCTTTAATGAAAGAATTTTCTGATAAAGTTAAAGATAATTTAGATAAATTTAAAACAGAAAAAAAAGATTCAGAAAAAGAATTACTTGAGAAGCGATTAGAATCTTCAATTAATGATTTAGAGAAAAACAAAAAATTACTTGATGAATTAAAGGAACTTAATGATAAAATCAAGCACGATCAATTGATGGAAAAACTAGATAATTTTAAACAAAATGTAAAAAATCAAACTAAAAATTTAGAACAGCTTGTAGAATTAACTAAAAAGTATTATGTAGAAAAGAAAGCGGAACAATTGAAAGAACAATTAGAGCAACTTTCAGAACAGGAAGAACAATTATCAAATAAAGAAAAAGATAATACTTCATTAAAACAAGATGATATTAAACAAGATTTTAAAAAAATTGAGGAAGAATTAAATTTGTTAGAAAAAGAAAATATGGAATTAAAAGCACCAATAGCTATTCCAAAAGATGAACAATCTCAAAAAAGCATAGAAGAAGATTTAAAAAAGGCAAGCGAGGATCTTAAAAATGGTAAAAAAGATGCAGCAAAACCCAAACAAAAAGCCGCTTCAAAAAAAATGAAACAAATGGCTATGAAAATGGGTGAATCAATGCAAAATGATGAAAAAGAACAAATAGAAGAAGATGTAGCTATGTTACGTCAAATATTAGATAATTTGTTGTCTTTTTCATTTAATCAAGAAGATTTAATGAAAAATTTCAAATCATTAAAACGTATATCACCTTCTTTTAATAAAAATTTAAAATCGCAACAAAATCTAAAACAATTGTTTACTCATATAGACGATAGCTTATTTGCAATGTCACTTCGAAATCCTAAAATTAGTGAAAATATAACAAAAGAGATTGGTAATGTTCAATACAATGTTGATAAGTCTATAGAATCCTTAGCTGATTCTCAAATTTCAAAAGGAGTTTCTCATCAACAATATACCATCACATCTTCAAATAAATTAGCTGATTTTCTCAGTGACGCTTTGAACAGTATGCAAATGTCTTTGTCAATGATGGGGAAGGGATCTGGAAAACCAAAACCTGGTAAAGGTTCAGGTTCTGGAATGCAATTACCGGATATTATTAAAAAACAAGAAGCTTTAGGAGAGAAGATAAAAAAAGCTTCTCAAAAAGGATCAAAAAAAGGGGAAGGTAAAGAAGGAAAGACAGGAGATAATGGTAAACCTAATCCAGGTTCAAATGGTTCTAAATCTGGAAGCGAAGGGTCTAATTCTCAAGATGCAGATTCTGAAAGCGAATCTCAATCAATTATGCAAATATATAAAGAACAACAATCTTTAAGAGAAGCTCTACAAAATGAATTAACTAAGCAAGGTTTAAATAGTGTTGGTCAAAACACACTTAATCAAATGAAAAATCTTGAAAAACAACTTTTAAACAAAGGTTTTCTTAACGACAATTTACAAAAAGTATCTAATATAAAACAAGAATTGTTAAAGCTTAACAAGGCAATTCAAGAGCAAGGTGAAGAAAGCAATAGACAATCTAATACTAACACAAATACGTATTCTAAAAATAACTCAACGTTACCACCTTCTGTACAAGATTATTTCAAAAGTATTGAAATATTAAACAGACAAAGTTTACCTTTACACTCGAATTTCAACAAAATGCTTAAATATTATTTCAACAAATAATGATAGAATTTAATTACGAAACAGATTTTGAACTTTTAAATGAAGATCGTTATAGATCTTGGATTACCGCAGTTATTTTATCAGAAAACAAAACTTTAGGTGAAATAAATTATGTTTTTTGCGACGACTCTTATTTATTAAATATAAACCAGCAGTTTTTACAACACGACACTTTTACAGACATTATTAGTTTTGACTACACACTAGGTAATCTAATTAGTGGTGATATTTTTATTTCTATTGAACGCGTATTAGAAAACGCAACTACTTACAATGTTGATTTTTCTAATGAATTAACTAGAGTTATGTCTCACGGAGTTTTACACTACTGTGGATATAAAGACAAATCTCCAGAAGAACAATTATTAATGCGTCAAAAGGAAAATGAAAAAATTTCTTTGTTCCACGTGGAACAGGTTTAATTTTTATTTCTAGTTCCACGTGGAACATGTTTGTTAAACATAAAAATATTTATCAATGTTTCAAGAAATTTATGATGTAATTGTGGTTGGTGGCGGACATGCCGGTTGCGAAGCAGCAGCAGCAGCCGCAAATATGGGTTGTAGTACTTTATTAATTACTATGAGTCTTCAAAACATTGCTCAAATGTCATGTAATCCTGCTATGGGTGGAATTGCCAAAGGGCAAATAGTTCGTGAAATTGACGCAATGGGTGGTTATTCAGGTATTGTTTCAGATGTATCCGCTATACAGTTTAAAATGCTTAACAAATCTAAAGGACCTGCTATGTGGTCGCCACGTGTTCAAAGTGATCGAATGCGTTTTGCAGAAGAATGGCGTCTTATGTTGGAGAATACTCCTAATTTAGATTTTTATCAAGAGATGGTTTGTGGTTTGCTTTTTGAAAAGGATACCATTATTGGAGTCGTTACAAATTTAGGAATTAAAATACGTTCTAAAACTGTTGTTTTAACCAACGGCACTTTTTTAAATGGATTAATCCATATAGGCGACAAACAATTTGGGGGTGGAAGAGCAGGTGAAAGCGCTTCGTATGGAATAACTGAAGATTTAATTAAATTTGGTTTTGAATCTGGAAGAATGAAAACGGGAACACCTCCAAGAGTTGATGGTAGATCTTTAGATTATTCAAAAATGAATGAAGAAAAAGGAGATTTAATTCCTTCAAAATTTTCTTTTTCTAATTTAACATCTCCTTTAGTATATCAAAAATCTTGTCACATGACCTATACATCATTGGATGTTCATGATATTTTAAGAGAAGGGTTTGATCGTTCTCCCATGTTTAATGGGAGGATTAAAAGTATAGGGCCTCGTTATTGCCCTTCTATCGAAGATAAAATAAATAGATTCGCCGATAAGGAAAGACATCAATTATTTATAGAACCTGAAGGATGGAATACGGTTGAAGTTTATGTTAATGGTTTTTCAACTTCACTTCCTGAGGATATTCAATTTAAAGCGTTACGTTCGGTTTCCGGTTTTGAAAAAGTAAAGTTTTTTAGACCTGGTTATGCAATTGAATATGATTATTTCCCACCTACTCAGTTGAAACACACTTTAGAAACAAAATTAGTAAATGGTTTGTTTTTTGCAGGTCAAATAAACGGAACAACTGGTTATGAAGAAGCAGCATCACAAGGTTTAATGGCAGGTATTAATGCGGCATTACAAGTTCAGGAACGCTCTCCTTTAATATTAAGAAGAGATCAGGCCTATATAGGAGTTCTTATAGATGATTTAATCACTAAAGGTACAGAAGAGCCATATAGAATGTTTACTTCAAGAGCAGAATATCGAACATTATTACGCCAAGACAATGCTGATTTTAGACTTACTCCAATGGCATATGAAATAGGTTTAGCTTCTGAATTACGTTTAAAGCGTATGGAATATAAATTTAATGAATCAGACAAACTAGTTTCGTTTTTTAAAGAAACTAGTATAACTGTTGAAGAAACTAATCCCATTTTAAAATCTAAAAAAACAGCATTAATTACCCAAAGTGATAAAATGTTTAAAGTTTTTTCAAGACCTCAAATTGACTTAAATGACATGATACAATTCGCTAAAGTTTCTGATTATATTTCTAATTCTAATTTAGACCAAGAAATACTTGAACAATCAGAAATACAAGTTAAGTATTCAGGTTACATAGAAAAGGAACGCAACAATGCTGAAAAATTAACTCGCCTTGAAGATGTTAAAATTCCAGAAAATTTCGACTATTCTAAAATTAAATCAATGTCAATCGAAGCTATTCAAAAGCTTACTAAGATTAAACCCATTACTATTTCACAAGCATCCAGAATAAGCGGTGTTTCTCCAAGTGACATCTCTGTTTTATTAATTTATATAGGCAGATAACTTACAACTGTTCCACGTGAAACGGAAATTTACAACAACAAATACAATTTAAATAAATTATGGAATTTTCTAAAAAGTATTTTATGAAAGTAACGGATCATTCTGTTACACAAGAAGAATTCGAGTTGTATCATGATGAAGAGTTGGACATGTTAATTACACACCCACAACCTAACAGTATTCAAATTGAAAAGTATTATCAAAGTGATAATTACATTTCTCATACGGATTCTAAAGCAACTTTTTTTGATAAAACATATCAGTTTGTTAAACAAATTGCAATTCTCAGAAAAACGAAATTACTTAAAACGTATTGTTCAAAAACTGGAAAAATATTAGACATTGGTGCGGGAACAGGTGATTTTTTAGTAAGTGCAAAATTAAATGGTTGGGATGTATTTGGTATAGAGCCTAATTCAAAAGCAAAAGAAATTGCTAAAAAAAAAGGAGTATCGTTTGTTGAGAATACAACTGTTTTTGAAAACAACTATTTTGACATTATTACAATGTGGCATGTTTTGGAACATGTTCCAAATTTAGAAACTCAAATAATAGAGTTAAAAAGGGTCTTAAAAAAAAATGGAATTTTAATTATTGCAGTTCCTAATTTCAAATCTTACGATGCTAAATATTATCAAAGATATTGGGCAGCATTTGATGTACCAATTCATTTTTGGCATTTTTCTAAAAAAGCAATTGAAATCATTTTTAATAAATTTCAATTTCAATTACTGACGATTAAACCCATGAAGTTTGATGCTTTTTATGTCTCTTTACTTTCAGAAAAATATAAAACAGGAAAAATGAATTATATAAAAGCATTTTATATAGGTTGTATGTCAAATTGGAAAGCAAAATCAAAAATGGAATATTCTTCACACATTTACATATTAAGAAACAACTAAAATTCATTTTAAAGACATTTAAAGAACAAAGACACGATAAAAACAATGTTCCCACACTTTTTTTTAAAAACCTTTTAAATCGATTAAAAAGAATGGTTTTTTAATAATTTTTATTTATAAAAATATTAAATTTAATAAGTTTTGAATATATTGTAAATTTACCTCTATATATGTTTGTTTTTATAATAATAAACTATTTTTGTAAAAAAAAACAGTATGAAAAATATTTTTTTGTCGTCTCTTATAGCCATAACTTTTTTCTCGTGTTCACAAAAACCTACAATTAAAGTAATGAAGACTGCTTATGTGGATACTTCAATTTTGATGGACGATTACAAAGAAGCTAAAGATATTGCTACAAAATACAAAGCAAAATCTGAAGAAATGGATAAACAGCTTCAATCAGATGCGTTAAATCTTAAGAAAGACAAAGATTATTTTCAAAAAAATGCACAAACAAAAGGGGATGCGTGGGCACAACAACATTACGCAGAATTACAAAAAAGAGACCAACAATTGCAGTACACTCAACAACAAATGCTACAACAATTACAAAAAGAAAGTAGTATAGAAACAGAATCGTTAGTCAAAAAAGTCAAGCAATTTATTAAAGAATACGGTAAACAAAAAGGGTATGCCTATATCTACGGAACAGGCGAAACAGCTTCAGTTTTATACGCTCAAGACCAATTTGATATTACAAAAGAATTAACCAAATTGTTAAATGAAAAATATAAAAATACCGCAAAAGCAAGCAACAAATAAATATTATTAAGCCTCTTTTGAGGCTTTTTTTTATTAAATTTTACTGTGTTGTTTAATCAAATTTAGAATATAGTCTGTTTTTTTTTACTTTTAAATCAATCAATTTAATTTTACAGAATACACCGAATTTAAAAGCTAATAATTTTATATTTGTTTACCATTTTAAAATGTCATGAATGGAGTTTGTTACCAATGAAGCAAAATTTGTTTTACAATTTATCAATCAAACCAATAGGTCAGTATTCTTAACTGGAAATGCCGGTACAGGAAAAACTACGCTGCTTAAAGAAATAATTAGAACTACTCACAAAAACACAGTAGTTGTTGCACCCACCGGTATCGCTGCTTTAAATGCAGGCGGAGTTACTATACATTCGATGTTTCAATTACCATTCGGTGGTTTTATTCCTGACAATTCTGTACCTCAATTTTCCGAAAATTCAAAGTTTGAAAGCCGTACAACTTTAAGGAGGCATTTTAAAATGAGTGGTTTGAAAAAAGCGGTAATTCGTAACATGGAATTGCTAATAATTGATGAAGTGAGTATGTTGCGTTCAGATTTGTTAGATGCAATAGATTTTATGATGCAATCGGTTCGTAAAAAAGCGATACCTTTTGGTGGTGTTCAAGTCCTTTTTATAGGGGATTTATTACAACTTCCTCCAGTTATTCGCGATGATGAATGGCGTACATTGAGCAAATATTACAAAGGAAAATTCTTTTTTAATGCCCATGTTATAGAGCAAAATCCACCTTTATACATTGAATTGTCCAAAATATTTCGTCAGTCTGACGAAACTTTTATTACTATTCTTAATAACCTTAGGAATAATTCGATTACAACTAATGATATTCAAATTTTAAATAAATTTGTTCAACCTAATTTCGATTTAAAGGCCAATCTAGGATACATAACCCTTACAACTCATAATGCAAAAGCAGATGGAATCAACTTGCAATCGCTATATGATTTAGAAGGTAGTTCAAAACAATATTATGCTGAAAAAACTGGTGATTTTCCTGAAAAAATTTATCCAATAGAAGACAAACTTGAATTGAAAACAGGAGCTCAAATTATGTTTATTAAAAATGACTTATCATTTGACAAAAAGTTTTTCAATGGAAAAATGGGCATAATTAAATCCCTTTCTGATAGAGAAATCATCGTACATTTTCCAGAAGAAAACACTACAATTGAAGTAGAAAAATACGAATGGCATAATATTAAGTATACGGTAAATGAAAACACAAAAGAAATAGAGGAAGAAGTGATTGGAACATTTGTACATTATCCCATAAAATTAGCTTGGGCTATTACAGTACATAAAAGTCAAGGTTTAACATTTGACAAAGCAGCACTTGATGTATCGCAGGTTTTTCTTCCAGGACAAGCATATGTTGCACTTTCGCGTTTGCGCTCGTTAAACGGCTTGGTTTTACTCTCTCCTTTGCAGATGAATGGTATTTCCAATGATCAAGATGTAATGCAATATGCCGCAAATAAAGCAAGTGCAGCTATTTTGGAAAATTCACTAAAAAAAGATACTCAAACATTTATATTAAATTATTTAACGAATAGCTTTGATTGGAATGATTTAGCCCAAGAATGGCGTAATCATAGGTTTAGTTACAGTGAAAAATCAGAAATTTCGGAGAAATCAAAACATGCTAATTGGGCAAAAACACAAGAAGAAATCATAGAAGCTTTGTTAGAACCCTCTAGAAAATTTAAAGCTCAACTACAAAAAATATTTACCGAATCTGTCGACTTTCAATATGTTTGTGATAGGATTCAAGCGGCTTATAATTATTTTTTTAGCACAATGGATACATTGGTATATCAAATTCTTTGGAAAATAGAAGAAGTAAAACGAATAAAAAAAGTAAAAGCTTTTTACGAAGAATTAGTGCTACTTGAGGAACTTCAAACAAAAGCCGTAGTACGATTGATTAAAGCCAAAATGTTAATAGAAACCGTTGCAAAAGGTGAATCTATTTCTAAAGACAAACTTACCTCAGATGAAATTAAGTTATATAAAATCAGAAAGTTAGAAACTATTCAAAAAGTATTTAAAGAAAAAAATAGTTCACTTATTGAAGAGAAGGAGATAGACCGTTATTCTAAAAAGCAACAACCAAAAGTAGCTAAAAAAGCAACAGTAATTGAAACACTTGAATTGTGGCAGCAACAAAATTCGGTTAAAGAAATAGCAACACTTAGAAAACTTAGCTCACAAACTATTTATTCCCACTTAGCTAAATTAATTGAATCCAAAACAATAGCACTTTCAGATGTACTACCAGAAACAAAAATTCAAGAATTAGCGACAGCTTTTAAAGGTTATAAAGAAGAAACGTTAACAAAATTGAAAGAACAACACGGGGATAGATTTACTTGGGATGAATTAAAATTATTTAAGGCAAGTATTTAAAATAAGTTAAAGTAACAATTCAAGATAAACCATTTTAAAAAAGTAGTATATTGCTCCTTTTAAATTTCAATACAATCTTAGTACAAAAACAATACAAAATGAAAACAATTCTATTATTTTTACTAGTTTCTTTTTCTGTTTTTTCTCAAAACACAACAGAAAAACCCCAAACAGAAAAACCTCAAACAGAAGTTCCTCAAGTTGAAAAACCCCAAACAGAAAAACCCCAAACAGAAAAACCCCAAACAGAAGTTCCTCGAGTTGAAAAATCCCAAACAGAAAAACCATTAGAAGACGCAACCAAAACAGAAAAAATAAAAACAGACAAACCTTTACCCGAAAAACCTAAATTTGAAAAATTACATACAGAAAAATTTAAGTCGGTAAAACTAGGTGAAACAAAAGAAATAGCAATTAGTTTACCTCCGTCTTACCCAAAAAGTTCGAGCGAAAATTTTCCATTGGTAATTGTTCTTGATGGTGATTATTTATTTGACCCTGTAAACGGTACTTTATCCTATGGTGCCTACTGGGATGATTTACCAGAAATGATTGTAGTTGGAATTAACCAAAATGACACAAGAGAAGACGATACAGAAGCTACATTAACAGATGGTTTGCCAACAGAAAAAGGTGCAAAATTTTTTGAATTTCTTGGTGGAGAATTGCTTCCCTATTTGGAAAAAAAATACAGAATCACACCACTTAAATTTATAATTGGTCACGATTTAACTGCGGGTTTTCAAAATTTTTATTTGTATAAAGACGACCCAATTTTTAACGGTTACATTTCCTTAAGTCCTAACTTACCTAACGATGCTGTTTCTAGAATTAAAAACAGACTTTCGGCTTTTAAAACACCTTTCTTTTACTACTTAGCCACTGCTGATGGCGATACCGAAGAAGCGCAAACGGCAATTAAAGAGCTTAACGAAAGTATTAAAACTATTAACAACCCTTCGTTAAATTACCTTTTTGATGATTTCAAAGAAACCAATCACTATACATTAGTATTAAAAGCAATTCCAAACGCATTTTATACCTTTTTTGAACAATTTAAACCAATTTCAATAACAGAATACAACAATAAAATTGAAATTTTAAAAGAAGGCTATGTCAATTATTTGGTCAATAAATACGATAACATCAATAAAAAATACGGCATCAAAGCAACAATTCGATTAAATGATTTTAAAGCAATAGAGGCTGCTATTTTAAAAAACAAAGCGTATTATGAACTAGAAAGGCTATCAGAATTAGCCAAAAAAAACTTCCCAAAATCAATGCTTGCTAATTATGAGTTGGGATTGATGTATGAAAACAAAATTGATTATAAAAGAGCAGCAAAAGCCTATCAAGATGCATCTCAATTGGAAGAAATTGGTGATTTAACTAAAGACATGATGACTCAAAAAACAAGTGATATGCGAATGTTGACTCCAAAAAAATAAATTATAAAAATGGCTAAACTTAAAACTTCTTTTTTTTGTCAAAATTGTGGAACCCAATATGCCCGTTGGCAAGGGCAATGCAATGCATGTAAGGAATGGAACACAATTGTTGAAGAAATTGTTCAAAAAGAAGAAAAAGTAGCATGGAAATCGAATTCGGATACCGTATCTAAAGCACCAAAGCCATTGAGAATAAATGAAATTGATTCCACCCAAGAAGTTCGATTAGACACAACTGATAATGAATTAAACCGAGTGTTGGGAGGCGGAATTGTGCCTGGTTCTTTAATCCTTTTGGGAGGCGAACCCGGAATAGGAAAAAGCACCCTTTTATTGCAAATTTCTCTCAAACTTCCTTTCAAAACGTTATACGTTTCGGGCGAAGAAAGCCAAAAGCAAATCAAAATGCGTGCTGAGCGAATTACATCAAGTAGTGATAACTGCTATGTTTTAACGGAAACCAAAACACAAAAAATTTTCAAACAAATTGAAGCTATTCAACCAGAAATTGTCATTATTGATTCGATTCAAACACTTCATACCGATTACATTGAATCGACAGCCGGAAGCATTTCTCAAATTAGAGAAACAACCGCAGAACTTATAAAATTTGCTAAGGAAACTAATATTCCAGTAATTTTAATTGGACACATCACAAAAGACGGAACCATAGCAGGTCCAAAAATATTGGAACACATGGTTGATACTGTTTTACAATTTGAAGGAGATAGAAATCATGTATATAGAATTTTACGATCGTTAAAAAACCGTTTTGGTTCAACTGCCGAAATTGGCATATATGAAATGCTTGGAAGTGGATTACGAGAAGTTTCCAATCCATCTGAAATTTTGATTTCTCACAAAGACGAAGAACTTTCTGGAACAGCAATTGCTTCTACACTCGAAGGCATGCGACCTTTAATGATTGAAATACAAGCATTAGTTTCAACAGCTGTTTATGGAACACCACAAAGAAGTACAACTGGATATAATGCAAAACGCCTCAACATGATTTTGGCAGTTTTAGAAAAAAGAGCAGGATTTAGGTTAGGAGCAAAAGATGTTTTTTTAAACGTTACAGGCGGCATTTCTGTTGACGATCCCGCTATCGATCTTGCTGTGGTTGCTGCCATATTATCCTCAAACGAAGATATTGCTATTAACAAGGATTATTGTTTCGCTGGCGAAGTAGGTTTATCAGGCGAAATACGTCCCGTTAACCGAGTGGATCAGCGCATACAAGAAGCAGAGAAGTTAGGCTTTTCAACCATTTTTGTCTCAAAATACAATAAAATCGCCTACAATTCGGCTGGAATTAAAGTGCAAAAAGTAACTAAAATTGAAGAAATTGTAGCAAATTTATTTGGATAAATGAAGCAAAGAAAAAACAAACCCAAAAAGAAGAAATGGCTTCTATTTTTTAAGTCCTTGGGTATAGTAATTGTACTAGTTGGAGTAGTTTTATTTGTTTACAGAAATCAAATTTTAAGCAAAGCCATTGCAAAAATCGATCAAAAGATGGTTGAAAAATACCAATGCCATTTTACCGTTAAAGACGCAAGTTTCACTAACATTTCTGATATTCAGTTTTCTAAAATTGCTTTAGTTCCACAAAAAGCAGATACGCTACTTGCTATTCAAGAGTTGCACACTTCAGTTAATTTGGCGCAATTGCTTTTTGGAAACATACAATTAGGCAAATTAACAATCAAAAAAGGATTTATTCAACTTGTAAAAACCAAACATGGCAGCAATTTTGAAGCATTTCTACTCAACAAAAACAACGAAAACATTTCAGATGATCAAGTTGATTATGCCAAACTTGCCAATAAAATTATAGCCAACACATTCAACCTTGTACCAACCGAAATGAATGTAACCCAATTTCAATTTCGGTTATTTGATTTAGACAATAAAGTGTATTTTAATTTTAAAAAACTAGCACTTTCTAATCGAAGACTTACCTCGCAAATAGAGGTAAAAGCAGTTAACTACATTCAAAATTGGAGCGTTTCTGGAATTGCAGATCCAAGAAATAGAAATGCAGATGTAACGTTTTTAAATCCAGAAGGAAACGACATTCAGCTGCCTTATTTTCAGGATAAAATCAATTTGAACTCAAGCTTTAAATCAATTCATTTTTGTTTGAAAAATATTGAAAAATCAGGAGATGAATTGTATATAAATGGTTTTGCCGCCATAGAACATTTAAACGTAACGCATCCTAAAATAGCATCAAAAGAAGTGTCTATTGACAAAGCGCAATTGGAGTATCATTTGGTTTTTGGACCTCGATTTGTAGCAATGGACAGCACTTCTACCATTCAATTAAATGCGATTACGTGTCATCCCTTTTTTAAATATAACAACGAAAAAGAACCGATATTTGATTTTCAATTGACAATTCCAACAACTAATGCGCAAGATTTTATTTCTTCGTTACCACAAGGTTTATTTTCCCATTTTGACGGCATGCAAGCTCAAGGCGCATTTAAATACCAACTTCTTTTTAATTTCAATAAAAATCACCCAGAAGCTTTAATTTTTGAAAGCAAATTAACACCGGATCATTTGAGGATAACTAAATATGGCGAAGCAGATTTAACTAAAATCAATTCCGAATTTCAATACCGCGCCATCGAAAAAGGGGTGTTACAAAGACCAATTTTAGTTGGAAGCGCAAACCAAAATTTCACACCATTAGCAGCCATTTCACCCTATTTACAAAAATGTGTTTTAACAAGCGAGGATCCATCCTTTTTCAACCACAGAGGCTTTATAAACGAAGCGTTTAAACAATCAATCGCCAAGAATATTAAAACTAAAAAATTTGCTCGTGGCGCTAGTACTATCAGTATGCAACTTGTAAAAAATGTTTTTTTAACCCGTGAAAAAACCATTTCCAGAAAATTGGAGGAAATTCTACTGGTTTATTTAATGGAAAACAACCGAACAAGTTCAAAAGAGCGTATGTTTGAAGTGTATCTAAATATAATTGAATGGGGACCAAACGTGTACGGAATTGGCGAAGCATCAGCCTTTTATTTTCATAAAAAACCAATTGATTTAACGCTTAACGAATCTCTTTTTTTAGCCACAATAATTCCACGGCCAACAGGGTTTAACTATCGTTTTTCTGCAGACGGATCACTAAAACCTTTTGCTCGTCAACAGCATCGTTTTTTAACACAATTAATGCTCCGTCGATCGCTTTTAACACCAACTGATACTTTTGGCCAAAATTCGCCGTTAGTACTTAATGGATTGGCACGATTATTACTAAAAAACAAACAAACAGTACTGGACAGCACGGCAGTTGAAGAGGATGGTTTTTAATCGAATTCAATTGTTATGGTCTTTAATTTAATCAACTTTCAACTATGAAAACACTATCTTTTGCAGCACTTCTTTTTGTAACAGCACTAACTTTTGCACAAAAACCAATTTTTGTATCTGCAAAAGTAAAAGCAGCAACGGTCTATTACAATGCTGCCGAATTAACTCAAACCGCATCGGTATTCTTGCCCAAAGGCACAAGCGAAATTGTGGTTAAAAATGTAGCTGATTTTTTAAATGAAAACACCATTCAAATTGGTGCGCCAACATCAGTAACAGTGCTTTCTGTACAATTTTCTAATAATTACGACAACGAATACGAAGTTGATGAACATTCGCCGGCTTTTAAAAAAGTAAAGGACAGTATAAAAAGTGTTACATTACATATAAGCAAACTCGAAAACGAGCGAAATTCAGAAATTAAAGTTATTGAATTGTTAGACAAAAACCAACAGGTTTATGGAGCAAATTCGGGCTTGAATGTAGTTGAATTAAATAAAATGGTAAGTTATTATCGTGAAAAAAGAACCGAAGCAAGCAATGCTTCCGAAGCATTAAAAGAACGAATTATCAAACAAAATGAAGTATTAGCTAATTTAAAGAACAAATTAGAACTAAATATTCCAAAAGAAGACAAAACAGCTAAAGGAAAGCTAATTTTACAAGTCATGAACGAAGTGGCAGGAAACGTAGATTTAACGGTCAATTACCTAACGCCAACGGCTTCTTGGAAACCTTTTTACGATTTGCGCTCAAGCTCCGTAACCCAACCTATCGAAATGGTTTATAAAGCACAAGTTGCCCAACATTCTGGTTTAGATTGGAAAAAAGTAAAGCTAAACCTTTCCAGCGGCAACCCAACCCAAAGCAATCAAGCGCCTGTTTTAGAGCCTTGGCGATTGGCTTATTTAGAAAATATTCAATTAGATTATGATGGAGTTTCAGATAATCTGGACAAAGAACCCCAAGCGCTTAAAAGTGTTGTCATAAGAGGCATGAGTACTTTAGGAAAAAGTAAGGAAGAAATCCAAAAAGATTCGGTATCTTATGCCAATTCAACTGTGAGCGATTATACTTCCGTAAGCGAAAATCAATTAAACATTTCGTTTGATATTGACGTTCCGTACGATATTTTGTCAAACGGGAAAACCCATAGTGTAGCATTAAAAGAACTCAAACTTCCAGCAAGTTTCCAGTTTTTTGCAGCACCAAAAATAGACCAAGACGCTTTCCTTTTAGCCGAAATTAAGGATTATGCTGCCTACAATTTACTGCCAGGCGAAGCCAACATCATTTTTGAAGGCATGTATGTAGGCAAAACGTTTATTAACCCGGGACAAACGGCGGATACTTTAAGTTTAAGCATGGGAAGAGACAAGAAAATTAGCATTAAAAGAGAAAAAATTGTGGACAAATCAGGGATTAAATTCCTTTCGTCTAAAAAAGAGCAAACCTTTACTTTTGACATCACCGTTCGGAACAATAAAAAAGAAACTGTAGAATTGCAATTAAAAGACCAATACCCAATAAGCCCCGACAAAGAAACAGAAATAGAACTTTTAGAAGCATCAAAAGCAGTTGTTGACTCGGAAACCGGACTTCTGAAGTGGAATCTAAAATTAGCACCTAACGAAACCAAGAAAATCCGAATGAGTTACAAAGTAAAATATCCAAAAGACAAAACGTTTAGTAATTTGTAATGCAAGGTCCACAGACATGCAAAACACATGAATAGTCTTAGTAATTAAAAATAAAAAAAGGAAGTGAATTGCAACTAAGTAAGTTTTAAAAACCGTTTTTTACAAACTTGCTGTTTTTTTACTATTTTAGTACTTCCAAAAAAAATTAAATGTCACTAAAAGCATTGCTACATAAACCAGCGCTCACTCACGAAAAGTCTTTAAAAACCTTAGTTGAAAATCGCACAATCTTTTCATTAGATCATTGCGAATTGAACATATTTGAAACGTATCAAAAATCCGAATTGGTTCCGTTAAAGTTTAACGATTTGGTTGTTACCAGTATGTTGCGCGGAAAAAAAGTAATGCATTTATTTGACGAGCCTCAATTTGAATATTTGCCAGGTGAAACGGTTATTGTACCTTCAAAAGTAGAAATGAAAATAGATTTCCCCGAAGCGTCTAAAGAAAATCCTACGCAATGTATTGCTTTGGCAATTGACAACAACATTATCACCAATACGTTAGGTTTTTTAAACGAAAAATACCCAAAAGAAGGAAAAAGTAATTTGTGGAAGCTAGATCACGAGAATTATTTCTTTTACAACAATGTTGAATTAGCGGGCACAATCAACAAACTAATTAAAGAATGTATGGGCAATTCCATTACTAAAGACGCCATTGCCGATTTGACTTTGCAGGAATTGATTATCAGAATTATCCAAACACAAACAGCTAAAAGATTTGACAACGAAAAATACATTTCAGTTAATAGTCCTATTACGCCAGCCATTGATTTTATAAAAAAGCACGTTCGCGAAACCATCATTTTGAAAGATTTGAGCGATAAAGCATGCATGAGTACCACCTCATTTTATCGTTATTTTAAAAGAGAATTGGGCATGAGTCCGATTGAATACATCTTGAATGAAAAAATAAAATATGCCAAAAAAATGCTGAGCAATCCGAACATTCACATTAACGAAGTGTCGTATGCCACAGGTTTTGAAGACTGTAATTATTTCATCCGCTTGTTTAAAAAATACGAAGGCGTTACCCCAAAGCAATACCAACTTATGAATATTAATAACTAATCGTAATTGTTCAATCGAACGGGTTCCAGATTGGCGTTTTCTTCTTCCGTAAATAATCTATAATTTACTTTGAAAGTTTTTCCGTAAGGTGTTTCCAAAGAAAATCCACCCGGACCAAATCCATCGGTGACATCAAGCGTAAAATGACTGAATTTCCAGTATTCGAACAAATCTTTGTCGAGCCAAAAGTCAAATCCGTTAACAGTTCCGATACAAACATCTCCGTTTCTCAAATAGAAACCGCCTTTTTCAAAACATTGCGGTTGTGTGCCTTCGCAACAGCCACCCGCTTGATACAACATCAAGTCGCCAAATTTTTCAGCTAAAAAAACAATTACATCTAATGCTTTTTGAGTAGCTTCTACTCGTTTTATTTTTTCCATGTTTGGCATAAATTAATAACCGCAAATCCATCAAATACTATAATTTGCGAATTTGCGGTTGGATTTGATTATTTGCTATCTACTAAAAGAAACCCAATTTGTTTTTGTTGTAAGAAATCAACATGTTTTTTGTTTGACGGTAATGGTCTAACATCATTTTGTGGTTTTCTCTACCAATTCCAGATTGTTTGTATCCACCAAAAGGCGCGCCAGCCGGATAAGCATGGTATTGGTTTACCCAAACTCTACCCGCATGAATGGCTCTTGGTACTTGGTACAATTCGTGTGCATCACGAGTCCAAACACCCGCTCCCAAACCATACATCGTGTCATTAGCAATTGCAATTGCTTCTTCCGTTGTTTTAAAAGTAGTTACCGCCAAAACAGGACCAAAAATTTCTTCTTGAAAAATTCTCATTTTATTATGCCCTTTAAACAACGTTGGTTGGATGTAATAACCGCCTTCTAAATCGTCTCCTAAATGGTTAACACCTCCGCCACAAAGCAATTCAGCACCTTCCTCTTTTCCTAAATTGATATACGAAAGGATTTTATCTTTTTGAATTTGCGAGGCTTGAGCTCCCATCATTACCGTTGGGTCAAGTGGGTTTCCAACTTTAATCGCTTTTACACGTTCTAACACTCTTTCGATGAAAGCATCATAGATGTCTTCGTGAACTAAAAGACGCGATGGACACGTACACACTTCCCCTTGATTGAAAGCAAAAAGCACCGCACCTTCAATAGCTTTGTCTAAAAAAGCATCGTCTTCGTCCATAACCGACGGGAAGAAAATATTAGGCGATTTGCCACCTAACTCTAAAGTAACTGGAATAATATTTTCAGTAGCATATTGCATTACCATTCTACCTGTTGCGGTCGAACCCGTAAAAGCTGCTTTAGCCACTTTAGAATTAGTAACCAACGTTCTGCCCAATTCGGCACCAAAACCATTCACTACATTGATAACCCCCGGAGGAAGTAAATCGCCAATTAGTTCCATCAAAACCATTATTGAAATAGGTGTACTTTCGGCTGGTTTAAGCACCACACAATTTCCTGCGGCTAAAGCGGGAGCCAATTTCCAAACCGCCATTAAAATGGGGAAATTCCAAGGAATAATTTGAGCAATAACACCCAACGGTTCGTTAATAATTATGGAAACCGTATCTTTATCTAGTTCCGTAATTGAACCTTCTTCCGCACGGATTACACTTGCAAAATACCGAAAATGATCTACGGCTAAAGGAATGTCAGCATTGATAGTTTCTCTAATGGCTTTACCATTGTCCAGTGTTTCAACAATGGCAATGTGCTCTAAATTGGCTTCAATTCTGTCGGCTATTTTATTTAAGATATTACTTCTCTCAGTAGCCGAAGTTTGACTCCAGGTTTTGAAAGCATCGTCGGCAGCATTTACTGCCATTTCAACATCCATTTTTGCAGAGTGCGCTGCTTTTGCCAATAATTTTCCATCTACTGGCGATACCACTTCAAAATACTGCCCTGTAGAAGGCGCAGTCCATTTTCCGTTGATATAGTTATCGTACTTTTCTTTTAATTGTGGTCTTTGAACTAAATTACTCATAAGTATATTATTTTTTTGATTTATTCAAAAGTAGTTCTATCAGTGCTTTAAAAAATAGCACAAAACCGTCATTTAATAGCACAAATTAGTAAGCACGTGCACTTTTGCATCAAGTGATAGTACCAAAGCACGAGTTGGCTAGAACTGCTAGTGGCTTGCCTAGAACCTCTGGCGGGTTGACTGAAAGTTCCGGCGGGTTGGCTAGAACTTCTAGTGGCTTGACTGGAACCTCCAGCGGGTTTACTAGAACTTCTAGTGGCATGACTAGCACCTTTGGCGGTTTGGCTGGAACTTCTAGCGGATTGGCTAGCACTTCCGTTGGGCTGAATTAGTAGTGTTTTGAACGGTCGTGGAGTTTTTTTCTCTATCAATAAAGTAGCGTGGTGGTTTTGACTATATTTGTAATTAAAGAAACAACACTATGAAAAAATATTTATTATTACCACTATTATTGACTTTTACTTCAATACCTGTTGCTTTCGGACAATATACCTCTGCGACACATGGTTTAGGTTGGCCAAATACAACTATTAGAATAGACACCAGCCCCACTACGGTAACCTTGACTTTAAAAGGCGAAAGCACAAGATGGCTTGGGGTTGGTTTTGGAGGCAATACTATGGCTACTGTTTCCGATATGTTCATTTGGAATGATACTCCAGATAGAGATTATACCACAGACGCCGTTGGTAATAGTGGGCATAATATGCCGGTGCCCGATGCGGATCAGAGTTGGACTATTGTTTCCGACACCGTAACGGCGGGTATAAGAACTATTGTAGCTACAAGGGCGTTGGTTTCGGCAGGGGATTATACGTTTTTAAACAACAGTTCATTCCTTCAAATTATCTACGCTCAAGGTGCCACCACTACTTTGGCGTATCATGATACAAATGTGCATTATCCAGTAGGCTTAAATAGATTTGTATTAGCTTTAGAGGATTTTTCAATAACTGCGCCAAGAATTTTTCCTAATCCGTCAAAAGGGTCGTTAACGGTACAAACCAAAACTGGGTTGGACACTATTGTAATTTATAGCCAAACAGGGGCTGTGGTACAAACATTTGCTGTAAACAGCAAAAAAGAAGGCAATGAGGTAGCGGTAAATGGTCTGGCAACCGGCGTTTACATTTTTGAATTGCAAAACGGCTCGGAAAAAACGTACAAAAATGTAGTGGTAGAATAAACGCTACACAGTATTTTTAAACAACAACCCCATTGTAAAATAGTGGGGTTGTTTTGTTAAAAAAGCAGTTTGTCAATCCAAAAAAGAATTAAACTATATTTGTAATTAAACAAACAACAGTATGAAAATTTTTATACAATTTTTAATTTTATTTTCAATTTCAATTTCAGCACAAACTGTTTCAACATTTGCAGGTAGCTGTAGCGAAGTAGACCACTCGCTTATAAATGGTCAAGGAACGGTTGCTAGATTTTATAATCCTTCTGATATTACTGTAGATGCTATTGGAAATTTTTATATAGCTGATTCCAATAATAATTGTATTAGAAAGATTACATCAAGTGGATTAGTAACAACCTTGGCATTTAGTCCAAGTAATTTTCCAGTAAGCGTCGCTGTTGATAGTGTTGGAAATGTTTATTTTTCTGCAGGTAATTATATATATAAAATAAATGCTGGAAGTAATATTGCTAATGTATTTGCGGGAAATGGTATTGCTGGATATGTTGACGATATAGGCACAAATGCAGAATTCGATACTCCAATGGGAATTGCTATTGATTTCAATGACAATATTTATGTTGCCGATAAATTTAATCACAGAATAAGAAAAATTACTAATTCGGGAAATGTAACTACTTTTGCGGGCAGTACTGCCGGTAACGTAAATGGTGATTTAGCTACAGCGCAATTTAATAGTTTAGAAGGAATTGAAATTGACACAACAGGTAATTTTTTTATAGCTGATACAAACAATAATCAAATTAAAAAAATCTCAATAGATGGTTTAGTTTCTACATACATAGGCAATGGAACACAAAGTTATGTAGATGGAATAGGAGTAGTCGCAAGTTTAAATCAACCTATAAATTTAACAATAGATTCAAATAATAATATTTATTTTGTATCTAAAAATTCAAACACTATTAGAAGAGTTACTACAACAGGAGATGTTACTACTATTGCTGGTAATAGATATGATGGTTGGGGTGGTTGTTTAAATGGGATTGGAATTAATGCAGGTTTTAGTCATCCTACAGGTTTGGTAATTAATCAATCAGGCGATATCTATGTGGCAGATAAAGTTTCTAATACAATTAGAAAAATCACAGGTCTATTAGCTACCAACTATTTCAATTTAGATAATCAAATAAATATAACCCCGAATCCAACTACAAATAGTATTTATATTAATTTTGAAAATTTTATATCTTCCAAGATTACAATTTTTGATATGGATGGTAGAGTCATCCAAAATAATATAATTTCGGAAAATAATACCGCTATTGATGTTACTAATATGGCAAATGGCATATATTTAATTCAAATAAATTCAGATAAAGGTACGGTTTTTAAAAAAATTGTAAAGCAGTAAAGATTAAAGCCTCTTTTTATTAATATTAAATAGTTTTTTAAGGCAGTTTGGACACTATTGTAATTTATAGCCAAACAGGGGCTGTGGTACAAACAATTGCTGTCAACAGCAAAAAAGAAGGCAATGAGGTAGCAGTAAACGGTCTGGCAACCGGCGTTTACATTTTTGAATTGCAAAACGGCACGGAAAAAACGTACAAAAATGTAGTGGTGGAATAAACACTACACAGTATTTTTAAACAACAACCCCATTGTAAAAAAGTGGGGTTGTTTTGTTTAAAAAGCAGTTTGTCAATCCAAAAAAGAATTAAACTATATTTGTCAATAAAGAAACAACACTATGAAAAAACAAACAATAATAATAGTATGTCTTTTATTAGTCATAAACACAATTGCTTTTGGACAGTTTACAACTGCTACTCACGGGCTAGGAGGGTTTGGAACTATAAGAATAGATACTAGCCCCACTACAGTAACTTTGAAATTAACAGGTTCAAGTACGAGATGGCTAGGGGTAGGTTTTGGTGCAAGTGCCACTACGATGTCCACTTGTACCGATATGTTCATTTGGAACGACACACCCGACAGGGATTTTACCCCTACTCATGTAGGAAACGATTACCACTACATGCCGGTGCCCGATGTGGACCAGAGTTGGACTATTGTTTCCGACACGGTTACAGCTGGTTTAAGAACAGTAGTAGCTACTAGGGCGTTGGTTTCGGCAGGGGATTATACGTTTTTAAACGACAGTTCATTCCTTCAAATCATTTATGCCCAAGGCGACACCACTACTTTGGCGTATCATGGTACAAATTCGCATAATACCACACCTTTAAATAGAGATTTATGGCTCGCGGTAGAAGATTTTTCAATAAATGCGCCAAGTATTTACCCTAATCCGTCAAAAGGGTCGGTAACGGTACAAACCAAAACCGGGTTGGACAGTATTGTAATTTATAGCCAAACAGGGGCTGTGGTACAAACAATTGCTGTAAACAGCAAAAAAGAAGGCAATGAAGTAGCAGTAAACGGTCTGGCAACAGGCGTTTACATTTTTGAATTGCAAAACGGTTCTGAAAAAACGTACAAAAATGTAGTGGTAGAATAAACGCTACATAGCTTATTGTAAATGAACAACCCCATTGTAAAATAGTGGGGTTGTTTTGTTTAATAAGCAGTTTGTCAATCCAAAAAAGAATTAAACTATATTTGTTTAAAATAACACAAATAAAAAGTATGAAAAAATTAATAATAACGTCGTGCATTATTATAGTAGGTTTTGTAAATTGTTTGTTTGGTCAATACTCTACAGGAACATATACTTTAGGAATTGGAACAACTATAAAAATAAATACTAGCCCGACTTCCGTAACTATAATTTTAAAAGGTGATAGTACAAGATGGCTTGGCGTAGGTTTTGGTGCAAGCGCCACTACGATGTCCACTTGTACGGATATGTTCATTTGGAACGACACGCCCGACAGGGATTTTACCCCTACACATGTAGGAAACGATTACCATTACATGCCGGTGCCCGATGCGGACCAGAGTTGGACTATTGTTTCCGACACCGTAACAGCGGGTATTCGCACAATAGAAGCTACAAGGGCGTTGGTTTCGGCAGGGGATTACACGTTTTTAAATAACACTACTTTCCTTCAAATCATTTATGCCCAAGGCGACACCACTACTTTGGCGTATCATGGTACAAATTCACATAATACCACACCTTTAAATAGATTTGCTACACTCGCCTTAGAAGATTTTTCAATAACTGCGCCAAGAATTTATCCTAATCCGTCAAAAGGGTCGTTAACGGTACAAACCAAAACAGGGTTGGACACCATTGTAATTTACAACCAAACAGGGGCTGTGGTACAAACAATTGCTGTCAACAGCAAAAAAGAAGGCAATGAGGTAGCAGTAAACGGTCTGGCTACAGGCGTTTACATTTTTGAATTGCAAAACGGCACGGAAAAAACGTACAAAAATGTAGTGGTAGAATAAACGCTACACAGTATTTTTAAACAACAACCCCATTGTAAAATAGTGGGGTTGTTTTGTTTTAAAGGAGTCTATACAAGTAAAAATAAGTAAACCGCTTTGTTCATATTCCTAATCAGTCCCTTTTAAAGAAAATCGTGCCCTAATTTTTCATAGTAAAGTAGGGCAATTTTCAATTGTTTGTTGAAATGCTACTTGTTTTGGGTTTATGTTAGTATATTTGTGTTTTAAGGTTGGTCCAACAACGCGATAAATCAAATTGAAACATGAACTACATTGATTTTTTAAACACCCCTCGAATTGACCAAGTTGGGATTGAAGATAGAATTTCGAGAATTACGGCTCGAAGTATAAAAAAAGAAGCCAAGATGCAAGGTTTATACAAGATTTTACAGATGATAGACCTAACGACTTTGGAGGGGGCAGATACGGAAGATAAAGTAAAACAACTGTGCTTTAAAGCCCACCATCTACACGACGAAATTCCCGGACTGCCCACAACGGCTGCCGTTTGTGTCTATCCCAACTTTGTACAACTTGCGGTTAACGAACTAAAAGGAACGGGCGTAAAAGTAGCCTCGGTTGCCACAGCTTTTCCAAGCGGTCAGTCCAGTGCCGCCGTAAAAATACTAGATGTAAAAATGGCGGTGGACAATGGTGCCGATGA
This sequence comes from Flavobacteriaceae bacterium, assembly GCA_947453885.1. GTDB lineage: Bacteria > Bacteroidota > Bacteroidia > Flavobacteriales > Flavobacteriaceae > Flavobacterium. The sequence goes on from CANGIF010000034.1 coordinate 32,891, forward strand.
GGTGGACATGGTAATTAGTCGAGGCAAATTCCATAGCGGCGAGTACCGTTTTGTGTTTGACGAAATTGCAATGATAAAAGAGGCGTGTGGCAAAAACGTGCGTTTAAAAGTAATTTTGGAAACAGGCGAACTTGGAACGCTCGACAAAGTGAGACAAGCCAGCGACATTGCCATGCATGCAGGCGCCGATTTTATTAAAACATCCACTGGCAAAATAAAACCTGCCGCAACACTACCAGTTACCCTAGTAATGCTAGAAGCCATTAGAGACTATTATTGCAAAACTGGAATCATGATTGGCATGAAACCCGCAGGAGGCATTTCGAGTGCCAAATTGGCGTTGCAGTATTTGCTTATGGTAAAAGAAACGCTAGGCGGACAGTGGCTTTCCAACACCTATTTTAGGTTTGGCGCAAGCAGTTTGGCAAACGATGTTTTGCTACAAATTGCAAAACAAAAAACCGGTATTTACCAATCCAACGATTATTTTTCTAAAGTTTAAATGCTATGAAATCCCCATTAACAAAAAGGGTGTAGCACACTAGTGAACAATCATAGCACACCCATAAAAAAAACAGTTGTGAGTTAAACACTAATAAATAAAAAGCGACCCACGAGCTTTGCTTGAACAGGCGAAGCAGTACCTACAGGACCACTAATAAATAACTTTTTCATATATGAAAAAAACACATACAATAGATTTTAGTTCCGACTGGAATTTAGTTCCCGCACCAGAAAGCACTGGCCATTTCAAATTAAAAGAACGCTACGATTTGTTTATAAACGGCGCTTTTGTACCGCCAATTTCGGAAGTGTATTTTGACACTTTGAATCCGTCAAATGAAAATGTTTTAGCACAAGTAGCAGAAGCAAACGAAGCCGATGTTGACTTAGCAGTACAAGCGGCAAAAACTGCTTTTGAAAATACGTGGTCCACAATTTCGGCAAAAGAACGGGGAAAATATTTGTTTAGAATTGCTCGCATCATTCAGGAACGTTCCCGAGAATTTGCAGTAATAGAAACGCTCAACGGAGGCAAAGCAATAAGAGAATCCAGAGACATTGATGTTCCGCTAGCAGCAGCCCACTTTTTTTATTATGCCGGTTGGGCCGATAAATTAGCGTATGCCTTTCCTACAAAGCATCCAAAACCTTTGGGTGTAGTAGGACAAATTATACCTTGGAACTTTCCACTTTTAATGGCCGCTTGGAAAATAGCACCTGCCTTAGCTGCAGGAAACACCGTTGTCATAAAATCGTCGGAAACCACTCCTTTAACTTTGTATTTATTGGCAGAAGTGCTGCAAGAAGCAGGAGTGCCAGCAGGAGTAGTAAACATAGTGTCCGGAGCTGGAGTAACGGGTTCCTACATTGTAAACCATCCCGATGTTGCTAAAATTGCCTTTACGGGTTCAACTGCTGTTGGAAAAACAATCATGAAAGCAATTGCTGGAACTTCCAAAAAAGCAACAATGGAACTTGGAGGCAAAGCGGCCAACATTATTTTTGAAGACGCTGCGATAGACCAAGCAGTAGAAGGAATTGTAAACGGTATTTTTTTCAACCAAGGTCATGTGTGTTGTGCAGGTTCCCGTTTGTACGTACAAGAATCCGTTTACGAAGTTGTAGTTCAAAAATTAAAAGACAGAATGCAGTCGTTATACGTCGGAGATCCACTGGATAAAAACACGGATATTGGTGCCATTAACTCCAAAAAACAATTGCAAACTATTGAAAAATACATTCAGTTGGGACTGGAAGAAGGAGCGGAAATGTACCAACCCAATTGCGAGTTACCGTCCAAAGGGTTTTGGTGCAAACCAACTTTATTTACCAAAATAACCCAATCCAATCGGATTTCGCAAGAAGAGATTTTTGGGCCAGTTTTAGCCATACAAACCTTTAGAACAGTTGACGAAATTATAGAAAAAGCAAACAACACGCCCTATGGTTTATCGGCAGGCGTTTGGACCGATAAAGGGTCAAAAATATTCAACATGACTTCCCAAATGAAAGCAGGAGTAGTGTGGGCCAATACCTACAACAAGTTTGATCCGGCATCTCCTTTTGGTGGTTATAAAGAAAGTGGATTTGGGAGAGAAGGTGGCTTACACGGCTTGGCTCCTTATTTAAAAATGGAATAAAACAGTAGAAGTATGTCAAGATTAGAAGTTTTAAAAACGTATAAAATATACATTGGTGGATCTTTCCCTAGAACAGAATCTGGAAGGTACTATCCATTACTGGTAAACGATAAAAAAATAGCTAACATGTGTTTGTCTTCAGTAAAAGATTTTAGAAATGCCGTAGTTGCAGCTCGAACAGCACAAGGGGGTTGGTCGCACAAAACGGCGTATAACCGGTGCCAAATTTTATACCGTATCGCAGAAGTATTAGAAGGCAGAAAAGCGCAATTTATAGCGGAATTGGAGTTGCAAGGCATAGCACTACAAGAAGCCGAAAACGAAGTGAATCTTAGTATTGATCGACTGATTTATTATGCGGGTTGGTGCGACAAATACCAACAACTTTTTAGCAGTGTGAATCCGGTTTCGGGCAATTTTTTTAACTTTTCAGTACCAGAACCCACAGGAGTTGTTGCGGTTTTTGCGCCACAAGAAAGTGGTTTGTTGGGATTAGTTACTCAAATGGCTTCTATAATTGCCGGTGGAAACACTTGCGTAGTTTTAGCATCCGAAAAAAGAGCCTTGTGTGCCGTTACTTTTGCAGAAGTACTTGCTACATCAGATGTTCCTGGCGGCGTGGTAAATATACTAACTGGAAATCAAGAAGAATTGTTGTCTGTTTTTGCAACACACATGGATGTAAATGCCCTTTTGTATTGTGGAAACAATGCTGCTAACATCAAAAAAATTCAGGAGTTTGCTGTAGAAAATTTAAAAAGAGTTGTAATCCGTGAGGAGGGATTGTACGAATCGAATCAATACGAATCGCCGTATTTAATTTTTGATTTTCAAGAAATTAAAACGACTTGGCATCCAGTTGAGGTCATTTCTGGAGCAGGTTCTGGATATTAACAACTAACCCGTTGGGTGTAATTATTTAAAATAAAAAAATATTGCTTAAATGTTGGTCAAGATACTGAAATTCAGTATCTTGAAGTCGCAAAACAAACCAACATTTATGACAAATATAGTAAAAAATTATTTTAGAGTTTTAGAAGTTATAAG
>CANGIF010000035.1 GCA_947453885.1 Flavobacteriaceae bacterium
TGTTTCTAAATCCAGACGCATTTTTTTTGTCTTTCTTTGTTTCTGTCGGTAAGTCAAAAAATACAAATAGCCACATAATTCGGTATCCGTTTAGCTCCATAATTTTGGATATTTTATTTTCTTTCTATCGCCAGTATAACATTGTTGGAGTGAGCTTGCCGTTTTTTGTAATGCCACCATCAAAGGGCTTTTTTCCTCTTTGAAGTAAACCGTTCGTGTGAGTATTTGCAAAAGCTCCGACTTGAGCACGGTGTTTAATTCTTGTTCATCATACTTTTGCATAATCTCAAAAACCTTTTCATCTACAATAGGTCGAAAGGGTTCCATAATATCATCTGCCAAAGCAAAAGCATTGTATTTGCTTTTATGGTGAATACCAAGTGTATTCAATAATCCGCTTCCAGATAAAGCTCTTGCAGTTGCTGCACGTAGTATAGCATAACCATAATTCAAGAAATTATTAGGATAATCGCCAAAGCGTTCTCGTTTGAACTTAACTTGCTTCGCCTGTTCGCTATCGCTCGAGTCAAAAAAAGATTTCCAATACTGACTGGCAGCCACACCTTCCATATTACTGGTATCTCCACTCAAAACTTTACTACATAAATAAGCAAAGGCGTTTTGCTCTCCTGTTATTTTCTCTAATAAAATACCTTGATTGGTTATTTTTTCGATTACGGTTTGTTGCCATAATTGCTTTTTAAGCGGTACACTAGCCTCAATTTGACTTTTAAAAATTTCTTGTTGAATGTGATGGCTGTTGAGGTTGAGAAACATTCCATTGGGTAAATGGTTGTTGTTACAAAGAATTACAGCAGCATTATATTCTATCAATAAATTCATAGCAGGAATACTCAAATAAATCTCGGGATGGTCTATAACCAAAAAGCCAATGTCTTCAATGGGAATGGCACTTTCTCTAATTTCGGATTTAATAACTAATTGAAGGTTCTTGGTTGTTAAAGAAGCTTTGTTTTCGAGTAGTATGGTTTTTTTTAGCATGATTAAAAGATTTGGAATATCTAAATTACTAAAAATCAAATGTGTATTTAAGAATAAAGTAAAAAAAATAAATACTTTGCTGCAAACTTATAATTGGAAACCAATAATTGATACAGCTGCTTTTTTATACCCCCGTTATTTTATTGTCTATATGCTCTAAAAATCCAACCCTTATTCCTTCCAATTTACTTTTACAAAATGTAGGAGCGACAAGATACATTTGAATTGTATTTTGTTTGAATATCCTTTTCAAAAAACTACTTTTGCGCCCTTAAAACAACAACACAATGAACACTACAAAAAAAATCAAAGCGGCTTTAATTTCCGTTTTTTCAAAAGAAGGTTTGGAGCCTATTGTTAGAGTACTCCATGAACAAAAGGTTGTACTGTATTCGACAGGTGGAACGGAAGACTTTATTAAAAGTTTAAACATTCCGGTTATTCCTGTAGAATCAATAACAGACTACCCCTCAATTTTGGGAGGAAGGGTAAAAACGCTACATCCAAAAATATTTGGAGGCATACTAAATCGGCAAGAAAACGAAAGCGATTTGATAGACATGGAAAAATACAAAATTCCTCAAATTGATTTGGTTATGGTTGATTTATACCCTTTTGAAGCAACAATAGCCAATGGTGCAACTGAAAAAGAGGCTATTGAAAAAATTGACATTGGAGGCATTTCCTTAATTAGAGCGGCAGCTAAGAATTTTAAGGATACCGTAATTGTTCCCTCGGTAAAAGAATATGCGTTTTTATACCAACTCCTTGTGGAGCAAAACGGAACAACTACAGTAAGTCAACGAAAACAGTTGGCAACAATGGCATTTCATGTTTCGTCACATTACGACACGGCTATATTTAATTATTTTAATTCAGACAGTACGTACTTTAAAATGAGTATGAACGAAGGGCAAACGTTGCGGTACGGGGAAAATCCACATCAAAAAGGGTGGTTTTTTGGAGACTTTGATGCCTTATTTACCAAATTACACGGCAAAGAATTGTCCTATAATAATTTACTTGATGTTGACGCGGCTGTAAACTTAATTGCAGAATTTGATGCTACTTTACCAACATTTGCTATTTTAAAACACAATAACGCTTGTGGACTTGCAACGCGAACAACTATAAAAGAGGCCTATTTAGCCGCATTGGCTTGTGACCCAACATCTGCATTTGGAGGCGTATTAATTGCCAACACAAAAATTGATTTTGAAACCGCAACTGCAATCAATTCATTATTTTGTGAAGTTGTTATTGCTCCCGATTTTGACCAAACGGCTGTAGCTGTTTTATCTGAAAAGAAAAACAGAATTTTGTTACAACAACACCCAGTTGCATTGTCGGAAAAGCAAGTCAGAACTTGTTTAAACGGCGTATTAGTACAAGAAAAAAATAACAAAACAGACGAAAAAGCAGGATTGAAAACAGTTACAATTACAACTCCTACCGAACAAGAAATTGCCGACTTACTTTTTGCTTCAAAAATTTGCAAACACACCAAATCAAACACCATAATTTTTGCCAAAAACAACACGTTACTTTCATCTGGAACAGGACAAACTTCTAGAGTAGATGCTTTAATGCAAGCTGTTGAAAAAGCAACTACTTTTGGTTTTTCATTACACGGAGCCGTTATGGCAAGCGATGCCTTTTTCCCATTTCCGGATTGTGTGGCACTTGCTAAAGAAGCGGGTGTTACAGCGGTTATACAGCCTGGAGGTTCCATAAAAGACGAATTAAGTATAAATTATTGCAATGAAAATAAAGTTGCAATGGTATTTTCAGGAACGCGTCATTTTAAACATTAATTTGTTTACCTTTGCATGTTAAATTTAGTATAAACAGATAACCCTTAAAATATATGGGCTTTTTTGATTTCATGACCGAGGATATTGCCATCGACCTTGGTACCGCCAACACATTAATTATTCATAACGACAAAGTTGTAGTTGATAGCCCTTCAATCGTTGCAAGGGATCGAGTTTCAGGACGTATTATTGCCGTTGGTAAAGATGCCAACTTGATGCAAGGGAAAACGCATGAGAACATTAAAACTATTCGACCATTAAAAGATGGAGTTATTGCAGATTTTGATGCTTCAGAACAAATGATCAAAATGCTTATAAAAAGCATTCCTGCCCTACAGAAAAAACTTTTTACCCCTGCACTTAGAATGGTGGTTTGTATCCCATCTGGAATTACAGAAGTAGAGATGCGTGCCGTAAAAGAATCGTGCGAGCGTGTAAATGGTAAAGAAGTTTACCTTATTCATGAGCCTATGGCTGCTGCGATAGGAATTGGAATTGACATCATGCAACCTAAAGGAAATATGATAGTAGATATAGGAGGCGGAACTACTGAAATTGCTGTGATTGCTTTAGGAGGAATTGTTTGTGATAAATCTGTAAAAATTGCAGGTGACGTTTTTACTAACGATATTGTTTATTACATGCGTACACAACATAATCTTTATGTTGGTGAAGCTACAGCTGAAAAAGTTAAAATAGTTATTGGAGCAGCAACTGAAGACTTGGACACTCCTCCAGAAGATATGTCAGTACAAGGAAGAGATTTACTAACAGGGAAACCAAAACAAGTTGATGTTTCTTATAGAGAAATTGCAAAAGCATTAGATAAATCTATACAGAGAATAGAAGATGCCGTAATGGAAACATTGTCGCAAACACCACCTGAATTAGCAGCAGATATTTACAATACGGGAATCTTTTTAGCTGGTGGAGGTTCTATGCTAAGAGGCTTGGATAAGCGAATTTCTAAAAAAACAGATTTACCTGTTTTTATTGCTGACGATCCATTAAGAGCAGTTGTTAGAGGTACAGGAATGGCCTTAAAAGATCTTGTTCGATTTAAAAGTGTTTTAATAAAATAAACCGCATAATTAATGCAGCAAATATTTAATTTTATTATAAAAAACAGTAATAGATTACTGTTTTTGCTGCTTTTGGGCATTTCGTTTTCACTTGCTGTACAATCGCATTCTTATCATAAAAGTAAGGTAATAAACTCTGCAAATGCAATAAGTGGGGGAGTTTACGAACGCATGAATGCTATTGACGAGTATTTCAATTTACGCGTTCAAAATCAAGATTTAGCCAAAGAAAATGCGCGTTTAAAAACGTTGCTTTTTAACAATCCTGATACTCTTGTGCCACCAAGTTTAGGGGGGTTAAATGCGAAATTCCAAACCAATGTAATTGTTACAAAAGTCATTCATAATTCCTATAACGTACATGAAAATTTTCTTACATTAAATAATGGAGAAAAAGATGGAATTAAGCCTGATATGGGTGTTATTAACGATTTGGGAATAGTTGGAATTATCGAAAACACTTCACCAAATTATGCTACTGTCATTAGTATTTTAAACACACAATCGAAAATAAATGCCAAAATAAAAAAATCCGAACATTTTGGTTCTTTAATATGGGATGGAAAGAACACTGGTTTTGTTCAGTTAATTGATGTTCCAAGGCTTGCTGCTATTAGAAAAGGCGATACAATAGTAACAGGAGGTCAATCTATAATTTTCCCTGAAAATATAAATATTGGAACTATTGATAAAATATATATTGATAATAAAACCAATTATTACACCTTAAATATAAGATTGTTTAACGACATGACAAATTTAGGACATGTTTACGTCATAAAGAGAAAAGACAGCGAAGAAATTACCACTTTAGAAGCAAAATCAAAACATGAATAATGCATTGTTAAATAATATTGCCCGATTTGTATTGCTACTTGCGGCACAGGTAATTATTTTTAATAATTTCAATTTGTTTGGTTTTTTAAATCCTTACCCGTACTTGCTTTTTATTATTTTATATCCAGTTAATGGTAATAAGTCAGGTTTGCTATTGGCCAGTTTTTTTTTAGGATTAACAGTAGATTTATTTTGTAATTCTGGAGGTGTTCATGCGGCAGCATGTGTGGTTTTAGCTTACAACAGACCGTTTTTATTCAAGTTTGCATTTGGTTTAAGTTATGAATACCAAACTGTTAAATTAAATGATTCGTTAACTCCCGAGCGTTTGACTTTTATGGTTTTTGCTGTTTTCATTCATCATATAGTGTTGTTTATTTTAGAACTATTTAACATTTTTCTGATTTGGGAAATGATATACAGAAGTTTTCTAAGTGCTATTTTCACCATAATTTTTTGCGTTATTATCATTTATTTAATAAAGCCAAATAGAAAATGAGAAAAGCACTTTTACCCGCAATCATTATTGTAGCAGGTTTGTTATTACTTATTAGGCTTTTCTATTTACAAGTAATAAATGACACTTTTAAATTAAAATCCGAAAATAACGCTATAAAAATCATATACGACTATCCCGAGAGAGGTTATATCTACGATCGGAATGGGGAACTTTTGGTTGCTAACCAACCATCTTATGATATTATGGTTACGCCACGCGAAGTAAAAAATTTAGATACTACAACTTTTTGTTCTCTTTTAAATATTACCAAAGCAGATTTTATACGTCGAATTGAAAAAGCCAAAGTTTATAGTCCGATGATTCGGTCCATTTTCTTACCTCAATTAAACAAAAGAGAGTTTGCCGCGTTTCAAGAAAAAGTAAGAAAATTTCCAGGATTTGAAATCCAAAAAAGAGCTTTAAGAGACTATCAAGTTGCTGTTGGTGCTAATGTTTTTGGTTTTATTACTCAAGTAAATGAAAAAATAATTGAAAAACACCCCTATTATAAAAGTGGTGATTTGATTGGCAAACAAGGTGTAGAAGAAAGCTACGAAACCATACTTAGAGGTATAAAAGGAGTTAAATATGTTCAAAAAGACAAATACAACAGAGAAATAGGATCGTATAAAGAAGGGAAGTTTGATACGATTTCAACACAAGGTAAAGACATTCATTTAACCATTGACATTGAACTGCAAAAATACGGCGAACAGTTAATGTTGAATAAAAGAGGTGGAATTGTAGCTATTGAACCCAAAACGGGTGAAATTTTAGCTTTAGTAACAGCTCCTTCTTACGACCCCGCATTATTAGTAGGTAGAGAACGTTCTAGAAATTACACTATTTTATACAATGATTCTTTAGCAAAGCCTACTTATGATAGGGGTTTATTGGCAGAGTATCCACCAGGTTCCCCTTTTAAAATAATGACAGGTTTAGTGGGTCTTCAAGAACAAGTAATTGATGAACAAACAAGTTTTGTTTGCAACCATGGATTTAGTTATGCGCGTGGTCGTTTTCAAGGCTGTCACTGCGGAGGAGGTGTTAGAGATCTTCATGTAGGTATTTACAAATCATGTAATGCCTATTTTTCTAATGTTTATTTAAAAACTATCGGTTCCGAATCGGTACCTTACAAAGCAGTTGATATTTGGAGCGATCACGTTAAAAGTTTTGGGCTTGGTCAGTTTATGGGGTATGATTTACCAACAGGTAGAAAAGGAAAAATACCCTCTTCTAAAACCTATAAACGCATGTATCCAAATGGAGGATGGCGCAATACGGCCATTATTTCAAATGCAATAGGTCAAGGAGAAGTGTTAGCTACACCAATCCAATTAGCAAATATGATGGCTGCCGTTTCAAATGAAGGATATTATTATACACCTCATATTATTAAAAGCATTAAAGGAATTCCAATTGACAAAAAATTTACAACAAAACATATCACTACCATTGACAAAAAATATTTTCCAGCAATGATAAGTGGTTTGTTCGATGTTTATAATTTTGGAACAGCACATGGATTGAATGTACCTGACATAGACATTTGTGGTAAAACAGGAACTGCTGAAAATTATGCTAAAATTAATGGCGAACGAGTAAAACTAGAAGACCACTCTATTTTTGTAGCTTTTGCACCAAAAGACAATCCAAAAATTGCAATCGCTATTTTGGTTGAAAACGGAGGTTTTGGAGCAACCATTGCAGGGCCAATTGCCAGTTTAATGATTGAGAAATACATCAAAAAGAAAGTGACAAGAGTAGATTTAGAAAAAAGAATTCTTGAAAAAAGTTTACAAAGTCGGTATGCGCGTTTTGTTAAAAAACCAACCGATACTTTGTTAACAAACACACCTAAGGAAATAATTTTACCTGAAATTAAATCAGAGAAAACTCCTAAAGAGGAGGAACATGATAATTAATAACTAAATAAATAGCAACACGTGAAGAACCAAAGTGTATCAAATAATTTAGACTGGGTATGCGTATTTATTTTTTGTACTCTAGTTTTTTTGGGATGGTTAAACATCTATTCTTCAACTGTTCCTACAACAGGTGTTGAAACTTCAATATTTGATACTACGCAATACTATGGAAAGCAAATGATATTTATTGCGCTTAGTTTCCCTATCATAATGTTGATTCTTTTTACAGACGCAAAATTTTATGAAAAATATGCTAGTGTAATTTTTATTGTTTCTTTACTTTCATTGGCTGGTTTATTTGTTATCGGAAAAACAATTGCAGGACAACGTTGTTGGTATGGAATTGGTAGTTTTACATTACAGCCTTCTGAATTTGCAAAAGCAGCTACTTCTTTAGCGTTAGCAAAATACTTAAGTGATGTCCAAATTAATTTAAAAACAATTGAAGATCAAGTAAAAGCTTTGTTGGTTGCTTTTCTACCAGTGTTATTAATTTTGCCACAACCGGATCCAGGTAGCGCACTAATCTATTCCGTTTTTATTTTAGTTTTACATCGTGAAGGATTACCGTCTTGGTATTTATGGGTAGGTTTTTCTGCTATTTTCTTGTTTGTAATGTCATTACTTTTTCAACCAATTTATTTGACTTTAGCAGCTGCAATTATTATTCTTTTAGTGTATTTTAGAAGTAGAAACATTAACAGAAATTATATTTTTAGTTCTATTTTATTTATGTTAATTTCTGGCTTTGTTTTTTCAGTTGATTATGTTTTTAATAATGTATTTAAACAGCATCATCGTGATCGATTTAATATTTTACTTGGAAAATCTGTAGATTTGAAAGGAATAGGATACAATACAAATCAATCTGAAATTGCCATTGGTTCTGGAGGTTGGTTCGGGAAAGGTTTTTTAGAAGGTACACAAACTAAGGGAGGCTTTGTTCCAGAACAACATACGGATTATATTTTTACAACAGTAGGTGAAGAGTGGGGTTTTATAGGTTCTTTTTTTGTAATTGCCTTGTTTTTAGGTTTAGTTTTACGAATTTTATATTTAGCAGAACATCAAAAAACTAAATTTAGTAGGGTATACGGCTATTGTGTGGCAAGTATATTATTTATTCACACATTTGTTAATGTTGCTATGGTTTTAGGAATTTTTCCAACTATTGGAGTGCCATTACCTTTCTTTTCTTATGGAGGTTCCGGGCTTTGGGGTTTTACCATTTTATTGTTTATTTTCTTAAAAATGGATGCGAACAAAGTTAATGAATGGGGAACAACTTAGACTTTACTTATTTAATAAATTAATAATCTAACTATGCTAAGCAGAGATTCAAGTTTACTTACTTTAAGAGGAGACTCTTTAGGTGCTATAAAAAGTCAATCTTCTGCGGAAGAAATATTTCAAAACAACACACTTCGTCCGATACTTAAACTACAAAACGAAGTGCTATTGGCTCTTTTTTCAACTTATATTGTCCAACAAAAAAACGTGTTTCACGATTTGAGTACCGTAAAAAAACTAGCTTATATTGATCATGCAGTCCAAAGGGACAATTCTTTTAGAAATGTTTTAAAAGGAATTATAATTGCTTTATTTACTTCTACTGAATTAAGCGAATACACTACAAATACTTCCGTTTTAAATAAAAGAATGATGGCATTAATAGCAGAACGTTTAAAAAGTCAAATTCAGTTATTGGAGCCTCAACTCTAATATTTATAGTTTACTACAAATTCAAAAACCTTCAAACAAATAAAATGTTTGAAGGTTTCTTTGAAGCTGTAATTTGTAAATTATTTTATCATTCCACCGCCTTGTTTCACCTTTTCTGTTTGAATTTCTGTATTTTCTTTTTCTATTTTTAAATTACCAAAATTGTAAGTTAATGAAATTCTAAAAGTTCTTGAATCTCTTTTTTGGTAAAATTGAGTAGCTAAGTTTTGTCCTGCTATTAAAGCATTAATTTGATTCGCATTGAATACATCAAAACAATGAATACCAACTTTTAACTTACGTTTCAAAAAATCTCTATTGAAAGAAATGTCAAACTGCTGAATAGGTTTTTCAATTTGATAAATTTCCCAAGTGCCTTTTGGTAATATAAAGTAAGTCATAGTGTTGGTTATTTTCCAAGGTAAAATTAATTGACTTTGTGCACTATAATTGGTTATTGGTTTGTTTGTATAAGGGAAATTATAGCCGTCAATTGTAGATTTTACATAGTTAATATTGAAATAAATATAGTTCATTTTTTCAATAGTATTCATTCTGGATGCAAATTCCACTTTTGATTTAAAGAAATAATCTAAAGGAACTGGAAACGATAAAAAGGCACTAAAAGTTTTGATTTTATCAAATTGTTGAAACGATTGATTGCTAACCAAAGTTCCAGTTTCGGCATTGAAAACAAAACGACTATCATCTTTGCCAACAGTATAGTTAGCACCCATTTGTACAAATTGAAAAGCAGAAAACTTAAGTTCGTAATTATCAAAAAAAGTTGGTTTTAAAGTTACATTTCCAACTGAAGAATTGAACTGATTAGCCGTCGAACTGTTGTTTGGATCAATAGTATTGTAATTGGGTTGTTCTATTTTTTTAGAATACGATGCGCTAATGTCCATTTGTTCGTTAATTGAATAAAGCAAACTAGCATTTGGGAAAAAATTAGTGTTTTTAAAATCGATTACATTTGAATTTGAATTTTGCAAAGCGGTTCGGTTTACTTTAAAATCTTCGAATCGAATTCCAGCAGTAAAATTAAATTTATTCCATTTTTTTCGAGCTTCAACATAAAAAGCAAGATTTTTTTCCGTATAATCAAAGTTGGTTACTTGAGCATAATTGGTGTTATTGAAAATTGCATCTGTTGCACTATTGATATTGTATTTTCCAAAATTGCTCACTTTTATAAGATTGTATTTTCCTCCCGTATTGATTGAAAATTTCAATTTTTCAAAAGGGAAAGCAAAATCATATTTTAAATAATAGTTGGCTAATGAAAAATTTAAAGAACTGTTGTTAAACGAATTTCCAGTAGCAGCATTGTAGCCACTTGATTGACTGTTTGGATTTCGGTCAAATAGGTTACCGAATGCAGTTACATCAAGGGTTCGTCCAAGTGTGTCGAGTTTTGTTTTGTATTGCAAACTCATTTCGTGGTTGCTGCTTTTAGTAGTGGTTTGTCCATAATCCAAATAGTCATTTCCCTCACCATAGGCTGAATTTGTTGACGATACCCTGTCATTACTTTTTGTGCCGTTGTAATTCAAAAGCAAATTTGAAACTTTGTTGATTTTGTAATTTGTGCCCAATCTAAAATAAAGATTTCGATTGGTTTGTTGTTGAAAATGATTTTGAAACAAACTCTTTGCAGGAGCAAAAGAAGTAAAAGTCTGGCTGTTCTTCATTTGATCTTCGGAGTCAATATAATTGAATCCAAGCATGGTTTGCCAGCTCAAATTATGTTCTTTTCCATTTAACAAAATTTGTGGACTGGGCTTTTGGTATTTGTTGAAATTATAATTCAAATTTACACTGGCATTTATACCTTTTAAGCGTCTTGAATTGGTAACAATGTTGATAATTGAGCCACTGGCATTGGCATCAAACGAAGCACCAGGATTGTAAATTAGTTCTATCTTTTCAATAGCATTTGCTGGTAAACTGTTTAAATAATTTTGCAAATCGGTACCACTCAATGAACTTGGCGACCCGTCAATGTATATACTCACTCCTTTTCCATTAAGTGTTAGGCTACCTGTAGGCGAAGTAATAACTCCGGGTAGTTTTTTTACAGCGTCAAAAGCACTACCACTATTTAGCATAGCATTGTCTTTTATTCCAACAGTGGTTTTATCACTTTCTATTTTTAAATACTTTTTTTTATTTCCAAAAACTGTCACTTCATCTAATGCTTTGGGAGAGTTTTTGGGAGTCGAAAGAGTGTCTTTTGAAGTTGGACTTTCTTTTTTTTCTTGAGCAAATGACAAATAAGTAGCCAAAAGCAAGGCTGCTAAAAATACTGATTTCATACTTTTTGATTTTGATTGATGTCAGTAAGACTAATCAGTCTTTGAATTGTTACAGCTTTGTTTTTATAAATTTAAAATGCCCCTAAAAAGTAAAAAACTAAATAGGGGCATTGGGAATGTTATTTTTTGGAGCTATACTATTTAAGATTTAATAGTTTTGTCTTTTTTTAATTTAGTTGAAGCACCTTTTGAACTTGTGTTTTTTAAATCATCTAAAACATTTACAGCTTCTTCTACATAAACGTCTTTTGCTAAACTCTCATGCCATCTTTCACGTTTTTCTTTAAGTGTACTATCTGTTTTCATGGCCACTTCTTCATAAGGCAATGATTTGAATTTTAAATTATTCTGATACTTAGAGATCACTTTGTATTTTTTAGCAATAGCTTCAATAGATGCTTGTTGTGCTCTGTAATCGTCCATTTTTAAACTAAATGTATATTCTTTATTTCGGTCGTCAATCCATTTAGCATTTTCTTCAATTAGTTGCAATTGCTTATTTTGCTCCATTCTTGATTTACTGTGTGCTATAGCTCCTTCAAAATTAGAATTGTTCCATGTTGTATAAGGAGCTGGTTCTATTTTGTCCCAAGGCATAGCATTGTCAATATCGCGTTCGCCCATTTTTAAATACATATAACGGTCAGGCATAGCAACGTCACTACTCACTCCTTTTAACTGAGTGGAACCACCGTCAATGCGATAAAACTTTTGAGTAGTTGTTTTTAAGGCACCCAAATCTCCAAGAGTTGTGCCTCTAACAAATTGGTTTAAATCAATTACATTTTGAACCGTTCCTTTGCCGTAGGTTTGTTTACTGCCTATAATAACTCCTCTTTTGTAATCTTGAATAGCTGCGGCTAAAATTTCTGATGCAGATGCAGAAAAACTATTTACCATTACAACTAATGGACCATCCCATTCTATTTTTTTATCATGGTCATACAATACTTCTTGTTTTTTTCCAGCTGATTTTACTTGAACTATTGGGCCTTCTGTAATAAACAAGCCTGCAATATCCACTACCGTTTTTAACGACCCTCCGCCATTGTCTCTTACATCTACAATAATTCCTGAAACGCCTTCTTTCTTCAAACGTTCAACTTCAATTGCCATGTCTTTACCAGCATCTCGACTGTCTTGATTCTCGAAATCGATATAAAACTTTGGTAAGTAAATAATACCATATTTTACCCCATTTTTTTCAACGATACTTGATTTTGCATACGTTTCCTCAATTTCAACAATATCCCGAATTATGGAAATTATTTTAATAGAACCATCTACTTTTTTTACGGTTAATCTGACTTCTGTGCCTTTAGGACCTTTTATTTTTTTTACAACATCGTCTAAACGAATGCCTACCACATCTACTGCTTCTTTGGCTCCTTGTGCTACTTTTAAAACGACATCTCCTTGTTCTAATTCTTTACCTCTCCAAGCGGGTCCACCTGAAATTAGTTCGGTTATTTCTGTGAAATCATTTTTCTTTTGTAATCTTGCGCCAATACCTTCAAGTTTACCGCTCATACTAACGTCAAAACGCTCTTTTTCTTCTGGTGCAAAATAGCTAGTGTGTGGGTCAAAACGTTCTGCTATTGTGTTTACAAAAACAGAAAACCAATCGTTTCTATTTAAATCGCCAATAACTGTAAAATATTCATCTAACGATTTTTTTGTACTTTCACGTGTAGCTTTTTCTAATTC
The DNA here is from genome assembly GCA_947453885.1 of Flavobacteriaceae bacterium. Lineage (GTDB taxonomy): Bacteria > Bacteroidota > Bacteroidia > Flavobacteriales > Flavobacteriaceae > Flavobacterium. The sequence continues at coordinate 12,916 of CANGIF010000035.1, forward strand.
TTCATACGTTTTTGGTTTTTCGTCAGCTTCTTTTGCTTTGGTTGCTTTCGCATTTTCTGTTTTAACAACATCGCCAGCTGTTGGATCCTCAGCGTTTTCGTCAATGATTTCTTCTTTAATGCCTTTCGCCTTGTTCTCTTGAAGTTTTAAACGATCGGTTAATGAAGATAAAGTAGCTAATTTCAATTGTTTGCGCCATCTTTCTTTTAGTTCTTCAGTGTTTTTGGAATAAGCCATTTTTTCATAATCCGTATTGAAGGTTTCGTTAACGGTATAATCAATAGGTTGTGCTAAAAAGTCTTTATAAAACGCTTTACTCTCATCCATTCTTTTTTTCAAACGAGTGTAAGTTAAGTCAAAAAAAGTTAAATCTTTTTCTCTAATTTCGTCATCAAGTAACAGCTCGTATTTGCTGAATTCATCCATATCGGATTGAAGGAAAAAACGTTTGGAAGGATCCAACGCGTTCAAATAACTCTTGTAAACACCTTTTGAAAAGGTATCGTCAATTGTAGCAGGATTGTAATGTCCTTTTTCGATAACAAAAGCTAGCAATTCGAGCAATAACTTGTCTTTATCTGGGTCAGTTACTTTTTTAGGCATAAATCCCCATAAGGATAATGACAGACCCAATACTACCAATAGTATTTTATAATTTCTTTTCATAAATTGGAAAAAAAGGTTCATTAAAATTTTTTGACTAAAGTAAACAAAAAACCAAGTTGCGAAATAGGCAACCGCTATAATTTTTTGTTAAAGATACTATTTTTGGTTTTTATTGTTTAAATCAGGCAGAAACTAGATAATATTTCTTTATTTTGCTTGAAAGTAGATTCACATTAAATGGAAAATAAACCTTTAATTTTGGTTACCAACGACGATGGCATTTCAGCTAAAGGAATTCGGGCTTTGGTTGAAGTTATGGCAACCATTGGTACTGTTGTTGTTGTTGCTCCAAACAAGCCGCAAAGTGCCATGGGTCATGCCATAACCATAAACGACCTTTTGCATTTAAACCAACACAAATCAATCCTTGAGAATGTAACGGAGTACAGTTGTTCCGGAACGCCAGCAGATTGTGTTAAAATTGCGGTAAATGAAATTTTAAAACAAAAACCCGATTTGTGTGTTTCAGGAATCAACCATGGTTCTAATTCTGCCATAAATGTAATCTATTCGGGTACAATGAGTGCAGCAATTGAAGCTGGTATTGAAGGCATTCCATCCATAGGTTTTTCTCTTTTAAATTACAATGCCGATGCCGATTTTGAAGCGGTAAAACACTATGTCAAACAAATTGCTGTTGCTGTTTTGCACAATAAATTGCCACAAGGCGTGGTGTTAAATGTCAATTTTCCCGATTTGAAACCTCCTTTTTTTAAAGGAATAAAAGTGTGCCGACAAGCCAACGCCGTTTGGGAAGAAAAATTTGACAAACGTCAAAACCCAATGGGGAAAGAATACTACTGGCTTTCTGGCGAATTTGTAAACCACGATAAAGGCGACGACACTGACGAATGGGCACTGAAAAACAATTACGTTTCAATTGTACCCGTTCAATTTGATTTAACCGCACATCACGCCATTCAGATTTTAAACCAATGGAATTTTTAATATGAAAAAGACAGATTTAGTAATTGGATTAGTAATTGGATTACTTGCCACAATTTTAGGAACGTATTTGTTTTTGAAAATAGAAACGCAGTATAGTTTTGTAGAAGGAATCACCATGATAAAAGCACAAGGGTTTTTAGGAAAATTAATTACTTTGGGTGCTTTGCTCAATCTGGGTATTTTCTTTTTGCTTTTAAAACTCCAAAAAGAAGTAATGGCCAGAGGTGTAGTTTTAGCGACACTTCTTTTAGCAATTATTACACTATTTATGTAAATTAAAAATCAAATGAACTATTATATTATTGCTGGCGAAGCTTCTGGCGATTTACACGGATCGAATTTAATGAAGTCTTTATATAAAAAAGATCCTAAAGCATCCATTCGATTTTGGGGCGGCGATTTGATGCAGCAACAAGGCGGCACACTCGTAAAACATTATAGAGAACTAGCCTTTATGGGATTTGTTGAAGTGCTTTTTAATCTCAAAGTAATTATGCAAAATATTGCTTTTTGTAAAAAAGACATTGTAGATTTCAACCCAGATGTACTCATTTTTATAGATTATCCGGGCTTTAATATGCGAATTGCAAAATGGGCAAAAAAGCAAGGATTTAAAACCCATTACTACATTTCGCCTCAAATTTGGGCTTGGAAAGAAAGTAGAATACAAGCTATTAAGAGGGATTTTGATACACTATACGTTATTCTTCCTTTTGAAAAATCGTTTTACGAAGACAAACATGGTTTTCCAGTTTCGTTTGTAGGACATCCCTTAATAGATGCAATTCATAACAGAGTCCCAATAGCAGCAAACGACTTTAGAGCACAACACCAACTCAGTTCAAAACCCATAATTGCTATACTGCCTGGAAGCAGAAAGCAAGAAATTTCAAAAATGCTTTCGGTAATGCTTTCTGTAGTAGATTGTTTTCCGGACTACCAATTTGTAATTGCAGGTGCTCCTAGCCAAGAAATCAGTTTTTATGAACCTTTTTTGAAAGATAAAAAGGTAACCTTAGTTGTCAATCAAACCTACGATTTGTTAAGTCAAGCCACTGCCGCTTTGGTAACATCAGGAACGGCAACTTTAGAAACCGCATTGTTTAAAGTGCCCGAAGTGGTGTGTTACAAAGGCAATTGGATTTCCTACCAAATTGCCAAAAACATCATAACCCTAAAGTACATTTCGTTAGTCAATTTAATTATGGATAAGGAAGTGGTTAAAGAATTGATTCAAGATGCTTGTACTACTCAAAACATCCAGCTGGCACTCGAAAAAATTTTAAATCCCAAACATAGAGCCAATTTACTTCAAGAATACACTGTTTTGGAACAACTTTTAGGAGGTGTTGGTGCTAGCGAAAAAGTTGCCGATTTAATTGTAGCTTCTTGTACAAAAGAAAAGTAAAGGCAAGAAACCGAAAAAACTAATTTATACAGGTATATTGTTTTTAAAAAGAAGTGAGTATAATTAACAAATAATTCTGACACAATGATTAAAATAGTTTATTTATCACATACTATCTCTATTGTTTCATTTTTTATCTTTTATCCGTCAATGAAATTTGATATTTTAACGAGTGTATTGTTCGCTACATCAATTTTATTAAATTTAATCTCACTAGTAATAATATGAAAATAAAGAGCAAATTATAATTATGGTGGATACTTTAAAAGTTGTAAGTATAGGTTTTTTAGGTGTTGTTTTTGGGATTTTAGTATTTCTATGGACATATTAAACAAGAAAAACAGCTATGTTTTTAAGTGCTTCATTACAAGGTTATTGTGCTGGAGTGTTATCTATAATATTTGCTATTATATATGTAGTATATGAATTTCACATCCTAAATTGGTAATATTAAAAAACACATAAAATTATAAAAAAATAACCTTCTTATTCTCGATTGCATAGAGTGCTTACTAAATAAAAAAACAAGCGGAATGGTTTACAAAGAATAGTAAAAAAAAGCTACAACTTGCGTTGTAGCTTACATGCTATTTTGTGCACATGTTACTTTGTTTTTTCTCCAACAAAATAATCGTTTGTGCTTTTAAACAGTACGTTAAATGTAGTCAAACTGCCGTAACATCGGGTAATGTATTGTTGCAAATCAATTTTTTCTGATTCGTCGAGATTGCTGGCGTTTATTTTTTGTTCCATCACCCTTAATCGGTCACGCACCATAGTAATTTTATGAAAAAAGGTGTCAATGGGCACTTCCTTATTTTGTGTAGGCGTTCCGGGTTCCATAACTAATTTTCCGCCTTTCCATTTATCTGCAATAGGTACAATTTGAGAAACGTCCGACCATTTTTGTAAAATGGTTTTCAATGTTTTTTCAACATCGTAAAAGCTCACTGAATCTACTTCGTCTTCAACGGCTTCAATAATTTCAAAAGTACTGTCCACAGCAATTGTTTCTAGTCCATTTTCAATAAATGTAACCCAATAATGTTTTGAGGTTACGTTGGTTACAACTCCAAGTCCCAATTCTGGATGTTTAATTCGGGATCCTATACCTAAAATAGTCATAGTTAACTGCTTTTTATTTTGGTCAAATATATATTTTAAACTTTAAGTTTCAAAATATAGCGAACTTTTACTAATCGCAGCTTGCTATTTAGTTCTTGCGAAATAGCTTTATTTGCAGTAAGTTATCTTGTAATATAAGCACTGTATTTTTTTTGACTAAAACGCCAAAAGGTTGAAGCTTGCAAGGACGAATGGTTCTTTAAATGGAAAAGGTGTACTTCATTAAGTAGTTGTATTATTTCATTTTGTGTCCAAACTTAGATACGCTTTACCAATTGTGTCAATTACATCAGAAGCAATGAACGATTGATAGCCAGTTTGAGGCAAAGCAATATCGGCTGTTAGTCCATGAAGGTAAACCCCAAGTAGTGCCGCATCCAACGGTTGGTAGGATTGGGCGAGTAAACTTGTAATCATACCTGTCAACACATCGCCTGTTCCAGCGGTTGCTAAAGCAGCATTTCCTGTAGTGTTTGTATAAATTGTTGCTCCGTCGATAATACAAGTTGGTGCGCCTTTTATAACTACAACAAGGTGATAGCGTAAGGAAAAGGCTATGGCTTTATTCCATTTTTCGGAATCAGAATTCCATTTACCGATGAGTCGTTCCAGTTCTTTCAAATGAGGTGTTAGTATGGTATTGTTTGGCAACAATGCAATCCATTCTTTGTTTTGAGACAACATGTTTAGAGCATCGGCATCGACAACTAAAGGCGTTTTGTTTTGCAGTAGAAATTCATAGAGCGCATTTTGGGTTTGGGGTGCTTGTCCTAAACCAGGTCCAATTCCTATTGCTTGAACAGTAAAAGTAAGCGCAATATTTGAAAGGTATTTTTCTTGACTATCCGTAACAACCATCACTTCTGGATTCGCAGATTGAAGAATTTGATAGCCACATTTCGGAATAAATACAGTAACCAACCCGCACCCCGTTTTTAAACAAGCTTTAGACGCTAAAGTTAGTGCGCCAATTTTACCGTAACTGCCGCCAATTAATAGAGCATGACCTTGAATTCCTTTATGAGTAAATGCATTAATAGGTTTAAATCTTTTCAGGATTTCGGTTTTATTGATGGTAATTGCAGTGTTCATGACGTTGTGATTAAGTGATTTAAAGTTACGATAAATAATTGAATAGGATGAATTTAACTTGCAATTTTAATTTTATAATTAGACCTCTTAAAATTTCGTTTAGAATGTTTGCTGATACAATTAAGAAGGTTTGAGTTCAAAACCTATTGGGTATGTACAAGTAGCTATTTGAAAAAGAGGTTTGTTTTTCTATATGTAAAAAGAGTTGCAAAATACAATTTATACTTATACATTTGTCCCGTCTCAAAGGGGTGCTCTAAAAAAACGAGCTGAGATTATACCCAAAGAACCTGGGCAGGTAATGCTGCCAAGGGAAAAATGACAAAACGGAGTGTGCACGCTTTTTTTTGTCATAAACAAACAATCAACAAGGTAACCAAAGAATAATTGCCCCTTTTATTCGTTTAATTTTTTTAACGAATGAAAACAATTTTTGAATCCATGAGACAAGAGCCAGTAGGTTCCTCTCAAAAACAAAGTAAATGGATAGCAACATTAAGTTGCACACTATTTTCACTATTCTTATTTTCTCAAGAAAAAGATACCACAAAAGTACAGCAACTAGATCAAGTGCTAGTTTCGGCAACAAGAGCAACAGATAAAACACCAATGCCTTTTAGCGAGTTTACTAAAAAAGAAATTGCACAAAGAAATTTAGGACAAGATATACCTATGCTTTTGAATTTTTTGCCATCAGTGGTGTCAACATCCGATGCAGGAAATGGATTTGGATATACTTATTTTCGGGTAAGAGGCAGCGATGCTACTCGAATTAACGTAACTTTAAACGGTATCCCATTTAATGATAGCGAAAGTCAAGGCACCTATTTTGTCGATTTACCCGATTTCGCTTCATCGCTTCAGAGTATTCAATTGCAAAGAGGAGTAGGGACTTCTACAAATGGGAGCGGAGCTTTTGGTGCTAGTTTGAATCTTTTGACGGATAGTTATGCCACAAAAAGTGCTGCTGAAATTTCCAATTCAGTAAGTAGTTTTAATTCTAGAAAAAGTACGGTAAAATTCAGCACAGGTTTGCTAAACGATCATTTTGAATTGGCAGGAAGAGTTTCAAATCTACATTCAGATGGCTATGTTGACAGGGGCTTTTCTGATTTGAAATCGTATTTCTTGCAAGGAACGTATGTTGGCAAAACAACTTTAGTAAAAGCTTTGGTATTTGGGGGTCAAGAAAAAACGTACCAGTCATGGTATGGCGTAGATGCGGAAACGTTACAAAGTAACCGAACCTATAATTTTGCAGGAATGTATGTAGATGCCAATGGCGTTACACAGTTTTATTCCAATCAAACGGATAATTACAATCAAGATCACTACCAATTGCATTGGAATGAAAAAATTTCTTCAAAAATTCACACAAACTTGGCATTTCATTACACAAAAGGCAAGGGGTATTATGAAGAATACCAACAAAATCAAGATTTTGCTACTTATGGTTTAGTTCCAATTTCAATTGGCGGACAAACGATTGACAAAACGGATTTAGTTCGTCAAAAATGGTTGGATAACGATTTTTTTGGAACAACTTTTTCAGGCAATTATACTACTTCAACTACAGAGTTGGTAGTAGGAGGGTCGGCAAATAAATACAATGGAAAACATTTTGGAGAGATAGTTTGGGCACAATATGCGTCAAATAGTAACAATTCAAATCACTATTACGACTATTATGGTAACAAAGAGGAACTGAATTTGTTTGCAAAACTAAACTATTCTTTAAACCAAAAACTTCAGTTTTACGCGGATTTACAATATCGATTCATTTCTTACCAAGCTAATGGAGTGTTTTCAAATTCGGTTTCAGAATCATTTCATTTTTTAAATCCTAAAGCAGGAATTACATATAAAGTAACCAAAAAAGCAGCATTGTATTTTTCGTATGCAAGAGCCAACAGAGAACCAAACCGAACAGATTATGAAAATGGAAATCCTAAAGCCGAAACATTAGATGATTTTGAATTAGGATGGCGCTTGTCAACGTCAAATGTACAATTGAATTTTAATGCTTATAACATGATGTATCAAAACCAATTGGTTTTAACAGGTGCTTTAGACCCAGTTGGTAACCCAATAAGAAAAAATATTGGCAAAAGTTACCGTATAGGCTTAGAAGTAGATGCAACAATAGAATGTACTAAAAAGTTTTCAATACGTCAAAATTGTACCATTAGCGACAATAAAAACATTGATTTTATAAACGATTCTGGTTCAGGCTTAGTGTCGTTAGGAAAAACAAACAGTGCTTTTTCTCCAAAATTTATTGCGGGTTCAATTATTACTTACCGTCCTTTTAATGGTTTTCAGTTTTCAGTTTTATCAAAGTATGTAAGTGAACAATTTTTATCTAACATTGACGATTCCAATTCAAAATTACAGGATTATTTTATTCAAGATCTTTCAATTGGGTATGAAATTAAAACAACAAAGATTTTTAAATCAATTGGTTTTTTAGGAATGTTGAATAACATTTACAATAAAAAATATGTTTCCAATGGTGCAGACTATGGAGGTGGATACGTATATTACTTTCCACAAGCTGGTATTAATTTTATGATTGGAATGAATTTGAAATTTTAATACAAATAATTACATAATTCAATTTTAACTAAATACAGCAATCTTGTAATTGGTTAAAATTGAATTTTTTTTAGTTGTAAACTCTTAAGACAGTTCCGTTAGTTTCTATTCTATACGCTTTTAAAGGATAGGTCATTCCTGCACAAAGTCCGGTGTATAAACTGTATAATTTAGAGTCACAAGGGCAAACAGCATTCATGCCACTTAGCGTCATAGTTGAACAAGCGCCTAAATTTTGATTAGGACAAGCCATATCAAAAGCAGTGTATCCGCTCCCGGTATTAAAAACAAACAAACCTCTAATTCCTGCTCCTTGTCCTACTATTTTTACACCATTTCCAGCAAATTGCAAATTTGAATTTGAGGGCAAACTTAAATCGACATTAACCGAAAAGGAGTAATTTGGCAAATAGGGATTGTTTACCACAACAGTGTTTTTATTACATGAATTAAATAGAAACAGAAGACCAAAAACTATAAAATATTTTTTCATGGAAGTTGTTGTTAAGTATTGTAACTAATGCTTTTGATTGAATAATTAAGCAAAATAAAGGAATTAATAGTAATCAGCTAAAATAAAAACGAAAAGATTTTTAGTAAGTTTTCAAATTTTAAATAAATCATGTTAAATCTCACTGACTAAATATAACTCAAATACATCAAGAAAAGTATGTTTGTACTAAAAATTTAACTTTTAGGTATAAAAAAAGCTCCAAACAAAGTTTGAAGCTTTTTGTACTCAGAGCGGGACTTGAAACCGTTCAATTTCAACAAATCAAACCTATCTTAAAAACCCTATAAAAATACAGATAAACCCGAATAAAATCAATACTTAAAGGCGTTTACAAACAAACTATACATATTTAATAAAATCTAATAATATTGAATAATATTGCATAAATGTTTGGCAATGGTTTGGCAAGTTTGAAAAATTGATTATATTTGAATGTTCAACCGTTCAAATGTTCAACCGTTCAAATGTTCAACTATGGCAACCGTAAATTTTAGATTAAGAAGTAAGGCAAACAAAAACGTTTCAATTAAGGTTTATTTATCCACAGGTCGAGGAAATTTAATTGAATTAAATTCGGGGTTTACTATAAACCCGAAAAACTGGAGTAAAGAAACCGACCGACCGACACAAAACAACAGTACAGAAAACAAACTATTAAGAGGCAACCTCAACAAATTAGAAACTTTTATTTTTGACAATCTAAACAAAGATTTATCAACAGGGGTTTTAATTGATAGTTACTGGTTACAAAATCAAATCAATAATTGTTTTGAACGTGTTGAGAAAACCGACACAGGAATAATAACAAACCACATTAAATACATTATTGACAACGCAAACACCCGCAAAATAAAAGGACGTGCAAAACTTGGTATTTCACAAAGTAGGGTTAAGGGTTACGAAACATTTAAAAAATTGTTCGAGGCGTACCAAAAGGAAATAAAAAAACAAATCCACTTTTTAGATATTAATAAAACCTTTGTTGATAGGTTTACAAATTGGTTAATCAACACACAAAAATATTCAGTTAACTATGCGGGAAAACAAATTGATAATTTAAAAACTGTTTGTTTAGATGCTGAAAAAAACGACATCAAAATAAATCCTTACATTGAACAAATTGAGGGGTTTTCAGAAAGTAGCGAGGACAGATTTATAGTTACATTATCATTTGAGGAACTGGAGCAAATACGCACCGCAGAGATAACAAACACCGCATACAATAACGCGCGTAAATGGTTATTAATTGGGTGCGAAATTGGACAACGTGGCGGGGATTTATTAAAGATTACAAAAAATGATATTCGTTACAAAGGCGGGAATATGTATTTAGACGTTACCCAACAAAAAACAGGCAAAACCGTAACCATTGGAATAATAGACCCGCATATTATCGACATTATAGAAAACGAATTCCCGCACGAAATTAGCACCCAAAAATTAAACTTCTATATTAAAAAAGTTTGCGAGGTTGCAAAAATTACTGAGAAAGTTGAGGGCAAAAGATTGAACCCAAAAGCAAAAAAAGAGAATCCCGAATCAATGCGCAAAGTATTAGGTTTTTATCCTAAACACGAACTAATAACAACCCACAGTTTTAGACGTTCCTTTGCAACAAACTATTATAAACAAATCCCTACTGGCGTTTTAATTGGTATTACTGGACACTCAAAAGAAAGTTTATTTTTAGAATATATCAATAAACGCGAGGACAAAGATGCAAACGCAGATTTATTTATGAAGTTTTACGAACAAATCAACAAAAACAAACCCGCTAAAATGGTATTGTTACCAAATGGCACTAACGAGTAAAAAAGTAAATTGTAGTAAATTGTAGTAAAATGTAACCAAAAGAAAAAAACAGTTCAAATGTTCAATTAATACAGGCAAAAAATGAAAGTAATCAAATCCCCACAGGAAAATATAGAGGCGTATTTGTATAATGATTTTAATATTGAATTATACGAATCTTTGATTAATCGAGAAGCAAGTCCTGGTTATACAGACCCTTTAATATTTTTTAATTTGCTATTTGAGGAGTTTAATTTCTTTTGTGAAAATTCAGATAAATACTTAGTTATAAAAAAGTATTTTGAAAACAAATATTTTTTAGATAGCAATGATTTAAATGGTATTAATGAGTTAAATATTTTGTTGAGGTTTGAAATTCTTGAACAAATTAACATTTTAATAGGCAACCATTTTGAAGAAACTAATGATTCAAATCAGGTAACTATGAAATCAAAAAAACTTATATCCGAATTATTTGATTATGCAAAAAATAATCTATTTGACGATTTTATTGATGTAAACGACCCCGCAAATACAATATTTAATTTTGATGTATTTATTGTTCCCGACCTTGAGAGAATGACGTCAACAACAGAAAAAATAAAATATCTAATTGAAATAAAAACAAAATTTAAACAAGAAGTAGGATTGTTAGACTTTGGATATAATAATTTTTTAAGTAAATGCGAACTTGAAATAGACAAACTAAAAGAATTATTAATACTTGAAAATACAACCTCAACAACAACACAACTACCGAACAAAGAACCCGCCCCCGAAAACTGTTTAAACTGGATAGGTTCACAAACTGAGTTTATAGAATTGATTAAGGCATTAATAGAAAACGGAAATATAAAAGGAACTCAAATTGAAATAATAAGTAAATTATCAAATGTTTTCAATATCGAAATTAAAAACCCTAGCAAATTAATTAATGATTTAAAATTAAGAAACAACGAAAGTGAAACCTTATTTTTAGACAAATTAAAAAAATCCTTATTCGATTACATTACACTCGAAAAGAAAAAATAACACACGTTACTAACCCGTTACCAACCTTTTAACGGGTTCAAATAGATTGAATTTTGTCGAAGTATTAACAAATTAATATTTCACAAATGCAAACAATTCAATTCATTAGCACAACGCCACAGGAACTACAAAACCAAATAAACGAGGGCGTTAAAAATCAATTACAGGAGTTTTTAAAACTTTACACACCAAAACAACCAAACGACTATTTGACACGCTCGGACGTGGCGAAAATGTTTAACGTGGATTTATCAACAATTCACAACTGGTGCAAATCGGGAAAACTTAAACCGCTCGGACTTGGTGCAAGGGTTTATTTTTTACGCTCGGACATTGAACAAAGTTTAACCCCTTTAAACGTTTAATGTTATGAACTCAACAGGCAACACCCCGCAGTACATTCGACACACTTACAAAATAAGTAACGAATTAAAAAGTTATACAATTTTTGAACTGGTTGAGGTTGTAGGTAACAAAAACCTATTAACCGACATTATTAGAATAGAGAAATTTCAGGGCAAATCCAACGCCTCGAAAATTAATGACTATTTACGAATCCGTAATTGTTCAAACTGGAGTAAATGCGAACAAATTACAGGATTAAGACCAACAACAAAAGAAGGTTTATTTTATGGGGACAGGACTACAACGGACTTAACAGGACTAAAAAAAAGAACCTTACTACTATTTACTTTCTCAACAGATAGGCAAACGTTATTTATTGACGTTTACAGGGGTTTTTATCCCAATCACAAAGGAATACTTCAAAACATTATTAGCACCTATTAAACTAACAAAAGTGCATAAAAAAAGGGGAGTTGTTCACGCTCCCCTATTTGTTCAATGTTCGTTTCAACAGGCAATGCAGAAACTTTTACAAATATACATTTTTGGTTGACTACATAAAAATATTAATTAAGGATTTAACCCCCGCTATTTTAGAGGCGAATCCCCTATTAGATTTTTATGATAATATCAATACAACAACTGGCGAAATTAAGACCGTAAACCACAAAGGGCAAAAGATAACACCATACAAAAACGCATTTTATAATAGTTTAGAGTTTAAGATTTACGACACAGGAACAATAACAATTTCGGGGAGTTTACACAAATACTATAATGCGGGTGCGCATAACTTCAACGACTTTAATTTTGAGGCGTTTTTGTACGTTTTGAACGACCTAAAAAGAAAGTTTAACATAACACCCGAACAATGTATTTTAAAGTGTTTAGAACTTGGGTTAAACATTACACCACCAAAACCAACAAACGAAATTTTAGACTATTGTTTTTTGCATAAAACGAAACCTTTTGAATATCAAAAAAACTCGGGCGAGGGCAAATATAAACAGGTTCAACACTCACAATACATTATAAAAATTTATAACAAGGCGTTACACTACAAAAAGGATTTTGATATTAAAACCGAAATAATGCGTTTTGAGATTAAATATACAAAAATGGAACGCCTTAACAAATTAGGAGTTTTCAACCTTTACGACATTTCAAAACTCGGGTTTAAATATTTCGAGAATGAACTATTAACCGAATGGCAAAATGTGCTATTTTTTGACACTACAATAAACGCAAAAAGTAAAAGATTAACTAACTATCAAAACCCAATTTACTGGAGCGAATTAACACAGAAAACAACAAAAACAAACTACTATAAACACAAAAGAATTTTGATCGATTTTACTTTGAATTATTCTCAAAAAATACAACACCAATTAACCGAAATAATGCGCAAAAAAATAGAAGTTTTAAATTACAGGGGTGCGCGTTTTGACACTTTAATTATAAAGTCAATTCACGCACCCCTACAATTAACTAAAAACAATATTTGTTTAGTTACTGGTTTAAATATTTCAATGCAAAAAGATAACAGTATTTTACTATCACATTCGGGGTTGAGGTACTATTTTAAGAATGATAAAAAGATATTTGAACAAATCAAAAGAAAGTATTTAACGAACACCTGGACAAAGTCAAATTTTGAAACCCAAATAAAAGAAATTGCACACAATATTAGGAACGCAAACAGTAATAAAAACAACAAACAAAAAAGGATTTACAAACCACAACAAATAAATTTATTAAATCAATTTTGTATTTAAACTAATTAAAATCTAAAGTAGATAAAAATAGAAACATTAAAAAAAATTATATTTCAATATGTTTCAGTAAACAGAAAAATATTTGGTTCTAAATGGTACAAAATGTTACAAACTTTTATAAATCAAATAGCAAATATTGGCGAAGTTCAAAAACCTACAAAAACCTACACGAACCTACACGAACTTAAAAACAAACGTACTAAATCGGACTTAACAAAGTGGCAGTAAATGGCATTAAATGGCACTAACTTTTATTATTAATTTGGCGAATAATGGCGAAGTTAAACAGACCAACCCGAACCGATACGAACTAAACAAACGCCTTAAATGACCCTAAACGACCCTAAATAATTGGACTAAATAGGACAAAATCGGACTTAAAAAAATGGTACTAAATGTTACTAACTTTTATTGATTGGCAAAAATTGGCAAAAAAAGGCAACAATTAATTCACTATTTCAAAATTTAAAATTTACCTCGTTTTAGATTTATAGTATTGATTTTTTATAGTGCGGTTTTATGCGGACTAAAAAAGGTTTTATTTAAAGGTTTTTTAGGAATGTTTGGCAATGGTTTGGCAAGTGTGAAATAAAAAAACCGCAAAGAACTATTAATTAAGTCTTTACGGTTTCGTTTTGTACTCAGAGCGGGACTTGAACCCGCACGAACATTGCTGTTCACTGGATTTTAAGTCCAGCGTGTCTACCAATTTCACCATCCGAGCAGAATGTTATTAACTATTAAGAAGTAATAGGTATTATTTAATACAAACTAATATAATAGAATATGGTTTTGAGCGAAAAACGGGGCTCGAACCCGCGACCTCGACCTTGGCAAGGTCGCGCTCTACCAACTGAGCTATTTTCGCGTTTCAATTTTTAAAAGAACAGCATTACTTGTTTCGTATTGCGAGGGCAAATTTAATACTTTAATTCAATTCTACAAGTGTTTTATTTAAAAAAAATATCCTTTTTTGTAAGTGATTGACTAGTATTAATTTAAGTAAAGGATTATTTTTTGGTTAACATTCTTTTTATGTCATTTAACTTCATCATAGCCTCTATAGGAGTTAAAGTATTAAGATCTAATCCTAAAATTTCTTCTTTAATTTCTTCTAATAAGGGATCGTCTAAGTTAAAAAAACTCATTTGTACTTCTGATTTTTCGCTTTTTGAACCGTTTAAAGCGTCATTAGAATGGTCTTTTTCAAGCTTTTTTAATAGTTTTTGCGCTTTTAAAATGACGGTTTGTGGCATACCTGCCATTTTTGCAACATGAATCCCAAAGCTATGTGCACTGCCTCCTTTTACAAGTTTTCGAAGAAAAAGTACCGTATCTTTTAACTCTTTTACCGAAACGTTAAAGTTTTTTATGCGGGGTAGCAGTTCACTCATTTCATTTAACTCATGATAATGTGTTGCAAACAACGTTTTAGGTTTTGAAGGATGTTCATGTAAATATTCGGCAATTGCCCATGCAATTGAAATTCCATCGTAGGTACTTGTACCTCTACCAATTTCGTCTAAAAGCACTAAACTTCTGTCGGAAATGTTGTTTAATATTGATGCAGTTTCATTCATTTCAACCATAAAAGTAGATTCGCCCATTGAAATATTATCGCTTGCACCAACTCTGGTAAAAATTTTATCAACAATACCCATTTTTACTTGTTCGGCCGGAACAAAACTTCCAATTTGAGCCAATAAAACAATTAAAGCGGTTTGCCTTAAAATAGCCGATTTACCCGACATGTTAGGCCCCGTAATCATTATTAGCTGTTGCTTGTCTCTATCTAAATAAACATCGTTGGCAATATAAGGTGTTCCAATTGGTAGTTGCTTTTCAATAACGGGATGTCTTCCATTTTTAATATCTAAATTATAGTTTTCATCTAATTCTGGACAAACATATTTATTCTCAATTGCCAATTGTGTAAACGAAGTTAAACAATCTAATTGTGCAATTAGAGTTGCATTAAGTTGAACAGGTTTTATGTAAGTGGCAATCCAGCTTACTAATTGTTCAAAAAGTTGCGATTCTAATTGTTGTATTTTTTCTTCAGCTCCTAAAATTTTACTTTCATATTCTTTTAATTCTTCCGTTATGTAGCGTTCCGCATTTACTAAGGTTTGTTTCCTAATCCAATCAGTTGGGACTTTGTCTTTATGCGAATTTCGAACTTCAATATAATATCCAAAAACATTGTTAAATGCAATTTTAAGTGAGGAAATCCCTGTTTTTTCTGACTCTCTTTTTTCAATTCCTTCTAAAAATTCTTTTCCAGAAGAAGAAATTGCTCTTAATTCATCTAGTTCTAAATGTACACCTTTTGCAATTGCATTACCTTTATTTATGGAAACAGGTGCTTCTTGATTGAGTGTGTCTTTTATTTTTTCTCTCAAAAGATCACAACTGTGTAAACTATCACCAATCATTTTTACGGCTTCTTGCTTGCTTTCAAATGTTAGTTTTTTAATAGGAATAATAGCGTCTAATGATTCTTTTAAAAAAACAACCTCTCTTGGTGATACTTTTCCTGCTGCGATTTTGGAAATCAATCTTTCTAAATCCGATATTTGCTTTATTTGATGTTGAATTTTTTTTAAAATATCTTTATTATCAACAAGATATGTAATAACTTCGTGTCTGTTTCTAATTTTATTTATATCTTTTAACGGTAAAGCTAACCATCGTTTTAAAAGCCTAGACCCCATTGGAGATAACGTCTTGTCTATAACATCTAATAAAGTAACTGCATTAGGATTGTAACTTTGATACAATTCTAAATTCCGTATTGTGAATCGATCCATCCAAACATAAGTGTCTTCTGCAATTCGTTGGATGGAAGAAATGTGTTGCAATTTTGTGTGTTGTGTTTCTGAAAGATAAAATAAAATAGCGCCAGAGGCAATAATCCCATCATTTAAATCTTCAATGCCAAAACCTTTAAGGGAAAGTGTCTGAAAATGATTTTTAAGAGTTTCGTTAGCATAATCTTCTTTATAAAGCCAATCCTCTAAATAAAAAAGATGAAAGTCCTCACCAAAAGATTCTTTGAAATTTTGCTTATTAGCTTTTGGTACTAAAACTTCACTTGGATTAAAGTTTTGCAAAAGTTTATCTATATATTCATCACTGCCTTGAGCTGTTAAAAACTCGCCTGTAGAAACATCTAAAAACGAGATTCCAATGTTTTTTTTACCAAAATAAAGTGAAGCAAGAAAATTATTCGATTTAGATTGCAGCACTTCATCGTTCATTGATACACCAGGTGTAATTAATTCTGTTACACCTCTTTTTACAATAGTTTTAGTCGTTTTTGGATCTTCTAGCTGATCGCAAATCGCTACTCTTAGTCCTGCTTTTACAAGTTTTGGTAAGTAGGTATTAATGGAATGATGAGGAAAACCCGCTAAGGCTGTTTCTGTTTCGCTTCCAGCTCCTCTTTTGGTTAGCACTATACCTAAAATCTTTGAAGCACGAACAGCGTCTTCACCAAATGTTTCATAAAAATCACCAACACGAAACAACAAGCAGGCATCAGGATATTTCCTTTTAATCTCGTTATATTGTTTCATCAAAGGCGTTTCCTTACTAATTTTCTCTACTGTTGCCAAAATAGTTAATGTATTAATTGTAAAATTGAGAGCGAATTTAATTATTTTATACAAGTTTTTGATATAATAAAAAATATTAATTTTAAGAAAATTTTATATTTGAGTTTCAATAAAATAATTACATTTGCTTGATATTAAAAAATAAAATTTATTTACAATGAAAAAAATAGTAGTATTAGTTGCATTTGCATTTTTAGGAACTACCTTGTCAAATGCTCAAGAAGTTGCGAAAAAAGAAGTTAAAAAAGAAAAAAAAGCTAAAGTATCAAAAGAAGCTAAAGTTGCTAAAACAGCAGTAGAAGCTCCAAAAGCTGCAACAAATCAAGTAGATGGTGCAGGAATGGTTTTTGAAAACGAAACTATAGACTACGGAACTATTCCTCACAATGCTGATGGAAAACGTAAATTTGTTTTTACAAATAACGGAAACAAGCCTTTAATTATAACAAGTACACAAGGTTCATGTGGATGTACTGTTCCAACAACTCCAAAAGACCCTATTGCTCCTGGAGCTAAAGGAGAAATAGAGGTTAAATATGCAACTGATAGAGTGGGTGCTTTTACAAAAACAGTAACTATTTCATCAAATGCTGCTGGAAATCCTTCAAAAGTAGTAACTATTAAAGGAACTGTTTTGCCTGATCCAACGCCTGCTACACCAGCTGCTCCAGTTGAACAAGCCCCAGCACCAAAAAATTAAAAAACTATTGTTCTCATATAAGAGCTTCCTTGTAAAAGAGGAGGCTTTTTTTTTAATTAAATTTTTAAATACAAATGCGAAAATTAGAAAACGTTGAATTAGATAGAAAATCAGTAACTGAATTTAAAGAAGCGGCTAAGACGCCATTAATTTTAATTTTAGACGATGTTAGAAGTTTGAATAATATAGGTTCTATTTTCAGAACGGCTGATGCTTTTTTAATTGAAAAAATTTACTTATGTGGTATTACGGCCGTTCCTCCAAATAAAGAAATTCAAAAAACTGCATTAGGAGCAACAGCAACAATTGATTGGGAATATGCCGAAAACGTAGTTGATTTAATCAAAAAATTAAAAGAAACATCGGTTGCTGTCTATGCAATTGAACAAGTAGAGCATTCAATTTTTCTTCAAGAATTTAGAATTGACGTATCAAAAAAATACGCTGTTGTTTTTGGGAATGAAGTTTTTGGTGTAAATCAAGATGCTGTCAATTTGTGCGACGGTACTATTGAAATTCCACAATTAGGAACCAAACATTCCTTAAATATTGCAGTTAGTGCTGGAATAGTTGTTTGGGATTTGTTTTGTAAATTTTTAAAAAAATAAACGTTGACTTATAGTTTTTTTTGAATTTCAGAAAGTATAAAGTTATAATCTTCCTGATTTTTAACAAAATCCCTTTCTGAAACGTCAATTACTACTATTTTTAAATCTGTTTGTGTTTTGATATAATCAAGATAGCCGCTGTTAATTTTTTCAAGGTATTCTGCCGCTATTTCTTGTTCATAATTGCGACCTCTTCTTTTAATGTTGTGTAATAATCTGTCTGTATTTTGGTATAAATAGATGTACAAATCAGGTCTAGGCATTTCTTTATAAATAATTGAAAATAAATTATTGTAAAGCCTATATTCATCTTCAGCTAATGTAACTTTTGCAAAAATTAAGGATTTAAAAATATGATAATCTGCTACTATAAAATCTTTAAACAAGTCATATTGAGCTAAATCGTCCGATAGTTGCTGATAGCGGTCTGCTAAAAAAGACATCTCTAAAGGGAATGCGTATCTGGATTGGTCTTTGTAAAATTTTGGTAAAAAAGGGTTGTCTGCAAAACGTTCCAAAACAGTTTTAGCATTAAAATCTTCTGCAATTTTGTTTGCAAGTGTAGTTTTTCCAGCTCCAATGTTGCCTTCTATCGCTATGTAATTAAAAAGGTCTAAATGTAAATTTGATAACGGTGCAACAAGATTGCTAGTAAACTCGCAGTTACTGTCATCGAGGCAAATACGTATTAGTTCAGATGTTGTACATTGTAAAATAGGATGTTTCCAATCTAAGTTTAAATCTAACAAAGGTTTTAATACAAACAAACGATTTTGCATTTCTGGATGCGGAATAGTTAAAATTTCTGTTTGAATTATTTCCGAATTGAAATAAATAATATCAATATCAATAGGCCGTGATTCATATTCTTTTTTATCGCTTCTTTTTCGGCCTAATTTTTTTTCTATTTTGGAAATTTTAGATAAAATTTTTAAAGCTGATTTTGAAGAATGAATATAAATGGTAGCATTCAAAAAGGATTCGCCAACAAATCCCATTGCTGGAGTTTTATATACTTTAGAAACCCTAATTACTGTTCCTACTTCTTTATGAAGTGCTTCAACCGCTAATTGAATAAATTCCAATCGATTGCCTTGATTGCTTCCTAGCGCTAAAACTACTTGATTTTGACTGTTCATTGTTTTGCAAATTAACTAAAAAGAAACGTAGTATTGAAGTAGTTTTTTAAATCTGTTGAAAACTATTTTTAATCAAGATTGTATTTTTAAAATGAAAATTCCTTTCATTTTTTTACTCTATGTATACAATTTCCAATCATTTAATGTGTTATTTTTGCATTTAAAATTAGAATCTAAAATTGAATTACCATGATAAAGAAAATTATTAAAATTGCAGGAATTGTTGTTTTTACACTTGTATTGGCTTTAATAACAATCCCGTATTTTTTTAAAGATCAAATTAAAGTTAAAATAGAACAAGCTATAAATGATAATTTAGATGCAAAAGTATCATTTGCAACTGCTAATTTGAGTTTGTTTAGAAGTTTCCCAAGCGCAACCGTTTCTGTTTCCAAATTATTAATAATTAACAAAGCACCATTTGAAGGCGACACTTTGATTTCGTTAGGACAATTAGATTTAAAAATGTCCATTGGTGAATTGTTTAACGGGAAAGAAACACCCTTAAAAATACAAGGCATTTCTACAAAAAACAGTGTTATAAACATTCTTTTTAATAAAGATGGAATTGGTAATTTTGATATTGCTTTAAAAGACAAAAAAGACAAAGATCCAAGTAAAAGTGATCCTTTATCATTTAAAATTCAAAAATATGCGATTGAGAATTTACGTTTTAAATTTGCTGACGAAGCTTCCAAAATGAAAATGGAATTTGATAGTTTGTACCACGAAGGAACTGGTGATTTGTCGGCTTCAACTTTGGATTTGATTACCAAAACAACAACTAGAGTTTCTATTGCAATGGACAAAGTAACTTACATGAATAAAGTGAAGCTTTCATTGGATGCCACTTTAGGAATTGATATGGCTAAAAGTAAATATACATTTAAAAATAATAAAGCTAAAATTAACGAATTACCTCTTGAGTTTAATGGATTTATTCAAATGATTGAAGGTGGTCAGGTGTATGATTTAACTTTTAAAACACCCACATCATCATTTAAAAATTTTTTAGGATTAATACCATCAGCTTATTCTAAAGGATTAGATAATGTAAAAACTAATGGTGAATTTACAGTTGCAGGTTTTGCAAAAGGAACTTATACTAAAGCTACTGTACCGAAATTTTTAATAGAAATAGCATCAAAAAATGCATCGTTTCAATATCCAAGTTTGCCAAAAGCAGTTAAAAATATTGTCATAGACACCAAAATCATCAATGAAACTGGAATTTTAAACGATACGTACGTTAATCTGAAACAACTATCTTTTCAAATTGATCAAGATGTCTTTAGTTCAAATGCTACTATAAAAAATATTACGCAAAATGCTATAGTTGATGCTTCATTAAAAGGAACGGTCAATTTAGGAAATTTTTCTAAAGCGTATCCAATTAAGTTAGAAAAACCATTATCAGGAATTATAAAAGCCGATGTTACAACTAACTTTGACATGGCATCTGTAGAAAAAAGTCAGTACCAAAATATAAAAAATGCTGGAACAATAAGCTTAACAGGATTTAAATATACCGATGAGAAAGGTAAGATAATGAACATTAATACTGCCTTAGTACAATTTAATCCTAGCCAGGTAAATTTAAAACAATTTAGTGCATCAACAGGTAAAAGCGATATGAATATTACAGGAGTTTTAGAAAATTTTTATGGCTATATGTTTAAAAAACAAGAATTAAAAGGCGCTTTTAATTTAACTTCCAATCAAATCGCTGTAGCCGATTTTATGACTACAGAAACTAAAACAAATGAACCTACTAAAAATGCAGAAGCTTTAAAAATCCCTGCTTTTCTAAATTGTACATTAACGGCAAAAGCAAATACCGTGTTGTATGACAATTTGATTCTTAAAGAAGTAACAGGTAAACTAATAGTTAATGATGAAAAAGTTACACTAGAAAATGTTAAATCTAAAATTTTTGGTGGAACAGTAGGAGCAAATGGTGCTGTTTCTACCAAAAGTAAAGTACCAACATTTAATATGGATTTAAACATGAATCAAGTTGAAATTAATCAAACTTTTACTAAATTGGATATGATGAAAAAAATTGCACCCATCGCAAATGTAATTTCCGGCAATTTAAATTCAGTAATTAAAATAAATGGGACTTTAGACCCTTTAGCATTAACACCAGATTTAAAAACGCTTTCAGGTGATTTAATGGGGCAGATGCAAGGCACTTCAATCAACACAAATAATTCAACTTTGTTAGCTTCTTTAGGTTCTAGTATAAAATTTTTAGACCTAAAAAAATTGAATCTTAATGATGTAAAACTTGCAGCAACTTTTAAAGATGGGAAAGTCAGTGTAAAACCATTTGATTTAAAATACCAAGATTTAAAAGCAACAATAAGTGGCACACACGGATTTGATCAAAGCTTAAATTATGGTATAAAAATGGATGTGCCTGCAAAATATTTAGGAGCCGAAGCTAATGCTCTTATTTCAAAATTTTCGCCAAACGATTTAGCAAAATTAAATGCAATTCCTGTAAATGCATCCATTTCTGGAAATTTTTCAAAACCAATTGTAGCTACTGATATGAAAAGTGCCGTTACTAATTTAACCTCACAATTGGTAAAACAACAAAAAGACAAATTGATTCAACAAGGAACATCTGCTTTAGGAAATTTAATTAATAAAAACAAAAAACCTGGTGACACATCAAAAACTATTATTCCAACGAGTAAAGATGAAATTAAAACTAAAGCTAAAGAAGAAGTAAAAACCAAAGCAAAAGATTTACTAAATGGATGGCTTAATAAAAAATAATTTATTTAATCTCCTTTAATTAATGCATTATGAAACAAATAAAGTTAATTGTCACGATTTTTTTTCTACTAATATTTAATGGTTTATTTGCACAAAACGAATCAGTTGAAGTAGGTTTTTTTGAAACATATCAAGATTATCAAAACAATAAAGTCTTGAATGTTGGCACTTTTGGTGCTAATGATTCAAACAAAGTTATTTTTACCAAAGACGGTAAAAACATAATGTATCCTGCAACAAAAATCACATACTGGGGTTTTAGAGACTCTCGTGGTTTTATTTGGAGGGTTTTTCAAGGTAGAATCTATGGGGTCATTGAGCACGGGAACATTGTTGTTTATGCAAGATGTTTTTTAAAACAAGATAAAAAAGACCCAAACGAAGTTGTAGTTGACGCTGAACAAGTTTACATGTCAAATGGCTATGAAGGTATCATTTTTGGATTTATAGAAAATAAAAAAGAAGCATTGAAACAAATTGCAAGTTGGATGCAACCTTTGAATAAGGAAGTTTCAGAAAAATTAGCAAATGATAGTTATATGCTATTTCCATTCAATGTAAACAAAGCTTTTAATTATATTAAAGAGTTCAATGATAGTGTAGCTAAAGAAAAATTAAAAAGATTCAATTTCAAATTAAAAGTAACACCATAAATTTATCTGCAATTTTGATTTAGCAATTTTTAATTACTATCTACAAGCAGTAATTAAATAGTTTCTTGAATTAGAAAGGCAAATTCAGAAGTAACCTTACTTTTTGGCAAAAAATATAAAAATGACCAATTTTGATTTTCATTTTTGGTCATTTTTGTTTTTCAAAAGATTCTTTTGTGTGAAAAATGTTTTTTTGATCGTGACGAGGCGCACGTTCCCTAA